>NZ_JACCCK010000002.1:0-682796 GCF_013410135.1 Microbacterium sp. JAI119
AGAAATGCATACCCCACCGGGAAAACGGTGACGCAGCGAGTTTGATGCTGACCAAAGAGACAAATTCATTGCTGACTTCATCCATTGCCAACCCCACAAGGAGGTTGGTCTTTGATCCAAAGGAATTCTCAACTAGCCGAAGCTAGACGAGGATAATTTGGCATTTGACAAGTGCACGCTGTTGAGTTCTCAAGGATCGGATGCTCCCACGACCCAGCCATCACAGCCAGGCCCGAAGGGCAACTTCTCTATCTTACCCACCTTGTCCCGCTTGTCAAATCGGCGCGCTGTGCGAATCAGAGATCCGCAGCGCAGCTGATGACAGCCGCAGAAGAGGTGGAGTCCCTATCCTAGACGCAAGCGCCTGTTCTCTCAAGTGAGAGTGGATCGGGAGTGGTTCTCCGCTTGAGGGGGGTGAAGCTCTTGGCTCCTCCGCTTCCCTGTGGGGCGAACAAGTAATAAGTTACGCGGGTCCCGGGGATCTGGCAAATCGGGCCACCCCACCCGGGCGTGTCGCCTTGACTCGTCGAGTGATTTCCTGCGGGTCAGGGGCAGTTTCGGTGGCGATGCGCACCCGCAGTACGATCACGCCATGCCGGATTCAGCTGATCGCCTCCCCACCCCAGGCCTGTTCTCGATGGACGCCGACGGCGGCGCACATGAGGGGCGGGCGGCAGCTCAGCTGCTCGCGCGCATCGGGCGGGAGCTCGGCCTCGGTGACGCCGACGACGCTGTCCGACCGCTCCGTGTGGTCCCACTTCCCTCGCGACTGGCCACCGCTGACCTCGCCTGGGCGAGCGTGAGCGCAGCCATGCTTGCTGCCGGCGGGGTCCCGGCTTCGCTCGATCCGGATCGGATCGCGGTCGCGTTCCGCAGTGACCGTGTTTTGACGATCGATGACGTCGCTCCCCCGGTCTGGTCCGAGTACTCAGGGTTCTGGCGGACAGCAGACGGATGGATCCGCACCCACGGGAACTATCCCCATCACGCGGCGGCGCTGCGTGCGGGACTCGGTCTGCGAGACGGTGCGGGCGGCGATCTCGTCGGGGGTACCCTCGCCGAACGGGACTCTCACGATGCCGTCCGCGAGATCACGGCTGCCGGCGGGCTCGCTGTCGTCGTCGCTGCGGAGGATCCCGCCCTCGATCGTGCCGCCAGAGAGCGTCCGCTCCTGGAGATCAGCCGACCGGACGGGATGTCCGATGCGCTCGACCAACCCGCCGTTGGACTTTCCGTGCGTGCGGGCCGTCGACCACTTCAGGGCATGCGCGTCCTCGACCTGACAAGGGTCATCGCCGGCCCGGTGTGCACGAGGACACTCGCCCTGCTCGGTGCCGATGTGCTGCGCATCGATCCGCCGACGCTGCCAGAGCCGGAGTGGCAGCACCTCGATACGGGCCATGGCAAACGGTCGGCCGTGCTGGACGCGCGGAGCGCTCGCTTCCATGATCTGCTCGCGCGGGCCGATGCCGTCGTGCTCGGATACCGTCCGGCGTCACTCGACCGGCTGGGGTTGGACCCCGACCTGCTCGTGCGCCGATACCCGGGCCTGGTGGTCGCGCAACTGAGCGCCTGGGGCACGGAGGAACCGGAGCGAGCCGGTTTCGACAGCCTCGTGCAGGCGGAATCCGGCATCGCGCTCATCGAATCGGTCGACGGTGATCGTCCCGGCGCACTTCCCGCGCAGGCTCTCGACCACAGCGCGGGCTATCTGCTCGCTGCCGCTGTGACCTCTCTGCTCCGGGGGAACCGCCGAGAGGAGCGTTCGTGCGTGGTCCGCACATCGCTTCGTCGCATCGCGGCGGAACTGCTCGGGATGCCGCGTCGCGGGATGGCCGGAGCCGAGGTCGAGTTCGACGTGCGGCCGCATGCCGCCCGGTTCGGTGTCGACGGGAGCGCAGTGGTGACCGCTCGACCCGCGCTGACGGGACTCGAGTTCGCGGCCCCGCACGCCTGGGGGTCCGATCAGCCCGTCTGGTGACGGCGTCCTCGCACCGACAGCGCGATGCAGAGCGCCACGGTGAGCGCACCCCAGAGGGCACAGGCCGGAGGAAGCACCCGATACGCGAGGTGCTGAACGGTGAAGTCCGCGTCGAGGGGGCCGAAGACGACGAGACCCCCGACCCACGCGATGACGAGGAACCCGGGGAGCGAGATCCACCACGCCACGCGCACCCACGGCGGCGATGACTGCGTTACGCCCTGACGCGGTGTCTGCCGACGGAGCCGGAGCAGAGCCCAGATGCCGATGACCCCGAGGCCGATCAGGCTCGAACCGTGTTGGAGCCACTTGAACCCTGGCAGCGGTCCCCACATGTCGTCGAGGCCGGGGATCAGGTGCACGCCCCACCGTCCCTCATGCGTGAAGAGGTCCCACACGATGTGCGAGAGAACACCGATCACGAACGACGCCGCGAGCAGGAACGGATACGCGCGCGTGCGCCCCACACCGACTGCAGCTCCTGCCGCCGTGAGACCCCTGTCATTCCATTCCTCAGGCAACCGCCGAACCAGCCAGAGCGGAGCGAGTTCGGGAACAGCCGGACGGAGCACGACCCGCCAGATCAAGAACAGCACGAACGCGAGAAGCCCTGTCCACACGACATTGCCGAACGTGTGCGTGAACGAGTAGTTCAGTCCTGCGCCACGCACGAACAACGGCAGGTCCGGGGTCATCGCGCCGATCGCGATCGCAGCCGGCACGAGCGGCGTGCGGATGAACGGCAGCGCTACCAGGGCGTGACTGGGCGTGAACGGCATCGAGCTCGGGCTCAGCCGACGAAGAGGCCGGCGAGGGTCTTCTTGCCACGGCGGAGCACGGAGACCCCGCCGGGAAGCGAGCCCTGGACCGTCGCCGTCTCGTCGTCGACGCGTTCGCCGTCGAGCGTGACGCCGCCCTGCGTGATCGCGCGCCTCGCCTCTGACAGGCTCGACACGAGCCCCGTCGACACCAGGGCCTCGACCACCGGGGTGCCGGCGCCGACGGTCGCATTCGGCAGCTCCTCCAGAGCAGTGCGGAGCGTCTCGGCATCGAGCGTGGTCAGGTCTCCCTGTCCGAAGAGAGCCTCGGAAGCTGCGAGCACGGCAGCTGTCGCCGCCACACCGTGCACGGTCGCCACAACTTCGAGCGCCAGCCTCTTCTGAGCGGCTCGGCGGAACGGCTCCGCGGCCACGAGCTCGGCGTACTCCTCGATCTCCGACCTGGTGAGGAATGTGAAGACCTTCAGACGTTCGATCACGTCGGAGTCCGCGGTGCTCAGCCAGAACTGGTACATCCGGTACGGGCTGCACATGTCGGCGTCGAGCCAGATGGCGTTGCCCTCGCTCTTGCCGAACTTCGTGCCGTCGCTGTTCGTGATGAGGGGTGTGCCGATGGCATGCACCGACGCCCCCTCGGCACGGCGGATGAGCTCGGTGCCGCTGGTGAGGTTGCCCCACTGATCCGAGCCGCCGGTCTGCAGCACGCAGTCGTACTGCCGGTACAGCTCGAGGAAGTCCATGCCCTGCAGGATCTGGTAGCTGAACTCGGTGTAGCTGATGCCCTCATCGGAGTTGAGTCGCGCCGCGACCGCATCCTTCTTGAGCATCGTGCCCACACGGAAGTACTTGCCGATCTCGCGCAGGAAGTCGATCGCGCTCAGCGGCGCCGTCCAGTCGAGGTTGTTCACGATGCGGGCGGCGTTCTCACCCTCGAAGCTGAGGTAGCGCTCGACCTGGGCACGCAGGCGTCCGACCCAGTCCTCGACCGTCTCCCGCGTGTTCAGCGTGCGCTCGGCCGTCGGACGAGGGTCGCCGATCAGACCGGTCGAGCCGCCGACGAGACCGAGCGGCTTGTGACCGGCGAGCTGGATGCGACGCAGCGTGAGCAGCTGCACGAGGTTTCCGAGGTGCAGACTCGCCGCCGTCGGATCGAAACCGCAGTAGTACGTGATCGGGTCTCCCGCGAGCAGGGCGCGCAGCGCCTCCTGGTCGGTGGACACATGGACCAGGCCACGCCACACGAGTTCGTCCCACACGTTCTCGAACGCGGGATCGATCGCCTGGGGTGCGGTCGTCAGATCGGGAGTTGACACGCGCTCCAGGCTATCAGCGCGGTACAGCCTCGAATTCCGTTCAGACAGGCGTGTCAAGACGGTCGAACTCCTGCGCCGTCAGCGAGATCGATGCCGCATCCATGGCGGCGTCCAACTGCTCTACTCTGCTTCCCCCGACGATGGGGCGGATCCCCCGTGCGAGCTGCCAGGCCAGCACGATCTGCCCTCTGCCGACTCCGCGAGCGGCGGCGATCTCCTCCAGCACCGCGAGCCGCCGCGTGGTCCCCGGGTGGTCGTACACCTCGGGTACCGGTTTGGCCTGGTTGTCATACGCCCCCGAGAGCAACGGCGTGTACGCCCACACCTCGATGCCGTTGTCTCGGGCGAAGTCCCGCTGCTCATCGCTGAGCACGCCGAAGGGATGCGCCACACCGGGTGGGAGGGTGCCCGGTCGGGTGCGCAGGTAGGTGCTGTTCAGCTGGAAGGCATCGATGGGGACGCTGCCGATCGACTTGGCGTGAGCGCGGGCGCGTTCGATGCGCCAGGCAGGATGGTTGGAGGCGCCGACACGGGTCACCGTGCCGGCGGACGTGAGCGCGGCCAGGGCGTCGACGGTGTCCTCGATCGCGACGGCGCGGTCCTCCTGGTGCAACCAGAGCAGGTCGATCCTGTCGACGCCGAGGCGATCGAGAATCCCCTCGACGGCGGCACCGATCGCGCGTGGCGAGAGCCCGGTCCGGTGTTCGGGCCAGGAGCCGGGCCACAGCGGCTCCGCTCCCACCTTGGTGGAGATGCGCACCTGCTGCCGGGCGCCTGGTCGTGCCGCGAGCCAGCGTCCGATGACTTCCTCCGACGCTCCCCCGTGTCCGCTCTCGCTCGCCCAGAAGCTGTAGCAGTCTGCCGTGTCGATCCAGGTGCCGCCTCGCTCGACGAAACGGTCGAGCAGGGCGAAGGAGGTGTCCTCGTCGACGAGCGTGCCGAAGGACATCGCGCCGAGGACGAGCGGGGATGCGGGTGCGTTCCGAGTGGTCATGACCTCACTGTGCAACCTGGAGCGCACTCCAGGTCAAGACCTATGCTCAGGAGATGACGACGTACACCCCGGCGGAGACCGCAGCGCGTTCCGGCTTCAGCATCGACACGCTCAGGTACTACGAACGGGAAGGCATCCTGCCCACGGTCACCCGCACCGCCGGCGGGCATCGCGCCTACACCGACGCCGACCTCGGGCTGCTCGACTTCCTCAAGTGCCTTCGCGAGACGGGCATGCCGGTCGAACGACTGCGCCGCTACGGACAGCTCTGTCGGAGCGAGGAGACGATCCCCGAACGGATCGCACTCCTCGAAGAGCATGCGGCGACGGTCGAACAGCAGCTCGCCGAGGTCCTCGCGCAGCAGCGACGCCTCGCGGAGAAGCTGGACTGGTATCGATCGCTGAGTTGAGATCGCTCAGCTGTGCGCCGCCCACCACACCAGGAACGCGGCACCCAGCGCGATCACCCAGCTCACCAGACTGCCTACGAGGAAGTACTCGGCGCGGGCGCCGGTCTCGCCATCGCGGGAGATCTCGGGGAATCGGACGATGCCCTTCGCCGCGAGCATCGCGGCGAGGATCGGATACGCCGCGGCGAGGGTGAGGATGAGGACGAGGATGCGCTCCAGCGGTCCGATCAGTCGACCGCCTTTGAAGCCGCTGCGCGGATCGCGGGGTGCGGGTGCCGTCTCGGCGCCCTCCTCCTCGACGGTGTCTGCCTGGACGGTGTCTGCTTCGGTGGTTCCTGTTTCCACGGTTCCGGCCACGACAGGTGCTGCCTCCGCGGTCGGCATCGCCGGGTCACGGGGAAGCCACGTGTGCTCGCCATCGAGTGCCGCACGCACCACGAGGTTCGACGACTCGAGGAGGAAGACCCCGGCACCGAGCGCGAGCATGGCGAGATCGAACGGAACCTCCCCGAACGGCGACCGGAGGTGCCAGATCGCACCGATGAGACCGGAGTCGGAACGGGCGCCGAGCCAGACGACGGCTCCGACGCTCAGAACCGCGAGCAGGACGGCCGGCCAGAACCCCAGGGGCGCCGGACGCTCCGTCGGCATGCACCACACCCAGAGCGCGCCGACGACGAGGGCGAGCACCATGGGAAGAAGGGCATCGCCGACGCTGCCGAGCAGGAGCAGGATGACGGCGATCACGAGATAGCCGACCCAGCGGCGGGGCGCGAACTGACGCACCAGATCGGCGGCGCCGACCGCCAGGAGGAGGAACCCCGCGACGATCATGCGCGCGCCCCTCGAAGCGCGGCTACGCCCTCGATGAGCGCAGCCGTTCCCGCACTGCGCAGCGACTTGGAGACGCTGGGCTGGGTGATGCCCTCTTCCGCAGCGAGTTCCTGCTGGGATCGACCGAGCAGACGACCGTAGGCGAGCCGTCGTTCCCGCTCGCTCATCGCCCCCACCAGCTCATCGCGGACGAGGAGGTAGGCGTTCGATGCCGCGATCGTGCTCTCCATGACCTCATCCTGCCCGGATGATCCGACAATCCACGACCGCGTGCGCGGCACGGCGCGACTCTCTCGCGCGTGCACGGTCTCGATCGCCGCTCTGGCCGCGTACCAGCCCGGTCCGTCGGCGAGTTCACCGTGCACGGACTCGACAGGGCGCACCTCCCCCACCCCGATGCCGAAGCGGAAGGCGACACCGTCCGGCAGCCGCAGCTGGATCATCAGGAGCGACACCATGGCGTCGGCCAGATCGAGATAGACACCCTGCTGCTCGTCGCCGACGGTGGGCGTGAGCGGCTGCGCCGCCAACGGGAGGTCTGCTTCGACGTCGGCTATGGTGTCGTCGAGCACGCGTTGCGCGGCTGTGCGATCGTCGAGACGACGAGAACCCACGATGTCTGCGAGTACCGCGATGACCATGGCATAACCATATCACGAATAATCCTCGACTTATGCGTCAATTGGTTATATCTTGAGATCATGCCTGAATCGCACATGATCCCCTGGTCCGACGGAACCTGGACCAACGCTCCGACCTCCCCCGCCGCGCTACCCGCCGGAACGACTCCGCTCGATGTCACCGCGGTGGAGAGCAGCGATGCCTGGCGGCACACCGCTTACGGCTTCGTGCACGACACCGAGCACGCCCTGCTCGCCCCGCTCGGGGTCGGTGAGGCCATGGAGGTCTCCTTCCGCGCACCGTGGGACGGCCAGTTCGACCAGGCAGGCGTCTTCGTGCGCATCGACGAGGAGCACTGGGTGAAGACGGGTCTCGAGTACGCCGACGGCCATCTGGGACTCGGCGCCGTGGTCACAGCCGGTGTCTCCGACTGGTCCGTCGGCCACGTCGACGAGTGGCTCGAGAGCGAGATCACCGTGCGCGTCAGCCGCTGGGCGGATTCCCTGATCGTTCGCGCCCGCGCCGACGACGGCCCCTGGCGACTCGTCAGGGTCGCCCCATTCGACGGACAGGCAGCCGCGGCAGCCGGTCCGTTCCTCGCGGCACCGACCCGCGCCGGCCTCACCGTGCGCTTCACGCGCTGGGAACGGTCGGAGGCCGACGCCGACCTGCACTGAGCAGGCAGCGACGGCGGCCGCCTGCGCCTCCGGTCAGAAGCCTCCGGTCAGATACCGAGGGCGTGGGCTGCCGCCTGTGCGCGCGCGACGAGTTCCGCGCGCTGCTCGGCGACCCGTTCCGGTGCGGTGCCGCCGATCCCGGTCCGCGACCCGACGGAGCCCTCGATCGTGAGGACCTCGCGCACCTCGGGCACGAGATGCGGCGACACCGAGAGCAGCAGCTCATCGGAAGCATCCTCCAGCCCGATCCCCCGCTCCTCGCACGCCCGCACGAGCGCACCGGAGATCTCGTGCGCATCCCGGAACGGCACGCGGCGCTTCACGAGCCACTCGGCGACATCGGTCGCAAGGGAGAACCCCTGAGGCGCGAGCGCCGCCATCCGTTCGGTGTCGAAACGCAGCGTCGCGATCATCCCGGCGAACGCGGGAAGCACCACCTCGAGGGTCTGCACCGAGTCGAAGACCGGCTCCTTGTCCTCCTGCAGGTCGCGGTTGTACGCGAGCGGGAGGCCCTTGAGGGTGGCGAGCAGGCCGGAGAGGTTTCCGATCAGACGCCCCGACTTGCCCCGAGCGAGCTCGGCGATGTCGGGGTTCTTCTTCTGCGGCATGATGCTCGAGCCCGTCGAGTAGCCGTCGTCGAGGGTGACGAAGCCGAACTCGCGGGTGTTCCAGAGGATGATCTCCTCGGACAGGCGCGAGATGTCGACGCCGGTCATCGCCGTGATGAAGGCGAACTCCGCCACGACATCTCGAGCCGCCGTGCCGTCGAGCGAGTTCTCCGCGGGGCGGTCGAGGCCCAGCTCGGTCGCCACGAGTGCCGGATCGAGCCCGAGGGTGGAACCGGCCAGCGCTCCGCCGCCGTACGGCGAGACACCGGCGCGACGACGCCAGTCCACGAGACGTTCGAGCTCACGCACCAGCGGCCACCCGTGCGCCTGCAGGTGGTGGGCGAGCAGCACCGGCTGTGCGTGCTGCAGATGCGTGCGGCCGGGAAGGATCGCCGTCGGATGAGCCTCGGCCTGAGCGACCAGGGCATCGATCACCCGGAGGATGTCGCGGGCGATCACTCGCGCATGGTCGATCAGGTACATGCGCACGAGCGTGGCGATCTGGTCGTTGCGGCTGCGACCGGCACGCAGCCGCCCGCCGAGCTCCGGCCCGAGCTCGACGATCAGCGCCTGCTCCAGCGCGCCGTGGACGTCCTCATCGGTCGGCACGGGGCGCAGAGTGCCGTCGGCGACCTTGCGCGCGACCGCGTCCAGCCCCTCGTGCATCCGCCGCGCCTCATCCGGTTCCAGGTACCCGGCCGCTTCGAGCGCGGTGGCGTGCGCGTGGGAGCCCGCGATGTCGTACGGAGCGAGGATCCAGTCGAAGTGGGTGGAACGGCTCAGCTCCACCAGTTCAGGCGAGGGCCCTGTGGCGAAGCGGGCGCCCCAGAGCGCGCCTTCGTTGGTGCCTTCGTGCGTCGCGTCGCTCATCACGCGTCCTTCTTGCCGAGGAGCCAGACCAGCAGCGCCTTCTGCGCGTGCAGGCGGTTCTCGGCCTCGTCCCAGACCACGCTCTGCGGACCGTCGATCACGCTGGAATCGACCTCGTAGCCGCGGTCGGCAGGGAGGCAGTGGATGAAGATCGCCTCAGGATCGGCCAGGGTCATCGTCTCCGGAGTGACCTTGTAGCCGCCGAGGTCGCGGATGCGTGCGAGCTTCTCCTCCTCCTTGCCCATCGACACCCAGGTGTCGGTCACGACGACGTCGGCACCGGCAGAGGCCTCGACCGGGTCGGTGAAGAGGGTGATCGACCCGCCGGTCTCGGCGGCGCGTCGATCGGCGGCCTCGATGACATCCGCACGAGGAGCGTAGTCCTCGGGCGACGCGATGCGCACGTGCATGCCCGCAGTCACACCGGCGAGCGCGTAGGAGTGCGCCATGTTGCTCTGCCCGTCTCCGAAGAACGTCAGCGTGAGCCCCTTCAGGTCGCCCTTGTGCTCGCGGATCGTGAGCAGGTCGGCGAGCAGCTGACACGGGTGGAAGTCATCCGACAGCGCATTGATGACCGGCACACGCGTACCTTCCGCCATCTCCTCGAGACCCGACTGCGCATACGTGCGCCACACGATGGCCGCGACCTGGCGCTCCAGGACGCGAGCGGTGTCGGACGGGGTCTCCTTGCCGCCGAGCTGGCTGCTCGCTGTCGAGATGATCAGCGGCGAACCGCCGAGGTCGGCGATCCCCACCGCGAACGAGACGCGGGTGCGCGTGGAGGACTTGTCGAAGATGACCGCGACGGTCTGGGGGCCGGCCAGGCTCTTGTCGGCCCACCGGTCCTTCTTCAGCTCGATCGCGAGATCGAGGATCTCGGCCTGCTCGGCGGGGGTCAGATCGTCGTCACGCAGCAGGTGGCGGGTCATGCGGATACCTTTCCGGCAGCAGAGGCCTGGACGTCGGCGAGCGAAGCCGTGAACAGCTCGCGGAACTCGGCGAGCTCGGCGTCGCCGATCGTGAGAGCCGGTGCGATGCGAACCGTCTCGGGGTTGGCGGCGTTGACGATGAGACCGCGCGCCTGGGCGGCCGCGACGACCTCACCGGCGACGGGCGCGGTCAGCGCCACGCCGATGAGCAGACCACGTCCGCGCACACCGTCGATCAGCGGCGAGTCGATGCCGAGCAGGATCTCGCGCAGCTCGGGACCACGACGGGCGGCGTTCTCGACCAGGCCGCCACTCTCGATCTCGGCCAGGACCGCATCCGCGACCGCGGTCGCGAGCGGGTTGCCGCCGAAGGTGGAACCGTGGGATCCCGGGGTGAAGAGCGCACTGGCGCTGCCGAAGGTGACCAGCGCGCCGATCGGGAAGCCGCCGCCGATGCCCTTGGCGAGGGTGATCGCATCGGGGGTGATGCCCTCGTGGCTGAACCCGAACCATTCACCGGTACGACCGGCACCGGTCTGGATCTCGTCGACGATCAGCAGGGCGCCGTGAGCGAGGGTCAGCGAGCGCGCAGCGGCGAGATAGCCCTCCGGCAGCTCGACCACTCCGGCCTCGCCCTGGATGGGCTCGACGATGATCGCGGCGACGCGGTCATCCATCGCGGCCTCGAGAGCCTCGATCGTGGCGGGGATGTGCTCGACCCCGGCGGGCATCGGCTCGAACGGCGCGCGCATCGAGACCTTGGCGGTGAGCGCGAGCGAGCCCATCGTACGACCGTGGAAGCCGTTCTCGAGAGCGAGGATGCGCGGCCGCTCGGAGCCGCCGTGCAGACGCGCGAGCTTGAACGCGGCCTCGTTGGCCTCGGCACCCGAGTTCGAGAAGAACACGCGACCGTCGATGCCGGCACCGGCCAGACGCTTCAGGCGTGCCGCGAGCGCGAGCTGGGGCGGGGTGGCGAAGTAGTTCGACACGTGCGCGAGCGTGGCCGCCTGCGTCGAGACCGCCTCGACGAAGGCCGGATGCGCGTGCCCGAGCGAGGTCACCGCGATGCCCGCGAGGAAGTCGAGGTGGCGTCGGCCGTCGGCATCCCACAGGTACGAGCCCTCACCGCGGACCAGCAGCGCGAGCCGCTCCCCCGCGTTGAGCACGAGATCGCGTGCCGCATCGTCCTGCCAGACGGTCATGCCGTCACCTCGTTCTTTCCCAGGACCACTTCGGTCCCGATTCCCTTGCTGGTGAAGAGTTCGACGAGCACCGAGTGCGGCACCCGCCCATCGATGATCGCCGCCGCGTCGACGCCGCCCTCGACCGCGTCGAGACAGGCCCGCATCTTCGGGATCATCCCCGACTCGAGCGTCGGAAGCATCTGGATGAGCGCATCCGACGTCAGATGGGAGACGAGCGAGTCGCGGTTGGGCCAGTCGGCATACAGCCCCGGCACGTCGGTCAGGATGACGAGCTTTCGCGCGTGCAACGAGACCGCGAGAGCGGCTGCCGCGGCATCCGCGTTGACGTTGAGCGACTGACCGGGGTGATCGAGATCGGGCGCGATGCTCGACACCACCGGGATGCGCCCTGCGGCGAGGTGGTCGAGCACGGGCGTCGGATCGACCTCGACGACGTCGCCGACCCGACCGAGGTCGACTTCTTCGCCGTCGATCACGACACCACGACGGCGCCCTCCGAAGAGTCCGGCGTCCTCCCCGCTGAGGCCGGTCGCGATCGGGCCGTGCGAGTTGATCTTCGACACGAGCTGCGGGTTGACCTGACCGGTGAGCACCATGCGCACGACGCTGATCGCCTCGGTGTTGGTGACGCGGTAGCCGCCCTTGAACTCGCTCGGGATCTCGAGCCGCTGCAGCATGTTGGAGATCTGCGGCCCTCCACCATGCACCACGACCGGAAGCACCCCGACGTAGCGGAGGTAGGCGATGTCCTGGGCGAAGGCGTCCTGCAGCTCCTCCGACACCATGGCGTTGCCGCCGTACTTGATGACGACGATCTGGTCGCGGAACTTCTTCAGCCACGGCAGCGACTCGATGAGCGTCGTGGCCTTCTGCGCGGCGACGTCCGGCGTGGTGTCCTGGATGTCGGTCATGAGGCGTAGGCGCTGTTCTCGTGCACGTAGTCGTGGGTCAGGTCGTTCGTGAGCACCGTGGCCGTCGACTCCCCGACCTTGAGGTCGATAACGAGGTGCGTGGCGCGCGGGGTGAGGTCGACCTCTTCGCGGGGGCGGTCCGGACCACCCTGGCTGCAGACGCGCACGCCGTTCATCCAGACGTCGACGTCGTAGGGGTCGAACTGCGCATTCGTCGTTCCGATCGCCGCGAGCACCCGCCCCCAGTTCGGATCGTTGCCGAAGATCGCTGCCTTGAAGAGGTTGTTGCGCGCGACCGACCGGCCGACCTCGACGGCGTCCTGCTCGGTCACCGCATGCTGCACCTCGATCGTGATGTCGTGGCTCGCGCCCTCGGCATCACCCTGCAGCTTGACCGCGAGCTCCTGGGAGAGCTCGATGAGCGCGGCGGTGAAGTCGTCGAGGTCCGGCACGACCTCGGATGCCCCGTTGGCGAGGAGCGTGACTTGGTCGTTCGTCGACATGCAGCCGTCGGAATCGAGACGGTCGAACGTCTGCCCTGTCGCACGGCGCAGCGCCTCATCGGCCTGAAGCGGCTCGAGGACGGCATCGGTGGTGATCACCACGAGCATCGTGGCGAGTCCCGGCGCGAGCATGCCCGCGCCCTTCGCCATACCGCCGATCGTCCAGCCATCACGGCTGATCACGGCGGTCTTCGCAACGGTGTCGGTGGTCATGATGGCCTGTGCCGCGCTCTCCCCGCCGTCGGCGCTGAGCTCGGCGATCGCCTGCTCGGTGCCGGCCAGCACACGCGAGCGGAACGTCTCGTCCCCGGTGCCGATGAGGCCGGTGGAGCAGATCAGCACATCCCCGGCGCTGACGCCGAGCAGTTCGGCCGCCTTCTCCGCCGTCTGGTGGGTGGTCTGGAACCCGAACGCGCCGGTGAAGCAGTTCGCACCGCCGGAGTTGAGCACCACGGCCTCGACGACCCGGTCGGCCACTGCCTGCTGCGACCAGATGATCGGGTTCGCCTTGGCGCGGTTGCTGGTGAAGACCGCGGCACCCACCTTGCGAGGTCCGCGGTTGACGACGACGGCGACATCGGGCTTGCCGGTCGACTTCAGCCCGGCGGCGACACCGGCCGCTTCGAATCCTGCGGGGGCGGTGACGCTCACGGCGCTACTCCGTTCACTGAGAGGGCGCGGGCTTCGGGAAGACCCAGCGCGATGTTCATGGATTGGACGGCAGCGCCGGCGGTGCCCTTGACGAGGTTGTCGACCGCGGTGACGACCGTGACCCGGTTCGCGGCCCGGTCGATCGCGAGGCCGATCAGCGCGGTGTTGGCTCCGAGCACGTCGGCCGTGCGGGGGAAGCGTCCCTCGGGCAGCAGCTGCACGAAGGTCTCGTCGCCATAGGCGCTCTGCCAGGCGTCACGGATCTGCGCATCCGTCGCACCGTCGACGATGGGTGCGGTGGACGTGGCGAGGATCCCGCGCGACATGGGCACCAGCACCGGCGTGAACGAGATCCGGATGCCGTCGGACTCCACCCCGGACGCCGCGGCGAGCGCCTGACGGATCTCGGGGATGTGTCTGTGGGTGCCGCCGACCGCATAGGGGTTGGCGGTGCCCAGGATCTCGCTGCCGAGCAGGTTCGTCTTGAGGCTCTTCCCCGCGCCGGACGGTCCGACGGCGAGCACGGAGACGATGTCGGAGGGGTCGATCACCCCGGAGGCCACACCGGGCGCGAGGCTGAGACTCACGGTGGAGGCATTGCATCCCGGCGCCGCGATGCGCGTGGCTCCACGGAGGTGCTCACGCTGCTTGACCCCGTCGATGAGGAGCTCGGGCACACCGTAGGTCCACGGCTCGTGGAAGTCGCCGCCGTAGAACGCATCCCACGCCGAGGCGGACGTGAGTCGGTGGTCGGCGCCGGCATCGATCACGAGCGGGACATCGCCCAGCGCATCGGTGTACTGCCCCGACTGCCCGTGCGGCAAGGCGAGGAACACGATGTCGTGGCCGGCGAGGATCTCCGGTGTCGTGTCCTGCAGCGTGAGGTGTGCGAGTGAGCGCAGGTGCGGCTGGTGGTCGACGAGAGGCTGCCCGGCGTTCGAATGCGCCGTGACGGTGCGGATCTCCATGTCGGGATGGGCGGCCAGGAGGCGCAGAATCTCGCCGCCTGCGTAGCCGGATGCGCCGGAGACGGCGACGGAATACGTCATGCTTCTACCTTAACGGTCAGGCCCTCGAGGAAATCGGGACCGTGGACGGGGCCGGAGGCGGCGACACCGGCACTCGACCGCCGTGCGCGCACGGGCAGAAGGGCGGGGTCGCCTACAGTCGGCGGCCGCGGCGTCGGCGCACAGCGATGACGCTCGGAGCGAGCGTCGGAGAAGCGGTGGCGGCCGAAGGCATGTCGTGACAGTAGCGCGGCCTCGGCTGCCACCGCAAATCCGGTTCGTCATCTGCGGGGTGAGGGCTCCAGCGGTGCGGCGAAGAAGGCGAGTTCGTGGCCACTCGAGACCTCGAAGACGTGGCGCATCCTGGCGCGGGTCGCGGCATCAGCCGTTGCCGCCGCTTCGGAGGCGTAGGCGATCGCCGTCTCGGTCGCCTCTTCGAACGCGGGATCGGCGTAGGTCGCCAGCCACGAGGCGTAGGGGTGCTGGGGATCCTGCGCGTACTGACCGAAGGCCCCGGCGTGCAGGCGTCGGCCGAGGTCGGTGTAGAGCCAGAAGCACGGGAGGACGGCCGCGACGATCTCGGCGTAGTCCCCACCGAACGCGACAGAGCGCAGGTGATCGAGGTAGGCGGTGGTGGCCGCCCCCGGCTCGGCGGAGAACGTGTCCGCGCTCACCCCCTGCGTCGGAGTCAACCACGACGCGTGCAGCTCGAGCTCGCCCACGATCGAACCGCGGGCCGACTCCGCCCAGAACGCCTGCTCATCGGATGTCGGCGCGAGCCGGGACGCTTCCGCGAGCACACGGGCGTACTCGCGCAGGTACAGCGCGTCCTGGGCGAGATAGGACAGGAACGGTCCGCGCTCCAGCGTCCCGTCGGCGAGCGCGCGGATGAAGGGCAGCTCGTCGATCGCGGTGCGGATCTCCCTGATGTCGTGCCACCAGTCCGCCGCGATGTCGTCCGCGATCGGACGGGCCTCTGTTCCCGCCCGTTCCCAGAGTCCGGAGAAGTGGTTGATCGGCCCGTGCCCACCGCCGACGCGCAACGCGTCCCCCGCCCGCAGGGCTTCGCGAAGCCAGATGCGCGCGGCGCCGACGGCCGCTTCTGCGTCGTGCCCCCGCGCGAGCAGGGTCGCGAGCGCGGACGACAGCGAGCAGCCGGTGCCATGGGTGTTTCCTGTCGTGATCCGTCGTCCTGGAAAGTCTCTGCGCAGACCGCGCGCTGCGTCGACCAACGCATCGGGGGCCTCATCCCCGACGAGATGGCCGCCCTTGACCAGGACGGCTGCATCGATCCGGGCGGACAGCTCGTGCGCCGCGGAGATGGCATCCTCCCAGTCGGCGATCTCCCGACCGGCGAGCACCGCGAGTTCGGCGAGATTCGGAGTGACCAGAGTCGCCCGCGCGAGGAGTCCGTGCAGTGCCCGCTCCGCCTCCGGATCCAGCAGCCGGTCGCCGGAGGTCGCGACCATGACGGGATCGAGCACCACGACAGGCGGGCGCACGCGGTCGAGCCACGCCCCCACTGCGCGGATGACCTCGGCGTCGGCGAGCATCCCGATCTTCACGGCGTCGATCACGATGTCGTCCGACACGGCATCGAGCTGCGCGCGGAGGAAGTCGACCGGCGGCACGTGCACAGCGCGCACGCCCTGCGTGTTCTGCGCGGTCAGCGCCGTGAGCACAGCCATCCCGTACCCGCCGTTCGCGGCGATGGACTTGAGGTCGGCCTGGATGCCCGCACCTCCGGACGGGTCGCTCCCGGCGATGCTGAGCACTCGCGGTACACCCCCGGAGCGCCAGCGCCGCAGGAACCGCGTCGCTACGGCGGCCGGATCGTCGGCGGCACACAGCGCCGAGACCACGGCCACCCCCGCCGCACCGGCATCGCGAAGGGCCTCGGTGTCGTCGATGTGGACACCGCCGATCGCCACGCACGGGAGTGCGCTGCGCCTGGCGAAGTCGCGAAATCCCTCCACGCCCAGCGGGACGGGGTGATCCGGCTTCGTGAAGGTGGGACGGATGACGCCGACCCCGAGGTAGTCGACCGTCCCGGCTGGGAGGGCCCGCAGCGCGTCGAGGTGCGCGGCGGTGTTGGCGGTGAGGCCGATCAACGCGTCGGGTCCGAGTGCCTCACGGGCGCGCAGCACCGAGGCGTCGCCCTGACCGAGGTGCACGCCATCGACCCTGGCTCCACGCTCACGAGCAGCCACGGCCGCGCCCAGCCGATCGTTCACCACGAGCAGCGCCCGACCGTCGATCGCCTGCGACAGCGCGACCAGCTGTTCGACCGTCTCCTCGTCGGTCGCGTCCTTGTCGCGCAGCTGCACGATGCGCACCCCGCCTTCCACCGCGTGCCGGACGGTCTCGACGACGCCCCGGTCTCCGCACAGCTCCGCATCCGTGACGAGGTAGAGCGAGAGGTCGGCGTTCACAGGGCACCGCCTTCGGCGCGGGCACGGACCCTGATGTCAGCGGAATCCACCGCGGCGAGGGCATCCAGCAGCGCGACGGCGAAGCTCCCCGGCCCGGTGGACCGCTCCGCTGCCTGCTCCGCCGCGATCGTGTACACGAGGCTCGCCGACGCGACCGCCGTGAGCGCGTCGTGCCCTGTCGCCCGCGCAGCGCCGAGGAAGGCCGCCATCACCGCGCCCAGAGCACAACCGCCGCCCGTGACCCTCGTGAGCAGCTCGTGCCCGTTGGACAACCGCAGCACGCGTTCGCCGTCGGTGAGCAGATCGATCGGGCCGGACACGGCCACCACACCGCGTGTCGTCCGAGCCAGCGCCGATGCGGCCTCGGCCGCGGACTCGGTGCTGTCGGTGGAATCCACACCTCGCCCACCGGCGCTGAGCCCCGCGAGAGCCAGCACCTCCGAGGCGTTGCCGCGGATCGCGGTCGGACGCTGCTCGACGAGTTGACGCGCGAGTGCGGTGCGCACCGGGAGCGCACCGACCGCGACGGGGTCGAGCACCCAGGGCGTACCGGCTGCCCTCGCACCGGTGACGGCTTCCAGAGTCGCCGCGCGCTGCTCCGGGGTGGGCGTCCCCAGGTTGACCAGCATCCCCGAGGCGACACCGGCGAACATGCCGACCTCCCCGACGATGTCGACCATGGCGGGAGCAGCCCCGAGCGCCAGCAGCACGTTGGCGGTGAAGCCGGTGACCACGGCATTGGTGATGCAGTGCGTCAGCGGTGGCGCCTCACGCAACACCCCCAGCAGCACCGCAGCCTTTTCGGCGAGATCGTGTGTGGAATCAGGACGCAGAAGATCGCTCATCGCGACATCCCTTCGCTAGTACGAACTAGATCAGGTTCGACGGGTCTGTTCTCAGCCGCGGATCGCGGCACCCCGTGTCACTGTCCGCAGTCTATCGATCGGCCAGCAGCGCCCGCTCCTGCGCCCGCGTGAGCCCGGCACGTCGTTCGCGGTCGAGTCCGCGCTCCCGTTCGTCGGCGAGCACGCGCTCGATCGTGTCGACGAGCGGACGGAGCATCCCACCGGTCTCATGGAATGCCGCGTTCGAGCGGGTCATGAATCCCGTCATCTCGGGCGGGAGCCACAGCGGCAGGGAGTGCGGGCCGGCCCAGTGGTCCACGTCACGCGCGATGAGCCACTCCTCGTCCGCGACGACGGTCGCCCCGGTGTGCCCGGATGCAGCGCGGACCATCCGCAGCACATCCGCGAGAGGCCTCTCGTCGCCGACGGCGTTGACGGCTCCGCTGCCTCGCGCGGTGACGACGTACTCCGCCAGATCGTCGACGTCGATCAACTGAGCGCTCCGCCCGTCCAGCGGGGGCAGCAGCACGGCGTCAGCGTCGGCACGAGCGAACGCGGCACTCCAGTAGCCGAAGCGGTCGCTCGGGTCTCCGTCGCCCACGATCAGGCCGGGACGCACCACGAGTGCCCGCTCCCCCAATCGGGCGACGGAGTCCTCGGCGGCGACCTTCTGCGCCGCGTACTCGTACTCGTCGCCGAGAACCGCCGCCGGGTGTCGTGGAGCCGATTCGTCCGCACCGACCGTCTCGTCATCGGAGTACACCGACACGGATGACACGTACGTCCATCGTGCCGCTCGATCGCCCAGCATCTCGACTGCCCGATCGACATGCGCCGCCTGGGAGGAGATGTCGACGACGTGGTCCCACTCCCGTCGTGCGAGGTCGGCGTAGGTCGAAGCCTCCTCGCGATCGCCACGCACCAGGACCGTTCCCTCCGGCGCGGGCCGTGTGCCTCGAGCGAGGCAGGTGACCGTGGCTCCGTGGTCGCGCCAGTGACCGGCGATGCGCCCGGAGAGCCACCCGGTGCCGCCCAGGATCAGAACATCCGTCATGGTGTGCCTGCACCCAACCGGTCAAGGCCTGCCAGCACCGGAACCGTCCAGGCGGGGTCGGGCCGCCAGCGGGTCCACGCGGAGTCGAACGGCCAGTCGTCGGCCTCGAACGACGCGATGGCCGCGTCCGCGTGCCGCTCGATCTGCGCGGCCTGCTCGGAGCTGAGCCGTCCCTGGGCGATCGCGGCGACGAGCTCATCCTCGTCCTTGAGGTGGATGCCGCCCGCCGGATCGATCTCGACGTCGAGGATATGGTCGGACGAGAAGGTGTCCCGGTCTGTCCGCAGATGCGCGTTCTCGAGATTCACGTACCACCCGGAGAACGCCCAGTCCGGCCCGGTGGTGTCGCTCCAGAACAGCCAGATCGACCACGGCATCCCCGCAGGGGCGATGCACAGCACCCCGTTGCCCCGCCAGCGCTCCACGATGCGCGTCCGCGGCTCGAGCCAGCGCCGGGCGAGAGGCACTTCCCGCACGCGCTGACCGTCGCTGGATCCCGGCGCCTCCTGGAGGGTCCCCGGAGCGAGCCAGGCCACGAGACCGCGCTCATCATCACGGACCACGCGCATCGGCGAGATCCTGGACGGCTCTCCCGGCTGCCACCCCGGTTTCCGATAGTGCCAGTCGATCTGTGCGCCGGGCTCGAGGAACGGCCCCTCGCCGAGCGGTCGCGCCCCGTCGGGGACGGCGGCCGGAGTGCCCTGGGGGAGGATTCTCATCCCGCCACGGTACTCCGGCGACGGCCCGGATCGTCCGAGCGACGACACGGTCCGCCTCACACCGCGGATCGATCCTCAGTCGCGCAGCGTCGCTCCGAAGCGCTGCGCAGCGACCTCGACTCCGGCGAGCTTGGCCTCCGTGGCCTCCGCCGCGGTGAGGGTGCGGTCATCCGCCCGGAACCTCAGCGCGAAGGTCAGGCTCTTGGAACCCTCCGGAACGCCCTCTCCGCGGTAGTCGTCGACGAGGCGCACCGACTCCAGCAGCATGCCCGCACCTTCGGCGAGGGCGGCCTGCACATCCGCGGCGGGGACCCCGGCCGGAGCCAGGAGCGACACGTCCTGCGTAGCGGCGGGGAACGTCGACAGCGAAGCCGCGACGACCCGTCCGCCGGCAAGCGACAGGATGCGGTCGAGGTCGAGCTCGAACACGGTCGCGCGCCCGGGAAGATCGGCCCCCTCGGCGACAGCGGGGTGCAGCTCGCCGACGTATCCGACCTCTTCGCCTGCCACCAGGAGCGACCCGGTGCGCCCCGGGTGGAGGGCGGCGCGTTCGGCCTGGAGCACGTCGATGTCGACCCCGGCGGCTGCCGCGATCACACGGACCGCGTCCAGAGCCTCCACGAGGCCGGCGGCCTCGGCGGGGCGACCGGGCTGGCGCGGTGCGACATGGCCGGTGAGGAGTCCGGAGACGAACCGGTGCTGTGGCGGGATCGAGGCGTTCAGCTCCGCGAGCGTCTCGTCGGACGGACGCTCCCCCAGCGGCGGCACCTCATCGGTGCCGTACTGCACACCCGGCTCGGGCAGGAAGACCACCCCGGTCTCGAAGATCGCGAGGTCGGTGAGCCCGCGGGAGATGTTGCGGTGCGCGGTCTGCAGCAGACCGGGGATCAGCGACCGGCGCAGGTACGGCGCCTGCCCGTCGAGCGGATTCGCCAGACGGATGCTCGGCAGGTGCTCGCCCGACGCGGAGCCGTGCAGATCGTTCTGCGCCTCCGTGGTGAACGGGAACGACGGCGTCTCGACCAGCCCCGCAGCAGCCAGAGCATCGGCCACGCGGCGGCGGCCCTGCTGGTGCGCGGTGAGGCCGCGCCCGGAGGGAGGCGTCGGCAGCACCGAGGGGATGCGGTCGAGCCCGTGGATGCGGGCGACTTCCTCGGCGAGCGTCCACTTGTCGGTGAGGTCGGGGCGCCAGGTCGGCGGGATGACCGTCCACCCGCCCTGGGTCCCTGAGCCGGTCGAAGGGCTGACCTCCGCGCCGATCGTCGTCAGCGCACCGGTGATCTCTTCATCGGTGTAGTCGACGCCGATGAGCCCCTGCACGAAGCCGGCGGGCAGCTCGATCTCCGCGACGAAGACCTCGGCGAACAGCGCGCCGCCCTCCTCCGTGAGCGTGCCCCCGGCGAACTCGACCATGAGGTCGGCCGCGCGCCGGGCCGCGACGAAGGGGATCAGCGGGTCGACGCCGCGCTCGAAACGCTTGGACGCCTCGCTGGGCAGCTTGTGACGACGAGCCGAACGAGCGATCGTGGTCGGGTCGAAGCTCGCCGCCTCGATCATCACGTTCCGGGTGGAGTCGCTCATCTCCGTCGTGCCGCCGCCCATGACGCCGGCCAGGCCGATCGGACCCGACTCGTCTGTGATGAGCAGGTCTTCGGTGTGCAGCGCGCGCTCGACGCCGTCGAGGGTGGTCATCTTCTCGCCCTCGTGCGCGCGGCGAACCGTGATCCCCCCGGTGAGCTTGTCGAGGTCGTAGCCATGCAGCGGCTGTCCGAGCTCGAGCATCACGTAGTTGGTGATGTCGATGAGCACGCCCAGCGACCGCATGCCGGCGAGGCTGAGCCGCGCCACCATCCACGGAGGAGTCGGACGTGAGGGATCGACGTCGCGGACGACGCGGGTCACGAACTCGCTCGCTCCGACGTTCCCGCGCACAGGTGCGACGTCGTCGACGATGGTCGTGTGGCCGGTGCCCGGCTGGAGTTCGGCGAAATCGCGCTCCGCCGGGTCGCGGAAGGTCGCTCCGGTCGCGTGCGCGTACTCACGAGCCACCCCGCGCAGGGAGAAGGCGTAACCGCGGTCGGGCGTGACGTTGATCTCCACCGCGACGTCGTCGAGGCCGAGCAGGGCGATCGCGTCGGTGCCGACGGGCGCATCGATGCCGAGGTCGGACAGCACGACGATGCCGTTGTGCTCGTCACCGAGTCCCAGCTCGCGCGCAGAGGCGATCATGCCGTCCGACACATGACCGTAGGTCTTGCGGGCGGCGATCGGGAACGGACCGGGCAGCACCGCACCGGGAAGGGTCACGACGACCTTGTCCCCGACGACGAAGTTGTGCGCGCCGCAGACGATGCCACGGATGCCGCCGTTCGCCGCGCCGACGTCGACCTGGCACCAGTTGATGGTCTTGCCGTTGGACTGGGGCTCCGGCTCGAGCGAGACGACCTGGCCGACCACCACGGGGCCCGTGATGTCGAAGCGGTGCACGTCCTCCTCTTCGAAGCCGACGGTCACCAGGGCCGCGAGGACATCCTCGGGCGTGGCGTCCGCTGCCAGATCGACGTACTCACGCAACCACGAAAGCGGGACGCGCATCACACCACCATCCCGTACTGCTCGCTGAATCGGACATCGCCCTCGGCCATGTCGCGCATGTCCTGGACGTCGCTGCGGAACATCAGGCCCCGCTCGATGCCCATGCCGAACGCGAAGCCGCTGTATTCCTCCGGGTCGATCCCTGCCGCGCGCAGCACGTTCGGGTTGACCATGCCGCAGCCGCCCCACTCGATCCAGCGCGCACCGCCCTTGAAGGTGGGGTGCCACAGATCGAGCTCGGCGGACGGCTCGGTGAAGGGGAAGTAGTTGGTGCGGAAGCGCGTCTTGGCCTCGGGGCCGAAGAGCAGCTTCGCGAAGTGGTCGAGCGTGCCCTTGAGGTGCGCCATCGTGATGCCCTTGTCGATCACGAGTCCCTCGAACTGCGTGAACACCGGCAGGTGCGTGGCGTCGAACTCGTCGGTGCGATACACCCGGCCGGGGCACAGCACGTAGATGGGCACCTCGCGGTCGAGCATCGAGCGCACCTGCACCGGGCTCGTGTGCGTGCGCATCACGAGGTGACGCGAGGGCGGGTCCACGTAGAACGTGTCCTGCTCCTGGCGTGCGGGGTGGTCCACATCGAAGTTCAGTGCGTCGAAGTTGAACCACTCGTGCTCGAGCTCCGGTCCCTCCGCGATCTCCCAGCCCATGCCGACGAAGATGTCGCACACCTGGTCCTGCAGGAGCGTGAGCGGGTGTCGGGCGCCGACACGCGTGCGCGAGGGCACGGCGGTGATGTCCACCCGCTCGGACTCGAGGCGCGCGGCGACCTCGGCCTCGGCGAGCTCGGCCTCCTTCGCGGCCAGCGCCTGGGTCACCTGCCCTCTCCCCTGGCCCACGAGCTTGCCGAATGCGGCCTTGTTCTCGGGAGCGACCTGGCGCATCGAGGCGTTCAGTACCGCGAGCGGCGATCCGTCGGCGACGTGTGCGGCGCGGGCTGCTTTCAGCTCGGCGGTGTCGGCGGCTGTGGCGATCGCCGCGAGGGCATCGGCAACAGCGGACTCGACCGCTTCCGGGGTGATTTCAGGAGACTCTGACACGAGAATCGAGTCTACCGGGGGCGTGCGGGTCCCTTTCGCGGATCAGCGCGCCTTCTCGGACCCATCTCCCTGCAGCACGATGAGCGAGGTGTTGGTCTCGCCTCCGTGCTGGCGGGGATCCGGCACCGCAGGCCCTGCCTTCGGCGAGCGCTTGGCACGCTTCTGCAGGCGGTAGGCGATGTAGGAGAGCAGGAGACACACGGCCACGTACATCGATCCGCCGACGATCGCCGCCGGGATCAGCGGGGAGCCGTAGGGCGCCTGGTTGCCGATCTGGTTGATGACGTAGAGGAGCTCCTGGTACGTGATGATGAAGCCGAGCGCGGTGTCCTTGAGCGCCACGACGAGCTGCGCGATGATCACCGGCATCATGGCCCGGACGGCCTGCGGGATCAGGATGAAGTACATCACCCCGGTCTTCCGCAGTCCGATCGCGTAGCCGGCCTCCTTCTGTCCGCGCGGCAGCGACTCGATCCCGGCACGGAGCACCTCGGCGAGCACGGAGCCGTTGTAGACGATGAGGGCGATCACGACGGCCCAGTACGGCGGCATCTTCACGCCGATCACCGGAAGGCCGTAGTACAGCAGCATCATCAGGATGAGCACGGGCACCGCTCGCAGCACCTCGATGATCCACCGGACCGGCTCACGCACCCAGGCGTGCTCCGAGAGGCGGCCGATGCCGAGAAGGAAACCGAGGACGATGGATCCGACGCCGGCGACCGCGAACGCGGCCAGCGTGGCCAGCAGGCCTTCGCCGAAGCGGACCCAGACCGCGGAGAACGTGAAGATGTTCCACTTCTCTGCGGAGAACTGCCCGGTGGCGAACAGCCTCCACACCACCCAGCCGAGCACCGCGAGGACCACGAGCACCGTGGCGACTCCGATGAGCCTGTTGCGGGCGACGGCACGGGGGCCGGGGACGTCGAAAAGGACGGAACTCATCGCGCGATCCTCCACTTGTTCTCGAGAACGCGCTGCACCCAGGCGAGCAGCAGCACCAGCACCACGAACAGGACCATGACCCACAGGAGCACGACGAGCGCGTTCTCACCGCGTTCGCTGAGCGCCGCGCGGATGGTGCCGAGGTTGACGACCGAGAACCCTGCGGCCACCGTGGTGTTCTTCATGAGGGCGATGAGCACGCTCATCATGGGCGGGACGACGGAGCGCGTCGCCTGCGGCAGCACCACGTAGCGCATGACCTGGCCGAAGTTCAGGCCGATCGCCCGTGCGGCTTCCGCCTGGCCGACCGGCACGGTGTTGATGCCGGCTCGCAGCGCCTCCGCCACATAGGTCGCGGTGTAGATGCCGAGCGCGATCACGGCCAGCAGCAGGGAGTTCACCCGCTCCCCCAGCAGGATCGGAAGGCAGAAGGCGAAGAAGAACATGACCAGGGTCAGCGGTGTGTTGCGGATCCAGTTCACGTACACGCCACCGACGGCGCGGGCGATCGGAACCGGCGAGACACGTGCGGCCCCGACGATGAGTCCGAGGACCAGCGCGATGATGCCGCCGCCGAGGAACAGCACGATGGTTCCCCACAGTGCCTCTCCCCAGAGGTCGAGGTGGTCGGAGATGACTCCCACTGCTGCTCCTGTCGATTCGGGTTCTCGAAAGTGTCCTGCATGAGCGGGGCGGCCGACCATGCCGACCGCCCCGCGGAGATCAACCGACCGGGTCGACCTCGGGCTGCGTCGCCTTGACGCCGGAGGCACCGAGGTTGTTGTCGAAGATCTGCTGCCAGATCTCGCCACCGTCGGTCAGCTGCGTGTTGAAGTACCCCACGAGGGCGTCGTCACCCTTGGCGACGCCGATGCCGTAGCGCTCCTCGCTGAAGGGCTCACCGACGACCTTGAGGTTGTCCGGGTCCTGAGCCGCGTAGCCGATGAGGATCGCCTCATCGGTGGTGACCGCGTCCACCTGGCCGTTCTTCAGGTCCTCGACGCACTTCGAGTACGTGTCGTACTCCTTGGTGGGCACGTCGGGGTAGTTCGTCTTGATGTTCTGGATCGGCGTCGAGCCGGTCGCCGAGCAGACGGTCGTCGAGGAGTCGAGGTCGTCGACGCTCTTGATGTCGCTGTCAGCTGCCACGAGGAGGCCCTGACCGGTGACGAAGTACGGACCGGCGAAGGAGATCTGCTCCTTGCGCTTGTCGGTGATGGAGTAGGTGCCGACGTAGTAGTCGATGTCGCCGTTCACGATGGCCTGCTCGCGGTTCGCGGAGGCGATCGCCTGGAAATCGATCTTCTCCGGGTCGACACCGAGCGATGCCGCCATCCAGCGGGCGATGTCGACGTCGAATCCGGTGCGGTCACCGGTCACGGGGTCGAGGTAGCCGAGACCGGGCTGGTCCTCCTTGACGCCGACCTTGATCTTTCCGGACGACTCGATCCGGTCGAACGTCGGGCTGCCGTCGATGCTGACGTCGGTCAGGACGGTCCAGGGCGTGCTGCTGGAGGAGTCACCTTCGTCGCCGCCTTCCGGGGCCCCCGTGCTGGACGGGGTTCCGCTGTTGCAGGCGGTGAGCGTCAGCAGCGCGGCTGCCGCGATTCCGATGCCTGCCAGTGTCCGTGTGCGTCGCATGTGCGTCTCCTTCGTGTGCTGTGTGTGCAGGGTCTGTGTGTGAGTGTGTGAGTGTGCGGGCGCGTCAGTGCGTGAGGAGCTTCGAGAGGAAGTCCTTGGCGCGATCGCTCTTCGGGTGCGTGAAGAACTCCTCGGGAGTCGCCTCCTCCACGATCCGTCCGTCCGCCATGAACACGACGCGGTCGGCGGCCTTGCGCGCGAAGCCCATCTCGTGCGTGACGACGATCATCGTCATCCCGTCCTGGGCGAGTTCGACCATGACGTCGAGCACCTCGTTGATCATCTCGGGGTCGAGCGCACTGGTGGGCTCGTCGAACAGCATCACCTTGGGCTGCATCGCGAGAGCGCGGGCGATGGCCACGCGCTGCTGCTGACCACCGGAGAGCTGGGCAGGGAGCTTCGAGGCCTGCTGGGCCACGCCGACGCGCTCGCGCAGCATCATCGCCTCCTTCTCGGCGTCGGCCTTCTTGATGCCGCGCACCTTGATCGGTCCGAGAGTCACGTTCTCGAGGATCGTGAGGTGGGCGAAGAGGTTGAACGACTGGAAGACCATGCCGACGTCGGCGCGCAGATGAGCCAGGCCCTTGCCCTCGGCCGGGAGCTCCTTGCCGTCGATGCGGATGCTCCCGCTGGTGATCGTCTCCAAGCGGTTGATCGTGCGGCACAGTGTCGACTTCCCGGAGCCGGACGGGCCGATCACGACGACGACCTCCCCCGAGTTCACGGTCAGATCGATGTCAGTGAGCGCCTGGAAGTCGCCGTAGTGCTTCTGAACGTTCTCGACCACGACGAGCGGGGTATCAGAGGTCATCATTTCTCCAAACTAGCCACGTCGGGCGCGGGTCTCCAGGCACCTCGGTGAGATTTACACGTTCGTAATCACCTGATCGCGGCACCAATGCTGCTGTGCATGGGTACCCCGCGGCCCGCCCCCACGGGCCGCGGAATCGTCCTGCTGCGATGCCCCAACGACAGTTGTGCAGCAGGCGACGATCGTGCGCGATCGACCTCACAATGGCAGAGCGCCGGCCCCGCTGTCAGACTTCTTGAGGATTTCTTGAGCAGTCAACCGCGCAGGTCGCGGTAGTAGTCGATCGCACCATCGTGGAGAGGGACCGGACCGGTGAAGATCGCCGAGCGCCGATCCAGCAGCGCCGCGGTCGGCACCTCCCCCGCGATGCGCAGTCGCGCGTCGAAGAGCCCGGCCAGGACATCGTGCACGACGGCATCCGGCGTGGACGCGGCGGTGACGAGATAGTTGGGAACGGCCATCGTCGGCGCGGAGTCCGGCAGGCCGTATGTCCCCGCGGGGACATCGGCCTGCCGATAGGCATGCGAGTACCGTTCGTTCACGGCATTGACCCACTCGGGCTCGATCGGGAGCAGACGCACCGGAGCCCGCGAGGACAGTTCGGCCACGCCGGGAGTGGGCAGGCCCCCCACCCAGAAGAAGCCGTCGATCTCACCACGCTCCATCGCACCGATCGACGCGCTGAGGTCGAGCTGGGGGTCGCGGACGGAATCGAGCGCGACGCCTGCCGCGTCGAGCACTCGGCCGGCGATCACGTTGACGCCGGAGTTCTCGGCGCCGAGGGAGATGGTGCGGCCGGCAAGATCGCCGATGTCGTCGATGTCCGAATCCCCCCGCACCACGACCTGAACGTACTCGTCGTACAGGCGGGCGAGAGCCTCCACCTCCAACGGCCGCTCGAAGGCGCCGGTGCCCGACACCGCGTCGGCGGCGGCATCCCCCTGCGCGAATCCGAGCAGGGCCTCGCCCGAACTCACCCGCAGCAGGTTGTCGACCGATCCCGCGGTCTCCTGCGCGACCATCCGGAGGTCCAGCCGGTCCGACAGCTCTTCCGCCAGGTGGCTGCCGTAGTCGTAGTACACACCGGTCGAGCCCCCGCTGGCGATCGCGTACTCGACGTCGCTCCACTCGTCGGAGCGAGGGACGCACGCGGTCAACCCGGTCAGCAGCACGAACGCGAGTCCTCCCGCGAGAAGTCCCCTGGCGGCCGACCTCATGGCGTGGACCCGTCGTGCAGGACGAGCGCGACCTCGAGTCCGCCACCCTGTGCCGAAGAGACCGCCAGCTCTCCCCCGATCGTCTCCAGCAGATCGCTCGCGATCGCCAGCCCGAGTCCTGACCCCGGTGTGTCCCCGGTGTCGGCGTTGCGCCAGAACCGGTCGGTCGCCGCAGCTGCCTGCTCGTCGGTGAGGCCCGGGCCGTGATCGCGGACCGTGATCCGACAGACGCTTCCTTCCCGTCTCGCCCCGATCTCGATGTGCGCCCCCTCGGGCGAGAACTTCACGGCATTGTCGATCACGGCATCCAGCGCGCTCTCCACGATCGTGCGGTCGGTCACGCTCATCACCGATGACACACCGGTGGAGCGCAGCCCGACTCCGCGCTGAGCCGCGACATCGCGCCATGCTTCCCGGCGACGAGCGGCCAGAGTCGCCAGATCCACAGCGGAGACGGTCGAGTCGCCACGGCCGCCGCGCGCGAGGCCGAGAAGTGTCTCGAGGATGCGGGTCATCCGGCGCCCCTCCTCCCTCGTCTCCTCGACGTCGCCCTGCCACTCGTCGCCGAGTCCCGTCGCCAGATGCTCCACTCTCAGGAGCAGAGCATTGAGGGGGTTGCGCAGTTCGTGTGAGGCGTTGAGCGCGAACTCCTGCTGCCTCGTCATCACCCGTTCGATCTCGTCGGCCATGCCGTTGAACACCTGCGCCATGCGGCGGAGCTCCGGCGGACCGTCGTCCGCAGCAACGCGCGCGTCCATCTCGCCGCGCTCGATCGCGACCATGGCCTCGTCGAGTCGGCGCACCGGCGAGAGCACCCAACGCGCGAGCCGGAACACCAGGAGCACGCCGAGCGCGATGAGCACGCCCGCGATCGCCGAGATGAGCAGGAGCTGGTGCAGGATCGCGGCGCGCGGAGCCGCCACATCTCCGGCGACGAGCACGGCGCCTATCACGTCACCGTCATCGAACACCGGCTCGGCCAATGCGGAATCCGAGACGCTCCACGGGAACACCACCGTCGGCTGCTCGGCTCGTCGACCGGAGAGCGCCAGCTTGACGCGCTCGGCATCGTCTTCGCGAAGCACCGCCGGGTCCTGATCCGCTGCGGCCCACACGCCGCCCCCGAGATCGAACACGGTCACCTCGATCCCGTAGACCTCGCGGAACCGCTCCACCTCCGCCTCGATCACGGCAGCACTGCCGGAACGCAGAGCCTGGCGCGCGCTCGTGACGAAGTAGCCGAGGTCGCCGATCTGCTGCGCATAGAAGGCCTGCTGCACGCTCTGGGCGGCGCTCCACCCCGCGGCACCGCCGAGTCCGGCCAGGATCGCGACGAGCGGTATCAGGAACACGAGGATGAGGCGACGACGCACGACTCAGGACCCTGCCAGCCGATAGCCGACCCCGCGGACCGTCTCGATGACCCCGCGGACCCCGGTCTTCTTCCTGATCGCCCCGACGTGCACCTCCAGAGAATGGCCGAATCCTCGCCAGTCGGTGTTCCACACCTCGCGGATCAGCCGGTCCTTCGGCACCGCCACTCCCGGGTAGCGGGCCAGGACGGCGATGATGTCGAACTCCTTGCGCGTGAGGTCGATGGCCGCGCCGTCGACCAGCACCTGGCGAGCGATCAGATCGACCTGCACGCCGCCTCCGTGGAGCAGGACGCGCGCATCCGCCTCGGGCCTCATCGGCCTGGATCGCCGTGTGACCGCCTCGATCCGCGCCAGGAGCTCGTGCACATCGTAGGGCTTCACCACGAAGTCATCGGCTCCGGCGCGGAGCCCTTTGATGCGCTCCGCGACCTGGCTGCGGGCGGTCACGATCACGATCGGGACCTCGGAGCGGCCCCTGATCCGGCGACACAGGTCGACCCCGTCGACGTCGGGCAGACCGAGATCGAGCAGCACCACCTCGGTGTCCGCTCCGAGAAGACCCAGCGCAGACGCTCCATCCGCCGCGCGGACGGTCGCGTACCCGGACCGGGCGAGAAACGCCTCCAGTGCGCCTGCGACCCGGTCGTCGTCTTCGACGATCAGAATCCTCATCGACTCCGCTTCCCGCTTCCCCCGGCGTCCGTCACCTCAGTCGACGGACGTCGCCCGCTGAGCGAATGCGCTTTCATACAGGCAGACGCTGGCGGCCGTCGCCAGATTGAGCGACTCGGCTCGGCCGAAGATCGGAAGCTTGAGCACGCGGTCCGCGAGATCCAGCGCCTCGTCTTCGAGTCCGCGCGCCTCGTTGCCGAAGAGCCATCCCGTCGGCTCGGCCAGCACGCCCTCCGCGCGCGCTTCCAACAGGTCATCGCCCTTCACGTCCGCCGCGAGGATGCGCAGACCTGCGGCGTGAGCACGCTTCACGACTTCGGCGAGGTCGCCCCCGACCGAGACGGGAAGGTGGAACAGGGACCCTGTGGTCGCGCGCACCACCTTCGGGTTGTACGGATCGACGGTGCGACCGGTCAGGACGACGGCATCCGCACCCGCGGCATCCGCTGCCCGGATGATCGTGCCGAGGTTCCCTGGATCCCGCACCTCCTCGCAGATCGCCACCAGTCGCGGCGAGGCGTCGAAGATGTCGCGCACCGACGTCGGCGTCTGCTGCACGACGGCGACGAGGCCTTGCGGTGTGACGGTGTCGGCCATGGCGTTGAGCACGTACTCGGTGACGTACTCGACCTCGATGTCCGCCTCTGCGGCCTTCGCGCGGATGTCGGGGTGCCGCTCCCAGCCGTTCGGCGTCGCGAAGAGCTCGACGATCGCCTCGGGACGGTAGGTGAGCGCCTCGCGCACCGACTGCGGGCCCTCCAGAAGGAACAGGCCTGTCTCAGTCCTCGCGCTGCGTTTGGTCAGCTTCGCGACAGCACGGACTCGGGGCGAACGGGGGTTCTCCAGCACGATCACAGTCTAGGGAACGCACGGCCCTCTCCCGCACCATCCGGGTAGGGTGCCTGCATGACGATCGATGCCGCGGTGAGGAGCTCCCGTCGGCGGATCGTCCTCGCAGTGCTCGCCGTCGCGACGGTCGCGATCGGGCTCGTCATCCATCGCAGTGCGGGCGGGGTCGTGGGCGACGTCATCGGCGATGCGCTGTACGCTGTGCTCATCTATCTGCTCGTCGCCCTGATCGCCGCGCGGTGGCGCCCCTTCGCGCCGGCCCTCGTCGCCTTCGTGTTCTGCGCCGGCGTCGAACTGTTCCAGCTCACCGGTATCCCTCGTGAGTGGGGATCGGCACTCCCCCCGATCCGCCACGTCCTCGGCTCCGGATTCGATGGACGCGACATCCTCGTCTACGCGGGTGCCGTCGCCATGGCCGCTCTCGTCGACCTCGCGGTCAGCCGCGCGGCAGTCCTCGCCACGCCGGGAAACGCCGCAGGGCGCCCTCCCGAAGGAGAGCGCCCTGTGTGAAGAGGTGCTTACGCAGCCGACTTCGGCGCGTTGACGTCGGAGGGAAGAGCCTTCTTCGCCGTCTCGACCAGCGTCGTGAACGTGGCAGCGTCGTTGACCGCGAGGTCGGCGAGCATGCGACGGTCGACCGTGACACCCGCGAGGCCGAGGCCCTGGATGAAGCGGTTGTACGTCATGCCGTTCTGGCGGGCCGCAGCGTTGATGCGCTGGATCCACAGACGACGGAAGTCGCCCTTGCGCTTGCGACGGTCACGGTACGAGTAGACCAGCGAGTGGATGACCTGCTCTTTGGCCTTGCGGTAGAGGCGCGAACGCTGTCCGCGGTAACCGGAGGCGCGCTCGAGGATGACCCGGCGCTTCTTGTGGGCGTTTACTGCCCGCTTGACTCTTGCCATTTTCCTGTGTTCCTATTCGTGCGTTCGGCGCGCGTCAGCGACCGAGAAGCTTCTTCGCGACCTTGGTGTCAGCCTTCGACAGGACCTGGTCCTGGTTCAGACGACGCGTGCGACGGCTCGACTTGTGCTCGAGGTTGTGGCGCATCCCGGCCTGCTGCTTCTTCAGCTTTCCGCTGCCGGTGATCTTGAAGCGCTTCTTAGCACCCGAGTGGGTCTTCTGCTTCGGCATCTTCTCTTCCTTCGTATGGCGCCTTCTCAGGCGACGGTGTCAACCCGCGGTGCGGGAGTTCTGGGGCGGGTACTACTCCGCAGTGGTGGCGGCGGCCTCGTTCTTCGCCTCGCGCGCAGCCTGCTTCTTGTCCGCGCGCTGAGCATCGCGCACGGCGTTCTGCTCCTGCTTCGCCTCGGACTTGCTCTTGAGCGGAGCCACGACCATCACCATGTTGCGACCGTCGATGGTCGGGTTCGACTCGACGGTGCCGAACTCGGCGACATCCTCGGCGAACTTGCGCAGCAGACGCACACCCTGCTCCGGACGCGACTGCTCGCGACCGCGGAACAGGATCATGGCCTTGACCTTGTCGCCGGCCTTGAGGAAGCCCTCGGCACGCTTGAGCTTGGTCGTGTAGTCGTGAGCCTCGATCTTCAGACGGAAGCGCACTTCCTTGAGGATCGTGTTCGCCTGGTTGCGGCGAGCTTCCTTTTCCTTCTGGGCGGCCTCGTACTTGAACTTGCCGTAGTCCATGATCTTGACGACGGGCGGCTTCGAGTTCGGGGCGACCTCGACGAGGTCGAGATCGGCTTCCTGCGCGAGGCGCAGTGCGGCTTCGATGCGGACGACGCCGATCTGCTCACCCGCGGGGCCGACGAGGCGGACCTCGGGGACGCGGATGCGCTCATTGGTACGGGGATCGCTGATGCGGAACTCCTTAGACGATGTGATTCGGCCACCGCGACGCTGTCTGCATCACGGGCGAAATCGGAATCGTCCCCACCCACCGGCATTCAGACGCCGGCTCCGCACCCTGTCTACCGGCTCCTTCTTTCGAACGGAGCCGGTGGAGTGCAAGACCCGGTAGCCTTGAACGGCAAGCGCGGGTGGGAAGTGAATCCTCTTTCGTTCCGGAGCATGACGCTCCGGAGCCCGCCAAAGTCTAACAGAAAGCAAGGCGAAGTGACGAACCAGGCACCGGACGAGGCGGCACGCGAGCGCGAAGAGCGTTGGGCACGTCAGGAGGAGGCCGCATCGTCGGCCACCCGCGACATCGCCGATGTACCCGCAGTCGAGGTGATCACCACCGCCGCCGTGCACCTCATGAGCGCGGCAGCCGTCAAGCTCGGGCTCGCCGACGATCCGGACGCCGCAGCGCAGCTCGACCTCGACGAGGCGCGCAAGCTCATCAACTCCCTCGCCGGGCTCATCACCGCCGGCGCTCCGGAGATCAGCGACATGCACGCGCGGTCCCTGCGCGACGGTCTCCGCTCACTCCAGCTCGCCTTCCGCGAGGCGTCCACGATCCCCGATCCGATCGGCAAGGGACCGGGCGAGAAGTGGACCGGCCCGGTCAACTAGCTGCCGCGGGCTCGACGACCAGAGGGTCGGCCGAGGCCGGGCCGGGGCACTGCCCTTCGGTGCGAGTCCAGGAGATCTCCTGTTCCGACTCGTGGATGACGGCACCCTGCGCATCGAACAACCGGATGTCGACCAGGTCGGGCGTGGACATGTCGAAGGACATGCTCCACGTGCCGTCGGCCGACGGAGACGCCGAGAACAAGTTCGCGGACGAGCTCGCATCCTCCCCCGGCCCCGGTGAGCACTGCCCGTCCGCGCAGAACTGGAGGTCGGTCGCCGCCGGGAAGGCGCTCACGTCGACGACGACCGTGCTGATGTAGGCGATCGCCGGGCACGCGTTGACCACGCAGCCGGAAGTGCCGGCGACGGCGCCTCCGAGCAGCACGACGGCGGCGAGGGCTCGCAACAGAGTCCGGGGCATGTCCCCGAGCGTAGCGAAGCGGTTCAGGCGCTGCGGCGGAGCTTCACGGTGAGGGAGTCGACGAGCACGGCGATCCGGTCGTCCGATGCCCAGCGAGACGCGAGACGCGAGAGCACGGCGTCGAGCACCTCGCGTTCGAGTCCGTCGACCAGCTCGAGGACCACGATGAGCTCGGGCCCGCGCAGACGGGCGTCGGGGTCCCCGGAAGCCACAGCCACGTCGATGACGGCCAGTTCGTGGGCCACGCTCTCCTGCAGCGCCGTGAACACCTCGGTCGACAGGAAGCTCGGCTCCCAGCGCTGCTCCTGAGCGATCGCCCACACGGCAGGACGCCGGATGACGAACTCGGTGTCGGACGTCGGGTCGAGCACGATCAGGTCGGTGTCCTCCGACGAGGCGGCCAGCGCCGCGCGGATAGCCTCGACGGGGATCGGTCGCGCCGTCGGGTCCCACGCCTGCATCGCCTGGACCGACGAGAACACCGGCTGCACGCGCCGACCATCCGGAGCCGCGACCGTGACGATGGAGAGCTCCTGCGTCTTGTCAACGGTGAGGCCGTTGGGGGCGATCCCCTCCTCCCCCTTCTCCGCGATGAGGGGCACCAGCACACGGGCGGCACGGAAAGCGTCGACGACCTCGGACTGGCTGCCCTGGCCGGCGCGGAAGCGCAGCAGCGCCGCCAGCAGCGCGGGGTCGGCGGAACCGTCGTCCGCGGCGTGCGGATTCGACTCGAAGCTGCGCCCCTCCCACGGGACGCCTGCTGAATCGCCGTGGTTGTGCGGCTCGGGGCCGCACGCGTGCGCGTCAGTCTCCTGCGACATCCAGTGCCTCAGCCAGCGTGAAGGCGCCGGCGTAGAGTGCCTTGCCGACGATCGCGCCCTCGACGCCCAACGGCACGAGGTCGCGGAGCGCGGCGATGTCGTCCAGGCTCGAGATGCCGCCTGACGCGACCACCGGCTTCGGGGTGCGAGAGGTGACCTCACGGAGAAGGTCGAGGTTCGGACCGCGGAGGGTTCCGTCCTTCGTGACGTCGGTGACCACGTAGCGGCTGCAGCCGGCGTCTTCGAGGCGGTCGAGCACCTCCCAGAGGTCCCCGCCCTCCTTGGTCCATCCGCGGGCGGCGAGCGTCGTTCCGCGCACATCGAGACCGACGGCGATCGCCTCGCCGTAACGGCCGATCACGTCGGCAGCCCACTCCGGATTCTCCAGCGCCGCCGTGCCCAGGTTGATCCGCGTCGCGCCGCTCTCCAGAGCCGCCTCCAGCGTCGCGTCGTCGCGGATACCACCCGAAAGCTCGATGTTCACGCCCTTGAACTGCTTGATGACCTTGCGCAGGATCGGCGCGTTGCTGCCCCGACCGAAGGCCGCGTCGAGGTCGACCAGGTGGATCCAGGAGGCGCCCTGCGACACCCACTCCCCTGCGGCGTCCAACGGGTCGCCATAGCTGGTCTCGGTTCCGGCCTCGCCCTGAGTCAGTCGGACGGCCTTGCCCCCGGCGACATCGACCGCGGGAAGGAGCGTGAGCGAGGGGGACTGCGCGAAGTCGTTCATGGGGTCCTTGGATCGGGAAGCTCTTCGGCCCGGTGCGGGCACGAGAACCGAGGGTAGTCCGCCGGGCGGCGGGGAACAAAACGGGTGACGCCGGCGGGCGTCGTCAGAGACTCTCGACCCAGTTGCGCAGCAGCTGGATACCTGCTTCGCCGGACTTCTCCGGGTGGAACTGCGTCGCCGACAGCGGGCCGTTCTCCACGGCGGCGAGGAAGGGATCGCCGTAGGTCGTCCAGGTCAGGACGGGTTCCGGGAACGGCGGAATGACATCGAGCTGCCAGGACTGGGCGGCGTAGGAGTGCACGAAGTAGAAGCGCTCCTGCTCGATGCCGCGGAAGAGCACGCTGTCGGAACCGGGCGCGACGGTGTTCCAGCCCATGTGCGGAAGCACCGGCGCGTTGAGCTCGGTGACGGCTCCGGGCCACTCTCCGAGCCCTGCGGTATCACGCCCACGCTCGACGCCGTGCTCGAACAGCACCTGCATCCCGACGCAGATGCCGAGGACGGGACGGCCACCGGCCAGACGGCGGTCGATGATCTCGTCGCCTCCGTGCGCACGCAGGGCATCGCGAACCGCCTGGAACGCGCCGACGCCGGGAACGACCAGGCCGTCCGCCTCGAGGGCGGTGGTACGGTCGCGCGTCAGCACGGCGTCGGCACCGGCAGCCACGAGAGCCTTGACGGCCGAGTGGACGTTGCCCGACTCGTAGTCGAACACCGCGACGCGAGGAGCCGACGTCACAGCGCGCCCTTGGTGGACGGAATGCCGTCGACGAGCGGATCCAGCGCCTTCGCCTGACGGAACGCACGCGCGAACGCCTTGTACTCCGCTTCCGCGATGTGGTGCGGGTCGCGGCCGCCGAGCACACGCACGTGCACCGTGAGAGCGGCATTGAACGTGATGGCTTCGAAGGAGTGGCGGACGAGCGACCCTGTGAAGTGTCCGCCGATCAGGTGGTGCTCGAACCCCTCGGGCTCCCCCGTGTGCACGAGGTACGGGCGGCCCGAGATGTCGACCACGGCCTGCGCGAGCGCCTCGTCGAGGGGGACGAGGGCGTCTCCGTACCGGGAGATGCCGGACTTGTCGCCGAGGGCTTCGAGGATCGCCTGTCCGAGCACGATTGAGACGTCTTCCACGGTGTGGTGTGCGTCGATGTGGGTGTCACCCGAGGCGCGCACGGTGAGGTCGGTCAGCGAGTGCTTCGCGAACGCCGTGAGCATGTGGTCGAAGAAGGGCACCGAGGTGTCGATGTGGCTGACGCCGGTCCCGTCGAGGTTCAGCTCGAGCTCGACGGTGGACTCCGACGTGCGGCGCACACGGCTCGCGGTGCGCGGGGTCGGTGCGGAAGTGCTCATGAAGCCGATCCTATCGAGGCAAGAGCATCAAGGAACGCGGTGGTCTCGGCCTCGGTGCCCGCGCTCACCCTCAGGTGTCCTGGGATGCCGACATCGCGTACCAGCACCCCCTGGTCGTACAGCTGCTGCCAGGTGGCCTTCGGGTCGGAGACTCCACCGAACAGCACGAAGTTCGACCAGGATTCGTGCGGCTGGTAACCCAGCGCCTCGAGAGTCGCCGTGATGCGGTCGCGCTGCTCGACGATCTCCTCGACCATGCCGAGCATGACGTCGGCATTGCGCAGCGCCGCGATGGCCGCCGCCTGGGTGAGTGCGCTCAGGTGGTACGGCAGACGCACCAACCGCAGCGCGTCGATGAACGCCGGGTCGGCCGCGAGATACCCGACACGGGCTCCGGCGAACGCGAAGGCCTTGCTCATCGTGCGCGAGACGGCCAGACGCGGCCGCCCCTCGAGCAGCGTCAGTGCGGAGACCGCGTCATGCGGCGCGAACTCCTGGTAGGCCTCGTCGACGATCACTATGCCCCTGGCAGCCTCATACACCGCTTCGATGACGTCGAGTCCGAGCGGCGTGCCGGTGGGGTTGTTGGGAGAGCAGAGGATGACCACGTCCGGCTCGGCGGCCCGCACCTGCTCGGCCGCCTCCTCCGGAGTGATGGTGTAGTCGGGCTGACGCGTACCGGCGATCCACCGCGCACCGGTGCCCTGCGCGATGAGCGGGTACATCGAATAGGTCGGCGCGAACCCGAAAGCCGTGCGACCAGGGCCTCCGAAGGCCTGCAGGATGTGCTGGAGCACCTCATTGGACCCGTTGCCCGCCCAGATCTGCTCGGGGACGAGACCGTGGCCCAGGTACTCCGCGAAAGACTCGCGAAGCGTGGTGAACTCACGATCCGGGTAGCGGTTGACATCACGGATCGCGACGGCGATGTCATCGAGGATGTCGCTCGCCACCGCATCGGGGATCGGATGCGTGTTCTCATTCACGTTGAGCGCGATGGGAAGCGGCGCCTGTGGAGCACCGTATGGCTTCAATCCGCGGAGATCGTCACGTAGCGGGAGATCGTTGAGGGAGAGGGTCACCCTTCCCATGCTATGCGGCGCTTGAGGTTGATGACGCAAAGTCGCCCGCCCCAGGAACTCCTCGTCTGAGCCCTCCGCCGGATCAGCGCGCGTACTGAGCCGGGATCGCCAGAGTCTGCCCGATCTGCAGCTCCCCGCCGCGCAACAGGTTCATCCGGCTGATGTCGCCGATCACATCGCGCGGGTCGGCGTCGGGCGCGACGCCGGTGGCGATGGACCAGAGCGTGTCACCGGGCATGACGGTGACGGTCTCGACGCCGACGGATGCGGTGTCGGCACCCGACGCGACCGCGCTGCCGCCGCTGAGCGCCGCGAACGCGATGCCGGCGGCGAGGGGCACCGACGCCAGGGCGAGCAGTACAGCGCGACCGCGCGTCGTCAGCCGGAGTCTCGTCGAAGGACGGGGCGATGCCGGGATGACTGCTGCGGTGCTGAAGCCGATGCTGCTCATGTGGTGCTCCTTAGCCTGTCCCGGAGCGGTGAGGCTGCCGGGGAAGTTGGCGTAGCGTTCGCATTCACGACTCGGCCGGGAGCCGGGAATGCGAAGCTACGTACCGAAGATATCTTCGAGTTCGAACATCTGTCAAGTATTCTTCGAAACCACACCGGGGAAAGAGGCCGACACGCTCGAACAGATCTTCCAGATCGGCCCGATTCTCGGATACGGTTTCGATAAGGACACCCCACCACGGGCCTCCGACATTCGAAGAGGGACGTCGGATCACGCACTGAAGGAGCACCATGAGCGAGAACTCTGCCGCCGAGTCGGAGGCACCGCGCACGCGCCGCCGGAAGAGCCTCAGCCCGAAGCAGATGGCGATCCTCGAGGTCATCCAGAACTCGATCGCGAACCACGGCTATCCGCCGAGCATGCGCGAGATCGGAGACGCCGTCGGTCTCAAGTCCCTCTCCAGCGTCACCCATCAGCTCGGACAGCTCGAGCTGAGTGGCTACCTGCGCCGCGACCCGGGGAAGACCAGGGCGATGGAGGTGCTCATCGATCTGCCGGGCGCCAGCACCGAGAACCCGGCCGACGTCGCGACTCCCGTAGGCGACGCCGCGCTCGTCCCCCTGGTGGGACGGATCGCCGCCGGCGTGCCGATCACCGCGGATCAGCAGGTCGAGGAGATCTTCCCGCTCCCCCGCCAGTTGGTGGGCAAGGGCGACCTGTTCATGCTCAAGGTCTCCGGCGAGTCGATGATCGACGCCGCCATCTGCGACGGCGACTGGGTCGTGGTCCGCTCCCAGAACAGCGCGGAGAACGGCGAGATCGTCGCGGCGATGCTCGATGGCGAGGCGACGGTCAAGGTGCTGCGCCGCCGGGACGGCCACACCTGGCTCCTCCCCCGCAACTCGGCATTCGAACCCATCCTCGGCGACGAGTCCGTCGTCCTCGGCAAGGTCGTGGCGGTGCTCCGCGCCGTCTGACCCTCGATCCGGTCAGCGCGGATCGGGCCTGGTCGTGTCGGTGACCGTCTTCCCTTCGCGCGCTTCCACAGTGGTCGGGCCCACGGCGTGGCCGCACACGCGGTGCGACGCCGCATAGGCTCGAGACATGTCGTCGTCCCCTTACGGTTCCTGGTCATCCCCGTTCTCCGCCGCCTCGGTCGCCGCGTCTTCACCGCGCATCGACGGCGCCCGTTTCGTCGGCTCGGAGATCTGGTGGGGCGAGTCGGTGCCGGCCCAGAAGGGCCGCGTGACGGTGCGGAGCTCCTCCGGAGCCGAGATCCTCCCCTCCCCCTGGAGCGCACGCTCACGTGTGCACGAGTACGGCGGGGGTGCGTGGACGGCGGACGAGCACGGCACGCTCTACTTCGTCGACGCGAACGACCAGCGGGTTCATCGTCTGAGCGTGGGAGGCGAGCCCGTTGCTCTCACCCCTCCCGGGCCCTCCCACGGCGGCCTGCGTGTGCAGTCCGGTCGACTGCTGGCCGTGCGCGAAGACCTCTCCCGCACGCCGCATCTCCGAGCGATCGTCGAGATCCCGCTCGACGGCTCCGCAGCCGAGGATGCGTCCGCGATCACGGTGATCGTGCAGGGCGATGGCTTCTTCGCCCACCCCGCGCTCTCCCCCGACGGCACCCGCGCCGCGTGGGTCGCGTGGGACAGGGGCCGCATGCCGTGGGAGGACGCGCACGTGCAGGTCGCCGAGGTCGGTGAGGACACTCCGCGCACGATCCCCTCACGGGCGGCGCTGCAGCCGGAGTGGCTGAGCGACTCGGAGCTGCTCTTCGCCGATGATCCGGGTGGGCGCTGGGCCCTGCAGCGCATCTCCCTGGACGGTGTGGTCCCGGTCGGCACCGCACGGCAGGTCTCACCCTCGGACGCCGACACGGGCTATGGACTCTGGGTCCTCGGCAACCGCTGGTATCAGCTGCTCGACGACGGCCGCGTCGTCGCCGTCCGGACGAACGGGCGCGACGAGGTCGTGGTGATCGATACCGACGATGCTGCCGACGACCGCGTCGACGTCATCTCGTTCCCCGGAGACGGCCATGTGAGCGTCGACGATGTCGACGGCACCCGCGTGCTCCTCTCCGGCAACGGTTCGCGTGCGAACGCCGGGCTGTGGTGCGTCGACGTCGTATCGGGTGCCACCGTGGCGGTGCGCGGCGGCGAACCGGTCGATCCGCAGTGGATGCCCGCTGCGATGCCGATCGAGATCCAGGGCCCGCACGGAGAGGTGCACGCGTTCGCGTACCCGCCGGCGAACCCGCACGCGACGGCTCCCGATCACGAGCTCCCGCCCTACATCGTCCTCGTGCACGGGGGGCCGACGGCGCACGTCACCGGGGCGGCGTCCGAGGCGATCGCGTTCTACACGAGCCGCGGCATCGGCGTGCTCGACGTGAACTACGGAGGTTCCACGGGGTACGGCCGCTCGTACCGTGAACGTCTCGACGGCCAGTGGGGCATCGTCGATGTCGACGACGTGATCGCCGCGGCCCGCGGTCTGGCGGACGCGGGCCTGGCCGACCCCGACCGGATCGCGATCCGCGGCGGGTCGGCCGGCGGCTGGACCGTGCTGTCGACGCTGGTGCGGGGCGGAGCCTTCGCTGCCGGGATCAGCCGCTACGGGGTCGCCGATCTGCGCATGCTCGTCGCGGAGACCCACGATTTCGAGGCGTCGTACATCGACGGTCTGGTCGGCCCCCTCCCCGAGCACGAGCACCTGTACGTGGAGCGTTCACCGCTCACGCACGCCGACCGGATCGACGCGCCCGTGCTGCTGCTGCAGGGCGGCGAGGATCGCGTGGTTCCGCCCTCGCAGTCCGAGGCGATCCGAGACGCGCTCGCGGCACGCGGAGTCGACCACGAGTATGTGCTGTACCCCGCCGAGGGGCACGGATTCCGCAGCGCCGACACGATCGTCGACGCCCTCGAGCGCGAGCTGACGTTCCTCGGCCGTGTGTTCGGCTTCGAGCCGCGTCTGTGAGGGCGGCTTCCCCCGCGAGGGTCACTCCCCCACGCGGTTGCGCAGACGCATGGCGCGGTCGGCTTCGCGGGTGTCCTGACGCTCACGCAGGGTCTGTCGCTTGTCGTACTCGCGCTTACCTTTGGCGAGGGCGATCTCGACCTTGGCGCGACCGTCGGAGAAGTACAGCTTCAGCGGGATGAGGGTGTATCCCCCTGCCGAGACGGCGTGGGCGATCTTCGCGATCTCCTCACGGTGCAGCAGCAGCTTGCGGATGCGCTTGGCCGAATGGTTCGTCCAATGCCCCTGCGAGTACTCCGGGATGTGCACCGAGTCGAGGAAGACCTCGTTCCCCTTGACGAACGCGTAGCCGTCGCTGAGGTTGGCTCGTCCCTGACGCAGCGACTTGACCTCGGTGCCGGTGAGCACCATCCCCGCCTCGTACGACTTCTCGATGGCGTAGTCGTGACGTGCGCGACGATTGGTCGCGACGACCTTCTCTCCGCGTTCCCTGGGCATGATGCTCTCCTGTTGCCGTGATGAGCCCGATCGATCGATCCGACCGCGCAGCCTTTCAGGCTATCAGGTGCGCAGCCAGCGTCGGATCGCGAAGCCCGCGGACAGGGCGGCGAGGATCACTCCGATGCCGATCAGCACCGGGACGACCAGTGCCGCGTCCTGCATCGTGACCCACGTCGTGATGAACGGCACCCTTCCCCGCAGATAGCCGTTGACGCCGAAGTGCACGCCGGCGACGACCGCGGCGCTGGCCAGGGCCGACCCCAGGAAGGCCGCGAACACGCCCTCCAGCACGAACGGGGTCTGGATGAAGCGGTTGGAAGCGCCGACGAGGCGCATGATGCCGATCTCCTTGCGCCTCGCATACGCGGACAGGCGGATCGTCGTGCCGATCAGGAGAGTCGCGGCGATGAGCATGAGCACGGCGATCCCGACCGCGATGTAGGTCGCGACGGTCAAAGCGGAGAACAGGGGCTCCAGGTACTGCAGCTGATCCTTCACCTGCTCGACCCCAGCCTGTCCGCTGAAGGCTTCGGCGAGCACCTGGGACTGGCCGGGATCCTTCATGGTCACGAAGAACACTTCGAAGGCCTGGTCGGGAGTGAGCACGCTCGCCTGGTCCGCGCCGAGCTGGTCGACGAGTTTGGCGTAGGTCTCTTCCTTGGTGTCGAAGGTCATCGAGCTGATGAGCGGTTTGAGCGCGTCGCCCTCGAGCTGCGCACGCACGGCTGCGACCTGCTCCTCGCTCGCCGCACCGTCGAGACACGTCTCGGATTCCGACACGGCCGAGCACATGTACACAGCCACCTGGGCGCGCTCGGCCCAGTAGCCGCGCATGACGCCGATCTGCCCCTGCATGAGGATCGCGGCGCCCACGAAGGTCAGGGACACGAAGGTGACCAGCACGACGGAGATCACCATCGAGATGTTCCGCCGGAGTCCGACGAGGGCTTCGGTCAGGATGAGTCCGATTCTCATGAGGTCGGGCCCACTTCCTCGTCGTCCTCGTCGGAGAGACCGAGGCGATCCGCGACACCGAGTTCGGCGACGTCGACCGTCGGCAGGACGATCGGATGCGTTCGCGGGCGTGCCGCCGGAGCGGGTTCGACGGCCGAAGGCGGCTCGACCACCGCGGGAGGTTCGACGGCAGCGGGAGGCTCGACCACGGCGGGGGGCTCGACGACGTTCGCAGCTGCGCCCTCCTGCACCGCGGGCTGCGGTTCCGGCGCTTCGACCGTGCGCGGGGCGGGCGGAACCACCGTCTCCCCGTCGCGATCGACTGCTGCCGCAGCCTGACGCTGACTGGCGAGCTCTTCTGCGAGTGCGGCACGCACCACCGAGAGATCGGCGGTCTGGCGCTGCACCTCCTGGACGGCGGTCAGTGCGGCAGCGGCTGCCGCACCACGCACTTCCTCTGGCACGAGGCGCGGGATGTTGGACGTGTCGCCGTATCCGCCATGCACCTCATCGCGGACCATCTCGCCGTCGCGCAGCTCGATCACGCGGCGCTGCATCTGATCGACGAAACCGGCCTCGTGGGTGGCCATCAGCACCGTGGTGCCCCCCGCGTTGATGCGGGCGAGCAGCTGCATGATGTCGACCGAGGTCGCAGGGTCGAGGTTTCCGGTCGGCTCATCGGCGAGCAGAACCTGGGGCCGATTGACGAGAGCGCGCGCGATCGCGACGCGCTGCTGCTCACCGCCCGACAGTTCGTGGGGCATCCGCTTCTGCTTGCCGTCGAGGCCCACCAGAGCGAGAGCCTCAGGCACCGCCTGTTGGATGAAGCCGCGGGAGGCACCGGTCACCTGGAGCGTGAACGCGACGTTCTGATGGACGGTCTTCGACGGGAGGAGTCGGAAGTCCTGGAACACCGACCCGATATGGCGGCGGAAGTACGGCACCTTGCGGTTCGCGAGGGCTCGCAGGTCCCTCCCGAGCACCGCGACCCGTCCCGAGGTGGGGACGTCCTCGCGCAGGATGAGGCGCAGGCAGGACGACTTGCCGGAACCCGAGGCCCCGACGAGGAAGACGAACTCCCCGCGTTGCACTTCGAAGTCGACACCGGAGAGGGCGGGCTTCGACGTCCCGCGGTAGCGTTTCGTGACGTTCTCGAACCGAATCATGGCGCTACGAGCCTAAGCGCGGGCTCTTCCCTGACGGCGAGCGACACCCCGCACAGGCACGTCCGCCCTCCGCCCGGATGGGGATTGCTCCCCATGCACACGCCACTGCCGCGTCACCTGCCACTGCTATACATGAAGATGCCGACCGCACGAAGCGGTCGCCGAATTCTTTCGAGGGGGAGCCATGACGACACCTGCAGGTTGGTACGACGACGGATCCGGACGGCAGCGCTGGTGGGACGGCCAGCAGTGGACGGAGCACTTCGCCCCTGAGGCGACGGATGCGGGGTCGGCCTCTGAGGAGCCGAACGTCTCCGAGACCACGCCGATCGAGGACACGGTCATCGAGGAGACGGTGATCGGAGACACGGTGATCGAAGACACGGTGATCCGTCCGTCCGAGGAGACGGTGATCATTCCCGAGGAGCGCGGCTCGTCGGCCGCCGCGGACCAGGGCGATGTCGATGCTGCGGGTGCGACCGCCGCGACGACCCCGCTCGGCGACGACCTCGGCGCCTACTCCGCGCCGGCGGCCCCTCCCGCATACCCGGCAGCCGCGCCCGGACAGTCCACGGACGCCTACCCCGGCGTCGCACCCGCCTACCCCGGCACCACGACGGGCTACCCCACCGCTGCCCCCTACGGGCAGCCGGTCTCCGAGGAGCCGAAGAAGCTCTCGGTCCTGGGGCTCGTCGGTCTCGGTGTCGCTGCGCTCGGCACGATCCTGGTCTTCATCCCGGTCGTCGGGTTCATCGGCTTCGTGCTGCTCGCGGCCGCCTTCGTCGTCTCGCTGATCTCGCTCTTCCTGAAGGGCAAGAAGTGGCCGGGCATCGCGGGCCTCGTCCTCGCGGTCGTCGGCACCATCATCGGGATCATCATGTCGTTCGTCTACCTCTTCGCCTTCGCACAGGGCGTGAGCGAGGAGATCGACAAGCTGCCCACCTCCTCCCCCTCGATCGAGGCATCGGCACCGCCGGAGAGCGAGGGGCCCGACGCCGGTGTGCGTCCGACCTCGCCGGAAGTGGCGCAGGGACTGACCGCCATCCTCGCCTCGTCGGGCGCTGAGGGGTACACGGAGCCCCAGGTGTCCTGCCTCGCCGATCTGCTCGTGGCCTCGGATCTCGACAACGCGACGTTGCGCACGATCGCGGACAGCGACGGCAATCTCACCGACACGGACGCTCTGTACGGTGTCGCCGAGGTGCTCAGCGATACCGAGGCGATCACGGCCTGCCTCGTTCCCTGAGCGACGTCAGCTCAATTCAAGAAGGCCTCGAGGGCAATGCTCTCGAGGCCTTCTTCGTGTGATCTAACCGGTATTCGACACAGGGGCGTCCCCGGCGCTACCGTCATCTTTGACGGCCGCCCCTCGCAGAACGGCCGGCGTCGCGAGGACGACCTCACCACGCAATCGCCGACCGAGAAAGACGCACGGGAACGCCTGATGACAACACCTGCCGGCTGGTACGACGACGGCTCCGGGAACCGACGGTGGTGGGATGGGCTGAGCTGGACGGAGCATGTCGTCACCGGGCACCCCGCTGCCGTCACGGAATCGGAGGTCACGACCTCGACTGCCGAGGACGCGCACGTCGCTGCTGACCCGACGGCGCCCGCAGCGGCGACGGACCCCGGGGTCCCGACGACCGCCGCCACGGGTCAGCCCCTCGGGACCGTGGCCGACCTCGAACCCGCGCCCTTCGCCCCGCCGTACACGCTCGCGCACCAGATGCCTGCCTTCCCCGCCGGGACGGTGCCCTCGAACGGTGCGATCTCCGCTCCATACGGCGGGTATCCGGCAGCCTCGTGGCCCACGCCTTCCACCCCGCAAGCCCGCCCCGGCGTCCCTGTCGTGGGCATCATCGGCCTGGCAGCCGTGGTCATCGGCGTCGTCTGCGCATGCATCCCCGTGATCGCGATCGCCGGGTGGGCACTCCTCGCCGTCGGGTTCGTGATGTCGCTCGTCTCCCTGTTCCTGCGCGGGCGGAAGTGGCCGGGCATCACCGGTCTCGCCCTCGCTGTGATCGGAGCCGTGCTCGCGGCTGCCGTGTCGCTGCTGCTGCTCGCCGCGACATCGTCGGACGGTGCTTCGTCCGCGATCCCGAGCGAACGGCCGACGGATGGAGGCACGTCCACGGAACGTCCGGACCCGTCCGCGATCGAGGGCGCCGAGATGACGACCTTCGCCGATCTCGAGGTCGGTGACTGTCTGCCCCTGGTCGTGTACGACGAGGACGAGCTCGTCTTCGAGCTGCCCGTCGTGCCCTGCGAGCAGCCGCACACCGACGAGGTCTTTTTCATCTACGACGTGGAAGACGGTGAGTTCCCGGGCGACGACGCCCTCACCGAGACCGCGTGGAACGGCTGCTACGAGGCGTTCCAGGCGTACGTCGGCACCTCGTACGAGGCCTCGGAGCTCGACTTCTACAACTACCAGCCGACGAAGGGCACGTGGATCCGGGAGGGGGACCGCACCGTGCAGTGCATCCTCTTCAGCTATGACGATGTGACCGGCACCCTGCGGGACTCCGGTCGCTGACCACAACGATACGAAGAAGGCCCCGGATCGCTCCGGGGCCTTCTTCGTGGACTCAGTCCTCGGTCTTGCGCTTGCGCCAGCGGATACCCGCCGAGATGAAGTCGTCGAGGTCGCCGTCGAACACCGCAGCCGGATTGCCGGATTCCTGGCCGGTGCGGAGGTCCTTGACCAGCTGCTGGCCGTAGAGGAAGTACGAGCGCATCTGATCGCCCCAGCTCGCGGTGATGTTGCCCGCGAGTTCCTTCTTCTTCGCAGCCTCCTGCTCCTTCTGCAGCAGCAGGAGTCGCGTCTGCAGCACGCGCATGGCGGCGGCACGGTTCTGGATCTGCGACTTCTCGTTCTGCATCGACACGACGATGCCGGTCGGGAGGTGCGTGAGGCGCACGGCGGAGTCTGTCGTGTTGACCGACTGCCCACCCGGGCCGGAGGAGCGGAACACGTCGACGCGGATGTCGCTCTCCGGGATGTCGACCTCTGTGGCCTCTTCCATCAGCGGGATGACCTCGACGGCGGCGAACGACGTCTGCCGCTTGTCGGCGGAGCCGAACGGACTGATGCGGGCGAGACGATGCGTTCCGGCCTCGACCGAGATGGTGCCGAAGGCGTAGGGAGCGTCGATCTCGAAGGTCGCGGACTTGATGCCGGCGCCCTCCGCGTAAGACGTGTCCATGACCTTGACGGGGTACTTGTGCCGCTCGGCCCAGCGCAGGTACATGCGCATCAGCATCTCGGCGAAGTCCGTGGCGTCATCGCCGCCGGCCCCGGAGCGGATCGTGATGATCGCGGAGCGCTCGTCGTATTCGCCGTCGAGGAGCGTCTGCACCTCGAGCTGGTTGATCAGATCGGTCAGCGCAGCGAGCTCCGTGCGGGCCTCCTGCGCTGAGTCCTCGTCGCCCATCTCGTTCGCGAGACCGACCAGCACTTCCAGGTCGTCGAGACGCTGGGCGATGCCGGTGATGCGGGCGAGCTCCGACTGGCGGTGGCTGAGGGCGCTGGTCACCTTCTGCGCGTTCTCGGTGTCGTCCCAGAGGTCGGGAGCGCCGGCCTCCTCGCTGAGACGCGCGATGTCGTCGCGGAGACGGGAGACATCGACGACCTCGCTGATGTCGCCGAAGGTGTGCCTGAGCGCCTGGATTTCGGCGGAGAGATCTAGTTCGAGCATGACACCTCAGCCTAACGTGCCGCCTGCCCGCACGGGGACGCCATCGTCCGGGAGCTCCGGGCAACGGGAGTAGCGTGAAGTCGTGAGCAGCGCATCGACGGTCCTTCGGCAGTTCGGACCGATGGTGTATCTGCCGACGATCCTGTTCTCGCTCGGCGAGGGTGCGGTGATCCCGCTCATCCCGGTGCTCGCCGTCTCCATGGGAGCGGACGTGGCGTTCGCCGCCCTCGTCGCCTCCTGCCTCGTCATCGGCCAGCTGTGCGGGAACCTCCCCGCCGGATGGGCGGTCGGCAGGATCGGCGAGCGCTACACCATGGTGATCGCCGGGGTGATCTCGATCGTCGCCGGCATCGGAATGGTGTTCGCGCCGTCGCTCGGTGTGCTGGCGGCTTCGGTGTTCCTGCTGGGCATCTGCGCGGCGGCCTTCGGCCTCGCCCGGCATGCGTTCATGACCACGCGGGTTCCTGTCGCCTTCCGCGCGCGGTCGCTCTCGCTGCTCGGCGGGAGCTTCCGCCTCGGCATCTTCGTCGGTCCGTTCATCGCGGCAGGACTGCTTCAGCTCTTCGGCAGCGAGAGCGCAGCGATCTGGTTCTTCCTCGGCTGCCTCGTGGTGATGGTCGCGCTGGTCCTCTTCGGGCCCGATCCGGAGAAGATGGTCCCGCCGGTCACGACGGCCACGCGCGAGCGCTATGCGGAGGACTCCGGCGAGGCCGTGAGCGGTTCGATCCCCACGGTCGAGCGCCTCGGCATCTTCCAGACGATGTGGCGCCAGCGTGCGGTGCTCGGACGCCTCGGCCTCGCCGCCGCTTCGCTCTCCGCCGTCCGGTCGGCCCGCCAGGTCGTGCTCCCCCTGTGGGGGCTGTCCCTGGGGTTGGACGCCTCGACCATCTCCCTCGTCGTCGGCGTCTCCGGGGCCATCGACTTCGCGCTCTTCTATGCGAGCGGCCAGGTGATGGACCGCTTCGGCCGGCTGTGGGCGGCGATGCCGGCGATGGTGCTCATGGGAGCGGGTTTCCTGGCGCTGTCGTTCACGCACGACGGGGATGCGGCTGTGCTGTGGTTCGGCATGTTCGCCGCTGTCCTGGGCGTCGGCAACGGACTGTCCAGCGGCATCCTGCTGACTCTGGGGGCGGATGTCGCGCCGAAGCGGGATCCCGCCGCCTTCCTCGGTTCGTGGCGCACGCTCACCGATGCCGGCGGCGCGATCGCCCCGCTGCTCGTCTCGGGGATCACGGCCGTGGCTTCGCTCCCGTTCGCCGCGGCCGCCATGGGCGTCATCGGCCTGGTGGGTGCTCTCGGCTTCCTGCGCTGGATCCCGCAGTTCGTCCCCCGAGCACGACCCGAGTCCAGCGAAGAGCCACCGGAAGGAGACCCGGAATGATCCCGAACCTCGAGGCGGATGCTCATCGCCTCGTCTCGACCTTCGTCCCCCGATCCGCACGAGACCGCGCAGCGCAGGCGGACTTCGCCTCGTTCTTCGATGCCGACGGCGGGCCTGTGCACCGTGAGGCAGGCCCTGACCACCTCACGGCATCATGTGTGGTGTTCGATGCCACGTTCCAGCACACGCTGCTGGTGTTCCACCGCAAGGGGCAGTTCTGGGTGCAACCGGGAGGCCACGTCGAGGACGGCGACGCATCGGTCATGGCCGGCGCGCTGCGGGAGCTGCGTGAGGAGACCGGCATCGTGGTGGACCCGGTGAACCCGCCGCTCGCCTATGACCTCGACCACCACGGCCTGTCTTCGCGCTTCGGCGCATGCGCCTCGCACCTCGACATCGGGATCGCCGTCGTGGTCGACCGAGAGTCGGCGCTCACCGTGAGCGAGGAGTCGGAGGACCTACGCTGGTGGCCCGTCGATGCCCTGCCAGCGGAGGTGCCACCCCAGCTCGTGCCCCGTCTCACCGGACTGCTCACGCAGCTGCAGAGCCCCCGCTGAGCGGGGTTCTCACCGCAGCGCCGTGCGGCTGGTGGCCGTCGACTCGAGCGGGACTCCGTCAGGCACGAACACGGATACCAACGGCGGATGCCATTGTGCGGCGACGGTGACGCGCGCCGTGACGCCGTCGGGCGTTCCGGCAGCGGTGAGCGAAGCATCGCCCGGCACCGCTACCACGAGCGACGCGGCCTGTTCTTCGACACCGGCGTCGGTCAGCTCGGCTCGCGCGCCGCCGTCGCGAACCACCAGCGTGAACCCGTCAGCCCCGGCGAGCGCTGCGGAATCGGCGAGCGCATCCAACCGCTTCTGGGCGATGTAAAGGTCGGTGGCACAGACACACACGAAGAGCACGGCCAGCGCGAGCAGCACATACCCGAGTGTGAGGAGCAGCACACTCCCCTCGTCGTGCTCGATCCCGGCGCCGAGGGTGCGACGGCCCGGCGTCACCGTTCGGTACCCCACTGTCTGGACATCTTCTGCACGGCCTCGGCCTGAACGGCGACGGCGGTTGACCTGTCGAGGCCGATCACCTCCGGCATCAGGGGCAGCCGTACCCGCGTGGAGACGGAGACGACGATCGTCGCGCCAGCCGCCGGGCACTCGAGAGACTGCGGTGTGCAGGAGAGCGTCAGGTCGACCGTGTCCTCGTCCAGACCGTACTCCTCGACGATGCCGGCGAGCACAGCGTCGCTCCGTTCCGCGGCCGTCGTCGCGTCCGGAGCACGGGCGATCACACGGGCGATGTGCCGCGCTGCCGCCTCCGCTCCGAAGGTCTGCTCCTGGATGGTGCCGAGCGCGATCACGAGGTAGATGAGCGGGACCAGCAGGATCACCCCGGCTGCGATGAACTCGAGGGCAGCCGATCCCTCGTCATTCCTCCCCGAACGTCTCGGCAGGTGCATGCGCCTCCACCTCCATCGCGAGGGGAATGCCGATCAACCCCAGCAGGGGGAACGTCGTACGGACTCGGACGTCGACCGTCTCGTGCGGTGCGATACCGGAGACTCCGATGCGGACGTCATCGGCGTACTCCGACCCGACCGCGCGCGAGATGACCTCCCGGGTGACATCCACGCCCTCCTGCGGCGTCGTGTCGGCGAGTGCAGCGTGGTAGGCCCCCTCGACGGCGGCATCGTGGACCACGTTGCGCACGTACACCGCGAATGCGAGCTGCAGCACCGCGAGCGTGAGCGCGGTCAGGAGGGTGCCCACGAGCACGAACTCCACCGGAGCCGACCCGCGATCATCCGCGCACACACGCCGGTCGTCCATCTCAGAGTCCCGACACCCGCTGGATCGCCTGCTCGAACAGCGACGTGAGCGCGGGGCCCGCGACGGCCCAGATGAGCACCACCAACCCGGCGGTCATCAACGTGACAAGGACCCAGCCGGGGACGTCCCCGGTTTCATCCGCGAAGAATGCGCGGAGCCGAGCAGTGGTTCCCGTCGATGTGAGTCGCCCGCGGTCACAGGTGGGTGTCGTCATGGTGGATCCTTTCGTTGAGGGGTCAGCCGATGCCGAGACGGAGGATGAAGAGCCCGGGATAGACGGCGAAGAGCACGGAGAGCGGAAGTATCAGGAAGACGAGCGGGAGGAGCATCAGGATCTCCTTGCGCCCCGCCTGCTCGATCAGCACACGCTTCGCGTCCTCCCGTGCATCCGACGCCTGGGCATGCAGCACTGCGGCGAGCGGTGCACCGTGCTCGAGTGCGGCGATCACCTGATCCACGACACGTGACAGGCCGGGAAGCTGCAGACGTCGCGCCATCTCGTTCAGCGCGTCGGCCAGCGGCGACCCGGTGCCCACGGCGAGCACCACGTGACGCAGTTCGGCGGTCAGTTCGCCGGAGCCCCCCTCGGACACCCGGCGCAGCGAATCGAGGAACCCCTCCCCCGCGGAAAGACAGAGGGCCAGGAACTCGAGTGTCGTCGGCAGTTCATCCGTGAGCCGCACCCGTCGCGCCTTGGCCCGCGCGGAGAGCTGCAGGTCGTAGGCGGCGGCCGCCGCCGCCCCGCACAGCAGAGGCAGCACGCCCGTCGGCACGGAGAGGCGGCCCGTGAGTGCGAGCACGGTCACCCCGATCGCCCCCACCCCTATCCCGGCGAGGCCCCACCCGAGCTGCCTGCCGCGGAACGCCGCAGGGTCGGTCCGCACGCCGGCTTGTGCCAGACGCCGGCGGAGGGGCTCTCCCCCGCCGAGCAGACTCTCGAACGCATTTCGTGCGCGTTCCCACAGCGTCCGCGAACTCGCGGGCAGCGCGCCCGCGGCCGGGAGGACACCTCGTGGCAGACGATCATCGGCGACGACGTCGCGCACGTAAGGACCGATCCGTACGGCCAGCGATGCCGCCCTCCACCGTGGAAGCGCGGAAAGCGCGCTCAGCACCCCGGCGGCGAAGCCGCACCCGATCAGGACGGCGCTCGCGAGAGCCGTCATCCCGCTCATCCGAACCACCGCCGAGGCTCGGGGAGTCGACCGATGCGGACCATGATGTGGAAGGCGACCACAGAGACGGCCGCGCCCAGACAGATCACGAGCACGCCTTCGGGAGTGCCGTACGCCGCCGCCCCTTCCGGTCGGAGCACGAGCAGGCCGAGGATCACCCACGGGGCGACGGCACCGAGGACGGCGGCACCGCGGATCCAGGATTGCCGCGCCTCGACCTCCCCACGGAGAGCCGCGTCCGCCCGCACCGAGCTGGAGAGTGCCCGCAATACGCTGATGAGCTCGGTGCCGCCCACCTGACGCGCCATCCGCAGCGTCTCGGCGATGCGGTCGCCGATGGGGTCGGACAGCGTCGTCTTGAGTCGATCGAGGCTGGTCTCGAACCTGCCGCTCGCCCGCAGGTCCCGCGCGAACACGATGAACGCCGGCCGCAGCATCTTCGGCGCGGACTCCGCCAGACCGGCCACCGCGTCGGGAAGCGACAAGCCAACGCGGATCGACGCGATCAGCAGATCGCACACGTCCGGCCAGAGCTGGCGACGCAACCGTCGCAGGCGCATCCGTCGCCCTCGCACGAACACGATCGGCGCAGTTGCGCCTGCAAGACCGGCCAGCACGGAGAGCACGGGGATCCCCGTCAGCAGCCATGCACCCGATGCCGTCATCAGTCCGGTTACGACGACGATGGCGAGGAGTCCACGTTGCGACAGCCCCTCCATGCCCGCTTCCTCGATCAGACGGGCGAGTCGCCCCTGCCTCATCGTCATCACGGCATCGTCGGAAGGCGGCCACATCCACGGGGAGACGCACAGCAGCACCCCCGCCGCGAGGAGGGCACCGACGAAGACCGTCACGATGAGGCTCCGACCCGGCGAGCGGCGATGCGCTCCACGACGACATCCCTGCGGTCTGCCACCCGGTACACCTGCTCGGTCCGGACTCTGCCTTCGTCGACGTCACCGGTCGGTGCGATGACCTCTTGGACGTATCGCCGACCTGCCCGGTCTCGAACGCAGTGCACGACCAGGTCGATCGACGCGGCGAGCGCGGGCGCGATGAACGCGCGGTCGATGTTGCGCCCGGCCAGGAGCGGGAGGATCGTCAGCTTCTCGATCGCCTCCGCCGCGGAGTTCGCATGCACGGTGCAGGCGCCGGGAACCCCCGTGTTGAGGGCGAGCACGAGGTCCAGGGCTTCCGCGTCCCGGACCTCGCCTACGACGAGACGGTCCGGTCGCATACGCAGCGCCTCCTTCACCAGTCGCCGCAACGTGATCTCCCCCGTACCCTCCAGGCTCGCCTGGCGTCCCTGGAGTGAGACGAGATCGGGTCCGTGAACGGCCAGCTCGAACGTCTCCTCGACTGTCACGATGCGCTGGGTGTCGGCGCAGGAAGCCAGCAGCGCGGCGAGCATCGTCGTCTTGCCTGCGTGCGTCGCTCCGGAGACGATCACGCTGCGGCCGGCGTCCATCGCCACGCGCAGCTGATCCGCGACACCGCGAGGCATCATGCCCTGATCCGTCAGCAGTGCGAGGGATCGGTACTTCGGGAGGAACTTGCGGATGTTGACAGCCCACGAACCGCGCACTACATCGGCGATGGCTACGTGCAGACGGGACCCGTCCGGCAGCGAAGCGTCGACGAACGGCTGGCTGATGTCGACTCGCCGCCCCGTTGACTGGAGCATCCTCTCGACGAGGTCGCGCACCGACACCTCATCGAGCACGACGTCGGTCCGCTCGGCCGTGCCCTCGCGCGCGACGTGCACGTGCCCTGCGCCGTTCAGCCAGATCTCCTCGACCTGTGGATCGTCGAGCAGCGGCTGCAGCGCGCCGAATCCGCTCAAGGTCGCCAGGACCTCCCGCACGCATGCGGCCTCATCGTCGATCAACGCCTCACCGCGGGCGAGGGCGAGATCGTCGTGTCGGCGGACCTCGGCGTGGGCGATGCGCCAGGCCCCGTCCGGATCGATCGACGGGTCGATGCCCTCGGCGCGCAGACGCGAACGCACACGCTCGGCGACGAGGGCGGACGGACGAATCACTCAGGCATCCTCGCAACATTCGACGCGCGGCCTCCGAAGTTATCCACAAGCCGACCTGGAGTCCCATCCCCTCCGCAGACTCCCGGCCCGGCTCGGACTGCGGGCGGATCCCCAGATACCCGGTTTCGGCGATCAGTAGACTTATCCCACCGCGCGGGAGTGGTGGAATTGGCAGACACGCAGGATTTAGGTTCCTGTGCCCCAGGGCGTGTGGGTTCAAGTCCCACCTTCCGCACGAGAGACGACGGCAGCCTTCTCAGGTCGCCATGACATCGCTCTGTTACACCGCCGACCAATCGCGACCGACGGGACTCTCCCAGTGCTCGAAACCATGCTGCACGCACCGACCGCTCTCATCCCCTGGCTGGACCCCGCCACGATCATCGGGACCGCCGGGCCGTGGGCGCTCCTCGTGGTGTGCTTCATCGTCTTCGCGGAGACCGGTCTGCTCGTCGGTTTCCTGCTTCCCGGCGACACGCTGCTCGTGATCGCGGGCCTTCTCTCGCACCCGATCGCGGGTTCCGAGCACGGTGTCTTCGGCATCAACGTCTGGTGGGTCGCCCTGCTCATCGGCCTCGCGGCCTTCGTCGGCGGCGAGGTCGGCTATGTGATCGGGCACAAGGGCGGACCGGCCGTGTTCGAGCGCAAGGAGTCGGGACTCTTCAGCAAGAAGAACGTCGAGCGCACGAACGCGTTCTTCGAGCGCTTCGGAGGCATCACCGTGATCCTCGCGCGCTTCGTGCCGATCGTGCGCACGTTCGCCCCGGTCGCCGCCGGTGTCGGTCACATGCCGTGGCGCAAGTACACGCTCTACAACCTGATCGGTGCGATCCTGTGGGGCTTCGGGCTCACCATGTTCGGCTACCTCATCGGGTTCATCCCGCCGGTCGCGACGTTCGTGGAGAACTACATCGACCTCATCCTGCTCGCGGCCGTCGGCGGCACGGCGCTGGTGACGCTGTGGCACTACCTGTCGGAGCGCCACAAGGCGAAGAAGGCTGCCGCAGCAGGGGAAGACGTCGTCACCGACGCTGAGGAGGCGCAGGAGCTCGTGCTCGACGCCGACGTGTTCGACCGCGCTCCCGACCTGGACGGCGACGGCAAGCACTGACCGCGGTCGGTCAGCCCGCGTTCTTGGCGCGCTCCTCCTTCGAGCGGGCGACACTCGCACGCAGAGCCTCCATGAGATCGATGACCTCGCCGCCCTCGGCCGCCTTCTCGGCTTCGCCGAAGGTCTCCGCGACGTCGAACGTCTCGCCTGCCTCGATCTTCGCGTCGATCAGCGTGCGGAGCTCCTTCTGGTACTCGTCGACGAACTCCTCGGGATCGAAGTCCGCCGAGTAGCTGTCCACGAGCGACGCCGAGAGCTCCAACTCCTTCTTCGAGATCCGCACATCCTCGTCCAGCGCGGGGAACGCCGCTTCGCGCACCTCGTCGGCCCAGAGCAGCGTCTGCAGCACGAGCACTTTCCCCCGCACGCGCAGCGCGGCGAGCCTCGTCTTCTGCCGCAGGGTGAACCGCACGATCGCCGTGCGGTCGGTCTGCTCGAGCGTCTTGCGCAGGAGGACGTACGCCTTCGGTGACTTGGAATCGGGTTCGAGGTAGTACGGCTTGTCGAGCGTGAGCAGATCGACCTGGTCGGAAGGCACGAACTCCACGACGTCGATCTCCCTGCTCTTCTCGGCGGGGAGCGCGGCGAGGTCGTCCTTCGTGAGGACGACGGTCTGGCCCTCCTCGACGTACGCGCGGTCGATGTCGGCGTAGGCGACGGTCTCTCCGCAGACCTCGCAGGTGCGCTGGTAACGGATGCGACCGCCGTCTTTCTCATGCACCTGATGCAGCGGCACGTCGTGGTCCTCGGTCGCGGAGTACACCTTGACCGGGACGTTCACGAGCCCGAACGTCAGTGCGCCCTTCCAGATCGTCCTCATCACACCAGTAGACACCAGCCACAGCCGTCACGACCAGCCCTTGACTACGCTGGCTCCATGGTGGGAGATGCGCAGATCGTCCAGGTCGACGGCCGCCGCCTGCGCGTGACGAACCTCGACAAGGTCGTCTACCCCGAGACCGGCACCACCAAGGGCGAGGTCATCGCGTACTACACGGCCATCGCACCTCTGCTGCTCCCCCTCCTCGACGGCCGCCCCGTCACCCGCAAGCGATGGGTGGAAGGTGTCGGAACAGCGCAGGCGCCGGCTGACGCGTTCTTCACGAAGCAGCTCGAACCGGGGGCACCGTCGTGGATCCCGCGGCAGGCGATCCAGCACTCGGACGGGCCCAAGGAGTATCCGCTCGTCGACGACGTCCCCACCCTCGTCTGGCTCGCGCAGGTCGCCGCGATCGAGCTGCATGTGCCGCAGTGGCGGTTCTCCTCCGAAGGCCTTCCCGGAAACCCTGATCGGCTCGTCCTCGACCTCGACCCCGGTGAGGGAGTCGGACTGCCGCAGTGCGCCGAGGTCGCCCGCATCGCCCGTGGAATCCTGTCGGACATGGGTCTCGATCCACTGCCGGTCACCAGTGGCAGCAAGGGCATCCACCTCTATGCCTCACTCCCCGGCGAGCAGACGAGCGACGAGGTCTCCGCCGTCGTGAAAGAACTCGCCCGCATGATCGAGAACGACCACCCCGATCTTGCGACCAGCGTCATGGCGAAGGCGGTCAGGGGTGGCAAGGTCTTCCTCGACTGGAGTCAGAACAACGGCAAGAAGACCACCATCTCCCCCTACTCGCTCCGCGGCCGTGCGCGGCCGTGGGTCGCCGCTCCTCGCACCTGGGACGAGCTCGCCGATCCGCATCTCGCCCAGCTCGACCTCGATGAGGTGCTCGAGCGCGCCGCCGCGGGAGTCGATCCGCTCGCCACGCTCCGCCCGTCCATGACGGCTCCGCTGCCGCAACCCGCGAAGACGCGGAGCTCCCACCGATATCCCCGGAGCTCAGCCGCACCCGCCGCCCCGCCATCCGCGGCATCCGTGGCATCCGTGGCATCGGTGGCATCCGTGGCATCGGTGGCGCCGATGCTCGCCGAGAACGGCACCCCCGGAACCGCGCGCGCGCTGAGCGATCCCTCCTGGGTCGAGGTCAAGTGGGACGGCATCCGCGCGGTGGGCACGTGGGTGGACGGACGGATGCTCCTGCACGCGCGTCGAGGCACCGACATCACCGCCCGCTACCCCGAGCTCACCGCCGACGGCGCCCCCTTCCTCCCGGTGAAGGACGCGGTGGTCGATGGGGAGATCGTGGCGTTCGACGCCAACAGCCGACCGAGCTTCTCGCTCCTCCAGAACCGGATGCACCTCACCCGCCCCCGCGAGATCGAGCGCGAGGTGATCCGCACTCCCATCGTCTACATGCTGTTCGACCTGCTCCGCCTCGATGGGCACGACCTCACGGGCCTGCCGCTCCGGGAGAGACGGACACTTCTCGAGGATGTGATCGCCGGCCTCGACGCTCCCGTGCAGGTCCCTCCCGTGTTCGACGACGTCGACGCGGCACTCATCGCGAGCCGGGAGTTCGGTCTCGAGGGCGTCGTCGTCAAGGACCCGCGATCGCGCTACCGTCCGGGGCAGCGCTCACCCTCCTGGTTGAAGCTCAAGCACACCCGGATGCAGGAAGCCGTGATCGTGGGTATCCGACCGGGCAAAGGCGACAGGGAGAGCACGCTCGGATCGCTGCTTCTCGCCGTTCCGGACACCTCATCGGGACGGCGACGGCTCCGCTACGTCGGCCGTGTGGGCACCGGATTCACCGATCGGATCCTGCGCGACCTCCTCGCACGGCTCACCCCTCTTCGCGTGGACGATGCCCCCCTCGACGGCGTCCCCGCCCCTGATGCCTCCGACGCGCTCTGGGTGCGCCCCGAAGTCGTCGGCGAGGTCGAGTTCGCGAACTGGACGCCCGACGGAGTGCTCCGCCATGCCCGTTGGCGAGGCCTCCGCCCGGACAAGAGTCCTCTGGAGATCACTGTCGAGACCCCCGTCGATTCCTGAAACCTGACCCGAGATCACGGCGCCGGATCAGGCGTGGTGCGGTTCGCAGTCGGACTGCTCGGCGGGCTCGATCTGGAAGGTCGAATGCTCGACGTCGAAGTGGTCGGCGAGACACGCCTGCATCTCGGTCAGCAGTTGCGACGAGCGTCCGTCGGCGAAGAGCGCCGGCTCCACGCTGACGTGGGCGGTGAACACGGGCGCTCCGCGAGTCAGCTGCCACACGTGCACATCGTGCACACCGACGACGCCGTCGTATCCGAGCAGGTGCGTACGGATCTCGCTCACCGCCGTGCCCTTCGGGGCCGACTCTGCGAGCACGGAGAACACCTCCCGAAGCAGCGCTATGGCCCGGGGGATGATCATCGCCGCGATGAAGAGGGACGCGATCGCATCCGCGGGCATCCAGCCGGTGAGGAGGATGACGACAGCGGCCACGATCACGGCAGCCGACCCGATCAGATCGCCCATCACCTCCAGGTAGGCCCCTCGCACGTTGATGCTGGTGCGCTGCGCGCGGCTCAGCAGCCACATCGAGACGGCGTTCGCCAGGAGACCGACGACCGCGACGACCAGCATGAGTCCGCCGGCGACCTCGACCTCCCCCGGATTCATCAGACGCCCTACGCCCTCGATCGCGACCCACGTCGCCAGGGCGATGAGGATGATCGCGTTGATCAGCGCACCGAAGACCTCGGCACGCTGATACCCGAAGGTGCGACGGTCATCCGCCGGGCGCGCTGCCACTGTCGCGGCGATCAAGGCGATGACGAGGCCGGATGCATCCGTGAACATGTGCGCGGCGTCTGCGAGCAGCGCGAGCGACCCGGAGAGCAGCGCGCCCACGACCTGCACGACCATCACCGTCGCCGTGAGGGAAAGAGAGATCGCGAGCAGTCGTCTGCTGCTGGCCGAACGGATGCCGCCGGGCGCGGGTGCGTGATCGTGCATGCCACCAGGCTAGACCGGGAAACAGCCTGGGAAGGCGTCTTGCGGCTAGTCGGGAAGGGTAACGATTCTCAGCTTCAGCAGCACTTTTCCGCGGCCGACGCGTCAGAGTGCTGCGAGGAGCGGAACGAGCTCGGCGAAGGCGCGTGCACGATGCGACTGCTCCTGCTTCTCCGCGGAGGAGAAGTCGCCCACCGAGCGCTCCTCCCCTGCAGGCTGGCCATCCGGCACGAAGATCGGGTCGTAGCCGAAGCCGCCCGTTCCCGACGCCGCGTGCGCCAGGCGACCCGGCCACCGCCCCTCCACGACCTGCTCGCGGCCGTCCGGCAGCACGAGGGCGATGGTGGAGGTGAAGTGCGCGGCGCGGTGCGGGTCGGCGATGTCGCGCAGCTGGTCGAGCAGCAGTTCGAGGTTCGCGGTCGCATCCTTCTTCTGCCCGGCCCAGTACGCGGAGAAGACCCCCGGAGAGCCGCCGAGGACGTCGACGCAGATGCCGGAGTCGTCGGCGAGGGCCGCAAGCCCCGTGTGCGCTGCGGCCGCCCGCGCCTTGATCAGCGCATTCTCAGCGAATGTCACGCCGTCTTCGACGGGTTCAGGGCCGTCGTAACCGATGATCTCGAGATCAGGACGTGTCCGCTCCACGATCTGCTGGAACTCCGCGACCTTGTGCGGATTGTGCGTCGCGAGCACGACCTGCATCGTCACTCCCCCGCCAGTGCGGCCAGCTGCGCGTCCTTCAGATCGGCACATCCGCCCAGCCCCAGCTCGAGGAGCGCGTCGAGTTCACGCTTGTCGAACGGCGCTCCCTCCGCAGTCCCCTGCACCTCCACGAAGAGTCCACGGCCGGTGACCACGACGTTCATGTCGGTCTCCGCGCGCACATCCTCGACATATGCCAGATCGAGCATGGGCTCGCCATCGATGATGCCCACGGACACCGCGGCGACCGAGTCGAGCAGCGGGGTGGAGTTCTTGCCGATGAACTTCTTCTCCCGACCCCATTCGATCGCGTCCGCGAGCGCCACGTAGGCACCGGTGATGGCTGCCGTACGGGTGCCGCCATCCGCCTGGAGCACATCGCAGTCGATGACGATGGTGTTCTCGCCGAGGGCCTTCGTGTCGACGACCGCGCGGAGCGCGCGGCCGATCAGCCGGGAGATCTCGTGCGTGCGTCCGCCGATGCGACCCTTGACGCTCTCGCGGTCGTTCCTGCTGTTCGTGGCGCGCGGCAGCATGGAGTACTCGGCGGTGACCCATCCCTTGCCCTTGCCGGTCAGCCACCGCGGCACGCCGTTGGTGAAGGACGCGGTGCACAGCACCTTGGTGCCGCCGAAGCTGATCAATGCCGATCCCTCGGCGTGAGCACTCCAGCCGCGCTCGATGGTGATCTCGCGCAGCTGATCGGTGGAGCGGCCGTCGACGCGGACGATTTCGGACATGTGCTTCTCTCAGGTCGGGATGGCTGATCGCGTCGGAGCGAGACGATCGGGATTACTCGAAGGCGGTGTCGGGGAGGGTGATGACGCCGGTCTGCACGAGCTGCACATCGCGCACCTCGTGCCCCATCAGTCGGTTGGCCAGCGCGGTGAAGTCGTCGGTCGCGGCCCCCGTGGCCTCGTACACGTAGCTTGCGGTCGCATCCGGTGAGGCGAGCAGGTCACCGCGGACGAGCTGACGATAGACGTCGCCGGCGGTCTCATCGTCGCTGGAGACGAGCGTGACGCCCTCGCCCATGACGTAGCTGATGGCACCACGGAGGAAGGGATAGTGCGTGCAGCCCAGCACGAGTGTGTCGACGTCTGCATCACGGAGGGGGGCGAGGTACTCCTCGGCCACCGCGAGCACCTCGGGCGTGCCGGTGATACCGGCTTCGACGAACTCGACGAAGCGCGGGCATGCAGCGGTGAAGACCTGCAGCCGCTCGTTCACCTCGAGCATGTCCTGGTAGGCGCGCGAGCCGATCGTGCCGACCGTGCCGATCACGCCGACGCGACCGTTGCGGGTCGTCGACACGGCACGGCGCACCGCGGGACCGATCACTTCGACCACGGGGATGTCGTAGCGCTCCCGAGCATCGCGCAGCATGGCCGCGGAGGCGGTGTTGCACGCGATCACCAGCATCTTCACGCCCTGGTCGACGAGCGTGTCGAGCACTTCGAGCGAGTAGCGGCGCACATCGGCTATGGGCTTCGGCCCGTACGGCGAGTGCGCGGTGTCGCCGATGTAGACGAACGACTCTCGGGGCAGCTGGGCGCGGATGGCCCGCGCCACCGTGAGCCCGCCGACACCGGAGTCGAAGATCCCGATCGGCGCGTCGTTCATGACTCCCCAGCCTACCTGCGCGTGGCCCGCCGCGCGCATCGGGGTGCTCACTAAACTGAGCGCATGACCACGTCGACGGCGCTGCTCACCGACCGCTATGAGCTGACGATGCTCGCCGCCTCCCTTCGGGACGGCACTGCTTTCCGCCCCAGCGTGTTCGAGCTGTTCTCCCGACGCCTCTCCGGTGGCCGCCGTTTCGGTGTGGTCGCCGGTACTGGCCGGCTTCTCGGCCTCCTCCGCGACTTCCGCTTCGGTGAGGACGAGCTGCGCTTCCTGCGCGACGAGGCGGTCGTCGACCCGGCGTCGCTGAAGCACCTCGAGGATTACCGGTTCACGGGCTCGATCCGGGGCTATCGCGAGGGCGAGCTGTACTTCCCGGGCTCCCCCATCCTCACCGTGGAGGGAACGTTCGCGGACGCGGTCGTGCTCGAGACGCTCGCGCTGAGCGTGCTCAACCACGACTCCGCCGTCGCCACTGCCGCGTCGCGCATGAGCATCGCCGCCGGCGAGCGTCCACTGGCCGAGATGGGCTCCCGTCGGGCCGCCGAGCGTTCCGCGGTCGCGGCGGCGCGCGCTGCGTACATCGCGGGCTTCGGCGCCACGAGCAATCTCGAGGCGGGACGAAGCTGGGGCATCCCCACCATGGGGACGGCCGCGCACTCCTGGACGCTGCTGCACGACACCGAGGAGGAGGCGTTCCGGTCCCAGGTCGAGAGTCTGGGCTCCGGCACGACCCTGCTCGTCGACACGTATGACATCCGCACCGGCGTCGAGACCGCCATCCGCGTCGCCGGAACGGAGCTCGGTGGTGTGCGGATCGACTCGGGCGACCTCCCGATCGTCGCCGCCGATGTCCGGGCGCAGCTGGACGAGCTCGGTGCCACATCGACGCGCATCACGGTGACCAGCGATCTCGACGAGTACGCGATCGCCGCTCTCGCCGCTTCGCCGGTCGATGCGTACGGGGTGGGCACATCGGTCGTGACCGGCTCCGGATACCCGACAGCGAGCATGGTCTACAAGCTCGTGGCGCGCCAGGATGCCGCCGGGTCGTGGGTCGGCGTCGCCAAGGCATCGGCGGACAAGGCGTCACACGGCGGACGCAAGTCGGCGTTCCGCACCCTTGCGGACGGAGTCGCCACGGCGGAGACGGTCGTCGTCTCGGACGGCTTCGAGCAGCTCGACACGGCAGCCGACCACCCCGACGGCCGACCGCTGCAGGTCACCTTCGTCGAGGCCGGCGACATCGATACGTCGTACGAGGGGGTCGCGGGTACCGCGGCCGCTCGCGCTCATCACCTTCGGGTGCGCGAAGAACTGCCGGTGCGGGCTCTCGCGCTGAGCAAATCCGACCCTGCGATCCCCACCGTGTACGTCGAAGCCGACTGAGGTCAGCCGATCATCGACTCGTAGATCTCCTTGCACGTGGGGCAGATCGGGAACTTCTCCGGGTCGCGCCCCGGGGTCCACTTCTTGCCGCACAGCGCGCGCACCGGCTTGCCGGTGATCGCGGATTCGAGGATCTTGTCCTTCTTCACATAATGCGAGAAGCGCTCATGGTCGCCCGGTTCGAGGTTCTCCTCGCGGAGGAGCTCTTCCAGTTCGCGATCAAGCGTTGCCACGCCGCCCTGATCGGGGCTGTCCAGCGGAGTACTCATCCCGAGAGTCTAGCCGCGTCGAAAGCCTCGCGGGTGGTCGTCATGCCGTCTCGACGAACTCCATGAGACGCTCTCCGCTGCGCTCGAAGATGCGGCCGCCGATGACGGCGCCCAGCACCAGCACCCCGAGGCCGACGAGGAGCCCGACCCAGAAGGTGGCCGGTGCATACGCCGACCCCTCGAGGATCGTGGCAGCGAACAGCCAGATGGTGGGCGCGCTCAGCACGATCGCCCCGAGGAACGTCGCGGCCGGTCCGTAGATCCCGCGGGATGTCGGCCGTTGCGGCTGCTGGAACGGGCTGTCTCCGGGCCGTGAGACCGCGTAGGGCGCAACGACGGAGACGATGCTCGAGATGCCGAGTGCACTGAAGAGGAGGCTGGCGGCCACACCGCCCATGGGCAGCAGGAGACTCCAGTTCCCCACCAGGAGGAGGCTCAGCGGCACAGCGATCGCGAGCACCGGAATGGCGACGAGCAGCACGGGCACGAGGCGACCGAGACGATCGGGCAGCCCCCGGACGCCACTCGCCACGTGCGTCCACAGGGCCGTCGAATCGTAGGCGACGTCGTTGTGCGGCAACCATCCGAAGAACAGTGCCATCACCGGAACGGGGACCAGCGCGGCGATCTCCACCGGGACACCGGCGACGATGAGCGGCAGCACCGTGAGCACACCGGCGACCGGGACCACGATGATGTTCATGATGTAGCGACGGTCGCGGAGCCAGTACACGAGGCTTCGCGAGGCGATCGCCCCGAAGGCGTTCGACGGCAGCAGCCCGAACCAGCCGAGCCCGGTGCGCTCCCGCGAGGCGACCGGGCGCTCGGTCGTCGTGAGGAGTCGCCGGACGAGCCATGCCCACGCGATCCCGAGGAGCACGACGGTGAGGACCGCGATGATCCCGGTGACCCACGCCGAAGCAGTCGCCCCTGCCGCGGAGTCGAAGAGGAATGCCGGCGCTGCCGCGAACGGACTGAAGCCGAAGACGCTGGAAAGGGTCGCCAGCGAGGGGGGCACCAGGCCGTCCCAGCGAAGGGATCCGAAGAACACAGCCACGGGGAACGCGATCACGATCAGGGCGAGCGCGAACAGCGCGGTGAGCTCTCGTGATCGACGCTCGGGAAGGAGCAGGGCGTTGAGCGCCATTCCGATCCGCGAGACCAGCATCGTCGTGACGACGCCGACGACCGTCATCAGGATCGCGAGAGGCCATGGCGTCCCGGCATCGATCGCGACGATGCAGACGCTGATGTAGACGGCGAGGAGCGCGAGGCTGGGCACGCTCACGAATGCGGCCAGCGTGAGTACCCACGGCATCTGCCGCTCATCGACGCCGAAGACCGCGAAGCGGCGAGGATCGAGTTGGTCGACTGCCCCGACGAGGAGCGGTCCGACGAGGAAACCGACGAGAAGGGCAGCGCCACCGAGGACGGTGACCGCACGGGCGACCGGCACCGGAGCGGACGACAGGCTGAAGACCGCGATGCACACCACGGACGTGATCGCGACGACAGCGACGAACGAGATGATCGAACGGACCCGACGGTCGCCGCGCAGAGTTCCGATCAGAAGCGCGAGCCTCAGTCGGAGAACGTGTGCAGCCACTCGAGCCCCTCCACCTCTCCGCTGGAGCCGGCGAGCTCGACGAAGCGCGCCTCGAGCGTCTGCCCTGCGCGCACGTCGTCGACGGTCCCCTCGGCCAGCACTTCCCCTCCGACGATGATGGCCACGCGGGAGCAGACGCGCTCCACCAGATCCATGCCGTGACTGGAGAGGATCACCGTGCCACCGTGCGACACATACGCACGGAGGATGTCGAGGATCACCGCCGAGGAGACGGGATCGACCGATTCGAACGGCTCATCGAGCACGAGCACGCGCGGGGAATGGATCATCGCCCCTGCCAGCATGATCTTCTTCGTCATGCCCGCCGAGTAGTCCGAGACGACGCGGCTGAGCGCATCGCCGAGGTCGAACGCCCGAGCGAGATCTGCCGCGCGCTTCTCGATCACATCAGCCGCAAGGCCGCGCAGCAGCCCGTAGTAGTACAGCAGCTGACGACCGGTGAGGCGGTCGAACGTGCGCAACCTGTCCGGCAGCACGCCCATCAGCTTCTTCGCGGCCAGCGGCTGCTTCGCCTGGTCGATGCCACAGATCACGACGCTGCCCTCGTCTGCGCGCAGGAGCCCGGCGACGATCGAGAGAGTCGTGGTCTTTCCCGCCCCGTTGGGGCCGACCACCCCGTAGAAGGATCCAGCCGGCACGGTCAGGTCTATGCCGTCGACGGCGCGGTTGTCTCCGAACTGCTTGACGAGGCCGCGGATGGTGATCGCTTCGCCCCCGGAGAGTCCGTCCACGGGATCCACGACCTCGGAAGCCGCGTCGTCCGAACCCCCTTCAGCCTCGACGACCTCGACCGACGCGGACGTTCCCGACTCGATCGGCTCCTCGACGATCGGCTCGGCCTCGACCGGTTCGGCGCCGGCGACCTCCGCCGCGAGGGCGGGTGCAACGACAGGCTCGGCAACCGGCTCGGGTTCGGGTTCGGGTTCGGCGATCGCATCATGCTCCGGAGCAGGCTCAGCCACGGGCTCCGGCGCCGAGGTGACTTCGACCGGCAGCACCGATACTGCGGCTGTCTCGGTGGCACGCATCGGGTCCACCGGAGCCGCTTCGAGGCTCGGAGACTCCGGGGCGTTCTTCGCCGCGTCCGCCGCCGCCTTCTCCGCCTCATCGGCGGCCTTCTTCGCTGCAGCATTCTTCGCTGCCGCGGCCTTCGCCGCCGCTGTCTTCGCCGCCGTGGACTTGGCTGCGGCCGCGCGAGCAGTGGACTTCGTCGCTGCAGCCTTGGAGGCGGCCGCTTTCGCCGCCACCGTTTTCGCCGCCGAAGCTTTCGCGGCCGTGGACTTCGCAGCAGTCGACTTCGCAGCAGTCGCCTTCGCGGCAGCTGTCTTCGCGGCAGCTGTCTTCGCGGCCGTGGTCTTCGCGGCCGTGGTCTTCGCGGCCGTGGTCTTTGCCGCCGTCGCCTTGGCCGTCGTCGTCTTGGCAGCCGTCTTCGTCGTCGACTTCGGTGCCGTTTTCTTCGCTGCGGTGGTGCGACTGGCTGCGCCGCTGCGCGCGGCAGCGGCGGGCGTTCCGTTCTGGTCGGGCAACGCCTTGACCAAAGGCTCCACGACGATGTCGGCAGTCGGTGCGGCTTTCTCCGCCGCAGCCTTCGCGGTCGACGTCTTCGAGGTCGATGTCTTCGCGGTCGATGTCTTCGCGGCAGTCGTGGTTCCGCTCGTGGTCGGACGCTTCGCGGCGGGCTTCTTCGCGGCCGGCTTCTTCGCGGCCGGCTTCTTCACTGCAGGTCGCTTCGCCGTCGTCCCGGCCGCCGATGCCTCGTCGGAACTCGATTTCTTCACCGGCGGGCGCTTCGCCGACGTCTTCTCTTGCGCGGTCTCGGTCAGGTCCACCTGGGCGGTGCGGTCGTCAGGGGAGGCAGTCACCGTCCTACGGTATCAACGGGCGGCTGTGCGCCAAGGCCGCCGCGCAATAAACTGCCCTCGGATGCTGTGACTTCACAGCGATTGCAGGGTGGTCGCAAGCCTGTGCATCACGTGTGTAGTCGATCACGAAATGACAACGGGGCCCTCCTGGCCCTGAGGTTCCCAGGCGGAATCGATACCATGAACGCGGCACGACGAAGTGTCTGGTCGGTTAATCGACCGTGAACACAACTTCCTTTAGGAGCACTCGTGACTCTTCAGACCGTCATCCTCGCCGCCGGAATGGGCTCGCGCCTCGGCCGCGCGCTGCCGAAGCCGCTCACCGAACTGAGCGACGGCCGCACGATCATGGGCCAGCAGCACGACAACATCCGGGCCGCATTCGGCTCCGACGCCCGAATCACGACCGTGGTGGGCTACCGCGCCGAGACCATCATCGATGCCTTCCCGCACGTGAACTACGTCCACAACGAGCGCTACGACGAGACCAACACGTCCAAGAGCCTGCTGCGCGCCCTCGGTGCCACCGGTCGCGGCGGTGTGCTGTGGATGAACGGCGATGTCGTCTTCGACCCGATGATCCTCGGCCGTGCTCTCGAGTACATCGAGCGCGACCAGTCCTTCGTCACGGTGAACACCTCCAAGGTCAGCGACGAAGAGGTGAAGTACACGGTCACCGCCGAGGGCTTCATCAACGAACTGTCCAAGACCGTCAAGGGCGGACTGGGCGAGGCTGTGGGCATCAACTACATCTCTCCTCCGCGCAGAAGAAGGCCTTCATGCGCCAGCTGCAGCGGGTGGAGGACCAGGACTACTTCGAGCGCGGCCTCGAACTCGCGATCGCCGAGGACGGCCTGCTGCTCGAGCCGATGGACGTCTCCGACCTGTACGCGGTCGAGGTCGACTTCGCCGAAGACCTGGAGCGCGCGAACCTCTTCGTCTGATCGAACGATACGAAAGCCCGGTCCCCCTCGCGGGACCGGGCTTTCGGCGTTTTCGCGGGCTGTCTCCATAGGATCTCTGCATGGCCCCCAAGGTGCACAAGATCCATTCGCTCCCGGACGACGCTCCGTGGGACAAGGGCGTTCCCCCCGCCGGCTCGGCGGAGCACCCGATGATGGTGCGTGGTCTCGATCGCGTGCTGGCGATCCAGCGCCCACTCGTCCTCGCGCACATCCGCAGCATCCGGCTGCGCAATCCCCAGGCTTCACCCGCGGAACTCATCCGCATCCTCGAGCGGCGCTACCTCGCGGCCGTGACGACCGGAGGTGCGGCGGTGGGAGCGACCGCCGTCGTGCCGGGCATCGGCACCGGTGTCACCCTCGCCCTCTCCGGGGTCGAGACCGTGGGTTTCGTGGAGTCCACCGCCCTGTTCGCCCAGTCGGTCGCCGAGGTGCACGGGATCGCCGTGGCGAACCCGGATCGCGCCCGCGCCCTGGTGATGACGCTGATGCTCGGCAAGGAGGGCGTCGACCTCGTCGGACAGCTCGCCGGCCAGGTCGCTGGGCGCGGCGGCAGCAGGTCCTCGTACTGGGGTGAGCTCGTCACGAAATCCCTCCCCCGTGCCGCAGTCGGCCCCCTCGTCGACCAGCTCAAGAGCATGTTCGTGAAGCAGTTCGCGGCGAAGGGAGGCGCGTCGGTGATCGGCAAGGCTCTCCCGTTCGGCATCGGCGCCGCGATCGGAGGCGCGGGGAACAACATCCTCGGCCGCCGCGTGCTGACCACTTCGCACAAGGCCTTCGGCTCTGCGCCGATCGACCTGCCGCTCGAGCTGGAGCCTGTCCCCGGGGCCGAGAAGCTCGAGCTGCGGATGCTCCGGGGCGCCCGCTACGCCGGGAACGCGGTGGTGGGTGCCGCCGGCACCGTGGCACGAGGCGCGGAGTGGGTCGGGCACCGTGTCGGCGGACGTGCAGGTCGCCGACGAGAGAGCCCGTCCGAAGAGCTCGAGGCCGGCACCGGCGACCACTCCCTGCCCTCGAACCCCGGCGACGAGCGCGAAGAGCGCTGAGCGCAGGTCGCCAAAGGATCCGCTGAGCCGTTGTGGCGAGCATCCAACAGCGGGGGGCGAGCCGACGATAGGGTGGAATCCGTGACGGACAAGCCCGACCTCTTTACCACCGCCGGCAAGATCGCGGACCTGCGCGCTCGCTACACGGAAGCCGTCGTCGACGCGGAAGCGAAGGCGAAGGAGAAGCAGCACGCGAAGGGCAAGATGACCGCCCGCGAGCGCGTCGAGCTGCTCGTGGATCCGGGAAGCTTCGTCGAGTTCGATGAGTATGTACGCCACCGCACCACGGCCTTCGGCATGGATCGCTCCCGCCCCTACGGCGACTCCGTCGTCACCGGCGTCGGCACCATCAACGGGCGCACCGTCGCGGTGTACTCGCAGGACTTCTCCACCTTCGGCGGCTCGCTCGGCGAGGTCGCCGGCGAGAAGATCGTGAAGATCATGGAGTTCGCCCTCGCCGGAGGGATGCCCTGCATCGGCATCCTCGACTCCGGCGGCGCGCGCATCCAGGAGGGCGTCGTCGCGCTCGGCAAGTACGGTGAGATCTTCCGCCTGAACACCCGCGCTTCCGGTGTCATCCCGCAGATCTCCATCATCATGGGCCCGGCCGCGGGTGGTGCGGTGTACTCCCCCGCTCTGACCGACTTCGTCATCATGGTCGACAAGACCAGCCAGATGTTCGTCACGGGTCCCGATGTGATCAAGACCGTGACCGGCGAAGACGTGGGGATGGAGGAGTTGGGCGGCGCCTACACCCACAACACCCGATCCGGTGTCGCGCACTACCTCGCGGAAGACGAGGACGACGCCATCGATTACGCGCGCACGCTCCTGAGCTTCCTCCCGGACAACAACATGGCGGAACTCCCGTCGTACGAGAGCGCGTTCGAGTTCGAGACGACAGACGCCGATCGCGTGCTCAACACGATCGTCCCCGACTCGACCAACCAGCCCTACGACATCCACACGGTGATCGAGCACGTCGTCGACGAGGGCGATTTCCTCGAGGTGCAGCCGCTGTTCGCGCCCAACATCGTGATCGGCTTCGGTCGTGTCGAAGGTCGCTCGGTCGGCATCATCGCCAACCAGCCGTCGCAGATGGCCGGCACCCTGAACATCGAGGCAGGCGAGAAGGCCAGTCGCTTCGTGCGATTCTGCGATGCCTTCTCGATCCCGATCGTCACGCTGGTCGACGTGCCCGGCTACCTTCCCGGCACGGACCAGGAGTGGACCGGCGTCATCCGCCGCGGTGCGAAGCTGCTCTACGCCTACGCGGAGGCCACCGTGCCCCTCGTCACCGTCATCCTGCGCAAGGCCTACGGGGGTGCGTACATCGTGATGGGCTCGAAGCAGCTCGGCGCGGATGTGAACCTCGCTTGGCCGACCGCCGAGATCGCGGTCATGGGCGGTCAGGGGGCGGTCAACATCCTGTACCGCGGTGAGATCAAGAAGGCGGAGGAGGCCGGCGAGGACGTCGCCGCCGTGCGCACCCGGCTCGCGAACGAGTACACCTACAACGTGGCGTCTCCTTTCCTGGCAGCTGAGCGCGGGGAGCTCGACGGCATCATCGAACCGGCCAACACCCGCGTCTCGATCGCCAAGGCCCTGCGCGCCCTGCGCGGAAAGCGCGCGGAGCTGCCCCCGAAGAAGCACGGGAACATCCCCCTGTGACCGAGCACAACCCGCAGGGCGGCCCCTCCTCGGACGCGCCGCTGCTCGACATCACCCGGGGCGCGGCCACCGAGGAGGAGCTCGCCGCTCTCATCGCGGTGATCAGCGAGGCGTACGCGACCGAGGAGGCCGCAGCCGTGGCCGACGAGCCCGCCGTCTCCGCCTGGGCCAGGACGCAGCGTCCGTTGCGTCGCCAGCTCCGTCGCGACATACCGTGGGGCCGTTTCTCCGGCTGACGCCGCTCGGAACACGGAAAGAACGCCGTCGGCGTGGTCCGCGAACCCTCCGCTTCACGAACCACGTCGACGATCGTCGCAGGACCCCCAGCGCCCTGCGCGGCCGCGTCCCCGTCGCCGCCTCGTCCGCCCCTCTTCGAGAGCCGGACGGATCCCCCCTCGTGAAGACCTGCGTGCTCCGCGGCGTGCGACGGTGCCGTGCGCACAGCAGAAGGCGGACTCCGCTGATCTGTCCGAAGGACGAAACTCAAATACTATATCGATTCGACTTATGCTCGCAAAGGTGACCCCCGAGCACTCAGCTGTCGAGCAGGAGGTCGGAGGCACGCGGGCTCAGGACCGAGTCGAGGACGACGCACGCCGCTCCCACCGCACCGACATCGTCGCCCACCACCGTGCCGTCGACGGGGAGGGTGCGTATCGCCCTGGTGGCGCTGGCCCGATCGAGCAGGTCGGGGACCTCTGCCAGGTACACATCAGCGAGCCGCGACCAGAACGGCCCACCGAAGACGACGCGGTCGACGTCGAGCATGTTCGTGAGCACCGCCGTCAGCACCGTGATGTGCGCGGCGGAGCGCCGAAGCACCTCCCCCGCGGCTTCGTCCCCGGCAGCCGCTCGCTCGCACAGCTGCCCGAATCGCTGGTCGACTGCCGCGGCGTCGCTCGTCTGATGCTCGTCGTCGAATACCCCTGCCCTCTCCGCCTGCTCGATGATCGCCTGCGGGGTGCACACCACCTCGACGCATCCGCGGGCCCCGCACGCGCAGGACGGTCCGTCGGGGTCGACGATGATGTGGCCGATCTCGCCGATGTTGCGTGTGCTCCCCCGGACCGCCTCTCCATCACGTGCGATGGCCGCGCCGATACCGATCCCCAGATAGACGAAGACGAAGGAGTCGTCCGCCGATTCCCGCCTCGTCCAGAGCTCGCCCACCGCAGCCGAGGTCGTGTCCTTCTCCACGACCACGGGCAACCCCGTCACCTCCGCGAGCACTGCCCGCAACGGCACACGGTGCCAGCCTGCGAGCTTAGGCGGGTCGATCACCGTCCCCAGCTCCGCGTCGAGCGGGCCGGGAGCCGCGACCCCCACCCCGGCGATCCGGGAGCGGTCGACGCCCGAACCGACGATCAACGCATCGATCGTCGACGCCATGGCCTCGACGATGCGGTGGGGATCCTCGGCAGGGGTTCGCACGCTCAGACGACGGACGACCGCGCCGGCCAGATCCAACAGCACGAAAGTCATCAGCGCGGGATCCAGATGGACCCCCACGGCGAAGCGGCTGTCCGCGACGAGCCGCAGGGTGACCCGCGGCTTGCCTGGTCCGTTGATCGTTCGACCCGCTTCCCTGATGAAGCCGTCATCGAGGAGTCTGCGGGTGATGTTCGTGACCGTCTGCGCCGAGAGGCGCGTCGCCGTCGACAGCTCGATCCTGCTGAGCCCTTCGCCGGACTGCCGGATGGCCTCCAGGATCACGGACTGATTGAAGTCGCCCATGCGCGGAAGGTTGGTGCCACGACGCGTTGCCATCGTCCAATGATGGCCTATCGGGGGTGAAATCGTGTCCCCCAAAATACCTACAGACAATGTTCGCGCGAACCATCAGACTGAGGGGGACGCTTCGCGTTCGGCTGGTCTCTCTGTCCCAGGGTAGACAGACGCTGATCGGCCACCAGCGGACGGTTTTCGGGTAACTGTCCGCACGGAGAGGGGCAGGCGGATTCGCCGCCCCTCTCCCACTCTCACCATCCTCGACTCCGGTCATCTCCCCAGGCCGGAGCCGAGGACGCATGCGTTCGTCCGCTGTCCCCGCCTGCCAGCCCTGGCCACGCCCGTCAGCCCTGTGCCCGCCTGTCAGCGCGGAATCTCGTGCCAGAGGTCGACGGCGTCATCGTCGCCGGACGCCCGTGAGCCGGCGCGGCCGACCACCGTGACGGCGACACGGGGATCACGCGCCGAGCGGATGATCAGACGAGCGGTCTGCGCGCGACTGAGCACGACGGCCAGCTCGTCCCTGATCAGTTCTCGCCGTGTCTCGTCGATCCCGTCGAAACCGCCCTCATCGAAGACCGTGACCACCACCCCCCGGCGTCGTGCCGCCTCGATCGCGTTGCGCACGGCGTCGTTGAGGAGATCGGCTCCGCGCAACTCGTCGCGCAGCCTGCCCTCGGCGAGGCGGGCGTCCATCCGCTCCTGCTCGTCCAGCACACCCCGCGCGGCCACCACTCTGCTGAGGACGGGACCGGCGACGGCCAGCGCGAACTGCGTGCGCAGGCGCCGCTCCCGCTGACGCACCCGCTGCGTCGCATGCCACGCGGACACGGCCTGCTGGATCTCGGCGAGGCGCTCCGTGTCACGCACGGCGCGGTCCCAGAACATCACCAGGAGCCCAGCGACCACCACCCACATGATGGAGCCGACGAGTCCGAGGTTGAGGGCGACGACGAATCCCAGATAGGCCGACGCGGTGACGACGAGCACCCCGAGAACGAGAACACCGATCAGAGCGCGCCTCCGGACGACGCAGACGACGCCGAGCAGTCCGAGCGCCCCGATGTACCACGTGGCGAAGGGAGCCGTCCGATCCGCCGGGTCGAGCGACGAGGTGACGAGGATGGGGATGAGCGCACTCGCCACCAGCGCCAGGATCGCCGACCACATCGGCATCCTGACGACGGCGCCGTGTCCGAGGATCGCGACGTTCACGACCACGAGGTACAACCCGATCGCGAGCACCATCACCAGCGGTGCGGTCGGCTGCTCGATCCACCAGATCCCCCTGGCGACGAAGTACAGGGCGAAGCCGACGGCGAGGGAGGTGGCGACACTCCGGACGGTGCGGTTCACGAGCGCTCCCACCCCAGGACGACAGTGGTCCCGTGCCCGTCGGAGAGGATGTCGGCGGTGCCGGCCACCCCCGCCATGCGCGCGAAGATAGACGCACGGATCCCGAGTCGGTCGACGCCGATCGACTCGACGTCGAATCCGGGTCCGGTGTCGGAGATGGTCACGCCGATGCCCTCGTCCCCGTGCCCTTCGACGATGATGTGGAGTCCGCGCCCGCCGGCATGCGAGACCGCGTTGCCGATCGCCTGTCTTGCCGCGAGCACCAGCGCGCGGGCAGCACGTCCGGGGATGAGTCCGATGCCTCCGCGCTCCTCCACGATCGCATCGGCGCCGAGCTCGGACAGCGCCCGACGCAGCTCGACAACGATCTGCACCGTTCCGACCGGTTCGTCGCTCCCCTCCTGTGCGACGGCGGCCTCGGTGTTCGCGAGGCGCGTGAGAGCCTCTCGCGCCATCGCCACGGCCAGCTCCCTGGCGCGTTCGCCCTCGGCACGCTCCGCGGCGATCAGAGCGGCCAGCACACTGTCGTGCATCAGGGCGGACATCGCCGCCCTCTCCTCCTCGGCCGCCGCCGCTGCCGCAGCAGTGGAGTACGACGCGACCGCCTGTCCCCTGGCCTCGTCCACCCCGGCGGCGACCGAGCGGAACATCCAGCCGAGTGAGACGATCACCACGCCGAGGATGAGGGTGAACGAGACGTCGAAGGCGGTCGTCACCCAGAAATCGCGCGAGAACTCGCCCTGGACGAGACGGACATAGCCGTACACGAACGGCACTCCCGCCGCCCAGACGAACTGCAGCGCAAGGGGGAAGGCGAGCATGGCCGCGACGACACCGACGTTGACGAGGAAGAAGATCCACGGCTGCTCTCCGGCCCCCTTGTCGGAGGGGTCGACGATCGTCGGCCACGCGGCGAGCACCAGCACGTACACCACGGCGAAGATGCCGGAGAAGGTGCGCACCCCGCGTCCGATCAGGCACGCCACCAGCATCGCGAGCAGGGGCACGAACACCACACACAACGCGACCACATGCGCGGGGTCCGCGTCCGACAGGGATGCCATCGCGGAGACCAGCGCCTGGGCGCCGAGCACAGCCGAGCCGATCGCGACCACGATGGCGAGTATCCGCTCCATGCGCTTGCCGGTGAAGCGCTCGTATGCTGTCTCCGTGCTGCCCGGAGACGGAATCTTGCTCCAGGCGTCGCGGATGCTCAGCGGCTCAGCGGCCACCGAGTGCCTCGTCGGCTGTGACGATCCCGTCTTCCATCGCTCGCCGGAGCAGGTCGACCTTCGTGGGCGCCGGGCGCCCCACCTCGACGTACTTCACGCGGATGCGGGTGATGTTCTCCTTGGCGGTCGAGTACGCGACGCCCAGCTTCTCGGCCACGGCCTTCAACGGCAGACCCGTCGCGTACAGGCGGAGGACCTCCCGTTCGCGGGTGGCGAGCTGCGCGTCGGCGAACGCGCGGTCTCCGTCGACAGCGCTCGCCCACTCCACGTTGTTGAGGGCCTCGCCCTGTGCGACCGTGCGGATCGCGTCCAGCACGTCGTCGAGTGCTGACGACTTGCTCACCACTCCCGCCGCACCGGCGGAGAGGGCTTCCCGCACGGCTGCAGGACGATCCGCCACACTGTGGATCACCACGCTGGCGCCGTCGTTCACGAGGGCGGTCACGTTCTCAGTAACGGTCGTGCCGTCTCCCAGCGTGAGGTCGAGCACGACCACATCGGCCGGCGCGGCCCCCGTCGCCTTCCGCCAGTCGATGTACGACACCACGGTGCTCCCGGAGAAGACCACGGTCTGCGAATCCCGCTCGCACGCGGCCTCGAGACCGAGGCGAACGGACTCGTGATCGTCGATGAGTGCGACCGTGCTCATCCCCTCAGCCTACTGAGTCCCCTCGGAAGGCCGTGGATCGCTCATCGTGTGAGCAGTGCCACGACCTCGAAGTGGTGGGAGTGCGGGAACAGATCGAAGCCGCGAAGACGGTCGACATTCCACCCGAGCGTGCGGAACGTGCCGAGATCGCGTGCGAGCGCCACCGGGTCGCAGGCGACGTAGGCGATGGCGTCGGGGGCGAGCCCGTGGATCGCCTCGACCACCTGACGCCCCGCTCCGGCTCGCGGCGGATCGAGCACGACGGCCCCGGCCCGACCGCCGCCCTTGCGCGTGGCGAGGAACCGATCGACTCGGGCTGTCACCGCGTCGATCTCGAGAGGGGCGAGGTTCGCCGCAGCATGCTGAGTGGCACGTGCACTCGACTCGACCGTCACGATGTCCGTGCCCCCGAGGTCAGCCAGGGTCGCCGCGAACAGCCCGACCCCGCCATACAGGTCGAAATGGGTCTTCTCCTCGTCGACGTGACCGTCGAGGATGCCGTAGACCGCGGCATCGAGCACCGAGGCGGCGCGCGGATGCACCTGCCAGAAGCCCGTGGAGTCGACGTCGAAGCGGCGGTCGTTGACCATCTCCTGGATCACCTCGGGCGCCGGGCGCTTGCGGAAGCCCCTCTGCACGCGCGGGGCGCGCTCGGTCTCCTCACGACGGATCACGCGCACGGTGCCGTCGGCGGGCTCCACGAGCTCGATGCGACCAGGAGCCTCCCCGTGCAGCGCGAGCGCTGCCGCGGCGATCGCCGGCCGCGCCAGCGGGTACGACGTCACCGGCACGACACGGTGACTGCGTGAGGCATACGGCCCCACCACTCCCGCGTCGTCGACGTGCAGCGTCACCCTCGTGCGCCATCCTCGACCGTCTCCGGACTCCACGGCCTCGATCTCGGGCGCGACGAGACCCTTCCCCGCGAAGCGGTCGAGGGCCTCGGTCAGCACGCGCCTCTTGAGCTCACGCTGGTGATCGAGATCGATGTGCCCGAGATCAGCTCCTCCTGGACGATCAGCGGGATCGCGCGACACGTCGGCCTCCGCCCAGATGTGGGGACGGCGGTGCTCCGACGCTTCCAACACCTCGATCGTCTCGGCCCGCCAGAAACTGCGGGTGTCGGCATCGGCCCCCTCCTGCGGAGCGATCAGTCGGGCACGGACGCGCTCACCGGGGATCGCGTCGGACACGAACACCACTCGTCCCTCGTGCCGCGCGATGAACGTGCCCCCGTGAGCGATGCGGGTGATGTCGAGTTCGAGCACGTCGGCTGGGGAGGAAGTCATCCTTCGAGGATACGGTGGTGGACATGCGCGTCTGCCTCGCCTCGACCTCTCCCGCCCGACTCATGCTGCTGCGTCAGGCGGGCATCGAGCCGCTCACGGTGTCACCGGACGTCGACGAGGACGCCGTCGCCGCCGCTGCGGAGGCGGAAAGGGGCGAGCCCCTGGCGCCCGAGGAGTTGGTGCTGCTGCTCGCCCGCGCGAAGGCCTCCGCCGTGGCACACAGCCTCGTCGAGGACGGCGGGTTCGACGGCCTGGTCATCGGCGGTGACTCGATGTTCGCGCTGGACGGGCGCGTCTACGGCAAGCCGTACACTCCGGAGGAAGCGACCAGGCGCTGGCGAGAGATGCGCGGAGCCACGGGCATCCTGCACTCCGGCCACTCCGTCTTCCGGGTCGCCCCCGGTGCCGAGCCCACGGAAGCCACCGCCGTCGCCGAAGCCGCTGTGACGTTCGCCTCCGACGTGACCGACGCCGAGATCGCCGCGTACGTCGCCTCAGGCGAACCGCTGCTCGTGGCGGGGGCCTTCACCGTGGACAGCCTGGGGGGAGCCTTCATCACCCGCGTGGAGGGCGACCCGTCCACGGTCGTCGGCATGTCCCTTTCCACCGTCCGCCGTCTCGCCGCGGAGCTCGGCGTTCGCTGGACCGACCTCTGGTCGTAGACTCCCATCCACGTTTTCCCGACTTTCTTGTGGGGAGTCGTCAAAGGGATCGCGGTCGTTCTCGCTAGGCTGGCAAGCATGCCTGCTATCGCCAAGGTGCTCATCGCCAACCGCGGCGAGATCGCCGTCCGCATCATCCGCGCCGCCCGTGACTCCGGGATCGCCTCCGTCGCCGTCTACGCCGACCAGGATCGTGATGCCCTGCACACCCGCCTCGCAGACGAGGCCTACGCGCTCGGCGGCTCGACGAGCGCCGAGACCTACCTCCAGATCGAGAAGATCCTCTCGATCGCCCGCCGTGCCGGCGCCGACGCCGTGCACCCCGGCTACGGCTTCCTCGCCGAGAACGCCGAGTTCGCCCGCGCCATCATCGACGCGGGGATGACCTGGATCGGCCCCTCCCCCGAAGCCATCGAGGCCCTCGGTGACAAGGTGACCGCGCGTCACGTGGCCGAGAAGGTCGGCGCACCCCTCGCCCCCGGAACGCCGGGACCGGTCGAGGGCGCAGACGAGGTCATCGCCTTCGCGAAGGAGTTCGGCCTCCCGATCGCCATCAAGGCCGCCTACGGCGGCGGCGGACGCGGCCTCAAGGTCGCGCGTGAGCTCGACGAGGTGGCCGAGCTCTTCGAGTCCGCCACGCGCGAGGCCGTCGCCGCCTTCGGCCGCGGCGAGTGCTTCGTCGAGAAGTACCTCGACAAGCCGCGTCACGTCGAGACCCAGTGCCTGGCCGATGCCGAAGGCAACGTCGTCGTGATCTCGACGCGTGACTGCTCGCTGCAGCGCCGCCATCAGAAGCTCGTCGAGGAGGCGCCGGCTCCGTTCCTCACGCAGGAGCAGAACGACCTCCTCTACGCCGCCTCCAAGGCCATCCTCAAGGAGGTCGGCTACGTCGGCGCCGGTACCTGCGAGTTCCTCATCGGAGCCGACGGAACCGTCTCCTTCCTCGAGGTGAACACACGTCTGCAGGTCGAGCACCCGGTCTCCGAGGAGGTCACCGGCATCGACCTGGTACGAGAGCAGTTCCGTATCGCGGCCGGCGGCACCATCGACTACGACGACCCGAAGCCGCAGGGCCACTCGATCGAGTTCCGCATCAACGGCGAGGACCCCGGTCGCGGATTCCTGCCCCAGCCGGGCCCGATCCACGTCTTCAAGACCTTCGGAGGCCCCGGCATCCGTCTGGATTCCGGTGTCACTGCGGGCGACTCGGTCTCCGGTGCCTTCGACTCGCTGCTCGCCAAGATCATCGTGACCGGCAAGGACAGGGCAGAGGCCCTCGAGCGCTCGCGCCGTGCCCTCGACGAGTTCGAGGTCGCCGGCCTTCCCACCGTCATCCCGTTCCACCGCAAGGTCGTGCGCGATCCTGCGTTCACAGCGGAGAGCGGCGAGTTCGGCATCTTCACGCGCTGGATCGAGACCGAGTTCGTCAACGACATCCCGGCCTGGGACGGAGAGCTCGAGGCGCCGGCTGCCTCCGAAGCCCGGCACACGGTCGTCGTCGAGGTCTCCGGCAAGCGACTCGAGGTGAGCCTGCCGGACCGCGTCGCCGTCGCCGCAGGCACCGCTGGGCGCCCCGCCGCGGTTCCGCCGTCGCGCCGCAGCCATGCCACAACAGCCAACGCCGGAGCCTCGGGGGATGCCGTCAAGTCCCCCATGCAGGCCACGGTCGTGAAGATCGCGGTCGCCGACGGACAGCAGGTCGTCAAGGGCGATCTGGTCGTCGTACTCGAGGCCATGAAGATGGAGCAGCCGCTGCAGGCGCACAAGGACGGCGTCGTCGGCAACATCAACGCCGATGCCGGCGCCACGGTCTCCGCGGGACACCAGCTGCTCACCATCAGCTGATCCTCCCACTGACACGCGAAAGGCGCCCCACCGAAGTGGGGCGCCTTTGCTGTGCCTACGGGCGTCAGGAGATGTTCACGAGGTGCATCGCCCTGCTCGCGTCGGTGATGCTGCTGGACAGCGAGGGGTAGGCGGCGAAGACCCGCGAGACCTGATCGACCGTGAGGCGGCGCTCGACGGCGACCGCGATCGGGTAGATCAGCTCCGAGGCCTTCGGAGCGACGATCACACCGCCGATCACCGTACCGGAGCCCTTCCGCGCGATGAGCTTCACGAAGCCGTCCTTGATGCCCATCATCTTCGCGCGCGGGTTCGCCGCGAGAGGCAGCTTGTAGACCATGCCGTCCGCGACGCCATCCTCGACGTCTTTGACGCCGTAGCCGACCGTGGCGATCTCTGGCGCGGTGAAGATATTGGAGGTGATCTTGATCAGCTCCAACGGGATCACGATGTCGCCGAGGGCGTGGAACACCGCGGTGCGCCCCTGCATCGACGCGACGGAGGCCAACGGGAAGAAGTTCGTGCAGTCGCCGACGGCGTACACGTTGGGGACCGAGGTACGAGCGACCTTGTTCACCCGGACGTGCCCGGATTCGTCGAGCTCGACGCCGGCTTCCTCGAGACCGATGCCTGCGGTGTTCGGGATGGACCCGACGGCCATGAGGCAGTGGCTGCCCTCGACCGTGCGCCCATCGGACAGCGTGACGGTGACGCCGTCGTCCGTGACCTCCACCTTGTCGGCGCGCGACTTGGAGAGCACCTGCATTCCCCCGCGCTTGAAGACCTTCTCCAGCACCGCAGCCGCGTCCTTGTCCTCGCCGGGGAGCACCTGCTCACGGCTCGAGATCAGGGTCACCTTGGCGCCCAGGTTCATGTACGCGGAGGCGAACTCCGCTCCGGTGACACCGGATCCGACCACGATGAGGTGCTCGGGGAGCGCCTTCATGTCGTACAGCTGCGTCCACGTCAGGATGCGCTTGCCGTCGGGCTTTGCGGAGTCCAGCTCGCGCGGCGAGGCGCCGACGGCCACGACGATGGTGTCGGCCTCGACCCGGTCGAAGTCGGTGCCGCCCTGGCCGGTCGAGACGATGATCGCCGTGGGCCCTTCGAGGCGTCCGTGGCCGGACAGGATGCGCACACCGGCCTCGAGGAGCGTCGCGCGCATGTCCTCGGACTGCTGGCCGGCGAGCGCGAGGAGGCGCTTGTTCACGGCGGCGAGGTTGATCGCGATCTCGGGCTTGAGGGGGCGGGAGTGGTCGCCCTTGGCATAGAAGTTCACGCCGAGGTCGCTGGCCTCGGAGATGGCGACGGCCGCATCGGCGGTGGCGATCAGGCTCTTCGAAGGCACGACGTCGGTGAGCACGGCTGATCCGCCGACTCCCACCCGTTCGACCAGGGTAACCTCGGCACCCAACTGGGCGGCCGCGAGGGCCGCCTCGTAGCCGCCGGGACCGCCGCCGAGCACGGCGACGCGCTGAGTGCGCTCGAAAGTGGTGGAAGACATGGAATCCATTCTCGCGCAATCCTGGCACCCGAGCCTGCACCTTCCTAGAGTGGATCCATGCCCGAAACGCACAGCAACCCCCTCGACGACCCGACCGCGAACCCGTTCGAGGTGGCCGCGCAGGCCGCAGCCGACATCGCCCGTCTGACCGGCGTCGAGAACCACGACATCGCCCTCACCCTCGGCAGCGGCTGGGGCAAGGCGGCCGACATCATCGGCGAGACCGTCGCCACGATCCCCGCGACCGAGGTCACCGGCTTCTCGAAGCCCGCGCTCGAAGGCCACGTCGGCACACTGCGCAGCATCCGCACCCCCGGCGGCAAGAACGTCCTCGTCATCGGCGCGCGCACGCACTACTACGAGGCTCACGGCGTACGCCGCGTCGTGCACAGCGTCCGCACGGCAGCCGCGACGGGCGCCAAGATCATGGTGCTGACCAACGGAGCCGGCGGCATCCGCGAGACCTGGACCCCTGGCCAGCCCGTGCTGATCAGCGATCACATCAACCTCACGGCCGATTCGCCGCTCGAGGGCGCCACGTTCGTCGACCTCACCGATCTGTACTCGAAACGTCTTCGGGACGTCGCCCGCTCGATCGACCCCTCACTCGACGAAGGCGTCTACACGCAGTTCCGCGGCCCGCACTATGAGACCCCGGCAGAGGTGCAGATGGCCAAGCACATCGGCGGCCACATCGTCGGCATGTCGACTGCGCTCGAGGCGATCGCCGCGCGCGAGGCCGGCATGGAGATTCTCGGGTTCTCCCTGATCACCAACCTCGCCGCGGGAATCCAGCAGACCCCGCTCAGCCATGCCGAGGTGATCGAGGCCGGACGGGAGGCGGAGCCCGTGATCTCCGCGCTTCTGGCCAGGGTGGTCGAGGCCCTGTGAGCGAGGAGCGGCTCGCGCAGGCCCGCGCCTGGTTGCGCCAGGACCCCGACCACGAGACCCGCGACGAACTGGCAGGTGTGATCACCCGGGCCGCCGCCGGGGATGCGGACGCGATCGCCGACCTCGACGACCGTTTCCGCACGCGTCTCGCCTTCGGCACCGCCGGTCTGCGCGGTGAGCTCGGCGCCGGGAGCAACCGGATGAACCGGGTGCTGGTCGCGCAGGCCGCTGCGGGATTCGCCGCCTACCTGCGCGAGAAGTCGAACGGCCAGAAGTCGAACGGCCAGACGCCGACCGTGGTGATCGGATACGACGGGCGTCGCAACTCCCGCGTGTTCGCGACCGACTCCGCCGAGCTGTTCGCCGGAGCCGGACTGCGCGCGGTCCTGCTCCCCCGTCTGCTCCCCACCCCCGTCCTCGCGTTCGCCGTGCGCCACCTGGGAGCCGATGCCGGCGTGATGGTGACCGCGAGCCACAACCCGCCGAACGACAACGGGTACAAGGTGTACCTGGGCGGCGCGGATCAGGGGTCGCAGATCGTCGCTCCGGCCGATGCGGAGATCGCCGCGCACATCCAGCGGATGGCGGACGCCGGACCGGTGACGGCAATGCCGCGCTCCACGGAATACGAGGTCGCAGGCGAGGACGTCGTCGAGGCATACATCGCAGCGACCGCCGCCGTCGCCCCCGCCCCCGCCGGCACCACCGGGATGCGCTGGGTGTACACGGCGATGCACGGCGTGGGCTGGGAGACGCTGTCCCGCATCGTCAAGGACGCCGGATACCCGCAGCCGTTCGTCGTCGACGAGCAGCTCACGCCCGACGCCACCTTCCGCACCGTGTCCTTCCCGAACCCGGAGGAGCCCGGTGCCATGGATCTCGCTTTCGCGAGGGCTCGGCGCGTCAAGGCGGACTTCATCCTCGCCAACGACCCCGACGCCGACCGCCTGGCCGTCGCGATCCCCGACGACTCGGCAGCGGACGGCTGGCGTCGCCTCACCGGCAACGAGGTCGGACTCCTGCTCGGCGCGAGGGCGGCACGTGCTGCGGCGGGCACGCCAGGGGCATCACTCGCCTGCTCACTCGTCTCCTCCCCCGGCCTCGGCGCCGTCGCGACCCACCACGGACTCGACTTCCACGAGACGCTCACGGGCTTCAAATGGATCTCACGCGCCCCTGGCATCGTCTTCGGTTTCGAAGAGGCTCTGGGTTACCTCGTGAACCCGGAGACCGTGCGCGACAAGGACGGCGTGTCGGCCGCCGTCGCGGTCCTCGGCCTCGCGGCAGAGGCGCGCGACCGTGGAGCGACGCTCAGCGACCTGCTGGACGAACTCGGCGAGACCTACGGGCACTTCGCCAGCGGTCAGGTGTCGGTGCGCGTCGAAGACCTCTCGATCATCGGTACCGTGATGCTCGCCCTGCGCACGCTTCCGCCGACACACATCGCCGGTCGGTCGATCGCCTCGGCCGAGGATCTGCTGCAGGCGGGCCAGGGGCAGCCGTCCGGTGACGTGCTCCGCTACCGGCTGACGGACGGGTCCCGCGTGATCGTGCGTCCCAGCGGCACCGAGCCGAAGCTGAAGGTCTACATCGACGCGAAGGCGGACTCCGCCGAGCGCGCGCGAGAGGCCGTCGCCGAACTCGAAGCCGGGGTGCGCACCCTGCTCGACGAACGCTCCTGAGCATGCCGATCCGACGCATCATCGTCAGCGCGCACAACGGCGTGCACGCTCGTCCGGTGGCCGAGCTCGTGCGACTCGCGCAGTCGCACGGGTCTCCGGTCACCCTCCGCACGGCCGACGGCACCACCGTCGACCTGAGCAGCGTGCTGGCCGTGATGGACCTCGGGATCGCGACAGGAGATCCGGTCGAGATCGAGACCGCACCGTCTCCGACGTCCGAGGCCGTCCTCGATCAGCTCGCGGAGGTTCTCGCTCCCCGCGGCTGACCGCGACCCTCACCCGTCGATCACGGCGACGAGCTCGTCGAGGAACGCCTCGAAAGTCGTCCCCTTCCGGACGATCCGCTGCACGCTCTCGCGCTCGCTGAACACCTCGACGAGCTGCTCGAACACGGTCTGGAAAGCCGCACGGTCGCTCTCGCTGAACGCCGCGAGGGCGACGACCTGCACTCGCCCTCCGCCCCAGGCCGCTGAGCCGTCCGCGACGCCGATGGCGATGGCCGTGCGAGTGGCGGTCATCTGGAGCGCGTGCGGCACGGCGAGCGCATCCGTGAAGGCGGTCGACGACATCCGCTCCCGCACGATGGTGTTCTCGATGTAGTCCTCGCCGATCAGGCCCGCCTGCACCAGAAGACCGCCCAGACGCCGGATGATCGCCTCCTCCCCCTCATCCGGCAGGGGGAACACGTAGGCGTCCGCGAGGAAGTAGCGGGCGAGCTCACCGCGGAGGCGGGTGAGACGCCGTCCCCGCCGCACCCGCGCCGCCGCCTGCTGGATGCGGTCGACGTCGGCATCGGTCAGGAACGGCTGGATGCGTACGAAGCGGTCGCCGGAGGATCCCGGTTCGATGGTGCTGAGCACCAGATCGGTATCGAACGACGACCAGTCCGGATCGACATTGGTGACGACGGTGGTGACCTCGATGGCCGTCCCGAGGGAACGGTCGACGCTGGAGCGGAGCAGTTCGTGCAGCTCGTGATACCCCGGGCACACGATCGTGGCGGTGAGGATGGATTCCGCCTTGCGGCTGCGTTCGAGACGGCCGCCCACGTGCATGGCGATGTAGGCGATCTCGTCGTCGTGGATCGGCGTGCCGACGCGGTCGTGCAGGCCGCTCGCGATCGACACGGCCACCTCGAAGATCATCGGGTACGTCGCCTTCAACGACCGGGTGAGCGGGTTCCGCGTGAGGGCGCTCTCCTCCGCCCGCCGCAGCAGATTCTGCACGTGCAGGGCGAGACGCAGGACGAAGGTCTCATCGACGAGGTCGACCTCGAAGTCCTCGGCCGCACGCGTGATCTCCGCACGGACGGCGGCCTCGACCATCGGGTCGACGCCGCTGCGGGCGACCTCGCGTGTCGTCGCCTCCCCCGGCGCGACGATGCGCGTCAGCACGAGGGAGGCGAGGTGGCCGCTGTCGCCATCGCCGAGGACCACCGAGAAGTGCTCGAAGGCCAGGCGGGCGATGACCGCCCCCACGCGCGGGATCTCCTCGCGCGTGCCCGCCGGTGCAGATTCGAGCGTGTGTCCCGCAGCGACCCGCTCCGCGGCGATCGCGATGTGCAGCAGCACGTCGGAGATCGCGAGCTCGTTCACGTAGTAGCCGAGCTCACCCAACTCGCGCACCAGGGCCGATTTGAAGGGACCGACCGCGCCGGCGTCCACCGCCGATCCGGACAGCGCGCGCCGGAACGTCTCGGGATGGAAGGAGGCATCATCCATCTCGTCGTGGGCGAGCCTGCTGAGCAGACGGCGCTGCGCTGTCTCATTGCCGCGCAGACGCACGATCTCGCGCTCGCGCTCGAGCGTCAGGTCGGTGTCGTCGAGAAGGCCGCGCACGCGCACCAGATCCGCTTCGAGCGTCGCCTCGCTGACGTGCAGATCCTCCGCGGTGTCGAAGACATCGATGCCAGCCGGCTCATCGAGCAGGAGTCGCACCAGGGTGTGCAGGCGATCGCGAGGGGCCGATTCCCCGCCCTGACGCATGCGCATCGCACCCCGTGCACCGGATCCGGCGCGATACCCCGCGGGACCCGACTCGATCACGGCGGCTCCGGGCGTGCGAGCGTTCAGCGCCGCGACGTAGGAACGGATGCTGCGCGGGGTGACCCCCATGAGGTCGGCGAGGCTCGCGGCCGTAGCCCAGCCCTCCTGACGCAGCAGCGCGGCGAGGAGCTGGTCCTGACGCTGGCGCGACATGATCCTCCCCTCCCGCGTGCTGACTGCACCGTCTCGACGTGCTCTCCATGATGTCAGGTGGCCGGCGCCTCGGGGCGGAAGGCGCCGTTCCGCGGGGGCGGAAAGGATCCTGTTGGCGCGCACCCCTTCCTGGTTCCCAGACTGTTCTCAGGAAGTAGGTGGGCATCGATGAGGATCCTCGTGGTGTGCGGTGCGGGAGCATCGAGCACGTTCGTCGCGCAGCGGCTCCGCCGTGCCGCGGAGACGGCCGGTCTGGCCTGGGACGCATCCGCCGGGACGGAGGGCGCCGCCTCGGATTCCGACCACGACCTGATCCTGGTCGGCCCGCACCTGGCCGACCGCCTCGACGCCATCCGCGAGAGCTCGAACGCGCCGGTCGCCATCCTCCCGGACGACGTCTTCTCCGATCTCGACGGCTCGCGCACGCTCGTCCTCGCCCGTTCGCTCCTCGCCGCCGGCGAAACCCCGAAAGGAACATCATGACCGCCACCCGCACCGTCCGGATCGGCTCCTCCCACGGACTCCACGCCCGTCCAGCCAAGCTGTTCGCGCAGGCGGCGAAGGACTCCGGCATCGCCGTGACGATCGCCAAGGATTCCGGAAAACCCGTCAACGCGGCGAGCATCCTCGGCGTCATCGCCCTCGCGATCGAGCACGGCGACTACGTCACGCTCACGGCGGACGGCGACGGCGCGGAGAACGTGCTCGACACCCTCACCGAGCTCCTCACCACCGACCACGACCAGGACGCCGCCGGATGAGCGAGCTGCGCGGAGTGGGCATCGGTCTCGGGGTCGCCCAGGGGCCGATCGTCCGCATGGCCGAGGCGATGCCGGCCCCGGAGAACACGCCGAGCACCGCGGGGGCTGACGCCGAACGAGCCAGGGTCCGCGACGCCGTCTCGGTCGTGGCGAAGGAACTGAACGAGCGCGGCGAGGCAGCCGGAGGATCCGCGCAGGAGGTCCTCGAGGCGCAGGCCATGATCGCCGAGGACCCGACGCTCCAGGACGAGGTCGACACACGGATCGACGCGGGGGCGACGGCCGAGTGGGCCGTGCACGACGCATTCGCCGGGTTCCGCGCCACGCTCGAGGCGGTCGGCGGCTACCTCGGCGAACGCGCCGCGGACCTGGACGACATCGCGCAGCGAGTGCTCGCGCATCTTCGCGGCGTCGACGCCCCGGGTGTCCCGAACCCGGGACACCCGTTCGTGCTGGTCGCCCGCGACCTCGCGCCGGCGGACACCGCACTCCTCGATCTGGATCAGGTCCTGGCACTGATCACCACCGACGGCGGCCCGACCTCGCACACGGCGATCCTCGCCAGGGAGAAGGGCATCGTCGCGATCGTGGGCGTCGCCGACGGCGAGATGCTGACCACCGGCGAGACCGTGATCGTCGATGCGGCCAGCGGCGTGGTCACGCGCGAACCGACGGAGGACGAGAAGGCTCGCGCCACCGAGCGCGCTGCCGCTCGGCGGTCGGCCGACGCGGCCCCAACCACTCCCGGCGCTCTCGCCGACGGCACGCCTGTCGCGCTGCTCGCGAATCTGGGGAAGCCTGCAGATGCGGCCGACGCGGTCGCTCGGGGGGCCGAGGGCGTCGGGCTGTTCCGTACCGAGTTCCTGTTCCTCTCCTCCGCCCAGGCGCCCACCATCGCTCAGCAGCGCGAGTCGTACCGCGAGCTGCTCGCGGCCTTCCCCGGCCGGAAGGTCGTGGTGCGGATGCTCGATGCCGGCGCTGACAAGCCTCTGGCCTTCCTCAACGATGCACACGAGGAGAACCCGGCGCTCGGGCTCAGGGGTCTGCGGGCGCTGCGCGCCAGCGAGGACATCCTGCGGGAGCAGCTCACCGCACTCGCCGAGGCCGCCGCCGTGACCGAGGCCGATCTCTGGGTGATGGCTCCCATGGTCGCAACGGTCGAGGAGACCGTCTACTTCACGGGACTCGCACGCGAGTACGGGCTGAAGACCGCGGGAGTGATGGTCGAGATCCCGGCGAGCGCTCTGCTCGCCGATCGCGTGCTCGCGCACGCCGACTTCGCCTCGATCGGCACCAACGACCTCACGCAGTACACGATGGCTGCCGACCGGATGCTCGGCTCGGTCGCAGGGTTCCAGGACCCCTGGCACCCTGCCGTCCTCCGCCTCGTCCGCGAGGTCGGCGATGCAGGTGCCCGACTCGGCAAACCCGTCGGGATCTGCGGCGAAGCCGCCGCCGATCCGCTGCTCGCCGTGGTGCTGGTCGGTCTCGGCGCGACGAGCCTGTCGATGGCGCCTGCCGCCCTGGCCGATGTCCGTCATGCGCTGTCCGAGCGCACCCCGTCCGAGGCGCGGAGTCTCGCCAAGGCCGCCCTGGCCGCCGACGATGCCTCCTCCGCCCGAAACGCCGTGGCAGCCCTCGCCGCGGAACTCCCCCTCCACAAGAAAGAGACGACATCATGACGACGACGTCACCTGCCGCCACCAGACCCGGCGGCCTGCGCGTAGGAGTGCAGCGCTTCGGCACATTCCTCTCGGGCATGATCATGCCCAACATCGCCGCCTTCATCGCCTGGGGCTTCATCACGATGCTGTTCATCCCGAAGGGGTTCTTCGGCGCGGAGAGCCCGTTCGGCTGGCACTGGGCAGGCGTGTCCGAGATCCTCGGCGGTGGCGGCGACTCCGTCATCATCGGCTGGCAGGGCGCGATGACCGCCGTGGCTGAAGGCGCGGACGGCAACATCCTCGCCTACGTCGGACTGGTCGGCCCGATGGTGACGTACCTGCTGCCGCTGCTGATCGCGAACACCGCCGGCCGCATGGTCTACGGCGAGCGCGGAGGCGTCGTCGCCTCGATCGCCACCGTCGGCGTGATCGTCGGCACGAACATCCCGATGTTCCTCGGTGCCATGATCATGGGCCCCCTCGCCGCCTGGGTCATGAAGCAGGTCGACCGGCTGTGGGACGGCAAGATCAAGCCCGGCTTCGAGATGCTGGTCAACAACTTCTCCGCCGGTATCCTCGGCATGCTGCTCGCGATCTTCGGCTTCTTCGCCTTCGGCCCCGTGATGCTCGGCATCAGCGCCGCGCTCGGCACGGCCGTCGACTGGCTGGTCTCGCTGCAGCTGCTTCCGCTCGTATCGATCATCGTCGAGCCCGCGAAGGTGCTGTTCCTGAACAACGCCATCAACCACGGCGTGTTCACCCCGCTCGGCATCGAGCAGGCGACCGAGACCGGCAAGTCGATCCTGTTCCTCATCGAGGCGAACCCCGGGCCCGGCCTCGGTCTGCTCCTCGCCTTCACCTTCTTCGGGGTCGGTGCGGCGAAGGCATCCGCTCCCGGCGCGGCGATCATCCAGTTCTTCGGTGGCATCCACGAGATCTACTTCCCCTACGCCCTCAGCAAGCCGACCACGATCCTCGCCCTCATCGCGGGTGGTGCAGCCGGGGTCACCACGAACATGGTCCTCGGCGGGGGTCTCGCCTTCCCTGCAGCACCGGGAAGCATCATCGCCGTGACGGCTGCGGCCATCGGCCCGGGAGTCGGCAACCTCCTGGTCGTCTACCTCTCGGTCATCGTCGCAGCGACCGTGACCTTCCTCATCACCGGCGTGATCCTGCGGGCCTCCCGCAAGCGCGACCTCGAGGCCGAGGGCGACACCTTCGGCGCCGCGATCGCACAGACCGAGGCCAACAAGGGCAAGTCGTCCGCCGCGATGGACGCGCTGCGCACGTCGACGGCATCCGCGGCTCCGGAAGCCGCGACCGCCACGAGCGCGACCGTGATCTCCGCACCGATCGAGCGGATCGTGTTCGCCTGCGACGCCGGGATGGGCTCGTCCGCCATGGGCGCGAGCGTGCTGCGCAACAAGCTCAAGAAGGCCGGCATCGAGGACATCACGGTCACCAACCAGGCGATCGCGAACCTCGACGGAACGGCTGACGTCGTCATCACCCAGCAGCAGCTCACCGAGCGCGCCGAGGCGAAGTCGCCGAACTCCGTCCACGTCTCCGTGGACAACTTCATGAACTCGCCCCGCTACGAAGAAGTCGTCGAGATGGTGCGCGAGCAGCGAAAGGAAACAGAATGAGCGTCCTCACCCAGGATCAGGTCCGCATCCACCCCGGTGGTGCGACACGAGACGAGGCTCTGCAGGAGGCGACGGACATCCTCGTCGCCGCCGGTGCGGTCACCCCGGCCTACGTCGACGCGATGCGGCAGCGTGAGGAGACGGTGTCGACCTTCATGGGCAACGGCCTCGCCATACCGCATGGCACGAACGAGGCGAAGGACACGATCCTCGCCTCCGCATTGTCGGTCGTCCGCTATGACGGGGGCGTCGACTGGTCCGGCGAGCCCGCGACCTTCGTGATCGGCATCGCCGGCGTCGGGGACGAGCACCTGGAGATCCTCTCCCGCATCGCCATCCTGTTCTCCGAGGAGGACGATGTCGCCAGGCTGTCGGCGGCACAGACCGCCGAGGAGCTCTACGCCCTCCTCTCGGAGGTGAACGAAGGATGAAGGCGGTCCACTTCGGGGCGGGCAACATCGGGCGCGGGTTCGTCGGTCTGCTGCTGAGCGACGGCGGGTACGAGGTGGTCTTCTCGGACGTCGCCGATGCGCTCGTCGACGCGATCAACGAGGTCGACTCGTACACGGTGCACGAGGCCGGCCCCGGAGGGACCGATCACGTCGTGACCGGGTTCCGCGCGGTCAACAGCAGGACGCATCCGGCCGCGGTGGCCGAGGAGGTCGCCACCGCGGATGTCGTCACGACCGCGGTGGGCCCGACGGTGCTGCGGTTCGTGGCTCCGTCGATCGTCGCCGGACTCGCCCTGCGCAGTCCGGACTCCGCGCCGCTCCAGGTGATGGCGTGCGAGAACGCGATCGGGGCAACGGAGCTGCTGCGGCGGGAGATCGTCGCCGCAGCGGGCGCGGATGCAGAGACGCTGCTCGCGCGCGCGGTCTTCGCCAACACGGCCGTCGACCGCATCGTCCCGGCGCAGCCGGAGGGATCGGGGGTCGACGTGACGGTCGAGCCCTACTTCGAGTGGGCCATCGAGTCGGGACCCTTCGAGGGCGCGCTGCCGAACATCCCCGGCGCGCACTTCGTCGACGACCTGGCGCCGTACATCGAACGCAAGCTGTTCACGGTGAACACCGGCCATGCGGCGACCGCGTACTTCGGGGCGCGTGCGGGCATCGAGCGCATCTCGGACGCCCTCGCCGACTCGGACATCTCCTCGAGCGTCTCGGCGGCGCTCGAGGAGACGTCGGCCGTCCTGGTCGCCGAGCACGGGCTCGACCCGGCAGACCTCGCCGACTACCGCGCGACGATCCTGGAGCGCTTCCGCAACCCCGCGCTCGTCGACACCGTGCAGCGCGTCGGACGTCAGCCGCTGCGGAAGATCTCACGGCATGAGCGCTTCGTTGGCCCGGCGGCCATGGCCGCAGAGCGGGGGTTGCCCACCGACGCCTTGGTCGCCGCCGTGTCCGCAGCGCTCGAGTTCGACGATCCCGCCGACGAGCAGTCTGTCGAACTGCAGCAGCTGCTCCGTGCCGAGGACCCTGCCGCGTTCACCACCACCACGACAGGCCTCGACCCGGAGCACCCGCTGTTCCCGCTGATCCGGGACGCCGTCGCGGCCAGGCAACAGCGTCTGGGAGCTGTCTGACCCCTCGCTCAGAGACGCCCCCGTCTGCCGATACCATCGGTGGGCGGGGGCGTTTCTCGACACGACGGCGTGCGGGAGGACAGCGAGGTGCGGGAGCCACATGAACGGATATGCCGTGATCGGTGCGGGACCATCGGGCCTCGCCGCCGCACGAGCGCTGCAGAAGCGCGGGATCGGCGTGGACGGGTATGAGGCCTCGCACGGCGTCGGCGGCCTGTGGGACATCGACAATCCCCGCAGCACGATGTACGAGTCGGCTCACCTCATCTCCTCGCGGACCACGACGGAGTTCACCGAGTTCCCCATGCGCTCCTCGGTCGACTACCCGGGTCACCGCGTTCTCAAGGAGTACTTCGAGGACTACGCCGCCCACTTCGACCTCACCGCTCTGTTCCGGTTCGACACGCGCGTGACGCGGCTCGAACCGCGCGATGGCGGATGGGATCTCACGAGCACCGGCCCCGACGGCGTCGAGACCCGGTGGTACACGGGTGTCGTGCTGGCGAACGGAACGCTCGCCCGGCCGAACGTTCCCTCCTTCTCCGGCGAGTTCACGGGCGAACTGCTGCACACGAGCGCTTACAAGTCGCCGGAGCAGCTGAAGTCCAGACGGGTGCTGCTGATCGGCGCGGGCAACTCCGGCTGCGACATCGCGGTGGACGCCGTGCATCATGCGGTGTCCGTCGACATGAGCGTGCGGCGCGGCTACTACTTCGTGCCGCGCTACCTGTTCGGAAGACCCAGCGACACCCTGAACCAGGGCCGCCCACTGCCCGCCAGGATCAAGCAGGCGCTCGACAGCCGCGTGCTGCGCGCCTTCACGGGCGACCCCGTGCGCTTCGGATTCCCGAAGCCCGACTACCGCATCTACGAGTCGCACCCGATCGTGAACACCCTGATCCTGAACCACCTCGGGCAGGGCGATCTGCGGATCCGCGCCGACGTCGACCGGTTCGACGGGCCGACCGTGCACTTCCGCGACGGCGGCGCCGACGACTACGACCTCGTGCTGCTGGCCACCGGGTACACGCTCGACTATCCGTTCGTCGACAGGGAGCACCTGCACTGGCGAGGCGCTTCGCCGCGACTGTTCCTGAACGTGTTCCCGTCGTCGTTCAACGGTCTCTACGTGATGGGCATGATCGAAGCCTCCGGCATCGGCTGGCAGGGCCGCTACGAGCAGGCCGAGCTGCTGGCGGCCTATCTGAGCGCCGCCGAGGAGGAGCCGACGCGCGCCGCACGCTTCCGCCGACGCGTGACCGAGACCCCGTGGCCGGATGTCACCGGCGGCTACCACTACCTGGGCCTCGACCGGATGGCCTACTACGTGAACAAGGACGCCTACCGCACGGCCGTGCGACGGGAGAAGGGCGCACTCGAGGTGCCGGCCTGAGCGCAGCCGCCGTCGCGGGTCGCCGTTGCGAGAGCGCCGTCGTGCATCACCGGGTCACCGCGCGGAGTAGCGTTGTCCCGTGAAGAAGAAGTCCCACCGGATCCTGAGGCGCGTGCTGTGGAGCATCGCCATCGTGCTCGTGCTCGCCGTCGGCGGTGTACTCGCCTGGAGCCAGATCGGCGTCATGTCCGCGGAGCCGGAACCGCTCGCGGCCGTGCGCGAGAACCCGGCGATCACGGTGACCGACGCCGACCAGGGCATCGTGCTCGCTCCCGCGGACGGAGACTCGGACCTCGGCCTCGTGTTCATCCCCGGAGCCAAGGTCGACCCGTGGGCATACGCGGCCATCCTGCAGGGCCTGGCCGAGGACGGGGTCACCGTCGTGATCACGCGCCCATGGCTCAACCTGGCATTCTTCGACCCGCGCGGTCTCGACGCGTTCACCTCCGCGGCCCCCGGAATCGACGTGTGGAGCGTCGGCGGCCACTCACTGGGCGGGGTGCGTGCCTGTCAGCTCGCGTCCGATGCCGACGCGCTGGTGCTGTTCGCGTCCTACTGCGCGAACGACCTCTCCGGAAGCGACCTGCCCGTTCTGAGCCTCGCGGGGAGCGAGGACGGGCTGTCCACGCCCCAGAAGATCGCGGATGCCCGGCCCGAGCTGCCCGGCGATGCCGACCTGGTCGAGATCGAGGGCGCATCTCACGCCTCCTTCGGCGACTACGGTCCACAGGACGGCGACGGCACCCCGACCATCTCGAGCGACGACATGCATGCGGAGGTCACGCGTCTCGCCGGAGACTTCCTCGCCCCGCTCGCCCCCTGAGCCTCACTCCCCCACAGGGTCGAACCCGAGGTCGAGCACGGGGTCGAGTACGGGGTCGAGCAACGGATGCAGGTGTCGCGTTCGCAGCGCCGTCGCCGCTGACCGTGCTCCCGCCCGGAGGGCGGTAGGGACGTCGGCTCCGTCGAGCCGCGCATCGAGCACCCCAGCCAGGAAGGCATCTCCCGCCCCGTTCGTGTCGACGACATCGACGGATTCTGCAGGAACCCGGTGGACGGTGCCGTCTTCGTCGACCGCGACGGCACCGTCCGCGCCCAGAGTGCAGACGGCCAGACGGGTTCTCTCCGCGATGAGTGATCGGAGGAACCCGATCGGGTCGTCGAGTCTGTCGGCGTTGCAGAACACCGCGTCGGCGGCGTCGAGGAAAGGCCGATGGTAGTCCGCCGACCCGTCGTAGTCGTGCACGTCGACCCAGATCGGCGTACCGGTCGACCGGGCCAGGGGCAGCAGGCGCAGGGGTTCGGCCGCAAGGTCGAGCACGACGGCGTCGGCTGCCGCCATCTCCCCGTGCGCGAGCCGGTCGTGTTCACCCGTCGTCTCCCCCGGCGTGGCCAGGTAGAGCGAGACCCGCTCACCCGCGCGCGTCATCAGATTGAGATGCCGCTCCGTGACACCGTCATGCCAGTCCACCGGCACCCCCGCGGCACGTAGGGCCTCTCGGACGTGTACGCCCTCCCTGTCCACCCCGGCGGTGGCGTGGAGCCGGACAGACCTGCCCAGCGCGGTCAGGCTGAGCGCCTTGCCCGCGCTCGTGCCTCCGACCGTCTCCCAGGCGCTCTCGGCGAACTGCATGTGCGGTACCGGCTCCGGCAGCCGGTCGAGCACGACGATCGTGTTCCATGACGCCGGCCCGACGATGACGACGGAGGCGGACTCTGACGAGGAGGGCATGGCACCATCCTGCCGCGTGCTCCGCCCTCAGCCGATGCGCGAGACCAGCGCGTCGAGCCCCATGCCGTAGTCGATGCGCACGACGGGGAGAGCGAGCTTGTCGGTGCCGATCGTCACGTAACCGGGTTCGATGGTGCGTCCCATCTCGAATCCGGCCTGCGCGACTCCCTGCTTGGTCGTGTTGTTGTAGTGCCCGAACGGATAGGCGACCACCTGCCCCACGCCGAGCACGCCGGCCGACGTGGTGAGGTCGGCCGCGATCTGATCGGCCGTCCAGTTGACCATCCGGCCCTTGCCGTTGTCTCCGGCCTGGTGCATGTCGTGCGTGTGCGAGCGACGCTGCACGTAGATCGAGGGCGCGGGATCCTGCCGGTAGGCCGTGATCATGAACGACGTGCTGAGCAGCTTGTACCTGTCGACGACCGGCACCGCCAGATCGAACCACGACTGGTCGGCGTCGTCATCGGTGATGATCACGCTCTTGGCGGGAAGCGAGAGCCGACCGTCGATGAAGGCGCTGAGCTCGTCCCACGTCGGCAGGTAGAACCCCGTCGTCGCGATGTGGTTCATCTGCGCGTCGAAGTCGCCGATGTAGGCGTAGTTGCCCCGCAACCAGCCCTTCTCCCCCTCCGGGTTCGCCGTGAACTGGTGGTACATCAGGATGGGCACTCGCACGTTCTCCGCCGCGTTGTCCTCCGGCGTCCTCCATGCCGCGAAGAGCTCGACCTGTTGATCGGCGCACACCACGGGGTCTGCGCCGTTCACACGCGCGGCGACGGTGAGCGCCCCGGCGTCCGCAGCGCTCGAGTACCAGCCGGCGAACACCCTGCCGTCGAGCTGCGGGATCGGCAGTCCCTGGTAGAGGTCGTCCTGGAACTGCAGCATCGGATCGGTGGGCGCACCCTCGCCCGAGAACGTGACAGCGCAGGCGCGCGGGTCGTCCGCATCGGCGACGATCTGCTCCGCGGGAGTCAGCGGATGCTCGATCGCCATGGACTGCGCCTTCGGGACGGTGTTCTCCGGCGTGCGGTTCATCCAGGCGAAGGCGGCGATGCCTCCTCCGACCACGACGGCCGCCGCGATCGTGCCGACGATGACGGCGGTTCGTGCGGCCCGTTTCTTCCCCCCGGAAGCCATGATCAGGCGTCGAAGCCTTCGGCGATCATCTCCACGAGCTCCTCGCGCTCCTCGACGGGCAGGAATGCCGCAGCAGCCGCATTGAACTGGAACGTCTCGAGGTCGTCGAGGTCGTACTCGAACGTCTCGACCAGCCGGGCGAGTTCCCGTGTGAGAGACGTGGCGCTCATGGTGCGGTTGTCGACGTTCACGGTCACCGCGAACCCGAGCTGGTAGAGAAGGTCGAACGGGTGATCCACCATCGTGTCGCCCCACGCGGCGATCGCTCCGGTCTGCAGGTTCGACGACGGCGAGAGCTCGAGCGGGATCTCACGGTCGCGCACCCAGCGAGCGAGGTCGCCGAACTGCACCTGCACCTCGTCGCCCTCCTGCGTGATGACCTGGAGGTCCTGCGCGATGCGCACGCCGTGGCCGAGGCGCAGGGCGCGCCCGTCCAGCAGCGCCGAGCGGATCGAGGCCAGGCCGGCCGCCTCGCCCGCATGCACGGTGACGGGGAAGAAGTTCTCGGCGAGGTAGTCGAACGCCTTGCGGTGGTTCGACGGCGGGAATCCGTCCTCCGGTCCCGCGATGTCGAAGCCCACCGCACCGCGACCGCGGAAGTCGACCGCGAGCTCGGCGATCTCGAGGGCGCGGTCGGTGTGGCGCATCGCGGTGATGAGCTGCCCGACCCGGATGCTGCGTCCGGAGCGGTCGGCGAGGTCTTCTCCCTCTTCGATGCCCTGCTGCACGGCTTCCACGGTCTGCTCGAGCGTGAGACCGCGAGCCAGATGCTGCTCTGGTGCCCAGCGCACCTCGCCGTAGATCACTCCGTCGGCGGCGAGATCCTGCACGAACTCGCGCGCGACGCGGGTGAGCCCCTCCTGGGTCTGCATCACGGCGGTGGTGAGGTCGAACGTCTTGAGGTACTCGACCAGAGAACCCGAGTCGCTCTGCTTCGCGAACCACGAACCCAGAGCAGCAGGCTTCGACTCGGGAACGTCCAGTCCGATCTCATCCGCGAGCTCGATGATCGTGGCGGGCCGTACCGCACCGTCGAGGTGGTCGTGCAGCGACACCTTGGGCAGGCTCCGCAAGGAGACTCCCTGAAGCGTGACGTCGCCGTTCGCATCGATCGACATGGTGATCCTCTCGGTCGCGGATGTGCTCAGATCAGGCTAGCGGTCCGACGTCACGAGGTGATGCGCTCGCGGACGATGGGACCGGTGACCGGCGCCTCGTCCCCGATCTCCCACGAGCCATCGAGCGCGTCGAGCGCCCGGCCGAAACGAGCATCGTCTGCGGCGGAGAGGGTGAACAGCGGCTGACCGGCGACGACGCGATCGCCGGGCTTCGCGTGCAGATCGATTCCCGCTTCGAAGATCACGGGATCCTGCGCCCTGGCGCGACCCGCGCCGAGACGCCAGGCGGCGACGCCGAACGGAAGGGCGTCCATGCGCGTGACGACGCCGTCGGCCGGTGCGAGCACCTGGTGCGTCTCCCGTGCCGTCGGCAGCTCGGCATCCGGATCGCCGTCCTGCGCGCGGATCATCGCCTTCCAGGTGTCCATGGCACGCCCGTCGTCGAGCGCGGCCTCCACGTCGGCGTCCGGCTGTCCGGCGAGGGCCAGCATCTCGCGCGCCAGGGCGATGGTCAGCTCCCGCACGTCGGAGGGTCCGCCACCGGCGAGGATCTCCACCGACTCCCGCACCTCGTTCGCGTTTCCGATCGCGAGGCCGAGCGGGACGTTCATGTCGGTCAGCAGGGCGGTCGTCGCGACGCCGGAGTCGGTGCCGAGGGCGACCATCGTGCGCGCCAGCTCGCGAGCGCGGTCGATGTCCTGCATGAACGCACCGGATCCGAACTTCACGTCGAGCACGAGGGCATCCGTCCCCTCCGCGATCTTCTTCGACATGATGCTGGAGGCGATCAGCGGGATCGCCTCCACGGTGCCGGTGACGTCGCGGAGCGCGTAGAGCTTCTTGTCGGCGGGAGCGAGCCCGGAGCCGGCGGCGCAGATGACAGCGCCCACGTCGCCCTGCATCTGCGCGAACATCTCCTCGTTGCTGAGAGCCGCGCGCCAGCCGGGGATCGACTCGAGCTTGTCGAGCGTGCCGCCGGTGTGTCCGAGACCGCGACCGCTCAGCTGCGGCACCGCCACACCGAAGGATGCCACCAGAGGCGCGAGCGGCAGCGTGATCTTGTCACCGACACCACCGGTGGAGTGCTTGTCGACGGTGCGCTTGCCGAGCGAGGCGAAGCTCATCCGCTCCCCCGACGCGATCATCGCATCCGTCAGCACCCGGATCTCGTCGCGCTCCATGCCGCGCTGGAAGATCGCCATCGCGAACGATGCCATCTGCGCGTCCGACACGTAGCCCCGCGTGTAGGCGTCGACCATCCAGCGCAGCGCGGGCTCGGGCACCGCACCGCCGTCGCGCTTGGCGCGGATCACATCGATCGCATCGAACGGTTCGATGGCTCCCTGAGCCTGTCCAGCGGTCATCGTGCTTCCTCCAGGTCGCGCGGCCCGAACGCATCGGGCAGCACCTCGTCGATCGTGCGGATGCCGGAGACGGTCTCCAGCAGCATCCCGGGCATCGCATGCTCGAACAGCAGCTGGCGGCAGCGCCCGCACGGCATGATCGTCTGCCCCTCGTTGTTCACGCACACGAAGGCGACGAGCTGGCCGCCGCCCGACATGTGCAGGTCGCCCACCAGAGCGCACTCCGCGCACAGCGTCACACCGTACGAGGCGTTCTCGACGTTGCAGCCGGCCACGATCCGACCGTCGCCCACGAGGGCCGCCGCCCCCACGCGATAGCGCGAGTAGGGCGCGTAGGCCTTGGTCATGGCGTCGGTCGCGACCTGGCGCAGTTCATCCCAGTCGATGTCCGTCATTGCGATGCTTCTCTCTTCCCGGCAGGGCTACGACTTGATGTAGGGCTTGCCGTCGGCGGCAGGCGCCTTGATCTGGCCGGCGAACCCGGCGACCGCGAGCAGCGTCACGACGTACGGCAGCATCAGCATGAACTCGCCGGGGATCGGCGTCTTCAGGATCGACAGCAGGTTCTGCAGGTTGGTGGCGAAGCCGAACAGCAGGGCGGCGAGGGTCGCACGGATCGGATCCCAGCGACCGAAGATCACCGCGGCGAGGGCGATGAAGCCGAGCCCCGCCGTCATGTCCTTGCCGAACTGCGGTACCGAGACGAGTGTGAAGTACGCACCACCCATGCCCGCGATCGCGCCGGCCAGCAGCACGTTCCAGAATCGCGTCGGGTTGACCTTGATGCCCACCGTGTCGGCCGCCTGCGGGTGCTCGCCGACGGCACGCAGCCGCAGACCCCAGCGCGTGCGGTACAGGCCCCATGCCACCACCGCGACGGTGATGAACATCAGGTACCCGATGAACGTCTGGTTGAAGAGCACGGGGCCGATGATGGGGATGTCGCTGAGCAGCGGGATCTCGAAGCGCGGGAACCGCACCGGGGCGTTCAGCGTCGCCTCGTTCGGGGCCAGCAGGGCGCCGTAGAGGAACCCGGTGAGGCCGGTGACGAGCACGTTGAGCACGACACCGACGATGACCTGCTCGACGAGGTACTTGATCGCGAACGCGGCGAGGACGCTCGCCACGAGGACGCCGCCGATCATCGCGCCGACAAGGCCGACGAACGGGTTGCCGGTGATGCTGGAGAGCAGCGCGGCGGAGAAGGCGCCCAGCAGCAGCTGGCCCTCGATCGCGACGTTGACCACACCGGCACGCTCGCCGATGACACCACCCAGCGCGCCGAACACCAGCGGCACCGAGAGCGACACCGCGCCGAACAGCAGGCTGGTGACGGGGACGAGCCCGCCTGCCGCAGCCCAGACCAGGAAGGCGAACACGGCGAGCACGCCGTAGGCCACCACGAGCCACAGCGACGGCTTGCGATAGGTCCAGGCGCGGAGGAACGCTCCGACGGTCAGGACCACCAGGATGCCGAAGACGACCCAGAAGGTCGAGGCGGTCGGCAGGGCGACGTCGGGCAGGGCGAGTGCCGACGACTGGTCGGAGAGCCGGAACGTGCTGATGCCGTCGCGCGGCACGAGCAGGAACAGCAGCGCCAGGAGCACGGTGGCTCCGGCGAGCACGATCGGCGCCTTGAGGTGCCGTTCCTTGACGGTCGCGAGCTGCACTGTGCCGTCCGCGGCCTGGGTCTGCACGAGGGACATCATGCCGCCACCGCCTTCTTCGCGGCCTTGGCTCTGAGCCTCGCCGCCTTCTCGATGTCGGTCTTCGGGAGGAAGAACACCGTGCGCAGCAGCGGCGGCGCGGCGATGAAGAGCACCACGAGCGACTGCACGACGAGCACGATGTCGACCGGGATGTTCTGCGCCTGCATCGAGAACGAACCCGCCTTGAGCGCACCGAACAGGATGCCGGCCGCGAACGTGCCCCAGGCGCGGCTGCGTCCGAGGAGCGCGACCGTGATCGCGTCGAAGCCGATGCCGGCGTCGATGGTCTCCGTCACACCCGTGGTGACGGCGCCCTGGATCTGGTTCATGCCGGCGAGGCCGGCCAGACCGCCGGCGAAGAGCATCGCGTAGACGTAGATGCGCTGCACGCTGATGCCCGCCGCACGAGCCGCATGCGGGTTCTCACCCACTGCGCGCATGCGCATGCCGAGGGACGAGCGCTCGATGAGCCACCACACGAACAGCGTGGCGACGATCACGATCACGAAACCGAGGTCGAGCAGCGGGAACTGCGGACCGAGCAGGGTCGGGAACTGCGCGCTCTCCGGAGTCGCGGAACCCAGGGCCTGGTTGGTCCCCGGCTTCTGGAGGAGTCCGGGGGTGCGGATCATCCACAGCAGGAGGTAGTAGGCGATGTAGTTGAGCATGATGGTGAGGATCACCTCGTGCGCACCGGTGCGCGCCTTGATGAGCCCCGCGATCGCACCCCAGAGTGCACCGCCCGCGATTCCCGCGATGAGCGTGACCGGGATGTGCAGCCAGATCGGCAGGTCGAGCGAGAACGTCAGCAGGGCCGCGACGGCGACACCGATGAGCATCTGGCCGCGGGCACCGATGTTGAACAGACCGACGCGGAACGCGAGTGCGACGCCGAGACCGGCCGCGATGAGCGGTGCCGCGAAGCCGAGCGTGTTCGTCAGGGGACGGATCTGCGCGGCGAAGTCGGCTCCGCGGGCGTTGAAGATCGCCCCGCGGAACAGCGCCTCGTACCCGTTGTACACCGCGTTCCAGGCGGCGACGAAGGTGTCGCCGGGCTGCGCGAAGAAGTAGACGGAGGCCGCCTGCACGTCTTCGTTCGTCAGGGCGATCAGGATGCCGCCGACGATGAGGGCCAGGACGATCGCGAGGATCGTCGTGACGGCACTCCCCCGGAGGATCTCCTTGAGGATCACGTTTCCGCGCGGAGGCGGGGGGACATCGCTGGGGTCGCGCGGAACCGTGCCGGTGCTCGTGGCGAGCTCCTGCGGCGGGATCCCCTTGGTCACGTCTCCTGCGCCGGGTGTCGCTCCGCTCACGCGGCCACCTCCCCTTCGGCCGCTCCGGCCATCATGAGTCCGAGCGTCTCCCGAGGCGTGTCGCCGGGGACGATGCCGACGATCGTGCCGCGGTACATGACCGCGATCCGGTCGGCGAGAGCTGCGACCTCGTCGAGCTCCGTGGAGACGACGATCACCGGCACACCGGCGTCTCGCGTCTCGATGATGCGCTTGTGGATGAACTCGATCGAGCCGACGTCGACACCACGGGTGGGCTGTGCCGCGACGAGAAGACGAAGCTCTCGGCTCATCTCCCTGGCGATCACGACCTTCTGCTGGTTTCCGCCGGACAGCGTGCCCGCCGGCGTCTCCGGCCCCTGGGTACGGATGTCGTACTCCTTGATGCGCGCGCGGGCGAACTCATCGAGCACCCCGCGGCGCAGGGTCCCGGCCCGGCTGAACGCGGGGTCGTCCGAACGATCGAGGATCAGGTTCTCCGCGACCGAGAACCCGGCGACCAGGCCGTCCTCGGTGCGGTCCTCCGGCACGAAGCCGACACCGGCATCGAGGATCGCCCGCACGCTCTTGCCGACCAGCTCGTTGCCATCCAGTTCGATGCTGCCCTCGACGCGGGCGGCGAGACCGACGATCGCCTCGACGAGCTCGGTCTGCCCGTTGCCCTGGACGCCGGCGATCGCGAGCACCTCCCCTGGGCGGACGGCGAAGTCGACACCGTCGACGACGATCGCGCCCGCGGGAGTCAGCACGCGGAGGTTCTTGACCTCGAAACCGCCCTCGCCCAGGCGGGGCGGTTCCTTGTGCACGGTGAGCTCGACGGCTCGTCCCACCATGAGAGAGGCGAGCTCGGCGTTGGTCGCCGTCGGCGAAGCCTCGCCGACGACGCGGCCGAGGCGGACGATGGTGATCTTGTCCGCGACCTCGCGGACCTCACGAAGCTTGTGGGTGATGAAGACGATCGCCGTGCCCTCGTCACGCAGCTGACGCATGATGCCCATCAGCTCGTCGGTCTCCTGTGGGGTGAGCACGGCCGTCGGCTCGTCGAACACCAGCACCTTGGCATCGCGGGAGAGCGCCTTGATGATCTCGACACGCTGCTGCACGCCCACGGGGAGGTCGCCGACGAGGGCGTCCGGGTCGATGTCGAAGCCGAAGCGGGCGGCGACCGAGCGCACGTGCTCTCGCGCCTTCGCGATGTCGAGCCTGCCGAGGGCCTTGGTCTGCTCGTGACCGAGCATCACGTTCTCCGCCACCGTGAACACGGGGACGAGCATGAAGTGCTGGTGGACCATGCCGATCCCCGCAGCCATCGCGTCTCCGGGACCGCGGAAGCGCTGCACCTCATCGTTGAGGAGGATCTCGCCCTCGTCGGCCTGGTACAGGCCGTAGAGCACATTCATGAGGGTGGACTTGCCTGCGCCGTTCTCACCGAGCAGCGCATGGATCTCCCCCGGTTCGACAACGAGATCGATGTGATCGTTGGCGACGAGGGTGCCGAAGCGCTTGGTGATGCCGCGAAGTTCGAGCTTCATATCTGCACCTTATCCAGAAGAGTATCCAGAAGATTATCCAGAGGAGTCGTGGACGGATTCGTCGTCCGCCCACGGCACGGGGCGAGTGGCGTACTGCTCACCACTCGCCCCGTGCGGGAACTGCGACGGATCTACTTGGCCGTCGGGGAGTTCGGGGACTCCACCTTGATGTCACCCGAGACGATCTGCTCCTGCAGGGTCTTGAGCTCGTCCATCAGGCCGTCGGGAAGCTGCGACTCGAAGTCGCCGAAGCCGGAGAGCTTCACGCCCTCGTTCTCGAGCGTGCCCACGTAGGGAGCCGGGTCGAACTCGCCCTTCGCAGCGGCGAGGGTCGCGTCCTTCACAGCCACGTCGATCGCCTTCATGATCGAGACGAGCGTGATGTCGGCGACCTGCGGGTCGGCGACGGCGAGGTCGCTGTCGACACCGAGCATCAGGGTGTCCTTGCCGCTGTCCGCGATCGCGGCCGCGGCGCTCTGGTACACGGGACCGCCGACGGGGAGGATCACGTCGACGCCCTGGTCGAGCACGCCCTGCGCGGTCTGCTTGGCGGTGTCGTTCGCGTCGAAGCCACCGGTGAAGGAGCCCTTCTGCGTGGCCTCGTCCCAACCGAAGACCTCGACAGCGGCCGACTTGTCCTCGTTGTACTTCTCGACGCCGAGCTGGTAGCCGTCCATGAACACGGCGACCGACGGGATCTGCATTCCGCCGAAGGTGCCGACCTTGTTGACACCGCTCTGCGCGGACCATGCCGCGGCGGCGTAGCCACCGAGGTAGGCGGCCTGAGCCGTGTCGAAGACCAGCGGCTTGATGTTCGGAGCGTCGACGTTGCCGTCGAAGTCGTTGTCGGCCCAGTCGTCGATGATCGCGTAGTCGATCTCGGGGTTCGCGAGCGCGGACTCGACCGTGGCGGCCGACAGCTTGAAGCCGACGGAGACGATCAGCGAGCAGCCCTCGGAGACGGCGGTCTCCAGGTTCGGCGCGTAGTCGTTGTCATTGGCCGACTCGAATTCGAGCGGCTTGATGTCCAGCTCCTCGGCGGCGCTGTCCATGCCCTCCTTGGCGGACTGGTTGAACGACTTGTCGTTCCAGCCGCCGGCGTCGGAGACGAGGCAGGGCAGGAAGTCCGAGGCAACCGGCTCGCCGGAGCCGGCGGGCTTGTCGGTCGGTGCCTGGCCGCAACCGGCGAGTGCGAAGACGACGCCAGCGGCGACGGTGACGCCGAGCAGCTTCTTGGTGGTGGAGATGGTCAACTGATGCCTCCCTCAACGAAACCGCGGCCATCGCGGATCGATCAAAGTTACCTAGTGTTTCGGTTTTTGTGCACACCGGCGCCGCACGTGCTGGCCAATGGTTACCAAGCTGAAATCAAGACAGCCGATGAGCGTGAGCACCTGCTCATCGGAGCACGTGTCAGAGCACGTCACCGCGTCCCGTGAGCTTGAGCGATTCGACGACGCCCTTGACCCGCTGCGCGTGCTGCACCGTGGTGACGAGCAGGGCGTCAGGGGTGTCGACCACGACGATGTCCTGCACCCCGACCAGGCTGATGACGCGTGTCGTCTGGCTGACCAGAATCCCGCTCGCGCCGTCTGCGAGCACGCGCGCCTTGGGCCCGAGCACCGCGAGGTCGTTCTTGCGGCCGTTGGTGATGAGCTTGGTGAGCGAGGCGAAGTCACCCACATCGTCCCAGTCGAAGTGACCGGGGACGACGGCGAGGCGTCCACGTCGCGCGGCGGGCTCGGCGACCGCGTAGTCGATGGCGATCTTCTTCAGGCGCGGCCAGATCCGATCGACAGCCGGCCCTCGACGTTCGCGATCGTCCCAGGCCTCGGCGAGCTCGAGCAGACCGGCGTGCAGCTCCGGTTCGTTCGCAGCGAGCTCGTCCAGCAGCACGCTGGCCTTGGCGATGAACATGCCGGCGTTCCAGAGGTAGCCGCGATCGGCGATGTACTCCTTCGCCGTCTCGAGGTCGGGCTTCTCGACGAAGCTCGCCACCAGAGCGGCCTCCCGTGCACCGTCGACCACGAGCTCCGGGCCCATCTTGATGTATCCGAACCCGATCGCCGGCTCCGTCGGGGTGATGCCGATCGTGCAGATGTACCCCTCCCGCGCGACCTCGACGGCGTCGCGGACGGCGAACTCGAACACGCGCGTTCCCCGGATCACATGGTCCGCACTGAACGAGCCGATCACCACGTCGGGATTCCGGCGGTGCAGGATCGCCGCGGCGAGTCCGATCGCAGCCGCGGACTCTCGCGGCTCCGACTCCAGAAAGACGTTCAGATCCGGGATGCCGGGCAATTCGGCCTCGACGGCGGCACGGTGCGCACGCCCGGTGACCACCGCGATCCGATCCTCCCCCGCGAGCGGAATGAGCCGATCCCAGGTGTCGCGCAGCAGCGAATGCCCCGAGCCGGTCAGATCGTGCAGGAACTTCGGAGCGTCGGCTCGGGACAACGGCCAGAGCCTGCTGCCGATGCCGCCGGCGGGAATCACTGCGTAGAAATCCTTGATTGGTGCGCTCACCCTGCCCAGGGTAGCCCCACGGAACATCTCGACATCGAGACACTTAGGCTCCCCTTCGTCGCTCCCAGTGATCTGACAGGAATAGGATGGACACCGATCGGGCGTGCCTGAGCGCACGCGACCGGTTCACATCGATCCAGGGAGGACGACCGTGTCCACAAGCGCCCGCTTGACACCGTCGATTTCGGAAACCACGTCAAAGACCCCCCGCGGCACCCTCTATCGGGGTCGCGAAGGCATGTGGTCGTGGGTGCTTCACCGCATCACCGGAGTCGCCATCTTCTTCTTCCTGTTGGTGCACGTGCTCGACACGGCGCTGATCAGGGTGTCGCCGGAGGCGTACAACGCCGTCATCGGCACGTACAAGAACCCCATCATGGCCCTCGGCGAGGTCGTGCTCGTGGCCGGCATCGTGTTCCACGCGATGAACGGTCTGCGCATCATCGCCGTCGACTTCTGGTCGAAGGGCGCCAAGTACCAGCGTCAGCTGTTCTGGGGCGTCCTGCTGGTGTGGGGCATCATCATGGCCGGCTTCGTGCCCCGCCATCTGATGCTCGCGTTCGCCGGATTCGGAGGGGGACACTGATGTCCGCACAGACCGTCGCCGCCGCTCCGGCCCGCCGCCGCCGGGGGGTCAACCTCGAGAAGTGGGGCTGGATCTTCATGCGCGTCTCGGGCGTCGTGCTCGTCGTGCTGATCTTCGGCCACCTGTTCGTCAACCTCATGGTCGGCGAAGGCATCCATGCACTGGACTTCGCGTTCATCGCGGGCAAGTTCGCCACGCCGTTCTGGCAGTGGTGGGACGTGCTCATGCTGTGGCTCGCCCTCATCCACGGCGCCAACGGCATGCGCACGATCGTCAACGACTACGTGACGAACAGCACGGCGCGCAAGTCGCTGGTCTGGGCGCTCGGGCTGGCCGCCGGCCTGCTCATCATCCTCGGCACGCTCGTGGTCTTCACGTTCGACCCGTGCCTGGGTGTGACCGAGGACAGCGTCCTCTGGTCCGAATGCGCCGCGATCGTCGGGTACTAGAAGAAGGCATACGAGAAGTGACTACCGAGACGCAGGATTCCGTCGTCCGAGACGGCGTGCACTACCACCAGTTCGACATCGTGATCGTGGGAGCCGGTGGGGCGGGCATGCGCGCCGCCATCGAGGCCGGCCCCGGCGCGAAGACCGCCGTGATCTCCAAGCTCTACCCGACGCGATCGCACACCGGTGCGGCGCAGGGCGGCATGGCGGCGGCCCTCGCGAACGTCGAGGAGGACTCCTGGGAGTGGCACACCTTCGACACCGTCAAGGGCGGCGACTACCTCGTCGACCAGGACGCAGCCGAGATCCTCGCGAAGGAGGCCATCGACGCGGTCATCGACCTCGAGAACATGGGCCTCCCCTTCAACCGCACCCCCGAGGGCAAGATCGACCAGCGCCGTTTCGGCGGTCACACGGCCGAGCACGGCAAGACCCCGGTCCGCCGCGCGTGCTACGCCGCCGACCGCACCGGCCACATGATCCTGCAGACGCTGTTCCAGAACTGCGTGAAGCTCGGCATCAACTTCTTCAACGAGTTCTACGTGCTCGACCTCCTCACGGTGAAGGACGCCGACGGCAAGACGCAGGTCTCCGGTGTCGTCGCCTACGACCTCGCCACGGGCGAGCTGCACGTCTTCCAGGCCAAGGCCGTGATCTTCGCGACCGGCGGCTTCGGCAAGATCTTCAAGACCACCTCGAACGCGCACACCCTCACGGGCGACGGCGTCGGCATCGTATGGCGCAAGGGCCTCCCGCTCGAGGACCTGGAGTTCTTCCAGTTCCATCCGACCGGCCTCGCCGGACTCGGCATCCTCCTCACCGAGGGAGCGCGAGGAGAAGGCGCCATCCTCCGCAACGCCTCGGGCGAGCGCTTCATGGAGCGCTACGCCCCGACGATCAAGGACCTCGCCCCACGTGACATCGTCGCGCGCTGCATGGTCCAGGAGGTCGCGGAGGGCCGCGGCGCCGGTCCCCACAAGGACTACGTGCTGCTGGACTGCACGCACCTCGGTGCCGAGGTGCTCGAGACCAAGCTGCCGGACATCACCGAGTTCGCCCGCACCTACCTGGGCGTCGACCCCGTCGTCGAGCCGGTCCCCGTGATGCCGACCGCGCACTACGCGATGGGCGGCATCCCGACGAACAACGACGCCGAAGTACTCGCCGACAACGACACCGTCGTGCCCGGCCTGTACGCCGCCGGCGAATGTGCCTGCGTCTCGGTGCACGGCGCCAACCGCCTCGGCACCAACTCGCTGCTCGACATCAATGTGTTCGGCAAGCGCGCGGGTCGCAAGGCCGTCGAGTATGTGAAGACCGCCGAGTTCGTGCCGCTGCCGGAGGACCCGGCCGGTTTCGTGTCCGGCATGATCGAGGGTCTGCGCAACAACCAGGGCACCGAACGCATCGCGGTGCTGCGCAAGACGTTGCAGGACGAGATGGACAAGGGCGCGCAGGTGTTCCGCACGCACGAGTCGCTCGAGCACGTGCTCGGCGTCATCAAGGAACTGCGCGATCGCTACCTCAACGTCCACGTCGACGACAAGGGCAAGCGGTTCAACACCGATCTGCTCGAGGCCGTCGAGCTGGGCTTCCTGCTCGACATCGCCGAGGTCGTGGTCTACGCCGCGCAGAACCGCCAGGAGAGCCGCGGCGGACACATGCGCGACGACTTCCCGACGCGCGACGACGAGAAGTACATGAAGCACACCATGGCCTACCTGACCGGCGACCCGCACTCGTCCACGCCGAGCGATCACATCAAGCTCGACTGGAAGCCCGTCGTCTTCACGAAGAACGAGCAGGGCGAGTTCAACTACCCGCCGATGGAGAGGAAGTACTGAGCATGTCGACCGCCATCGCAGAGGCACCTGCCGACACCACCGAAGAGACCGGCATCCAGTCCTTCATCGTCACCTTCAACATCCGCCGGTTCAACCCCGAGGTCGACTCCGAGCCGCACTGGGTCGACTACGACGTGGAGCTCTACTCCACCGACCGCGTGCTGGACGCCCTGCACAAGATCAAGTGGGAGGTCGACGGCTCGCTGACCTTCCGCCGCTCCTGTGCCCACGGCATCTGCGGCTCCGACGCCATGCGCATCAACGGACGCAACCGTCTGGCCTGCAAGACGCTGATCAAGGACCTCGACATCTCGAAGCCGATCTACGTCGAGGCCATCAAGGGTCTGCCGCTGGAGAAGGACCTCGTCGTCGACATGGAGCCGTTCTTCGCCTCGTACCGCGAGGTGCAGCCGTTCCTCGTCGCGAACTCCGTTCCGGAGAAGGGCAAGGAGCGCACGCAGTCCATCGCCGACCGCGAGATCTTCGACGACACCACCAAGTGCATCCTGTGCGCCGCGTGCACCTCGTCGTGCCCCGTGTTCTGGACCGACGGGCAGTACTTCGGCCCGGCGGCGATCGTCAACGCACACCGCTTCATCTTCGACTCGCGCGACGACAACGCCGCCGTGCGTCTCGACATCCTCAACGACAAGGAAGGCGTCTGGCGCTGCCGCACGACCTTCAACTGCTCCGAGGCGTGCCCCCGCGGCATCGAGGTCACCAAGGCCATCGCCGAGGTCAAGCAGGCTGTCCTGCGCGGCCGCCCCTGACCGGGCTTCGCCTGCACGAGCCGTATCAGGCGATCACGCGAGGACAGGCGGTTCCGTTCCGGAGCCGCCTGTTCTCGCGTTTCTGCCTGAGACGGCGCATGTGGAGATGGCGGAGGCGGGGATGAACACGACGCTTGGATAAGGTGGGACCGTGGCTGATCCCGATGGCTCCACGACCGAGTCCGGTCGTCTCGATGCCGCTGTCGAACGCGCCTCAGCGCTCACTCAGCGCACTCTCGGGCTGTTCCCCGTTCGCGTGTGGCGGCACTTCCTCCAGCACAACGGGTTCCTCCTCGCCGCGGGCGTTAGCTACCAGGCGCTGTTCGCGATCTTCGCGGCCATCTACCTCGCCTTCGCGATCGCCGGTCTCTGGCTCGGTGGCAGTGAAGACGCGGTGAACGGTCTGATCGCGATGATCAACAGCTACATACCGAACCTCATCCAGCCCGAGGGCGGGGTGATCACACCGGAGCAGGTGCAGGAGATCGCCTCGAGCACGACCGGTGTGCTGAGCATCACCGGTCTGATCGCCCTGGGCACCGTGATCTGGACGGCGATCGGCTGGGTCACCTTCTCCCGGCGCGCGACCAGAGACATCTTCGGTCTGCCGCCCGATCGCCGCAGCTACGTGATCCTGAAGGCGCGCGATCTCCTCGCCGCCGTGATCTTCGGTGCCTCGCTGGTGGCCGGATCGATCCTCAGCTCCGCGAGCGCCGCCGTCCTGAGCTGGCTCCTCGGCCTCCTGGGCTGGGACTCCGGTTCCAACGGCGTCATCCTGATCCGCATCGGCGCGGTCATCGTGTCATTCGCGCTGATGTCGGGCGCGCTGGCGGCGATGGTCCGCTTCCTCACCGGCACCTCCCTGCACTGGGGGACGATCTGGCCCGGCGCTCTCCTGGGCGGTGGAGCGATGACGATCCTGCAGTTCGGTGCCGGCTTCCTCCTCAGCTACACGCCCTCCAACCCGCTGCTCGCCACGTTCGCCATCTTCATCGGTCTCCTGCTCTGGTTCCGCATCAACGGCGTGGTCATGCTGGTCGCCTCGTCCTGGATCGCGGTCGCCGCACAGGATCGCGATCAACCCCTCCTGGAGCAGACCGAAGCGGAACGCCGCGTGGCCGAGTACCAGACCCTCCTGACCGCCGCCCGCATCCGCGTACGTGACGCCCGTGCGGCCCGACTCGACGCGCCCTGGTATCGGGCGTGGGCCGCGGGACGGGCATTGCGCGATGCGGAGGATGAACTTCACGACCTCGAGGCCTCCCCTCCCCCGCCGGCGGACATGAGCACACCGCTCGCTCGACGCCTGCTGGCCGAGTTGAACCACCGCTCCGGACGGGATGTCGGCGACCCTCGTTAGGCTGGGGACCATGCCTCATCTGCGTATCGCCTCGGTCAATGTCAACGGAATCCGAGCGGCGGCTCGCAACGGGATGAGCTCGTGGTTGGACGAGGCGGGCGTCGACATCCTCACGCTCCAGGAGGTCCGCGGGCAGGACGAGCATCTGGAGGCCGCGCTTCCCGGGTGGTCGTTCGTGCACGACGAGGCCACCGCGAAGGGACGGGCAGGCGTCGCCATCGCCAGCCGCACGCCCGCGCTCGCCTCGCGCACCGATTTCGGCCCCGACGACTTCGACTCCAAGGGCCGCTGGATCGAGGCCGACTACCTGATCGGCGACCGCCCCCTCACCGTCGTGAGCGCGTACGTGCACTCCGGAGAGGCCGACACGCCCAAGCAGGATGAGAAGTGGAAGTTCCTCGACGCCTTCGGCACCCGTCTCGGCGAACTCAACACCGAAGGTGCGCTGGCGCTCGTCACCGGTGACCTCAACGTCGGCCACCGTGAGCTCGACATCAAGAACTGGCGCGGCAATCGCAAGAAGGCGGGCTTCCTGCCACGCGAGCGCGCCTACTTCGACCGGTTCCTCGGAGAGGCGGGTACGGAGGTCTCGGGTGTCGACGGCACCGTCGGCACCGGCCTCGGCTGGATCGACGTCGGCCGGGCATTCCACGGGGAGGTCGACGGCCCCTACACCTGGTGGTCGATGCGTGGGCAGGCGTTCGACAACGATTCCGGGTGGCGTATCGACTACCACTTGGCGACGCCCGCTCTTGCGGAGCGCGTGGAGACCTATCACGTCGCGCGCGCCGCCGCCTACGACCAGCGCTGGAGCGACCACGCGCCGGTGGTCGTCGACTACCGCTACTGATCGGAGCCGGCCACGCCGTCGCCATCCGTGACGGCGTGGCCGTTGCCGGGCGCGTAGCGGTACCAGCCGCGATACTCCAGCACTGTTCCCACCAGGGGGCTCACTGCCTGCATGTCGATCGTGCGACGACCGTGGACCTCGTCCCAGCCGTCGACGAGATCGACGTCGACGCGAAGAGGTCCACGCAGCGGGATGCGCAACCGCCCGAACCGCAGGCGGACGGCACGAGTGCGCATCCGCAGCGCGCCGTCGGACGTCACCGAACAATGCTCGAGCATCTCGACCCGGCCTCGATCGCCCAGTGCGTTCTGGACCAGCCCAGGATGCCCCGTCGCGAAGAGCCGATCCCTGACATACTGCGTCGCACCGGGGAAGCGGAACTCGCGGACGGTGGCGAGCACGCCCCGGCCCGAGGATGTGCGTGCCGATGCGGTCTCGATCCGGAACGGCACATGCCTCGCGAGCCGGGTGACGAGCAGACCGGGCCCGACGACGGGGCGAGCGAGAACGGAGAGCCGGCCGAACCTGCTGCCGGCGACGGTGAACACGCCGTCGGCGCTGTCGAGGTCCGGTCGCCCCGGATCCGCGTGGACACGCATCTGCGCGAGGATCTCGGGGTGGAGCCGCTCGGCTTCCTCGCCCAGCGCCTCCAGGAAGGCCGCACCGCGAGCGGTCACTCCCTCACCTCCTCGCGGTAGGGCTTCACGGTCGCCGGTGCCGGCCCCTCGACGAACTCGCACGTGAAGGCGCCTCGGTAGCCGAACAGGAACCCGAAGACGTCGTTGTGGATCTCCAGGTCGATGAGGTACCGCTTCTGCTCATCGTCGTAGCGCTCGAGGAGTCTGGCGCGACCGCTGAACAGCATCGGGAACCGGAAGGCGAACCGCCCCTCGTAGAAGCGCTGTGCGCCCGAGGTGAGCAGGAGTGCGCCGTCGTCGGTCACCTCCAGGTCGAGGTCGACGGCGAGGTGCTGATGGGTGCCCAGGTAGTCGACGACCCTCCGGCGGGCGTCGCTGTAGATCATGGTCGCGTCGAACCGGCGGCGTCGCCCCGGCCGCACATCCATGGTCCGCACGAAGGTCACGGTCTCGCGCCCGAAGTCGTCGATATACGCGTGGTTGTCGATACGGAAGGGCACCTCGCTCCCGCGCTCGGGGAACAGGATGTTGCGGAAGGTGCCGACCAGCAGGAAAGGCAACGTCCACCACGGTCCGCGACGCACCTCTGACATCACGCCGCGTCCGATGCAGCCGTATCCCGCATCCACCCCGACCCCGAATCGTCGCTGCAGCTGGGGGTGGAGCCGGGCGAAATCGTCTCCCAGCGCACGCTCGAAGATCCCCCGCCCCGCGCTCATCCGATGGCCTCGAGCGACTCGGGCGCGTCCTGCATGATGGTGCGTCCGCCATGTCGGGGCGGGCGCGAGAGGCAATTGCGGGCACGGGGACGTCGGCCTCTGCGCAACGACCTCCATCCACTCGTCTGCTCGGGCGGGATCCCCGCCTCGGCCCACAGCCGGAGACGGTCGAAGCTCCTCGCGGTCAGCCACCAGACGAAGCGTCGGGTGATGAGCGGATCGAGCGCTCGTCCGATCCAGCCCCATCCTGGGGCGTAGTCGTAGCCCGTGAGGAACCGCACGCCGTCCTCTGTCGGCACGTACCGCCAGTATCCGCGCCCTGTGCCCAGGGGCGAGAACGCGTCTTCGGTATCGAAAAGCAACGCGGAGGTGCGCTCCCCCGCAGCGCTCTCCTTCGTCGCCAGCGAGATGCCGGTCCCGCGGATGGTGTGCAGCCGGAGATCGAGCTCGTATCGGAACTCCTGTGCTCCGTCCGCCCTGGTGCGCTGCGGCGCGATGTCCGTGAAACGCGCATCCCATCGCACGTGCGAGGCCGGGTCCTGGGTGAGCCGCCACACATCGTCCAGGGGAGCCCGGATCAGCACCTCGACGTAGAGGGCCCGATCCTTCCGCGACCGTTGACGGGGAGATGCGGAGGCCATGCGCCCATCGTAGGGGCACCGCACGAACCGCATAGGATTGATCCCGTGACGAGACCTCGCCTTTACTCCGGAATGCAGCCCTCCGCCGACTCCCTCCAGATCGGCAACTACATCGGCGCGCTGCTCCAGTGGCGGGACCTGCAGACCTCCTACGACGCCTACTTCTCGGTCGTCGACCTGCACGCGATCACGGTGGCCCAGGACCCGGCAGAGCTCCGCGAGAAGACGCGCCGCACCGCTGCGCAGTACATCGCCGCGGGCATCGAGCCGTCGCTGTCGACCCTGTACGTGCAGTCCCATGTGCGCGCGCATGCCGAGCTGGCGTGGATCCTGAGCACCATCACCGGCTTCGGAGAGGCCGGGCGGATGACGCAGTTCAAGGACAAGTCGTCGCGCTACGGAGCCGACTCGACGAGCGTGGGACTGTTCACGTATCCGGTGCTCATGGCCGCCGACATCCTGCTCTACCAGACCGATGTGGTGCCGGTCGGCGATGACCAGAAGCAGCATGTGGAGCTCACGCGCGATCTCGCCGAGCGCTTCAACTCGCGGTTCGGAGAGACCTTCACCGTTCCGATGCCGGTCATCCAGAAGGAGACGGCGCGCATCTACGACCTGCAGAACCCGACGTCCAAGATGTCGAAGTCGGCCGAGAGCGACACCGGCGTGCTGTGGATGCTCGACGACCCGGCGAAGTCGGCGAAGAAGGTCATGCGCGCGGTGACCGACAACGAGGGCTCGGTGCGCTTCGACCGCGAGAACAAGCCCGGTGTCTCGAACCTGCTGACCATCTACGCGGCGCTGACCGGACGCCAGATCCCGGCGATCGAGGACGAGTACGCCGGTCGTGGCTACGGCGATTTCAAGAAGGGTCTCGCCGAGGTCGTCGTGAACGAGTTCGAGCCGGTGCGCGCGCGCGCTCTGGAGCTGCTCGACGACCCCGCGGAGCTCGACCGCATCCTCGCCGAGAACGCCGCACGCGCCGACGCCGTCGCCGACGAGACGCTCTCGAACGTGTACGACCGGGTGGGTCTGCTCCGGCGCGTCTAACGCTCGCCTTAGGATGGGGGTCGTGACCGATCCGCAGCTGCCTCCCCCGTCCGGCGCCGTGCCCTCCGATCCGCCTGCGCCGCCCGCGGTGCCGGCGCCTCCGGCAACGGGCTTCCCGGCCGGCGCGTTCCCGCCGCCGGCCGCACCCGCATATCCTCCGGCGGCTTCGACGTATCCTCCCGCGGCTCCCGCGTATCCCCCGGCAGCACCGGCCGGCTACCCCGCGGCCCCGGCCCCCGGCTACCCCGCAGCCCCTCCCGGCGCCTACCAGGTGCCCGTCGGCGGCTACACGGCTCCCTCCGGCGCCTACCAGGTGCCCACCGCACCGGCTCCCTCGTCCTCGCGGCTCTTCGGGACGCTCGCCCTGGTCTTCGCTCTCGTCGCGGCGGTCGTGCCGGCGATCGTCGTCAGCGTCAGCGCGTTCGAGATCGGTCGGTATCTGCCCAACGGCGCATCGGTCACCGCCGATGACCTCCGGGTGCTGACCCCGGTCCGGGATCAGGTGCTCTGGGCGGAGCTCTCGTTCTGGCTCGGGACCCTCGTCGGCGTCGCCGCGATCGTCCTCGGCATCATCGCGATCGCCAAGAAGCGTGGCCGGGGTGCAGGAATCGCCGCTCTCGTGGTGGCGGTCCTGGCGTCGGTGATCTTCTTCATCGCACTGGTGGTGGCTCTCACGACCGGCGCCGCTGCGGGGATGTCGAACTTCTCGGCCTGACCGCACGGCCGGTAAGCAGCTGCCGCGTCAGCGCGGCGCGTGGTGTTTCTGCTGCGCCGCCAGGAGTCCTTCGTCGACCAGCAGCTCGACCGCATCGGCGGCATCCGAGACGAGGATCGGCAGGTTCGGCCGCTCTTCCTTGCCGAAGGGTGCCAGCACCCAGTCCGCAGGATCCTGACGCCCGATCGGACGACCGATGCCGACTCGCACGCGCGGGAAATCCGCCGTGCCCAGCGCTCTGGCGACGTCGCGCACACCGTTGTGCCCTCCGTGCCCGCCGCCCGTCTTGAGCTTGACGGTGTCGAACGGGATGTCGAGCTCGTCGTGCACGACGACCACCTGCTCGGTGGGGACCGAGTAGAACCGCGCCAGAGCCGCCACCGGCGTGCCCGAGACGTTCATGAACGTGTTGGGCTTGGCGAGCACCAGCTTGTCCGCGCCAGGGCGCAGCCAGGTCTCGACGACGCGCGCTCCCCCCTTGTGCTCGCGGAACGCCTCGGAACGCCGCGAGGCGAGCTCATCGACGACCATCTGTCCGATGTTGTGCCGAGTGCTCTCATACCGCGGGCCGGGGTTGCCGAGCCCCACCACGAGCCAGGTCGATGGCATGTCCTCGTCCTCTCCCTGTCCGGGGCTGCAGCATCCCGGTCAGGATACGACAGAGGGGACGCGATCGGATCGCGTCCCCTCTGTGATGAATCAGTCGGAGATCACTCCGCGGCGGCCTCTTCGGTCGCCTCATCGGCGGACTCGCCTTCGGTCTCCGCCTCGTCCTCTTCCGCGGGTGCGGCGGGCACGGAGATCGCGACGACGAGCACCTCGGGGTCGGAGAGCAGCGTGGAGCCCTTGGGGAGCTGCACGTCGGCGGCAGTGATGTGCGCGCCCTCTTCCAGGCCCTCGACCGAGACCTCGATGTTCTGGGGGATGTGCGTGGCCTCGGCCTCGATCGACACGGTGGTGGCGTCGAGGTTCGCGATCGTACCGGGAGCCGACTCGCCCGTGACGATGATCGGGACGTCGATGGCGACCTTCTCGCCCTTCTTCACGACGAGCAGGTCGATGTGCTCGATGATCTGGTGCACCGGGTCCTTCTGCACGTCCTTGACCAGAGCGAGCTGGGACTTGCCCTCGATGTCGAGCTCGAGCAGCGCGTTCGCGCGGCGCAGGATGAGCGAGACCTGGTGGCCGGGGAGTGCGACGTGCACCGGCTCCGTGCCGTGACCGTAGATGACGGCGGGGATCTTGCCGGCGGCGCGGAGGCGGCGGGCGAAGCCCTTGCCGAAGCTCTCGCGGAGCTCGGCCTGGACCTTGGTGTCTTCAGACATGGGTTCTCCTTCGGGGCACGCAGCGAAGGCGCCGCGCGGTGGTCTTGGAATTTTCGAACTCGCTGACGCAGGAGGAAAGCCACCGGGCTTGCTTCGCCGCGTCGATAACGGATGTTCGCGCACGCGCAGAAGCATCCCTCGCCGAGGTACAGCCTCAATGGTACCGGATGACCCGATAGGCTGAGGACACCGGTCCTTTTTCTGCAGAACACGGAGAACCCCCATGCTCGACGGCGCCTTCCTCTCGCACGCACTCCTCTGGCTGATCGGCGCCATGACCGTGTGCGCGGCCGTCACCTCGTTCATCGCGCTGTTCGCGATGGGCCGCTCGGGCTACCGCAAGGACTGACGAGCGACAGCGGCGCTAGCGCTGCCCCACCGCCGCGGCGATCAGCGCGGACGCGGTCCGCACATCCGCCTCCGCGCCGATGCTTATGCCCTCTTCGTCTGCATCGAGCGACTCGAGGGTCTGCAGCTGGGAATCCAGCAGTGCGGCCGGCATGAAGTGATCCACGCGCAGGCGCATCCGCTCCTCGAGGACGTCGCGACCGATCGCCAGTTCGGCGAAGAATGCCTCCGGCGCCTCGTCTCTGATGAGGTCGCGATAGACGCGTCGAAGGGCTGAGCACGCGACGACGACGCGCTCCTCCGCCTGGAGGGTCTTCCCGACGAGGCGGAGCCAGGGCTGTCGATCCGCATCGTCCAGCGGAACTCCAGCGGCCATCTTGCCGACGTTCTCCGGCGGATGCAGGTCATCGCCGTCGATGAACCGCGCTCCGAGAGAGTCGGCCAGGAACGCGCCCACCGTCGACTTGCCGGAGCCACTCGGACCCATCACCACGATGCGCACGCTCATGCGCCTCTTCCGAAGTCGATGAGCACCTTGCAGGAGCTCGCAGGGTCGGCGGCCCGTGCGAACGCCTCGAGCGCATCGTCGACCGGCAGCACGTGGCTGATGATACCGCGCACGTCGAGGCTGCCGTCGGCGAGAGCGGCGATGACCTCGTCGAACTCCGCCCCGAAGCGGAACGATCCGCGCAGGGTGAGTTCGCGCGTGATCGCGGTGGCCATCGGCGCCGGCACGTCGCCCCCGCGCTGCAGCCCCAGCATCACCACCACGCCCCCGCGGACGGCGGAGGAGACGGCGGCCGCGAGACCGGGGACGGTGCCGCTGGATTCGATCACGACATCGGCGTGCAGCTCGGAGACCTCGCTCTCCGCCCTGGCGTCGATCGACCGGATGCCACGCGCTTCGGCGATCTCCCGCGGCAGCTGCTGCAGATCGGTGACCGTCACGGACGTGGCCCCCTCCCGCTGGGCGACGGCCGCGACGAGTTGGCCGATGGGTCCGGCGCCGATGACCACGACGCTGCGACCTCGGACGTCGCCGGCTCGCCGCACACCGCGCCAGGCGACCGCGGCAGGTTCGGCCAACGCCGCCGTGCGCAGATCGAGGCCGGTGGGGAGAGCGTGCAGCATCCGCGCGGGGAGCGCCACGCGACGGGCGAAGGCCCCCTGAGTGTGAGGCAGGTGCATCGCCGACCCGAGATACGTCGATGCCGGTGCGAGGTTGGGATGCTCGGCCGGCCAGGGTGTGCGCCCGTCCCCGTGCGCGGTGAGCGGGTGGACGGCCACGGGCGTGCCGACTGCCGGCCCCGAGCCGTCGGCTGCGGCGACCGTCACGACACCGGACACCTCGTGCCCGAGGATCATCGGCTCCCGCAGCACGGAGGCCCCGGCGGCTCCGTGCCGCCAGTAGTGGAGGTCTGACCCGCAGACGCCCCCGAAGGCCACGTCGACCACGGCCTCGTCCGGTCGGGCCATCGGCGCACCGATGTCTTCGATCCGCAGATCGTCGGCGGCATGCGCCACCACAGCGAGGTTCTCCACCGCGCTCCTTCCCCGGTCACACGAAGGGCGTGACCAATCGGATGCCCGCCACGTCGACGGTCACGGTCTGTCCTGGCGCCACGACCGCCTGGGAGTGCGGCGCGCCGGTCATGATGACGTCCCCGGGACCCAGCGGTGACCACGCGGCCACATACGCGAGGCATTCCCGGATCGACATCGGCAGCTGAGTGCTCCCGGTGGCGGCGACGCGGCGACCGTCGATCGCCACCTCGAGCGTCACATCGTCGATGCCTGCGTCGGTGTCGATCCAGGGACCCAGCGGGGTGTAGCCCTCCCCCGACTTCGACTCGAAGTTGCGCGGGTCGACCTCGGCACGCTCGGGACTGGAGAGGTCGTTCACGGCGGTGACGCCGAGGACGTACTCCTGCGCGTTCTGCGCCGTCAGCCCTGCGGTCGGGCGTCCGATCACGACGGCGATCTCGCCCTCAGCCACCTGTGCACCGGCGTCGCGGCGCAGCGTCACCGTCACCCCGCTGCCGACCACGGTGCGCGGGCTCTTGAGCCACGCCTGCACCGGCGAGGCGTGGTCAGGGCCGTTCTGGGCGATGCCGATGATGACGACCGGATCCACCGGCGCGATGACGGTCCCCTCGACGGTCTCGCCGATGTCTCCCGGCTCGGTCCCGCCGGCGAAGGCCGCGAAGGGGTCGGTGATCGGCACCGGGCCGTGGATGCCGTCCCGCACCCACACGGGGCCACCGGGTGCGGCGACGCGACCGATGCGCATCAGACGACCGCCGTCATGCCGCCGTCGACGAACAGCGTCTCCCCGTTGACGAAGTCGCTCGCGGAGCTCGCAAGGAACAGCAGAGCGCCGACGAGATCCTCGGTGTCTCCCCACCGACCGGCGGGGGTCCGTCCGCGAACCCAGTCCGAGAACTGCTCGTCGGCGACGAGCGCCTTCGTGAGCTCGGTGGCGAAGTACCCGGGGGCGATCGCGTTGGCCTGGATGCCGTGCGGGGCGAGGTCGGCGCACAGGCCCTTCGTGAACATCACGATCGCGCCCTTGGTCGCCGCATACGCCGCTATCGAGGGACGGGCGAGCTGAGATTGGACACTGCCGATCTGGATGATCTTGCCCGAACCGCGCGCGATCATCCCGGCGGAGACCCGACGTGACAGGTGGAAGACGCTGGACAGGTTGGTCTGCACGAGTGCATCCCAGTCCTCGTCCGCGAACTCGGCGATGGGCGCGCGTCGTTGGACACCGGCGTTGTTGACGAGGATGTCAGGGGCGCCGACCAGCCGTTCGACCGCGTTCATGCCCTCGTCGACCGCTGCAGCATCGGTCACGTCGAAGACGACGCTGTGCACGTCGGCCCCGGTCGTGCGGGAGATCTCCCTCGCCGACGCGTGCGCCTTCGCCGCATCGCGCCCGTGCACGACGACGGTCGCTCCGGCTCCGGCCAGCCCCGCGGCGAGCGTCTTCCCGATGCCCTGGCTCGACCCGGTGACCAGCGCCGTCCGCCCCGTGAGATCGAAGGCGGCCAGTCCCGCAGGCAATGCCGTCATCGCCCCACGGCCTTGATCGAGACGGTGGTGGCGAACACGTCGTCGCCGGCCTCGGCGCGCGAGACCTTGATCGCGTCGTCGACGCGGGTGAGGTCGCGACGGAGGGTCTCGGGAGCGAGGAACGTCGATGCGGTCGTGATGAGAGCGAGCACCGCCATGTAGATGGCCAGCAGCACCCAGTTGCCGTCGCTGACCGCGATCAGGTACGCGCCGAGGACACCGGCGAGGCCGCCGGCGAGCACGGCGGAGATCTCGCGGGCCATGGCGACGCCGAGGTACCGGTGACGGTTCCCGAAGAGTTCGGGGAGCATGGCGCACTGCGGTCCGAGCATGCTGTTCACCGCCACGCCGATGCCGATCGCGATCACACCGATCGCGATGGCGTAGTTCCCGAGCGACAGGAGCCACCATGCGGGGAACGTGTAGACGAGCATGAAGACCGCACCGAACCGGTACACCGTGCGGCGGCCGAAGCGGTCGGACAGGTGCCCTGTGAACGGCACGGAGAAGACGCCGATCAGCGAGCCGAGGGTGACGCCCCAGGTGAGCAGGCTCTTGTCGGCGGTGTCGCCGACCACCGTCACGAAGAAGGCGAGGCCGAGCGTCTGGAACATGTACGAGCCGCCGTTCTCCGCCATGCGCAGCCCGACGCCCACGATCACGCCGGGGAGACCATGCGTGAAGATCTCCCGGATCGGACGATCGGCGATCTGCTCGTGCTTCTCGAGTTCGACGAACGTCGGCGTCTCCCGCAGCCGCATCCGGATGAACAGCGCCAGCAGGATCAGCGCGAAGGAGGCGAGGAACGGCACGCGCCATCCCCAGCTCAGCAGCTGGTCCTCGGGGAGCAGGGTGATCAGGCCGAAGACGACCGCGGCGAGCAGCGTGCCCGCCTGGATGCCGACGAACGGAAGAGCCGAGAAGAAGCCGCGGCGCTTCACCGGCGCGTACTCGGCCATCAGCACGGTCGCCCCTGCCTGCTCTGCACCGGCACCGAAGCCCTGCAGCAGTCGCATCAGCACCAGCAGGATCGGCGCCCACACGCCGATCGCGGCGTACGTGGGAAGCAACCCGATCGCCGTGGAGGCTCCACCCATCAGCACGATGGTCGCGACCAGCACCCACTTGCGTCCCAGCTTGTCGCCCAGGACACCGAAGAACAGTCCACCGAACGGACGCGCCAGGAATCCGACGCCGAAGGTCGCGAACGCGGCGACCGTCGCCATGGCCGGGTCGTCCTGGGGGAAGAACAGGACGTTGAAGATCAGGGCGGTCGAGAGGCCGTAGAGCGCGAAGTCGAAGTACTCCAGCGCGCTGCCGATGCTCGACGCGAGCGTCGCGCGGCGCAGATTCGCCGCGTATTCCGGGTCGTCCGACGCTGCTCGGGCTGAGGTGCGGGGGTCTGTCACGGCCATCTCCTTCGATCGGCTTCGCCTGCGGCGTGATGACGACTGTACCAGCCTGTTGAATTCCGTTCAACCCTTTGGACGGGTTGTGGCCCGCTTTCTCGCGCACGAAGAATCGCCACCCCTCAGAAGGGCGGCGGCGCGTCCGGGGAGGTCAGCGTCGGACGGCAGCGCTGAACGGATTCGTGAGCGCGGCGGCGGCCTCGCGCAGTGCCTCGCCCACACGCTCGATCCGCTCGTAGTCGGCCTCGGCCGCACGGATCGCGACACCGAGCGCGAGCGGCGGATCGGTCGGCGCCCACCCCTCCAGGGGCACGGCCACGCCGACGATGCCGCGGAAGGATTCCTCCGCGTCCAGCGCCCAGCCTCTGCGGCGGGCTGTGGCGAGCACTTCGAGAAGCCCCGACATGGTGGTCGCGCTGCGCTCGGTGAGCTGCGGGAAGACGGCGTCAGCACCGAGGAGTTCGGTCACCTCGTCGTCGCTCATCGCGGCGAGGAGCGCGCGTCCGGTCGCCGACAGTGGGGCCGGGAGACGAGACCCGAGCGGGGTGCCGAGACGGAGCGAGCGCGAGCCCTCGTGACGGGCGAGGTACAACGCGTCCGTGCCGTCGAGCATGGCGACCTGCACCAGTTCGGAGGCGAGCTGCGGCGAGGCCTCGCACACGCTGTAGAACTCCCGCACCTGGTTGAACTGCGCGGCGAACGCGCCACCCAGTTCGGCGGTGCGCACGCCGAGGCGGTAACCCTGCGGCGTGCGGTCGACCATGCCGCCGGCCTCGAGCGCGAGACAGAGGTTCGCGGTCGACGACTTGGCCAGTCCCAGGTCCCCGGCCAGCTCGGTGAGCGTGCGCGGGCCACCGGCCTCGGCGAGGATCCCGAGCAGGCGGATGCTGCGGGTCACGGCGGGTGCGGGGTCTCGCCCCTCGCGGGTGTCGTCATCCATGGCCGCGCCTTTCGCGCTCGGGATCCCGTCAGGCGGTGAAGACCTGCAGGTCGATCAGTAGAACTCGACCGTATCGACCACCGCGGCCAGCGGCTCGCCGTCCAGCAGGCGTGCCGCGTTCTCCGCGAAGCGTCGAGCGATCCGCTCCTCCTCCTTGGAGCTGAGGGCTGCGGTGTGTGGGCTCACCAGCACGTTCGGGTGCCCCCACAGCGGCGAGGCGGCATCGAGCGGCTCCTGCTCGAACACGTCGAGGGCGGCGAAGGCCACGCGACCATCGTCGAGCGCGCCGAGCAGCGCGACCTCGTCGATAACGGTGCCGCGGCCCACGTTGGCGATGATCGCACCGGGCTTGACGGCCTCGAGCACGTCGGCGCCGATCAGATGGTGCGTCTGCGCCGTGCCGGGAAGGGTGACGACGATCGCGTCGACACCGGCCACGGCCTCGGTCAGCTCGCCCAACGGCACGAGACGATCCACACCCGCCACCGGCTCACCCGAGCGCGTCGTGCCCCACACCCGCGCGCCGAGCGCATGGAAGCGCCGTGCGCATTCCGAGCCGATGCCGCCGAGACCGACGACCAGGACCGTCATCTCGTCGAGCTGACGCATCTCCCAGCGATCCGGCCAGGTGCGCGTTCCCTGGTCGGCGAGGAGGCGCGGGAGGTTCTTCGCACCGGCCATGACCCCGAACACCGCGAACTCCGCGAGCGGGCCGCCGTGCACGCCGGCGCTGGTGGTGAAGACCACACGGTCGAGCTGGGAACGGTCGAGGCCGGCAGCCTTGACCGAAGCTCCACCCCCGGCCGCGGTCGTCATGACCCAGCGCAGCCGCGGGTTCGCAGCCACCGTGCGAGCCAGAGCCCCCGCGTCGACATCGGGGATCCCGAAGAGCACGTCTGCGGAATCGACCAGCGCATCGAAGGCCTGCTGCTGCTCCGGCGTGCGCGTGTACCGAGGATCACCCGACCAGTCGGCAGGACCCCGCATCGGCGGCATCAGATCGTGGTCGCGGAGCACCTCGAGGCGCGGCTCGAGCTCCTCGATCAGTCGGCACAGCTCTTCCCGCAGCGGCACCGCCACGACGGCACGCAGCTTCTTCTCGGTCCCCGTCATCTTGGTCCCCTCCTCGGGAAGTCTGAATCACTCACCTTAGCCCAGTTCCATCCTGTTGGACACTGTTCTATCTGTTGGATTGTTGCTACGGTGTGCGCATGAGCAACACACCTGCCACCGTCGGCGTGGTCGGCCTCGGCGCGATGGGTCGCCCGATGGCGGACCATCTGCTCGCCGCGCACGGTCGGCTCGTCATCCATGCCCGCCGCCCTCAGCCGGAACTGCTGGCTGCCGGTGCCTCCTGGGCGGAGACGCCACGCGAACTCGCCTCCAGAGTAGACGTCCTTCTCATGATGCTGCCCGACCTCCCCCCTTTCGAAGCCATGCTCGACGGGCCGGACGGGTTGCTGGCCGACGCCGGCGACCTGCTCATCCTGATCGGGTCCACGTCGTCGGCGCCGGCCGTGCGTGCGCTCGCGGAGCGGGTGGGCGCACAGACGCAGGGACGGGTGCGAGTCGTCGACTGCCCTGTCTCCGGCGGTGAGGACGGTGCGATCGCCGGAACCCTCTCGATCATGCTCGGAGGGGACCAGAAGGACGCGGCGATCGCCGCCGAGGTGCTCGACCCCTGCGGCAACCCTGTGCTGCTCGGCCCGCTGGGCGCGGGCGAGGTCGCCAAGGCCTGCAACCAGCTCGTGGTCTCCGCCACGATCATGGCGCTCGGTGAAGCCACGGTGCTCGCCGAGCGCTCGGGACTCGACCTCGATGCGCTCTGGTCGCTGCTCTCGGGCGGATACGCCGGATCGCGCCTGCTCGACAGTCGCCGCGAGAAGCTCGTCACCGGTGACGACTCCCCCAGCGGCATCGCGCAGTACATGGTGAAGGACCTCGGCTTCGCCGCCGACATCGCCGAGGCCACCGGCACCGCGCCCGTGCTGCTCCCCACCCTGCGTGCGGCTTTCGACGAACTCGTCGCCGCCGGGCTCGGAGACCGCGACATCGCGGTGTCGCGGCGCTTCATCGCCTCCCGCGACATCGCCTCTCACGACATCGCCTCCCAAGACACAGGTCGCCACTGACCTCCCGGACAGCGATACTCTGAAACCACCCCTTCTTCACGATCTCGAGGAGCCTTCTGTGCCCGAAGCATCAGCGAACATCGGAGTCGTCGGACTCGCCGTCATGGGCTCGAACCTCGCCCGCAACCTCGCCAGCCGCGAGGGCAACACGGTGGCGATCTTCAACCGCAGCTACGAGAAGACCCAGACGCTCCTCGACGAGCACCCCGAGGCCGGCTTCGTACCGGCCCGCACCTACCAGGAGTTCGCCGACTCGCTGCAGAAGCCGCGCACCGCGATCATCATGGTCAAGGCCGGGGGTCCGACCGATGCGGTGATCGACTCGCTGGTCGAGGTGTTCGAACCGGGCGACATCATCGTCGACGGCGGCAACGCCTATTTCCCCGACACCATCCGTCGCGAGAAGGCCGTCCGCGAGACCGGCATCAACTTCGTCGGCGCCGGCATCTCCGGCGGCGAGGAGGGCGCCCTCACCGGACCCTCGATCATGCCGGGCGGCTCGGACGAGTCGTGGGTCACCCTCGGGCCGATCCTCAAGTCCATCGCGGCGATCGCCGAAGGCGAGCCCTGCGTCACCCACGTCGGCCACGACGGCGCCGGTCATTTCGTCAAGATGGTGCACAACGGCATCGAGTACGCCGACATGCAGCTCATCGCCGAGGCCTACGACCTCATCCGCCGCGGCACCGGCAAGTCGCCCGCCGAGATCGCCGAGATCTTCGCCGAGTGGAACAGGGGCGAGCTCGAGTCGTACCTGATCGAGATCACGGCCGAGGTGCTCCGCCAGGTGGACGCCGAGACCGGCAAGCCGCTCGTCGACGTGATCCTCGACCAGGCGGGAGCCAAGGGCACCGGCGCCTGGACCGTGCAGACCGCGCTGTCGCTCGGCGTACCGGTGTCGGGCATCGCCGAGGCCACGTTCGCCCGCTCGCTGTCGTCGCACCCCGAGCAGCGCGCCGTCGCCGGCGGCCTTCCCGGCCCCGACGAGGAGTTCACGGTCTCGGCCGAAGACACCGAGCAGTTCATCGAGGACGTGCGCCTGGCACTGTATGCGTCGAAGATCGTCGCCTACTCGCAGGGCTTCGACGAGATCCGCGCCGGCGCGGCCGAGTACGGCTGGAACATCGACCTCGGCGCGATCTCCAAGATCTGGCGCGGCGGCTGCATCATCCGTGCGCAGTTCCTCAACCGCATCGCCGATGCCTACGCGGCGACCCCCGACCTCCCCGTGCTGATGACCGCACCCTACTTCGCCGAGGCGTTCACCCGGGCGCAGTCGTCGTGGCGTCGCGTCGTGGCGACCGCAGCGCAGGCGGGCATCCCGGCTCCGGCGTTCTCGTCGTCGCTGTCGTACTACGACGGCATCCGCGCCGATCGCCTGCCTGCCGCTCTCGTGCAGGGACAGCGCGACTTCTTCGGCGCGCACACCTACAAGCGCATCGACAAGCCGGGCACCTTCCACACGCTGTGGTCGGGTGACCGCACCGAGATCGAGGCGGAAGACACGCACTGACGTCCCGTCGACGAAGGGCCGGTTACCGCGAGGTACCCGGCCCTTCGTGCATCATGACCCCCGCGGGTCACGACGGCTCGCCGCTCACGGCGCCGCAGCGAGCCCCTCCCTCGTGATGTCGCGCACCGTGCCCTTCGCGAGACGGAGACGCCGGGTCGCTCGCCGCGCCACCGCCGAGTCGTGGGTCACCACGATGACCGTGATCCCCTCGGCGCACAGCGATTCGAGCAGCGCCAGGATCTCGTCCCGCATGCTCTCATCGAGGTTGCCCGTCGGCTCGTCGGCGAGCAGCACTCGCGGCTTCTTGACGAGGGCACGCGCGATGGCGACCCGCTGCTGCTGCCCTCCGGAGAGCTCCGCCGGCAGATGGTCACCTCTGTCGTCGAGACCGACGTGGGCAAGAGCCTCCGCGACCCTGGCGCGTCGCTCGGCCCTGTCGACCCCCAGCGGCTCGAGCGCCATGTCGACGTTCTCGGTGGCGGTGAGAGTCGGGATCAGGTTGAACCCCTGGAACACGAAGCCGATCTCCTCCGCCCTGATCCGGGTGAGCTCGGCGCTCGAAGCGGACGCGAGTTCGCTGCCGTCCAGCAGAAGCGATCCGGTGGAGGGTGTGTCGAGGGCGCCGAGCAGTTGCAGCAGGGTCGACTTGCCCCCTCCGGTGGGGCCCTGGATCGTGACGAACTCGCCGGACATGATGTCGAGGTCCACGCCCGTCAGCACTTTCACGATGCGCCCCTTCTGCGTGTACGTCCGGGTGACGCCCGTGACACGGTAGAGCGGTTGCTCCCTCCCGTCTGTCGGCGCCGTCGGTGCGAGGTCTGCCGTGATCATGGTCTTCTCCTTCTCTGGGGTGTCCTTCTGCGGGGATGTCGGGTTCGGTCGCTCATCGTTCGCCCGAGACCTGGTCATGCGACCGAGCGCAGCGCCTCGGCGGGACGGAGACGGGCGGCCCTCCAGCCGCCGAACGCTCCGGCGACGACACCGCCGAGCACGGCGAGTCCGACGGCGGCCAGCAGCACCCCCGGCGTGAAAGGTGCCTGGAGCACGATGTCCGCCGTCTGCTGTCCCTGGAACACCGCCCCGCCTCCGGTCGGGCCACCGCCCATGCCGCCAGGACCTGCTTGACTTCCCCCGCTCGCAGCGACGGTGGGACGCAGGACGTTGATGAGCACGATGCCGATGACACCCAGGACGAGGCCCGCGGCTCCCCCGATGAGTCCCTGCACCATCGACTCGCCCGCGACCTGGCGAACGACCCGCCCGTTCGACCAGCCGATCGCCTTGAGGGTTCCGAACTCCCTGGTGCGACGGCCCACGCCCGAGAGGGTGAGCAGCACGGAGAGCAGCAGAGCGACGGCGAGGACGATGACGGAGAGCCAGGTGCCGAGGTTCGTGATCAGCGCCGTGGCGCTGGAGAGGGAACCCGACACCGTCGAGGCGAGCTCGGACTGCGACGTGACGGTGGCGTCAGGGAGCTCTTCGGCGAGCGCGGACTGGACCGCATCGATCGAAGCGGCCGAATCGGCCTGGACGTACACGGTGGAGATCACGTCGTCGACTCCGGCGAGCGTCTGCGCTGTGCGCAGCGGCAGATACACGTTCGCCGCCGTGTCCGCACTGTCGGACGTGGATCCGAGGATCCCGACGACCTCCACATCGGAGCCGGCCACGTCGATGGCGTCTCCGACCGTGATCCCGTTCGTGGAGGCGTACGTGCTGTCGACCATGGCGACCAGTGCCTCAGCGTCATCGGCGTCGAGACCGCGACCGTCCGTGACCGTGGCCGAGCCCATCGGTCCCACGGCGGTGGCAGCTGGATCGATGCCGAGCACGGAGAAGGAGTCCACCCCGAAAGAGCCCCCGCCGCCCGCTGCGCCATCCGGTGGCGTCTGCCCTTCCTCCGGCGCGGCGGGCTGCTCGCCGTCCTGCGGCGCGAATCCACCGCTGGGCACCTCGCCGGAGAACGTGGAGTTCGTGAGGCTCAGCGCCCCGGATGCCGCCGAGACGCCGTCGGTCGCGGCGACGGTGTCGAGCACGGACGAGTCGAGGGTGCCCCGCAGGAAGTCGGTTCGCAGCGTGGACTGTGCGAGCGTGGTGGTCTCACCATCGCTCTCACCGGCATCCGCATCGAAGTCGAAGCGCGGCCCCTCCCCCTGGCCCGGCTCGGCGGCAGCGCCCGTGACCGTGAGGTCGGTGCCGACTCCGTAGACGGACGCGAGAGCCTGCGCCTGGGCGTCCCGCACCCCCGCGGTGAGGGCGTTGACCACGATCACCAGTGCGATCGCGATCGCCAGCCCGATCGCGACGATCAGGGTCTGCTTCCTGCGTCCCGCGAGTTCGCGCCGCAGATATGTTCCGTACATCTCTCTCCTTCCGCCGCGGCCATCGCGGGGCGAGATCGACGTTAGGAATCGCGCATAAGCGGAATCGAGGGTCCGGTGATGAGAACGCTATGGAGCGCGGATCACACCGCCCGCACGGCCTCCACGAATGCCCTGGCGCGGACAGCGAGAGCGTCGAGGTCGCCGCCTGAGGTCGCCGCATCGCCGACCAGAGGTCCACCGACCCCGACGCCGAAGGCACCGGCCGCGAGAAAGTCGCCGACGGTGTCGACGCTCACACCTCCCACGGGGATGATCCGCGCGTGCGGGAACGGATCACGCACGGCGCGGATGAAGCCGGGACCGAGTGCCGACGCGGGGAACAGCTTCACCGCCGCGCTGCCGAGGTCGTGACCGCGCTGGACCTCCGTCGGCGTGTAGACACCGGGCAGGACGCCGATGCCGCAGCTGACGGCGTAGGGCACAGATGCGCTGAGCGTCGGGGTGACCATGAACTGCGCGCCGGCGGATACGGCGCGATCGACATCCGCCTCGTCGAGCACGGTGCCCGCGCCGATCAGCGCATCGACCGGAGCGTCGTGCACCACCTGCGCGATCGCCTCCTCCGCGTCGGGGAGGGTGAGCGCGATCTCGAGCGTGCGCACGCCGGCTTCCAGGAGGGTCCGTGCCGCGGCGACCGTCGCATCGACGTCGGTTCCGCGGAGGATCGCGACGAGCCGCGTGCGGCGCAACCGTTCCCGCAGCTGGTCGTTGTCGACGGCGCTCACAGCGCGCCCTCCCCTGCGATGCGGGCCGTCGGCACCGCACCTCGCCACGGGTATGCGGGGACCCCTCCGACCTCGACCTGCACGCCGAGAAGCGCACCGTCGGCGTCAGCTGGTTCTGCCAGGCCGATGCTCGCGGTGGTGATCACGAGCAACCGGTCAACGAGGGCTACGGCGGTCGGACGCTTCGCCGGAAGGACGATGGTCTCCACGAGCTGACCGTCGGGAGAGTAGCGGCGCACCTCGGAGGCGTCCCAGACCGCGACCCAGAGCATGCCCTCGAGGTCGATCGCCATGCCGTCGGGGTTGCCGCCCTCGACCCGGCACACCGTGCGGCGATTCGACAGCTCCCCGTCCGGCGCCACGTCGAAGGCCTCGATGCTGCGGTCCGGCAGAGTGTCGATGTAGAACAGCGTGGATCCCGTGCTGTCGAAGGCGAGACCGTTGGACACCGTGACCCCTTCCAGGCGAGCAGTCGGCTCACCATCGGGGTCGATGCTCCACAGCGTGCAGTGCGGGTCGCGGGGCATCGACTGGCTGCCCACCCAGAAGCGACCGACCGGATCACCGCCGCCGTCGTTCATGTAGTCCCCCGGTGCGGCGATGTCATCCGTGAGTGGGCAGACGGCTCCGTCGTCGCTCACGTGCACGACGCGACGATCGACTCCGACCAGCCAGCCCTGCCCCGGCTGCGCGAGCGGGATCGGGGCACCGATCTGCGCGCCGACGACGACCGCGGACCCGGGGATCACTCGCCCGCCGTCGATACGCCCGCGGTGCAGCGAACCCGTGGCCATGTCGATCCAGGCGAGGCTGCCGTCGCGACCGTCCCACCGCGGAGACTCGGCCTGGACGTATCGGGCGTCGGAGAGGATCTCGACGGTTCGGGAGGGCAGGGTGTGCGACATCCGGGGGCGTCCTTCGCTGGTAGCTCGTAACCGTTATGTGGCAGACTATCTCACAATATGCATAACACTTGCGAGAAATGTGGACAGACGATGATGAAGGCGGGAAACAGCTGATGGCTCCGACACTCCATGGCTTGATGCCCATCCTGGCAACACCCTTCGACGAATCGGGCGCCCTCGACCGTGCCGGCCTGCGTCGGCTGGTCGAGTTCCAGCTCGCCTCCGGGGTCGACGGTGTCGCCGTCTTCGGCATGGCGAGCGAGGGCTTCGCACTGACGACGGAGGAACGTCGGACGATCCTGGACGATGTCGTCCGGGTGGTCGACGGCCGGATCCCGGTGATCGCCGGCGTCAACGGCACGTCCACCGCGACCTCGATCGAGCAGGCGCTCCTCGCGGAGGAAGGGGGCGCCGACGCGCTCATGGTGCTTCCGCCGTTCATGGTGAAGCCGCCGGCAGCGACGCTCGTCGACTTCTACGGCGACGTGGCCGCGGCCACCTCGCTCTCCGTCATGGTGCAGGACGCTCCCGGCGTCACCGGCGTGGTGATGGCTCCGGCTCTGATCGCCGAGATCGCCCGGCTCGACGGCGTCGACTCGGTCAAGGTGGAAGCTCCCCCGACGGCACCCAAGGTCGGGGCCGTGGTCTCGGCGATCGATGACCCCGACTTCGCCGTGCTCGGCGGACAGAACGCGCAGTTCTGCCTGGAGGAGTACGCCAGGGGCGCCGTCGGCACGATGCCCGCCTGCGAGTTCCCCGACCTGCTCGGCCCGGTGCTCGACAGGTTCCTGGAGGGGCGCGTCGACGAGGCCAGAGCCGAGTTCCGTCGTATGCTCCCTCTCGTGCTCATCGGTCTGCAGGGCGGCATCGCATGGGCGGTGCACAAGGAGGTTCTCGTCGCGCGCGGCATCATCGACCACGCGACGGTCCGCTACCCCGCGTCGCGCCTCGACTCCGGCAGCCGTGCGTCCGTGAAGCTCGTGATCGACGAGCTCGCCCTTCCCCCCGTCCCCACCACGGTGCGCGTGTGACCGGCCGCGGCGTGCTGCTGATCGGCGGCAGCTCCGACATCGGTCTCGCGATCGCCCGCGCCTTCGCCGACGGCGGGGACACCGTCGTCGGCGTGGGGATCGATGACAGCGACGACGCCGTCTTCGCGCGGTATCTCGTCGCGGACTGCAGTCGGCCGGAGGCCGCCGATCGCGCCGTCGCGGATGCGGAGCAGGCTCTCGGCCGACTCGATGTCGTCGTGCTCGCCGCCGGACGCATGCCGATCGCCCGCGCCGAGACCACGAGCGACGAAGACTGGCGCGGCGCCCTGGGGGCCACGCTCGACTCGGCGTTCTTCGTGGCGCGCGCGGCTCTTTCCCGTCTCTCCGCCGGATCGTCGATCGTCGCGGTGACCTCCGTGAACTCGTCGCTCGCCGCCCCGGCCTTGGCCGCCTACGCAGCCGCCAAGGCCGGAGTGGACGGCCTCGTACGGCAGCTGGCGCTGGACTACGGCCCCCGAGGCATCCGCGTGAACGCCGTGCAGCCGGGCAGCATCTCCGCGCAGGACACCGGCGAGAGCGAGGGCTACCCGCTCGGACGCATCGGCCGTCCGGAGGAGGTCGCGTCCGTCGTGGCGTTCCTCGCCTCCGATGCCGCGTCCTTCGTCACCGGCACGTCGATCGCGGTCGACGGCGGCCTGTCGATCTCCTCCCCCGCGGCCTGGCTCAAGCCGGTGCTGCGCGAACGCTGGCTCTGACCCGCTCACCTCTACGAAGAAGGCCGCGTCCCTTTCCGGGAACGCGGCCTTCTTCGTATCTCCCGCCGCTCTCGATCAGGAGTTGGCGTCGAGCAGCCCCTGGACTTCCTTCTTCAGCGCGTTGAGGCCGGCCTGCACCTCGACCTGCCCGGCGAGGATCGTCGCGACACCCGCGCCGATCGCGGCGTCGATCTGCGCGGTCACCGCGACGCGGTCCCACGCGGCACCGCGTGCATGCTCGGAGACCTCGGTGCGGAACGCGCCCTGGAACTTGTCCGCCGCGAGGGCGGGGATCTTGTCGGCGACGCTCTTGGCGGCAGGTGCCACCGCGGAGTTCTCGTAGAGCGCGGTCGCCGCTTCGACGTTCGTCGCGGCGTAGAGGATGAAGTCGCGGCTCGTGAGCTCGCCCTCCCCCGCGGTCGCGAAGACACCACTGCCCCAAGCCCGGTTGAACGAGTCCTTGCCACCGGCGGTCGGGCGCGAGATGGCCCCGATGTTGTCGATGATGTTCTGCGCCGCACCGTTCGTCTTGACGAAGGTCGACGCGAGCGGGGCATCGTCGTACAGGGCCGCCCGACCGCTCGCGAACAGGATGCGGGCATCGCTGCGTGCCACGTTCGTCTGCGTCAGACCGGCATCCTGCAGGGACTTGTACCAGGTGACGGCCTTGACGCTCTCGGCATCTCCCAGGGTGCACTTCAGGTCGTCGGTGACCACGTCGCTGCCGAAGCCCCACATCCACGGGACGGCGTCCTTCAGGTCGGGGTTCTTCGTGACGGCGGCGTAGGGGATCAGCGACGAGTCCTGCTTCTTGATCTTCTCGAGCGCCGTGGCGAACTGCTCCACGGTCATGCCCGACTTGATGCCGACGCTCTTCGCGATCTCGCCGTTGGTGATGATGCCGATACCGGCAGCCGTGAGCGGGAGCACGAGCAGCTTGCCGTCCATCGTGTAGGAGTCGAGCACACCCTGCGGGATGCCCAGCCCCTTCGCGAGGTCGGAGAGGTCGGCGAGCACGTTCATGGGGGTCAGCACCTGCCACCCGCCCGACTGCCCGACGCCCATGAGGTTGCCGGAGCGTCCGGTCAGAGCCAGCTGCGTGGCGGCCTGATCGTAGGGGTAGATGACCGGGGCGACCTTGACGCCCTCCTGCTTCGAGAAGCCGTCGAGGATGCCCTGCCACGCCGACTTCAGAGCCTCTTCGCCGAGCGAGTTGCCGTAGAAGTTGATGGTCTTGGCCTTGGTGGCTCCTGCGGCCGTGGCTCCGGCTCCGGTGCCGGGGGCGGCGGGGGTCGCACAGCCGGCGAGCGCGAGTGCGCCGAACGCCGCCAGGACGGTTCCGCCTCCGAGGAAGGCTCGGCGGCTCAGCTGCGAGTTCGAGATGTTCATGGAGACTGCTCCTTCGGGATGAGGGGTGACGAGCGGTGCTGCGGTGCGGCGCTATCCCTTGACCGCCCCGGCGGCGAGGCCGGAGACGAAGTAGCGCTGCAGGAGGATGAAGATGAGGACGAGTGGGAGGGAGGTGATCAGGGACGCCGCCATGAGCGCGGGCCAGTCCGCCGTGCCCTCGCGGATGAACGCCTGGGTGAGACCCGCCGGCAGCGTCTGCTTGTCGGGTCCTGCGAGCGTGAGGGCGAAGAGGAGATCGCTCCAGCCCCGCATGAAGGCGAACATCCCGGCGGTGATGAGTCCGGGGACCACGAGCGGGAACACGATGCGGAACATCGTCCCCGTGCGCGAGAGTCCGTCGACCTTGGCCGCCTCGATGATGTCGTCCGGCAGGGCGTCGATGATGCCCTTCAGCAGGAACACCGCGAGCGGCAGCGTGAACGTCGTGAACGAGATGATCAGTGCCGTATAGGTGTACAGCAGCCCTGCCGAGCTCAGCATCAGGTAGAGCGAGATGAGCAGCAGCGCACCGGGGATCAGCTGACCGATGAGGAACATGAACATCACGGCGTTGCGACCGCGGTAGCGGAACTTCGACAGGGAGTACGCCATCAGTCCGCCGACCAGGACGGCGAGCAGAGCGGTTCCGGTGGAGACGATGATGCTGTTGAGGAGGTTCTTCAGCAGCAGGTCGTTCTGGAAGAAGCCGATGAAGTTCTCGAAGGTCGGATCCACAGGGAAGAACGGACGGTCGAGGGAGAACACGTCCTCCTTCTTCGTGAAAGCGGTGGCCGTGAGCCAGTACACCGGGAGCAGGCCGAACAGCGCCAGCAGCAGGAGCAGGACACGTCCCGGGATGGACAGGTGGGGGCGGATGATCGACTCCCCCACATCGCGACTACGGCGCATCACTTCTCCAGCCGTCGGTTGAGGAACAGGTATCCGGTGGTGATGATGGCCAGCAGGACCAGCCAGAGCGTGCCCATGGCTGAGGCCTTGCCCAGCTCGTAGCTGCCGAAAGCGAGATCGTAGAGGCTGACCGCGAGCGCCGTGGTCGAGTTGCCCGGCCCTCCACCGGTCATGACGAAGATCGTGTCGAAGTTGCCGAAGTTGTAGATGAACTCCAGGACGGCGACGAGGGTCACGGGGCCTGCGATGTGCGGCAGGGAGATGTGGCGGAACCGCTGCGCGCGAGTCGCACCGTCGATGGTGGCGGCCTCGATCTGCTCGCTCGGAAGGGTCTGCAGCACCGCGAGGGCCACGACCATGATCCAGGGGAACGAGTGCCACGTCTTGGCGATGACCACGGCCGCCATGGCGCCGGTCGGGGTGCCCAGCATGCTGACCTCGGGAAGACCGAACACCGAGAGCACGTGGTTGACGACGCCGTAGCTGTCGTTGAAGATCCACGCCCAGAGGAAGGAGACGACCACACCGGGGAGCAGCCAGGGAAGCATGAGGGCCCCGCGCAGGATGTTCCGTCCGCGCATGCGGGCGTTCAGCAGCAGCGCCAGGGCCACGCCGAGCACGAGCGGGAAGATCGTGGAGAGGGACGCGAAGACGAGGGTCGTGCCGAGCCGCGCGAAGAACTCGTCCCAGACGGCCGCGTAGTTGTCGAGACCGACGAACGTGCGCTCCGGACGCAGGAGGGATTGATCGAACAGGCTCGTGAAGATGCTCGACACGAGAGGGAAGATCGCGATCACGAGGAACAGGAGGACCGCGGGAAGTGCGATCATGAAACCGAAGGTGCGATCCTTCGCGCCCAGCGTGGAGCGTCGCCCGGAGCGTGGCTCGACGGCCTTCTGCTCGCTCTCTGCGGGCCGCTCGAGTATGGCTTGTTGCATTGCAGTCACTTTCCAGTAGAGACGACCCCCGCGGGGCCCTGCGCGTCGTCGTCACAGTCGTCGACGTCGACGTGCGGCCAGTTAACCACAATGCGGATGCGAAATCCACAAAATGCATACGACACCCACATTTGTGTTGCTCGAAGCCATCTCTCTGAATAGGATGACTGGCAGCGGTGACCAGCCGCGACGTCGCCCACGCGGCGGCAGTACTGAGGAGGAGTGACCATGGCATCGGAATCGGTGGGCGGCACCCAGACCGTCGAACGGGCGATGTCGTTGCTCGCCTGCTTCACCGAGGAGTCGGGCGAACTGCGGGTCTCGGAGCTCTGCACCCTCACCGGGCTCGGCCAGTCCACGGTCTCGCGGATGATGTCGGCGCTGGACCGCATGAAGTTCGTGGTCCAGGACCCGCGCACCGGCCTGTACCGCCTGGGTCCGGCCGCCGTCTCGCTCGGCACGATCGCCCTCAACGGCTCCCCCATCTTCCGCGCAGCGCGGCAGATCGCGCAGAACCTCGCCCGCCGGATCGAGATCGGTGTGAACGTCGCCGAGCTCAGCGGCTTCACCTTCATGTACCTGTGCAACTTCGAGGGGGCGCTCGCACCGAAGTCGTTCGACATGGCGGGCCGCACGGGTCCCCTGCACGCCACCGGCATCGGCAAGGCACTGCTGTCCGGCATGACCGACGCGCAGGTGGACGAGTACTTCGCGCAGGCACCGCAGCGCTTCACCCCGCACACGATCGTCGACCGCGAGGCCATGCAGCTCGCGCTCGATGAGACGCGCAGCCGCGGCTACTCGACCGAGATCGAGGAACTCGCCTTCGGACGTGCCTGCATCGCCGCCCCGATCCGCAACCGTGCGGGCGAGATCGTGGCCGGCATCTCGGCGAGCGGCCCGCTGTCCGTGTTGGATCTGCACGCCCCGCATCAGGAGCTCGCGCTGCAGCTGATCGAAGCCGCCGACGAGATCTCCGTCGCCCTCGGATACAGCCCTTCCCGCACCGCATCCGCGTTCGCCGCGCTCTGACGCCCGGCCGCGACGCTCCCTACCCTGACCGCGGCACCAGCCGCCGACCGCTCGCCCATCGATGTCTTTGGAGACCCCTGTGAGAATCACGCGCGTCCAGACCTTTCCCCTCTACCTCTCGAAGGAGGAGGCGAACAACTCCTACGCGGGCGACACCGCCGTCGACCACCGCGGCTATGTGATCCGCCCACCGTGGCGGAGCCTGTACTCCCCCGGTTACGAGACCCTGCTGGTGAAGATCGAGACCGACGAGGGGCTGATCGGGTGGGGCGAAGCGCTCGCTCCGGTCGCCCCGGTCGTGGTCGCGGCGATCGTGGACAACCTGCTGGCCCCGCTCATCCTCGGCGAGGACCCGCGTTCGGTGCGCACGCTCTGGCACCGGATGACCGAGTCGATGCGCGAGCGCGGGCACCTCACCGGCCATCAGGCCGACGCCATGGCAGCCGTCGACATCGCCCTGTGGGACCTCTGGGGTCACGCGACCGGGCTCTCGGTCTCGGAGCTCGCCGGCGGACGCTTCCACGAGGTGCTGCCCACATACGTCTCGGGCATCCGCGGCGTAGACGACGTCGAGCGCGCGGAGAAGACGGCCGAGCTCGTCGAAGGGGGCGTGCGGCGCATCAAGCTGCACCTCGGCGTCGACATCCGCACCGACCTCGCCACCTACGATGCGGTCCGCGGCGTTCACCCCGACCTCGACGTCGCGCTCGACGCGCACTGGACCTACCGCCTCGGCGAGGCCCGTGCTCTCGGCCGGGAGCTCGACGACCGCAGGGCCTGGTTCTTCGAGGCGCCACTCGCTCCGGAAGACGTGGAGGGCCACCGAGACCTCGCTTCCGCGCTCGCGACACCGATCGCGGTCGGCGAGGCGATGCGCAGCCGCTTCGAGTTCACCGACTGGCTCACCCGCCGCGCGGTCGGCCTCACGCAGCCCGACATCGGCCGTACCGGCATCACCGAGGGCCTCGCGATCTCGGCGGTCGCCGACGCCTTCCACGTGCAGGTCGCCCCTCACCACTCGGCGGCCTTCGGCATCGCGATGGCCGCCGGCGTTCACGTCGCGGCGAGCGCCGCCTCGCTCCTCGCGTTCGAGTACCAGCCGTTCACGCTCCCGGTCGCCAACCGTCTGCTCACGACGCCTCTCGAGGTGCGCGCCGACGGCGGCTTCGTCGTCCCGACCGGCCCGGGCCTCGGCGTCGCGGTCGACGAGGACGCGATCAAGGAGTACGTGCGCCACTGAGTCGTCAACTCTCCTCAGAATCGCGCAAATGGTCGCATCCGCCTGGCGGATGCGACCATTTGCGCGATTCGAACCGGGGAGTCAGTCGCCGATACGGACGAACTGCGCGGCGCTGACCCGGTGGATGCTGGTGTTGCGCACCTCGAGTCGCACCGTGCCCGTCGCACCGGCCGCGTAGCGGAACGAGCCCAGCGAGCGCCAGGCGGCTGCGCCCTGGGTCTGGTCCACGATCACCTCGGAGCTGCCGTTCTGATGCTCCACGACGTAGGCCGCCGACGTCGTGGTCGTGGGGTTCGTCGGGTACCAGACCGAGACACGGTAGAGCCCTGCCTGCGGGAGGTCGACGTTCCACGTCACAGTGCTGCCCACCGAGTCGGAATCGCTGTACCGCGTGCGGGTGCCGTTCCAGCCGGAGAGTCCGCTGGGGTACCAGTTCCCCGCCTCGAGGTACCCCGGCCACGGCGACTGCGTGTGGGCGATCACGCCCTCGTCGGCGACGCGCACGAGCACTCCCCTCCTGAGGCTCTGATCGAGGCGTGCCTCGAAGCGCGTCGACGATCCGGGTGCGACACCGGAGCCGGCCGTCACCGTCCAGGTATGGGTCAGATCCGATCGCGGTGGCACGGTGATCGTCGTGCTCTGCTGTCCGACGCTCCACCCCGTGAGGCCGTAGAGGGCGAGCGTGCCCTGCAGGGGCGTCACCCCGGTGTTGATGACGAGTGCGGTCAGCTTCGCGACGGCGCCCGGCCCGCTCACGATCTCGACATCGGAGGTGAGCGACACCAGTCGGCGCCGGTCGATCACCTCGATCGCGGCCGGTCTGAGCGTGACGGGGTCCTCGCCCGTGACCGTGAGCTTCGCCTTCACCTCGATCTCACCGAGCGGTGCGGCGGTGGCGATCACCGCGGCCGATTCCACGCGGGCTGAGCCCTGCGCCGGGACGGAGACGGCCGGGACCGCGCCGTCGAGCTGCCACCCGGACGGGAGTGTGATCGCGACCGTGCCGGTGATCGGGTCGTCCGTCGCGTTGCGCACTTCGATCGTCAGCGGCACACGGTCGCCGGCGGTACCCGTCGCCTGCGCGATGACATCTCCCGCGAGACCCGGGTTCGCACCGCTGATCCGTGCGGGCAGCTTCAGCGTGACCTCGGGCGTGGTCACTCCGCCGGAGGTGATCGTGTACCGGAAGGTGTCGGTCAGGTCGTCGACCGGGATCGTCCATTCGAACGGGTACGCCTTCTGGGGCGCCTGCTGCACCGCGTTCCCGCCGATCCGGTACGACAGCGTCGCCTGCTGTTCCGTGTCGAGCTGCACGTACGCGTCGTACCCCTGACCGTCGGGGCGCACCAGGAGCATCCCTCGCGCGACGCCGTACTCGGTCGCCGGGTCGGAGTCGACCTCGTGGAAGCTGTCCGGCCCGTGATCGACGATGTCGTCGAACGGCAGTTCGGGACGCTGCACGTCGACGTCGCGCACCACGAGGGCCACCAGCCCGCGCGCGGGGACCGTCACGGTGACCCGTCCGCTGCTCGCCGCCCCGGTCGATCGAGCGCCGTTCGCCGTCACCAGCTCCACGGGCGTCGAGGAGTTCCGGGGCACCCCGGTGAGGTCGCTGGAGAGGTCGACGACCACCTGCTGCGCGGTCCCGGCGGAGTTGGTCAGGCTGATGTACAGGGCGCCGTTGCCGACACCGCCGATCCAGTTGACCATAGGGTTGTCGACCGCGATGAGCCCCGCGGGAAGGTACGGCCAGACCCCGTCTTCACCGAAGAACGTTCCCGGGGCATGGCCGTAGGCGAAGAACTTGAAGTACGCGAAATCGGCCTCGAACACGTGCGGGAACTCGATCGCCCCCGCGCTCCGATAGAAGCTCTCGCTGATCAGGTAGTCCATCGCGAGTCCGAGCTGGGCCGGTGCGTGGTGGAAGTAGTACCCCGTGATGCCCACCGGGCCGCTTGTCGCGAAGTCGGGTTTCATGTGCGCGACCTGGAACTGCCGCCCGTAGTAACCGGGGTACGTGGTGAAGCGACCGATCACCATGTTGTGCGCGATGTCGGCGAGCAGCTCGTCTCCGGTGTGGTGTGCCAGGCGCAGCAGTGCTCCGGCCCAGCACGGGTTGAACACGTAGCCGCCACCCGGGTTCGTCAGCGTGCTGACACCGAGCTTGAACGACGACAATGCCTCGAACGTGAGCCCCGACGGGGACACGTACCAGGCCGGCACCGCCTCGGTCGGCACGTCGGTGGTGGGATACGACGGGAGGGACGAGCGCGACTCCCAGTCGTACTGCTGCCTGATCACGGAACCGACCGGCACCGTGACCGTCGTGTCCGGCACCGGGCGCACGGCCGTCTGCGTGATGAAGCGCTGCACCTCGCGGTACGCGCCGTCGAGGAACTCGGACTCCCCCGTGGCCTCGAACATCTCCAGCAGGTCGACCCAGTACTTCGAGAAGCTGTAGGCGAAGCCGCCGGGCGGCTGACCGTTGCTGCGATAGGGCGTCAGGATCTGCTCCTGCGAGTACCGCCGCGCGATCAGGGTGGCTTCCGTGAGATAGGCCGGATCCCCCGTCACCCGGTAGGTCGCCAGCGCGTTCGAGAACGGGGCTCTGCTCTGCCCGGCCACACCCGCTTTGGTCGCCTGCACCGCGAGCCGCTGGATGCCAGCGTTGCGCCCGTGGGTGAGCTGATACAGCGACGCGAGGTTCACGGCGTCTGTGGGAATCCGACCGATCCGGTACTGCGTCTTGTCGTTGTAGACGGGACTGCCGATCATCGGAGTATGCCCGATGCCCTTGCGGGAGAGCTGATACTCGACGAGCGGCCTGGCACGGCGGTCGTAGAGGGTGCTGTCCGCGGTCCCCGTCAGGTAGTGCGCGGAGAGCACGACACCGCTCGCCGCCGCGCGGACGGCATCCTCGTTCTCGACGTCGACGAACCCCTTGGCACGGTTCCACCACCCCGAGTACGACGGCACGTAGTCGATGGAGTCGTCGCCGCTGGGCTCGACGGCGATCAGCTCCGCCATGGCGTGCACGGCGTCGGTGAGCGACCGGTCGTAGACGTTGTGCCGGTACGCCGTGAGGCCGTATTCGTTGCGGCACAGCTGCGTGTAGGTGCCGTACAGCGTGTCGGCGCGCGCGGCGAGGCCGAAGGCGAACCCGCGCTGCTGACCGACCGTCATCGCCGTCCGCAGCCCCGGCTGGGGTGCGTACATGGACGGCACGATGTCGAGGCTGTCGTTGCGCAGACTCATGCCGTACGGCTGTCGGTCTGACATCAGCTGCCGCTCGTGCACGAACTCGGCGACCTCCGAAGGCAGATAGACACCCGAGGTGACGGCGACGTCGCCGATCGCGTACTGCGTCAGCGCCATCGGTGCGAAGAGCTCCCAGGCCCCCAGCGGCGCCGAGCCGTCGAGCACCGAGAGGGCGTGCTGATAGGACCCGCAGAGCACCTCGTCGAGGTCGTCGATCGACCGGGTGTCCTGGCTCTGGTAACCGACGATGTAGTCGCCTGCGGTCTTGGCCGTGAGCACGTAGTGCGCCTCGGGCTGCGCGCCCTCCAGCCGCCAGCGGACCACCAGGTCGACGTCGTCTGTGCTGGTGGTCAGTTCGATCGACTGCGGCCCGAGCACCTGGAACGAGGTGAACCCCAGCCAGCTCGGCGCGAGCGGGCCGTACAGCTCCGGAGCGCTCCCGGCCGGCAGCGTGCCCTCCAGCACGAGCCACTGCTCGTCGAAGCGGTGGGCGGGGTCGGTGATCTGCAGCCATCCGCCGTTGTGCTTGACCTCGAGGTCGCGCACGATCGTCGCGCCGCCGTCCCACGTCGCCTGCAGGAAGGTCATGCGATGGTTCTGTCCCACCAGCTGAGCGACCTGTGTGAAGGCGAGGTTCGGTTTGTCCAGTCGCCGCAGAGCATCGGCATACACCCCGCTGGCGGTGGTGAGTTCGGTGGCCGCCGCGGGGGCCATGCCGCCCGGCGAGCCGAGCACCGGGGGGAGCACGCCGGCGATCACGAGCATTCGCAGCACGGAGCGTCGGCTCCACATCAGGGGATTGTGTTCGGCACCGTCGCCAGGAGTTGCATCCATGATGCACATACTGCAATCCCTATGCGATGATGTCAATGCATGCGCCGCACCGATCACCCGAGCCCACATGCCTTGTCGACACCGGTAGCGTCGACGAGGCAGCCCACCCGAAAGGATGCACGCGGTGACGTACACCCCGCCCGAGACCCCGCCTGAGGAGATGACGGAGTACTCGCTGAGCACGCTCCTGACTCCGCTCGATCCCCCCGTGGAACCGTCGGATTTCGACGACTTCTGGAGGGCCTCCTTCGAGGAGTTGGGCACGGGCGCCGTGGCATGGGAGGTGACCCAGGAGCACCCTGAGACCCCGACGCATCGCATCGCCGAGATCCGCTTCCACTCCTCCGCCGATGAGGCGGCCGTCGCGTACGTGATGCTTCCGCACGCTGCCGACGTGACCCGCCGCGGCCTCGTCGTCGGCCACGGTTACGGCGGTCGCACCGGCCCCGACATCGAACGCGTCGCCTCCGACACCGCCGCGATCTTCCCGGTCGCCCCCGGAACCCATATCGGCACGAGCAGCCGGTTCCCCGCATCGCCCGACGAGCACGTGCTGGCAGGGATCGAACACCGCGACACCTACTCGCACCGCTTCAGCGCCGCCGACATCTGGCGAGCGGCGACCGTGCTCCTCGAGATGGCCCCATCCGCAGCGGGAGCGCTCGACTTCAGCGGCGGTAGCTTCGGCGGCGGCATCGGCGCGCTCGCCCTGCCGTGGGACGGGCGGTTCCGTCGCGCCGCGCTCGATGTCCCGAGCTTCGGCAACCATGACGTGCGCCTGTCACGGAGATGCACCGGGAGTGGTGAGGCCGTGCGCCTGCACCTCCGCGAGCACCCGGAGGTCCGGACAGTGCTCGACTACTTCGACGCGGCGATCGCGGCGCGGCGGCTGCGGCTGCCCGTGCACGTGAGCGCGGCCGTGCTCGACCCCGCCGTCGATCCGCGCGGGCAGTTCGCGGTCTACCACGCCGTCTCCGGCCCGAAGCGCCTCGGCGTGCGGGCGGCGGGCCACCTCCCCGGAACGGTCGGCGAGCTGTCGGACCGACTCGCGCTGCAGGACGGCATCGACTTCCTCGCACTGCCCGACGACCGTCTGATCTGAACACCCCAACGGACCGCTTCTCAGAAAATGCATAGCGTTCTCCATAGAAATCGCATAGGAGATTCCGCAGAATAGGGACATGACCAGCGACCTGCCCGAACTGCGCCGCCCCGACGGCTCCCCCCTGCGCATCCTCGCCGTCGACGACGAGCAGATGCTGACCGACCTGCTCGCGATGGCCCTGCGCATGGAGGGCTGGGAGGTGCGCACCGCCTCCTCCGGCATGGAGGCCCTCCAGGTCGCGCGCGAGTTCGAACCCGATGCCCTCGTGCTCGACATCATGATGCCCGACCTCGACGGCATGTCGGTGCTCAAGCGGCTCCGGGATGCCGGCAACCTCGTCCCCGTGCTCTTCCTCACCGCCAAGGACGCCGTGGGCGACCGCGTCGCAGGACTCACCGCCGGCGGCGACGACTACGTCACCAAGCCCTTCAGCCTGGAAGAGGTGATCGCGCGCCTGCGGGCGATCATCCGCCGCACCGGCCACGCCACCGCTGACGACGGCCAGTCGATCCTGCGCGTCGCCGACCTCACCCTCAACGAGGACAGCCACGAGGTCGTGCGCGACGGCACCGAGATCGAGCTCACCGCGACCGAGTTCGAGCTGTTGCGCTACCTGATGCGCAACGAGCGCCGGGTGCTCTCGAAGGCGCAGATCCTCGACCGGGTGTGGAGCTACGACTTCGGCGGCAAGTCATCGGTCGTCGAGCTGTACATCTCGTACCTGCGCAAGAAGATCGACGCCGGACGCACGCCGCTGCTGCACACCGTCCGCGGCGTCGGCTACATGATCAAGGCCCCTCAGTGAGCTCGGCGACGACGATGAGACGGCCGATGAGCCTGCAGACACGGCTGATGACCGCCGTGATCGGGTTCGTCTCGCTGATCCTCATCATCGTCGCCATCATCACCAGCGCGACGCTGGGCAAGACCATGGAGGATCAGCTCGACCAGAAGCTCTCCAATAATGCGCACCAGCTCGTCCGGGTGACCGAGGCGTTCCCCCCGTCGTCCGCCACCGCGCAGAACGTGCTCGCGAACAGCTCCGCACCGCCGGTGGGTGTGCTCTTCGTGGTCTCGAGCCCCGTGACCGGCTTCAGCGGCGTCGTCGCCAAGACCACGGACGGCGACCCCCTCGCCGGGTCGCTGCAGACCCTCAGCGGGGCCCAGCTGGCGGAGATCGCCGGCGCGCTGAAGGACTCATCGGTCGCCTCAGTCTCCATCAGCGACGTGGGCTCGTACCGGGTGATGGCGCTGCCGACGAACAACGGGGTCATCGTGGTGACCGGCCTCCCCCGTGACGAGATCCAGAACCAGCTCACGCAGCTCCTCACGGTGATCGCGCTCGCCACGATCGGCGGCCTGATCCTGCTGGCCCTCACCACGGCGATCACGATCCGCGTGAGCCTGCGCCCGCTGCGCGCCGTCGCGACCACCGCGACCAGGGTCGCCAACCAGCAGCTCGATCGCGGCGAGGTGACCATCACGGAGCGCGTCCCCGCCTCCGAGGCCGATCCGCGCACCGAGACCGGGCTGGTCGGGGCGTCGTTGAACAAGCTCCTCGATCACGTGAACACCTCGCTCGCGTCCCGGCAGAAGAACGAGGAGCGGATGCGGCGGTTCGTCGCCGATGCCAGCCACGAGCTGCGCACACCGCTCGCCTCGATCCGCGGCTACTCCGAGCTCTCGCTGCGAGCTCTCCGCCAGACGAAGGAACCGTCCGAGCGACCGGAGGTCATCGAGAGCACCACCTCTTCGCTCGAGCGCATCCAGGCGCAGTCGCTGCGGATGACCAGGCTCGTCGAGGACCTGCTGCTGCTCGCCCGCCTCGACGAAGGCCGGGAGCTCGTCTACGGCACAGTCGACCTCACCCAGCTGGCGCTGGAAGGGCTGTCGGATGCGCGCCCCACGGCCGTGGACCACCACTGGAAGATCGACGTGCCCGACGAGCCCGTCACGATCCTGGGAGATGCGGGACGCATGCACCAGGTCGTGGCCAACCTGCTCGCGAACGCCCGCACGCACACGCCGGCCGGCACGACGGTGACACTGAGCGTCGCGCAGGAGGGCGATGAGGCGGTGCTGCGCGTGCACGACGACGGTCCGGGGATCGATCCGGCCATCCGAGACGAGCTGTTCGCCCGCTTCGCCCGCGGAGACAGCTCCCGTGCGCGCCAGACCGGCGGGACAGGGCTCGGCCTCGCGATCGTGAAGGCCATCGTCGAGGGCCACCACGGCTCCATCACGGTGGACAGCGAGCCAGGGAACACCACCTTCAGCGTCCGCATCCCGACGAATCCGGCGGCCTCCCCCGACACCGCCGCTACGGACGCCTGACCCGCAGCACAGCGCCCGCCACGAGCACAGCGCCCACCACCATACTGAGCCCGCCACGACACTGAGCCCACCACGATGCTGAGCCGCGCGCGAGAGGATTCCTGCGCCGGCGGGATCAGTAGCCGGCGAAGGCGTCCGTGGTGAGGCTGCGGGCCTTCTGCAGTGCGGGCGCGAGATCGGCGATCAGGCGGGGTGGTCCCGAGATGAACGCGTGGCGCGCGGCCAGATCGGCAACGGCACGCTCGAGGGTATCGGCGTCCAGACGCGCCCCCTGAGCCCAGGACCAGTGCGAGGGCAGGGCGGCCGGCTCGTCGCGCGTGAACACGACGGTGCGCACGCCTGTCTCGGCCAGCTCGTCGCGGAACGCGAGCTCCGAGGCGTCTGCGGCGACGTAGATCAGCACCACGTCGCGCCGTTGCCCGGTCGCCTGCAACTGCCGCAGCTGCGACACGAAAGGCGTCACGCCGATACCTGCCGCCACCATGAGCACCGGCTGTTCGCCCCGCGGCAGGATGAAGTCGCCCCAGGTCCCGGTCACGGCGAAGGTCGCCCCCGGCTCGGCGGCCGCGAGAGCCCGCTTGTAGCTGGAGGGGTGCTTCTGGTCGCCGTTCTTGTAGGCGATGCGCAGCATGGGCAGGTCGGCCGGCGCCGACACGATGCTGAACTCCCGGCGGGTGCCGCGCGCGTCGGGGCGGTGGTGCGGCACGTCGAGCTCGAGATACTGACCAGGGAGGAAACGCACACGGCCCTTGGCGCGGAAAGTCAGCTCCTGCGCGGTCGGGGTGACGAACTGACGCCGTTCGAGCACGAGCCGCACCGACCCGCGCAGTGCGAAGGCGAACGCGACCAGGTTGCCGATGAGCAGCGCGCGCTCCTGTCCGAGGGTGAACAGGCCGGCCACGGAGAGGGGCCACCCCGCGAGCAGACCGACGACGACGGCCACCACGAGCTGCTGCCGACGCCGCGGCGGAAGAGTGAGCGGCTCCGAGAGCATGAAGGCCCCGAGGAAGAGGAACGGCGACTGCAGCACGGCGAACTGCAGGGCTGTCACGACGTCGAAGGCGACATCGAACTCCACGGCCTGGACTGCCTGCCGCACCACGGAGGTGGCGACCGCGACGATCAGGAACACCAGCACGACGCGGATCTTCTCGGTGCGCCACAGCACCAGGAGACCGAGCACCGCGACCGGGATCGTGAGCACGGGCGTGCCCACCCACCACGCCGACGAGGTGCCCAACCACTCGAAGGCCCCGAACGCCCCGAGGATCGAGACGACGGCGGCGCCGAACGCGGCCGGGTTGAAGATGTGCCGGCCCCGCCAGGCGATCAGATACTTCGACACGCTCGCGACGGCACCGGCGATCGCGAGGCCGACGAGTGCACTCGGCTCGACGCCGGGGCGGAGCACGAACAACAGGATGAGGGCGGTCACGACCGAGGATTCGATGCGCCAGGGCAGCCGCAGGATGCGCTGCGCGACAGCGTCGACGACCGAGATGACGAGCGCGAGCACGAGGAAGGACGCCACGAGCTCGAGCGGGGTCGGCGAGACGATGACGCCGAACAGCGAGAGCACGAAGGCGATGACGGCGAGGGCGATCAGCGCGAACAGGACCAGACGGTACATCGACAGCGAGCCCAGAACGGCGAGGACCCGCTGACGCGCAGCGGTGAATGAGGTGATCACGATTCCACTCTTCCCTGGTTCTGGACGGTGAGGAACAGTTCGGCCGGAAATCCGGGGGAACGCTGCACCCGTCCGTCGGTGCTCATCCGCACCCACTCGGTTCCCCAGGCCGCAGCGATCTCAGGGCCGCCGTCGAAGAAGAGGGCGGTCGCCACAGCGTCGGCCCTCATAGCGTGGGGCGCCACGGCCCAGGTCGCCGCCCAGGTGCGCACCGGGGTGCCGGTGCGCGCATCCAGGACGTGGTGGAGCCCGCTCCCCCACGCCCGACGGTTGATGGCCGAGGCGCACAGGGCCTGGTCCTTCACCTCGATGACGCCGATCGCCTTCGTCGCGTCATAGGGGTGCTCGAGGGCGATGCGCACACCGGCCCCGCGCACCCGGATGTCGCCACCGGCATCGATCACGAGATCGCCGGGCACACGCTCCAGCACCGTGGACACGAGATCGACGAGGCGACCCTTCCCGAGGGCGCCGACGTCGAGCAGAGCCGGAGCCGAAGCCCTGACCTCGCCACCATCCCACGAGAGATGCCGATCCCACTCTTCCGGCGCCGGGAGCGGCTGCCCGGCGATCAGCGTGTAGGCCGCGTCATAGCCGAGCGCATCCAGGCTCGCGGCGACGAGGGGGTTCACCGCACCGGCGGTCGCCGCGGAGAGCTCGCGATACGCGTCGAGCATGGGGGCGGCGTCGGCGGAGGCGAGAACGCCACCGAGTCTCCCGAGGCGCACGACCTCGGAGTCTGCACGGAAGCGGGACCATTCGCGGTCGAAGCGCTCGATCTCCGCCGTCACCGCCGCCTTCGCGGCAGCCGGGAGCGGGTCGGTCGTCTCGATCTCCCAGTGCGTTCCGATGGCCTCGAAGCTCCAGGTGGCCATGCGGCTTTCAGGCGCCTACGCGGCAGCCTGCTCCTTGATCGACTCGACGGCGTCGTTGAATCCGCCGCTGGTGAGCGACGAGCCCGCGACACGGGTGACGTTCAGCTCGTCGATCGGCTTGCCGTCGACCTCGGCGGCGATGCCGTCGATGAACTCGCCCTGGTAGCGCTTGCTCTCGGGCGCCTGCGGATCACCCGTGACCTCCACATCGGTGACGACGCCGTCGGCGAGCGTCAGCGTGACGGAGATCTTCTCCACCGTCTCGGGGGTCTGGTACGAGCCCTCGGCCGTGTAGGTGCCGTCGGTGTAGGTCGCCGTGGCGTCACCTCCCGAAGACGATGCGGAGGCACCCGTATCGGGAGTGCTGTCGGCTCCGGAAGAGCCCTCGGCATCGGCAGAGCCGGAGCATCCGGCGAGGACGAAGAGACCTGCGATCCCGAGGAGTGCGGATCCCTTGCGGACAGAGGTCGGTACGGTCGTGCGGATCATGGTGGTCCTCCCGGCTCGGTGTCGGTCGACGTGGTCGTCGACCCCCTCACGCTAGGCATCGCGCCTATGAACGGGCTGACGTAACGTGTTACGCGTCTCCGCCGAACATGCTGGTGACGGAGCCGTCCTCGAACACCTCATGGATCGCGCGGGCCAGGAGCGGGGCGATCGGGAGGATGGTGAGCTTGTCCCACTGGCGCGACTCGGTGAGCGGGATCGTGTCGGTGATGACGACCTCGTCGATGGACGAGTCCTGCAAACGATCCGACGCCGGGTCGCTGAAGATCGCGTGGGTCGCGGCGACGATCACGCGGTGCGCCCCGTTCGCCTTGAGAGCCTGCGCAGCCTTGACGATCGTGCCACCGGTGTCGATCATGTCGTCGACGAGGAGGCAGGTGCGTCCCTCGACGGCACCGACGATCTCGTGCACGGAGACCTGGTTGGCGACCTTCGGGTCGCGACGCTTGTGGATGATCGCGAGCGGAGCGCCGAGGCTGTCCGACCACGTGTCGGCCACGCGCACGCGGCCCATGTCGGGCGATACCACCGTGAGGATCTCGCGGTCCTCCGGCGAGAGGGTGCGCTCGAAGTAGTCGAGCAGCACGGGCTTGGCGAACAGGTGGTCGACGGGACCGTCGAAGAAGCCCTGGATCTGGGCTGCGTGCAGGTCGACGCTCATGACGCGGTCGGCACCGGCGGTCTTCAGCAGGTCGGCCACGAGACGGGCGCTGATCGGCTCGCGACCGCGACCCTTCTTGTCCTGACGCGAATACGGATAGTACGGCGCGACGACGGTGATGCGCTTCGCCGACGCGCGCTTGGCCGCGTCGATCATGATGAGAGTCTCCATGAGCCACTCGTTGACCGGCTCGCCGAACGTCTGGATCAGGAAGAGATCCACTCCACGGATGGAGACCTCGAAGCGCGCGTAGATCTCACCCGATGCGAACGTGCGGTGCTCGACCGGGGCGATCTCGGTGCCCAGCGCCTCGGCGACCGCCGCCGTGAGGGCAGGGTGCGAACGACCGCCGGCGACGACGAGCCGCTTCTTGGTCTTGGCGATGATCCCGGGGGCCACGCCGTTGTCGCGATCCAGATCGACCGTCTTCTTCTTGCGCGCCATGTCCGCCTATTCCGCCGAATTCTCCCGGGACGCAGCATCCGCCGCGCCCGTCCCTGCTCTGTTCTTCTCGACCCAGCCCTCGATGTTGCGCTGGGGGGCGACGCTCATGGCCAGAGCGCCGGCGGGGACGTCCTTGCGGACGACGGCGCCTGCACCGGTCTTCGCACCGGCTCCCAGCCTAACGGGCGCGACGAGCACCGTGTGCGACCCGGTGTGCACCTCGTCGCCGATCTCGGTGCGGTGCTTGTTCACGTCGTCGTAGTTGGCGGTGATCGTGCTCGCACCGAGGTTCACTCCGCGACCGATCGTCGCATCGCCCACGTACGACAGGTGCGGCACCTTGCTGCCCTCGCCGATCTCGGCGTTCTTGGTCTCGACGTACGCGCCGATCTTGCCCTTGGCGCCCAGCACAGTGCCGGGGCGGAGGAAGGAGAACGGACCGACCGTCGCCTCGGCGCCGATGACGGCCAGCGTCGCATCCGTGCGGCGGACGACCGCATCCTCACCGACCTCGCAGTCCACGAGCGTCGTATCGGGGCCGATGACAGCTCCGGAGGCGATGGCCGTTGCCCGCAGGATCTGCGTGTTCGGGAGGATCGTGACGTCGGGCGAGAGTGTCGCGTCGTCGTCGATCCACGTGGTGGCGGGGTCGATCACGGTGACGCCCTCGAGCTGCCACCGGCGCACGATCCGCTGGTTGAGCAGGCGCCCGACGAGCGCGAGCTGCGTGCGGTCGTTCACGCCGTAGGTGACCGTGACATCCGACACGACCGACGCCGCGACGCGGTCGCCATCGCGGCGGAGCAGTCCAGGCACGTCGGTCAGGTACATCTCGCGCTGAGCGTTGTCGAGGCTCAGCTGCGGCAGGTAGGTACGCAGCGTCGCGGCGCGGAACACGTACATACCGGCGTTGATCTCACGGACGGCCGCCTCTTCCGGGCTCGCATCCTTCTGCTCCACGATGCGGTCGACCCCGCCATCGGCATCGCGCACCACGCGACCGTAGCCGGTGGGATCCTCCACCAGCGCGGTCATGAGTGTGGCAGGCGCCCCGGACGCCCGGTGCTCAGCGAGGAAGGCCGAGAGGGTGCCGGCATCGGCGAGGGGGCAGTCGCCGGAGAGCACGAGCACGTCGCCCTCGAAGTCGGCGGGCAGCGCATCGACGGCCACCTGCACCGCACGACCCGTTCCGGGGATGTCGTCCTGGTCGACGAAGACCGCGTCGGGATAATCGGCGGCGAGGGCGGCCACCACCTGGTCCCGCTCATGCCGCACGACGACCTCGACGTGCGTCGCCTGCAACCGCTGCGCTGTGGTGAGCACGTGCCCGACGAGTGGACGTCCGCTGATCGGGTGCAGCACCTTCGGCAGACGCGACTTCATGCGAGTGCCCTGCCCTGCGGCGAGGACGATGATCGCGAGATTGTTCCCAGTCATGCTCCGCCGCCAGGACTCGAACCTAGACCTCACAGCTCCAAAGGCTGTCGTGCTGCCATTACACCACGGCGGACCGCGCCGCCCATGAAGGCACCGCGGGGACAAGTCTGCCATGCTCCGGCCCCGGTTCCGCTGACACCGCGGCCCGTCATCCGCGTGAAATACCGATCTGCAATGCTGGCGACATGAGCATCGTGATCGAACGGGTGCAGGCCGCGAGCCCCGCCCTGGCCGAGTTCCTGGTCGCCCACCATGCGGAGTTGGAGCACACCGCTCCTGCGGAGAGCCGCCACGCCCTGGTGTTCGAGCGGTTGCTGGCTCCGGGAGTGCGGCTCTTCGCCGCGCACCTCGACGATGCCCCCGTGGCCACCGGTGCCCTGGCGACTGTCGAGGAGGGACACGAGGAGATCAAGTCGATGCGCACGGACCCCGCCCTGCGCGGACAGGGCCTCGGCCGCGCCATGCTCGCGTTCCTCCTGGCGGACGCCGAGTCCAGGGGCATCAGCCGCCTCTCGCTCGAGACCGGGAGCGCGGACTTCTTCATCCCGGCACGTGCGCTGTACGCCGCGGCGGGATTCCGCGAGTGCGGCCCGTTCGGCGGCTACGCGCTCGATCCGTACAGCACGTTCATGACGGTCACGCTCCCGACCGCGTCCTGATCTCGTCGCCGCGCGCGCGATAATGGGCGGATGAGCGAGGTGGATGAGGTCGACCGGATCGTCGGCGCGTGGAACACCCAGCGTCCCGACCTCGACTTCTCCCCGCTCGAGGTCCTGTCACGGATGGACCGGTTGTCGCGGCACCTCGATCGCGCCCGCCGCGATGTGTTCCGACGGAGCGATCTGGAGCACTGGGAGTGGGACGTGCTCTCCGCGCTGCGGAGAGCGGGGGCGCCGTTCCAACTCTCCCCCAAGCAACTGCTCCAGCAGACCCTGGTCTCGAGCGGCACCATGACCAACCGGATCGATCGCCTGGTCGGGCGTCGGTTCGTGCGGCGCGAGGCCGACCCAGGCGACGGTCGCAGCGTGCTGGTGACGCTCACCGATGACGGGCGCATCCGCGTGGACGCCGCCATCACGCGTCTGGTGGATGTGGAGGCCGATCTGCTGCAGGCGCTCTCCCGCTCCGACCGCGACCGCCTCGCGGGGCTGCTGCGCAAGCTGAGCCTGAGCTTCGACTCGTGACCGGCCGCAACTGATGGGCATGCCCTCTCCCCTGCCCGTGCGCGACGGCGTGGGAGCCACACGGCTGCACGTGCCCCTCACCGGCTCGTGGCCCACGGTCGCTGCCTACATGATCGAGAGGTTCTTCCACCTCGATCCCGAGCGGCTGCTCGAGCGGTTCGATCGCGGCGACATCGTTCGCGCCGACGGCTCTGCGGTCCCGCGCGATGCCCCGCTCGGGAGTGTCGAGTTCATCTGGTACTACCGCGAGCCCGCCATCGAGACGCGGATCCCGTTCGAGATCGAGATCCTGCACCAGGACGAGCATCTCGTCGTCGTGGACAAGCCGCACTTCCTGCCAACGACTCCCGGCGGCAAGTTCCTGCAGAACTCGGCACTGGTGCGGCTGCGCAACCTCCTCGACAACCCGGACCTGGCGCCCATCCACCGTCTGGACCGCGCGACCGCCGGACTGCTGATGTTCTCGACGCGACCCGCCACCCGCGGCGCCTACCAGCTGATGTTCGAGAACCGGCAGGTGCAGAAGGTCTACGAGGCGGTGTCCGCGCTGCCCCCGCACGGCGAACTCCCCTCGTTCCCGCTCGTCTACCGCAACCACATCGAGAAGCCGCGTGCCCAGGTGCGGGTGCAGGTCGACGACACCAGGGAGCCGAACGCCGAGACGCTGATCGAACTGATCGGCGCCGATGACCGTGTGGTGCACACCCTGCTCCGCCCGCACAGCGGGAAGATGCATCAGCTGCGCGTGCACCTCGCCGCCCTCGGCATGGGCATCCTCAACGACCGGTTCTACCCCGAGCTGCTCGACGATGTGCCGGACGACTTCGACCGCCCGCTGCAGCTGCTCGCTCGCGAGCTGCGCTTCGTCGATCCGCTGAGCGGCGCGGAGCGGGTCTTCACCACGAGGCGGGCGCTGCAGCACGCGCCTCGTGGTGAGAATCCGTAGGCTCGCGTCAGCGGCGCATGACCTTTCGGGCCAGGCGGGTTCCGAGCATCTGCACGAGATGCACGAACACGACGATGAGGACGATCGCCGCCCACATCACGAGCGGCTCGAACTGCCGGAAACCATAGATCTGGGCGAATGCGCCGAGGCCACCGCCACCGACGAGTCCTGCCATCGCCGTCATGTCGATGAGCGCGACCACGATGAACGTGTAGCCCAGGATGAGCGGTCCGAGCGACTCCGGGATCGCCACAGTGAACAGGATGCGCCAGGGCCCCGCACCCATCGCACGCGCCGCCTCGATCACGCCGGGCGAGACCGAGATCAGATGCTGTTCGACGATACGTCCGATCGCGAAGGCCGCGGCGAGACCGATGATGAAGGCACCCGCCGTCGTGCCGATGCCCACACCGACCACGGCACGGGCCAGCGGCTGCGCGACCACGAGGAAGATGATGAACGGGATGGGGCGGAAGAAGTTCACCACGAGGTTCGCGAACAGCGAGACCGGCTTGTTCTGCGCGAGGCCGCCCGGCCGCGTCACGTACAGGATGATGCCGATAGCGAGACCGAGCACGCCACCCAGCACGAGCGCGAAGGACGTCATGTAGAGCGTCTCGAGGGCAGCCGCCCAGAATTCCGGCCACAGTTCGTTCAGGCGTTCCATCAGCGCGCCTCCTCTCCGGCGATCTCGGTCACTTCGACACGTCGGGCGATGCTCGCGAGGGCGCGATCGATCGCCGCGGCGTCACCGCGGATCGCGAGTGTCAGGTGCCCGAAGGCCCGTCCGCGGATGTCGTTGATGCCGCCGTAGACGAGCTCGAAGTCGAGGCCGGCACCGGCGAGATCGAGGAAGACCTGCGCCTGCGAGGAGTCGCCGTCGCGGAACGAGAACGTGACCAGGCGGCCCTGATGGCGCTCGCGGAGCACCGCCAGCTCTGCGGGTGACGGCACGCCCTTGACGACCGTTCCGACGAAACGCTGCGACGCCGGGTTCTGCGGCGCGGAGAAGACGTCGAAGACATCGCCGTGCTCGATCACGCGACCGTTCTCCATCACCGCCACCTTGGTCGCGATGGTCTGGATCACATCCATCTCGTGCGTGATGACGACGATCGTGACACCCTGCTCGCGATTGACGCGCTTCAGCAGATCGAGCACCTCGTGGGTGGTCTGCGGGTCGAGGGCGCTGGTGGCCTCGTCGGCGAGGAGGATCGCGGGCCCGGTGGCGAGGGCACGGGCGATGCCTACGCGCTGCTTCTGGCCGCCGGAGAGCTGTTCGGGATAGGCCTTCGCCTTGTCGGAGAGACCGACGAACGAGAGCAGTTCCGCCACACGTGTCTCGATATCGGCCTTCGACCAGCCGGCGAGCTTGAGCGGATACGCGATGTTGGACTTGACGCTCCGCGAGGAGAACAGGTTGAACTGCTGGAAGATCATGCCGATCCCGCCGCGGACCTTGCGCAGCTCGCTCTCCTTCAGCGCGGTGATGTCCACGCCGTCCACCGTGATGGTGCCGCTGGTGGCCGGCTCCAGTGCATTGATCAGGCGCACGAGGGTCGACTTGCCCGCCCCGGAATAGCCGATGATCCCGAAGACGTCGCCCTTCTCGATCGAGAGGGAGACGTCGTCGACGGCCACGACCTCCGCGCCGTCACGGGTGCGGGGCGGGTACGTCTTGGACACGTTCGTCAGGGTGACGATCGGCATGTGGTGCTCCGGTCTGCTTCGGGAACGAAGAATCGGGTGACGCGTTTTCGCGCCACCCGATTCTCCCTCATCGGACGGGGTGGATCTCCCGCGTCCTACTTCTTCGCGTCGGCGTCCTTCTGGACCTTCGCGAGCGAGGCGACCAGGTCATCCACCGGCGTCTGCAGCGCCACGGCGGTGCCGCCCGACGACTCGAGAAGGCCCTTCTGGACGGCCTCGTTCGTCTGGAAGATCTCGACGAGCTTGAGGTAGGTCTCGTTGTCGGCGTCCTCCGCACGAGCGGCGAAGATGTTCACGTACGGCAGCGCGCTGGGATCCTCGGGGTCGTCCTGGGCGATCGCGTCTTCGAACGTGAGGCCGGCGTCCTGCACGAAGTCGTTGTTGATGATCGCAGCGGCGACGTCGGGCAGCGAGGTCGGGATGAGCGCGGCCTCGAGCGCCTTGACCTCGACCTTGGACTTGTCGGTGTCGATGTCGGCGAGGTCGGAGTACGGCGTGCCGCCGCTCTTGAGCTCGACGAGGCCGGCCTGCTGCAGCACGTTCAGCGCACGCGCCTGGTTGGAGGCGTCATCGGGGACGGCGACGGTCTCGCCCTCGGGGATGCTGTCGACGTCGTCGTACTTCTTCGAGTACAGACCGAGCGGGTAGATCGCGGTCGAGCCGATCGGGGTGAGGTCGGAACCCGAGGCGTTGTTGTACTCGGCGAGGTACACGATGTGCTGGAACTGGTTGAGGTCGATCTCCCCCTCGGTGAGCGCGGGGTTCGGCTGCTCGTAGGAGCCGAAGTCGACCAGCTCGACCGTGATCCCCTCTTCGGCTGCGGCGTCGACGAAGGCCGGCCACTGCTCGTCGCCCTTGCCGACGACGCCGATCTTGACGACCTCGTTCTCGGAGGACCCCTCGCTGCCGGATCCGGCATCGGACGACCCCGTGGCGCACCCGGCGAGCGCGACGAAGAGCGGGACCGCGGCGAGCGCGGCCAGGATGGAAGTGGTGCGGCGTGACATGTGAAGGAGTTCCTCTCTTGGGGGACTCGAATACGTTAGGCAGGCCGCGCGGCGCACGCGGAATCGAGTGTCACACGGCGTCACAGCGAGGCGTGGTCAGGGCCGCGGCACCCTCAGGGCCAGCTTGCCCACGTAGTGCTCTCCGAGCGCCCGGTGCGCCGTCGCGATCTCATCGGCGTCGAAGACGCGGGACACATGCGGTGAGATGTGACTCGACTCGATGACCTCGTTGAGACGCTGCAGTGCGGCGCGGCTGCGATCGCCGTCGTAGAAGGACACCCGATCGACGAGCTGCGCTGACGGCGGCGGGTTCACGCCGTGCGCCCACGCGATGCGGCCGGTGGGTGCGACTGCGCTCAGTGCCTCCTCGGCCGCCGTTCCTCCCGCCGTGACCAGCGCCCCGTCGAGCCCGTCCGGTGCGAAGCGCGCGATGGCCGCCGGCACGTCGTCACTCCGACCGTCGACGACCGCGTCGGCTCCGAGTCTGCTCGCGAGCGCGACTCCGTCCTGTCCCGAGGCCACGGCGAGGACACGAAGCCCTCGATGCTTGGCGAGCTGCACCGCGAGATGGCCGATCCCTCCGCTCGCGCCGAAGATCATCACGGCATCACCGGGACTCGCATCGATGGTGTCGAGTCCGCTCGTGGCCGTGAGCGCGTCCCAGGCCAGCACTCCTGCCTGCTCGTCGGTCAGACGGGCGGGCACCGGAGCGACGTGTTCCTGGTCGACCACGGCGTACTCGGCGTAGAACCCGCCTCTCGGGACGGGGGTCGAGGCAGCGTACACCCGGTCGCCCGGGGCGAAGCGCGTCACCTCGGCCCCGACCGCCTCGACGGTCCCCGCCCCTTCCCACCCGAGGATGTAGGGGAAGGTCGACGGCACGCCGAATGCGCCGTCGTAGTGACCCTCGCGCTCCTCTCGGTCCCACGACCCTAGCCCTGCGACATGGATGCGGATGAGCACGTCGCTGTCCCCGACCGTGGGGACCGGAACCGAGTGTTCATGCAGTTCCGTCTCGTCACCGAATCGATCGAGGATGAGGGCTTTCATCGTCGTGGGCATGGGACTCCTCGTTCTCATCGGTGGTCCGGCTCTCGGACGCCCGGACGCTCAGTCGTAGTCCTCGATCCCCTGCAGGCGCACCTGCTCGAGGTCGAGGCGGGCGGAGATGCGACGCACCACGATGTCGTCGATGGTGCCGGCGCCGCGCAGTCCGAGCAGGACCTCGCGCTTGCGGTCGAGCAGGGCGAGCTTCAGGCGCGTGTGCTCCTCGTGTCGGACCAAGGGCGAACGCTGTGCCAGATCGACGTCGGCGGAGGTCGCGATGATCTGCAGTACGGTGCCGTCCGTGGCCTCTCCCTCCACGACCTGCGAGACGCCGCCTCCGGGCGCCGGGTCGCCACCTACGTCGGCGGTTCCCGCGCTGAGCGGGTCGGGCTCGCCGAGCATCTCGTCCAGCACGTCGGCCTCAGCGTCGACGAGGGCCTGCTCGCGGGCCAGCGACCGGGCGTTGGCGAACTCGAGCATCTGATACCCCTCCGATCGCACGCGATCCAGGACCTCCTGGCCCACACCGTGCTCGGCGGCCAGGTCGTCGAGGGCGGCGAGGGCGGCACCGGAGATCGCCCGCTCTGCGAGCTCGTACTCCTCGTCCTCGGCGTGGTCGACGGGGAACCGCGCCCATCGCACGATGGCGGGCAGCAGCGGACCCTGCACGAGCAGACTCAGCAGGATGACACCCGCCGTCACGAACACGATCTCGTCGCGACCGTTGATCGCGCCGCCCTGGGTGATGCTCGTCGGGACGGAGAGAGCGATGGCGAGGGAGACGGCACCGCGCATGCCGGCGACGGTGGAGACGGCCCTGGCCCGTGCTCTCGCGCCGGGCGCCGGACGCGGACCGCTCTGCCGCTGGAACACCACGTTCAGCAGCTGGAACACATAGCGCACCACCAGCAGCGTCGCCCAGACGGCGAGAGTGATGAGCACCAGGCGCCCGATCGCGGCGGCCGAGATCTCATGCGCGACGTACTGCACCTCGAGACCGATCAGCACGAACAGCGCGCCGTTGAGCAGGAAGACACCGAACGGCCACGCCGCATCCGCCTGGCGTCGCGACGAGGCGGTGGTCACCCGCGGAGAGACGTACGCGACGATGAGCCCCGCCACCACGACCGCCAGAACTCCAGAGGCGTGCACCATCTCGGCGGCGAGGAATGCGGTGAACGGGATCAGCAGCAGCGTGACGTTGATCACGATCGTCGACGAGGTGCGCCGCAGCAGGAGGTAGCCGAGAGCCGCGATGACCACGCCGGCGGCGATTCCACCGACGTAGGAGATCAGCACGTCGAGCGTCACCGACAGCGGGGTGATCTGGCCGCCGAGCGCGAGCGACACCGCGATCGCGTACAGCACCAGGGCCGTGCCGTCGTTGGTCAGGCTCTCGGCCTTGAGCTTCATGAACATGCGGCGCGGCAGCAGTCGACCGAGGGCGGCGACGGCGGTGGCATCCGGTGGGGCGACCGCAGCGCCCAGGATGAGGGCGATCTCCCAGGGCATCCCGAACAGCACACCGATGCCCGCGACCGCGAACGCCGAGGCGACCACCAGCACCGTGCTCATGGGCAGGATGTAGCGGAAGTCGCGGCGGATCGACCGCAGGGACGTGGTGAGGCTCTCCCAGAAGAGCATCACCGGGAGGAACAGCAGCAGCACCGTCTCCGGGGGCAGCTGCACTTCGCGAAGCTGCGGCACGAAGCCCAGCAGCAGTCCGAAGATGACGAGGACGAGGGGCAGCGCGAGACGCACGCGCGGGGCGATCAGGGTTCCGACGAGAATCGTGAGTCCGAGCAGGACTGTTACTTCGAGGCCTTCCATCCCTACCTCCCAACAGCGGTGAGAGAAGGATATTCCTCCGTCAGCCGATCTCCTCGGTGAGTTCGAACCAGCGCAGCTCGAGCTCTTCGATCTCGGCCTGCTGCTCGCTGATCTTCTTCATGCGATCGCCCAGCCCCGCATAGTCGGACTGGTCGTGATCGGCCAGCGCGGTCTTGGCGGCGTTCACCTGCTGGGTGAGCTTCTGGATGCGGCGCTCGAGCGCGGAGATCTCCTTCTGCGCCGCGCGCAGCGCCGCTCCGTCCAGGCCCTTCGTCGCCGCGGCTGAGGTTGCCGTCGCTGCCGCCGTCGCGGTCTGCTTCGAGCCCGCGGACGACTGCAGTTCGCGCAGGCGGAGGTACTCGTCGACCCCGCCGGGGAGGTGGCGCAGATGGCCGTCCAGGATCGCATACTGCTGATCGGTGACGCGCTCCAGGAAGTACCGGTCGTGGCTGACGACGAGGAGGGTGCCGGACCACGAGTCGAGGAGATCCTCGATCGCGGCGAGCATGTCGGTGTCGAGGTCGTTGGTCGGCTCGTCGAGGATCAGCACGTTCGGCTGGTCGAGGAGCACGAGGAGCAGTTGCAGACGGCGCTGCTGTCCACCGGAGAGGTCCTTGACCGGGGTGGAGAGCTGAGCGGAGTCGAACCCGAGGCGCTCGAGGAGCTGCCCCGGCGTGAGGTCCTGCGCCTTCGAGCCCGCGCCCATCGTGTAGGAGGTGCGCAGGCCGGAGATGATCACGCGCACCGGGTCGTTCCAGTGCTGGGTGAGCTCGTCGAGCCGCTGCGTGAGGGTCTGCACCTTCACGGTCGTGCCGCGCTTGACCCGACCGACGGTGGGTTCGACGGTGCCGGAGATGAGGCCGAGCAGGGTCGACTTCCCCGCGCCGTTCACGCCGAGGATGCCGGTGCGCTCACCCGGTGCGATGCGCCATTCGATGTCGCGCAGCACGACCTTCTCGCCGCCGTCCGCCGTCGGGTAGGTCACCCCGACGTCGAGCAGATCGACCACGTCCTTGCCGAGGCGTGAGACCGCGAGCGACTGCAGCGACACCTTGTCGCGGATCTCGGGAACGTCGGCGATGAGCTCGTTGGCCGCATCGATGCGGAACTTCGGCTTCGCGGTGCGGGCCGGGGCGCCACGACGGAGCCAGGCGAGCTCCTTCTTGGCGAGGTTCTGGCGCTTTGCCTCGGTGGCGGCCGCCATGCGGTCGCGTTCGACACGCTGCAGGATGTAGGCCGCGTAGCCGCCCTCGAAGGGCTCGACGATGCGGTCGTGCACCTCCCAGGTCTCGGTGCAGACCTCGTCGAGGAACCACCGGTCGTGGGTCACGACCATGAGGGCGCCCGAGTTCGACGACCAGCGCCTCTTGAGGTGCCGGGCGAGCCACGTGATCGCCTCGACGTCGAGGTGGTTGGTCGGCTCGTCCAGCGCGATGACATCCCAGTCACCGGTCAGGAGCCTGGCGAGCGATACCCGGCGACGCTGTCCACCGCTGAGAGAGCCGATCTCGGCGTCCCACGGCAGATCGGTGAGCAGCCCCTCGATGACATCCCGCACCCGCGCGTCGCCCGCCCACTCGTACTCCGGGGTGTCGCCGACGACCGCGGCGCTGATCGTGAGGTCGTCCGGAAGATTGTCGGCCTGATCGAGCACGCCGATGCGCGTTCCGCCACGCACCGTGACGCGTCCGGAGTTCGGCTCCTTGATGCCGGCCAGCATGCCGAGGAGGCTCGACTTTCCGTCTCCGTTGCGGCCGACGATGCCGATGCGATCGCCCTCCTCGATGCCGAGGGTCACGGAGTCGAAGACGACCCTTGTCGGATATTCGAGGTGGAGGGCTTCAGCCCCGAGAAGATGTGCCATGTTCCCTCCAGGGTAGCCGCGCCCGGTGACGCCAGGACGACCGCCGCCGTCGGACCGCGGCGGGTGGCCGGATCGTCGTTCGGCTCCGCCCGATCTAAAATCGACGGGTGCCAAGGAATCGCCGGGTGTTCTCGCTCATGCTCGACAACCGCAGGGCGAAGCTGATGGAGTCGAGAAGGCGCCCAGGGCACTACGAGCTCAGTGTCGACGGGATCGCGCAGTCGGTGGTCTCGATGACCGACCCGACCACACTCGAGTACGCGTACACGCAGCACATCGCGAGAGCGATCGATGCCGCGGCTGAGCCCGGTGCACCGCTGTTCACCGTGCACCTGGGAGCCGGAGCGCTCACGCTGGCACGCTATGTCGAGGCCACGCGCCCCGGATCCCCGCAGCTCGTGGTCGAGTTCGAACCCGCGCTCTATGCCGCGGTGATCGCCGCGCTGCCCCTCCCGCCCGGCGCTGATCTGCGCGTCGTCTTCGGGGACGCGCGGGCCGTCGCGGACGCGGAACTCCCCGACACAGATCACCCCGACACAGATCACCCCGACACAGATCACCTCGACGCGGATCACCCTGACACGGACCGATCGGCGGTGCCGGAATCCCCTTCCCCGGGGCTCGGCGCCCCGACGACGGGTGGCAGCGCCGTCGACACCGATTGGGTGGATGCACGCTTCACCGTCGTCGACCTGTGGGACGCCGCGGTCATCCGACACCGTGTGGCCAGCCAGGAGTTCTACCGTCGGGTCGCCGCCCGCTCCGCAGCAGGCGCCGTCGTGGCGGTGAACCTCCTCGACGGGCACCCGTTCGAGTATTCGCGGCGACAGGCGGCGACGCTGCGGTCGGTGTTCCAGAATGTCGCCGTCGTCCTGGACGCCGAGCCGGAAGATGACGAGGGGCCTCTCGGCAACGTCGTCGTGTTCGCGAGCGATGAGCCGCTGAGCGTCGTGATGGACCCCGATCTCCTCGGCGCACCGCGACCGCACATGCTGCACGACGCGTCCCTGACCGCATGGATCGACGGAGCCCGCATCATGACCGACGCGGACGGCACGGACTCCCCCGACCCCGACGACCCGATCTGGGACTAGGAGTCGACCCGATCCGGGACGAGGCGTCGAGCCGATCCGGGACTAGGCGTCGACCGGGGACCGGTCGGCCCGCGCATCGGGAGTGGGCGCTGAGACCGACCCGGCCGTGCGCAGGAAGACGATGATCCAGCTGAAGATCAGCACCGCGGCGATCAGCTCGACCGCGGTGAGGTTGTAGTAGCCGACCGCGAAGAAGGCGGCGAGCAGGATGATCACCAGAACGTAGATCCAGCCGAACGCCACGAACACGCGCGGGATGGTCGGCAGGAACCACGGCAGCCCGACGACGATGATCCCGAAGACGACCGTCATGCCCGTCGCGACCGTGTTGTGCAGGAGGAAGAACTCGTCGACGGGGAAGAGCCCGACGCACGCGAGGAAGATCCCCATCAGGATGAGCCCGCCGCGCACCATGAACCGGCCGCGACGCTCCTCTGGGGTCTCGGCCGGCAGGCCGGCTGTGGCGTACCGGGAGATGGTCGTGACCATGATCCCGGCGATGACCAGCGTCACGTTGAAGGCGACGGACGCGCTGTTGGTGCTCATCCCGAGCGCGGAGAGGTTGTCACGCCACCAGTGCACATCGCTCGAGGCGAGCATGCTGGCGAACGCTCCGACCACGAGGAACACGGCGAGCACCAGCGAGAGCACCATGGGGTTGAGAGCGACCGCGCTGAGGAAGCAGACGTATCCGGTCAGGGCGAAGGCCACGGCCACCAGGATCGCTCCGGGGAGCGGGAACACCGGGGCGTCCGTGAAGCTCCGTTCGAGGAGTTCGGCGATGCCGAGCCAGCCGAGGCAGGCGATCGCCGCGTGGGCGAACGCGATGGCGGTGAGGTCGTACCAGCGCAGCCGATCACCCGGCACGCTGAAGCCGTCGCGGACCGCCTGCGGGTCGGGCCGTTCCGGTCGCACCGCGAACCGGCCGAGCGTGAACGCGATCACCGCGGTGATGGCCCCGCCGCATGCGGCGAAGACGCCGATCGACCCGCTGCCGCTGATCGCCAGGTCGTGACCCCAGAACACCGGCAGGCCGATCGCGAACCCCGCGACGAAGAAGCCGGCACCGACGATGAGTGCCGTCGCCTCGAAGACCGCGGCGGACGTCTCCGGGCCGCGCACCTGTCTCAGCACCTGCACGACTCTGCTCGCCAGCGCGTTCATCCTCGTCCTTCCCGGTCCACATCATAGAAGGAGCGCAGATCCGGCGCGGCCGGTGGTACCATCACGGAACGGATCGTATACAACGTCGTCGTTCCACCACCCGAGGTGATCAGTCATGAACGGTGCACCCGCTGCCCCCGCCGAATCGGTATCGACTCTCGTCGCGCGCAACATCAGTGATTTCAGAGCCGCCGTCTCCGAGTCCTTCGTCCCGCTGCAGGTCTCCACGGCAGGGCCCGACCACTTCCGCGGCGTCATCCGTGGTGCGTCCGTCGACGAGGTCCACGTGACCGAAGTGCGCGCCACATCGCACATCGTCGAGCGCACCCCGGAGCTGATCGCCAGGAGCGACCGGTCCTACTTCAAGCTCAGCCTGATGCTCGCCGGCACCGGCCTGTTGATCCAGGACGATCGGGAGGCCGTGCTCCAGGCCGGGGATCTCGCGGTGTACGACACCGATCGGCCGTACTCGCTCGTCTTCGACGAGGGGTTCCGCACGATGGTCGTCATGTTCCCGAAGCACCTCCTGAGCCTTCCCCCCGACGTGGTCGGCCAGCTCACCGCCGTGCGCATCTCCGGGCAGGAGGGTCTGGGCGGCATGGTCGTGCCGTACCTCACCCAACTCGCCGGGAACCTCGACCAGCTCGCCGGTGCCACCGGGGCACGCCTCGCGCACAGCGCCCTCGACCTCGTCTCCACGGTCTTCACCCGCGAGCTCGGGCTCGACGGTGTCTCGGCGGATCCGCATCGCGCGCTCGTGCAGCGCATCCGCTCCCACATCGACCGGAACCTCGCGTCGACCGACCTCGGTCCCGCATCGATCGCCTCGGCACACTTCATCTCGACCCGTCACCTGCACGGCCTGTTCCAAGAGCAGGGTGTGACCGTGTCGACGTGGATCCGCACGCGCCGTCTCGAACAGTGCCGCCGCGATCTGCTCGACCCGATGCTCGCCGACCGACCCGTGGCCGCGATCGCCGCCCGCTGGGGCTTCGTCGACGCGGCGCACTTCAGTCGCGCATTCAAGTCGGCATTCGGGATCTCCCCCAGCGAGTACCGCGCCGCCCACTGAGCGCGACCCGAGGACTCACCGTGCGGGACCGGTGATCGGTGCGCGCGGAATCGCCGTCATGACCGCTTGCCCTGGACGGCACGCCGGTTGACTCTCGGCGCGCGATGGGCCTCGCGACCTTGAGCCCCTGAGGGCGTCGGACCGAGCATGAGGCAAGCGCATCGCGACGACGCGGTGCCCGGGGCGAAGAGGCCCTGCCGTGTGCGACGTCTGGACCCGCATGACCGACATCACGACCGACCCGGCACTGGATGAATGGCGAACCTACGATGAGTTCGCCGCCGGGATCGACACCTTCCGCCTGCCGAGCACGCTGCTCGCCGAAACCTCCTTGACGCTGACCCTCGACGACGGCGGCACGCTCTCGCTGCGCTTCGACGAGGAGACCGTCACCTGGGAGGGCTTCGGGGTCGGCGGCACGGACCCGTATGACGCCGTCCGTGTGCGCGAGGACGTCGTGTTCATCAACATCCCGTTCGAGAGCCGGGAGCGCGAGGCCCTGACGGTCGTGGTCTCCTCCTCCACGCATCGGGCGACCGTCATCCGCTCCCGCATCGCCGCCGAGGCCGTCGAGGGCACTCCGCAGGTCGGACAGGATTTCTGGGCGGCCACGACGGATGCGGGACCGGCCACCGGCGAGGTCCCCGGCCCCAGCCGCGACCTGATCGGCAAGCGCAACATCTACCGTTACAGCCCGTACCACCTGTACGAGCACGTGTACGTGTCGAGCCAGCGGTACGCGTGGCAGTGCCTCGAGGGCGTGCAGCGCGGTCACGGCGACATGGACCTGTCGACCGTCTGGAAGTTCGCCGACGGCCTGTACCTGTTCTGCTTCCGCGAGTTCCGCATCGCCGTCGCGAGCGTCTGGCTGCACGACCTCGGCTACCAGCTGATGACGACCGGGATCTTCCTCGGGCTGAACGGCGATGGCGACTCCGAGCACTCCAGGGCCGGCGGGCACATCTACCCGCTCGGCTCGGTCGCCTATCCCGACGCGCAGCCCGTCTGATCGACAGCGAGAACAGGAGACACCATGGGCAATGCCGACATCATCCGCGAACACTACGCGGCGAGCGACCGCGGCGACCTCGACGGGATGCTCGCGCCGTTCGCACCCGATGTGCAGTGGACCGAGGCCGCCGGCTTCCCCTACGCGGGAACCTACATCGGCCCCGACGCGGTGGCCGCCAACGTGTTCCAGCGCATCCAGGAGGACTGGGACGACTACACCGTGGCCATCGACGAGGTCCTCGACGCCGGCGATGCGGTCGTGGGCATCGGCACCTACTCCGGCACCTATCGGCGCACCGGCCGCTTCTTCGCCGCACGGGTGGCCCATGTGTGGCGCCTGGCGGACGGCAAGGTCGTGGCCTTCGAGCAGTTCACCGACACCGAGCTCGTGTCCCGCGCACTGCGCGACTGAGCGACGCCACCCCATCACTGCACGACACGAACGGCACGCACAGCACGATCCGAACACGAGAGGCAGGAACCACATGAACAAGCGCGCATCAGGCGCCGCGGCACTCATCGCCGTGGCAGCCCTCGCCCTGGCCGGCTGCGCCGGAGGAGACGGCGGATCCGGTGGGGGCGACGGAGCCCCGATCGTGGTCGGGTCCATCAACACCATCAGCGGGCCGGCCACCTTCCCCGAGGCCTCCCAGGCGGCGGCCGCGGTCTTCGACGCCTTCAACGACGCCGGAGGACTGGACGGCCGCAAGATCGACTACAAGACCCTCGATGACAAGGGCGACCCCGCCACGGCGACCGCCTCGGCCAGGGAACTGGTCGGCAGCGACGGCGCCGTCGCGCTGGTCGGCTCCGCGAGCCTGATCGAGTGCGAGATCAACGCCAAGTACTACGAGCAGGAGAGCATCCTGTCGATGCCGGGAATCGGCGTCGACACCGGCTGCTTCGACAGCGAGAACATCTCGCCGGCGAACGTCGGCCCGTTCAACGACATGACCCTCACGCTGCAGTACGGATCCGAGGTGCTCGGGCTCGACGACATCTGCATCCTGCTGGAGATCGCCGGCTCCACCCGGCCGACCTACCAGGCCGCCATCGACAAGTGGTCGGAGATCACCGGCAAGGAGCCGAAGTACGTCGACGACACCGTCCCGTACGGCGCATCCGACTACACCCCGTACATCGTCAAGGCGCGCGAGGCCGGCTGCAAGGCCCTCGCGATCAACCCCGTCGAGCCGGACGCGATCGGTCAGGTCAAGGCCGCGAACGCCCAGGGCTGGGACGACGTCACCTGGCTGTACCTGACGAGCGTCTACAGCGAGAACTTCGCCGAGGCCGTGGACGATGCGGGAGCCGGCATCTACGTTCCCGCCGAGTTCTACCCGTTCACGGACGACAGCGAGATCAACGCCGACTGGCGCACCCTGATGGAGGACAACGACATCCCGCTGACGTCGTTCAGTCAGGGCGGCTACCTCGCGGCGACCTACTTCATCGAGGTGCTCAAGGGCATCGACGGCGACATCACCCGTGAGAGCGTCTCCGAGGCGCTGAAGAACATGGAGCCGATCGAGAACCCGATGGTCGGCACGCCCTACGCGTTCGGCACGCAGAACACCGCGGGCTGGCCGATCATCCTCAAGTCCGGCACCCACGCCTGGGAGCAGGTCGCCGACGACTGGCTCCGCATCGGCGAGTAGTCCACCAGACCGCCTGCCGCCGGGCGCATTACCGGCGGCAGGCACCTTCCCCCTCCCCCTCGGAACAGAAAGGACGCCCATGCTGCAAGGTGCCATCGCGGGGCTCGCCGCCGGCGGTCTCTACGCGGTTCTCGGCGTATGCCTGACGCTCATGTCCCGGCTCGTGCGGGTCGTGAACTTCGCCCAGGCCGCGACCGGCATGTTCGGCGGCTTCACAGCCGTGTGGTTCGTGCGCGAACTGGGGCTGCCCATCTGGGTCGGTTCCGTGCTCGGGGTGCTCGTGGCAGGGCTGCTGGCCGCGGCGATCGGCTTCATCGCTGCGACGTGGCTGTCCGAAGCGTCGACCACGACCCGCTCGGCGATGACCGTCGGCCCGCTGCTGCTGCTGATCTCGATGTCGTTCATCCTGTTCGGCAACAAACCGCAGCCGTTCGCGCCGATCATCGCCGGGCCCGCTTTCACGATCGGCGGCGTCGTCGTCAGCCAGGTCACGGTCGCAACCGTCGCGATGGCGATCGTGACGGCCATCGCCGTGCGCATCGTCCTGCGTCGCACCAGAGTCGGAACGCAGCTGCGCGCCCTCTCCGAGCGCCCCACGACGGCCGAGCTGCTCGGCATCCGCTCGCGGCCGCTCTCCATCGCGGTGTGGTTCGTCACGGGTGTGATCAGCGCGATCGCGATCATCATCGTGGCGCCGTCGCAGTCCAACGACGCGACGAGCCTGTCGATGCTCATCGTGCCCGCCGCCGCGGCCGCGCTCCTCGGCGGCTTCCGCCGTCTCGACCTCGCCGTCGCCGGCGGACTCATCCTCGGCGTGCTCGGCGGACTCGTCGCCCAGATCGGCGAGGTCGCGCTGGTGCGCAACTTCCTCCCGTTCCTGTTCATCGTCGTCCTGCTGCTCTGGACGCAGCGCAAGGAGGTGTGGGATGCCGCTCGTTGACCGCCCCTGGTTCCGGGTCACCTGGCCGTTCGCCGTCGCCCTCGTCGGCATCGGGGTCGGTGCGATCCTCAGCTCGGCCCTGCCCGGGTACTTCGTCTTCCTCGCCATCAGCGCGGTCACCGCCGCCATCGCCATCCTCGGCCTCGGCATCGTGACCGGCTCCGCAGGGATGATCGCCCTGTGCCAGCTCACGTTCGCAGCCGTCGGCGCCTGGATCGTGTCGCTGCTCAACGTTGTGCAGGCGCCGGGAGGATTCCTCCTATGGCTGATCCTCGGCGGTGTCGCGGCGGGGCTCGTCGGCATCCTGGTCGGCCTTCCCGCCCTGCGGCTGCGGGGGGTGAACCTGGCGGTCGTGACCCTCGGCTTCGCCGCAGCGGCCGACGTCACGCTGGTGCAGATCCAGTTCCCCGGCTCGGCGGACGGCACGGCCATCGAACGACCGGAGATGTTCTCGAACGACCGCGAATTCTTCTTCCTGTCCATCGTCGTGCTCGCGGTCTGCGCTCTCGGAGTGTTCTTCCTGCAGCGGGGCCGCTGGGGGTCGAGCTGGAAGGCCGTGGCATTCTCCGAACGGGGAACCGCCGCCTCGGGGCAGAGCGTGCAGGCGGCCAAGCTGACCGCCTTCGCCGTCTCCGCGGCCCTCGGCGGCATCTCGGGTGGGCTGCTGGCCGGTCAGGTGCAGCTGCCGTTCGCGTCGAGCTTCACTCCGCTGCAGTCCCTCGCGCTCTACGTGCTGGCGATCATGTCCGGCGCCCACCTGATCGACATGGCGATCTTCGGCGGGCTGCTCTGGGTGCTCGTTCCCGAGCTGCTCAAGCGCTGGGGTGTGCCGCAGGACTGGGCTTTCGTCGTCTTCGGCGTGCTGGGCGTGCAGGCTCTCACCAGCGGGACCAACCTCGGCCAGGGCATCCGCAACCTGCTCTACCGCCGCGCGGACCGGCGAACCGCGAACGCGCAGCTCACCGCCCTGCCGGCCGATGCCGGAGCCGATGCCTCGGCCGTCACGACGACGACAACGGCCACGGTCGACGATGCGGACCTGCGTGGTGCGCCCGTGCTCACCGTGGAGGGTCTCACCGTGCAGTTCGGCGCACTCAAGGCACTGGACGATGTGTCGTTCCAGGTGCCGGCCGCATCGATCATGGGACTGATCGGGCCCAACGGCGCAGGGAAGTCGACCTTCGTCGACGCGATCAGCGGCTTCCTGCCGAAGCACGGAGGACGTGTGCTGCTCGGCGACCGCGACCTGGCCGGCTTCTCCCCCACCCGTCGCGCGAGATTGGGGCTGCGGCGCACGTTCCAGCAGGATCGGGTCCCGCCCGAGCTCACGGTCGGCGCCTACGTGCGGTTCGTAGCCAGACGCCGGCTCGCGAAGGCCGACATCGACGAGGTGCTGGAGTTCTTCGGCTGCCCTCCCTCCCGCGCGCGCCTGTCGAGCGTCGACGTCGGCACCCGGAGGCTCGTGGAGGTCGCCGCGAACGTCGCCGCCCGACCCCGTCTGCTGATCCTCGACGAACCCGCTGCCGGCCTGTCGCACGAGGAGCACCTGGCGCTCGCGGCACGTCTGCGAGACCTGCCGGCGCGCTACGGCGTCGCGCTGATCATCATCGAGCACGACCTCGACCTCGTGCGCTCCGTGTGCCCCACTCTGACCGTGCTCGACTTCGGTCGGGTGCTGGCGAGCGGGCCGCAGGCCGAGGTGCTCGCGAACCCCGACGTGGTGAAGGCCTACATGGGAGAGACGGAGCTGCTGACATGAGCGAACTCGTGCTGGACGCCGTGACGGTGAGTCGCGGAGCCGGACCCGTCATCTCCGACGTCTCGCTGCGGGTCGCCGGCGGCGAGGTGCTGGCCCTGGTCGGCCCCAACGGTGCGGGGAAGACGAGTCTGATCGAATCCGTCTCCGGTGTGACCCCTCACTCCGCGGGGACGATCACCCTGGACGGCGAACCCATCGACCGGCTCTCCCGCGTCACCAGGGCGCGCCGCGGCATCGTCCACATCGAGCAGGGCCGTGCCGTCTTCCCGTCGCTGACCGTGCGGGAGAACCTCTCGCTCACAGCGCGCACCCTTTCGGAGTTCGACGCCGTCCTGGCGCAGTTCCCCGAACTCGAGAAACGCATCGACGCCCCCACCGCCCTGCTGTCGGGTGGGGAGCAGCAGATGGTCGTGCTGGCCAGGGCATTCGCCGCGAAACCCCGCATCCTGCTGATCGACGAGATGTCGCTCGGCCTCGCACCCGTCGTCTTCCTGAGGCTGATGCCGATCGTGCAGTCCATCGCCGAGTCCGGGGTCGGGGTGCTGCTGGTCGAGCAATTCACCCAGCTCGCTCTCGGGTTGGCCGAGGAAGCGGTGGTCGTCGCCGGCGGGCGCGTCTCGTTCCAGGGCACGGCGCAGGCGCTGCAGGAGGACCCCGCGTTGCTGCACCGGGCCTACCTCGGCGGCTGAGCACGTGTCGGGGGTCGAGCGACCGTCGGCGATCACCGGGACGTGGGGATTAGCCTGAGAGGATGACCCAGACCATCCACGCCCGCGCTGCCCTCCTCGACATGGACGGCACCCTCGTCGACTCGACCGCCGTGGTGGAGCGGCTGTGGCTGGCCTGGGCGGAGCCGCACGGGATCGCCCCCGAGACGGTGCTGAGTGTGGTGCACGGACGTCAGGGTCACCAGAGCATGGCGATCATGCTGCCCGAGCGCGATCACGCGATCAACCTCCGCGAGAACGAGGTCATGCTCGCGAACGAGGCGTCCGACGTGGAAGGCGTCATCATGATCCCCGGCGCCGACGGTCTGCTCGATGCTCTGCAGCCCTTCGCCCACGCGATCGTGACCTCCGCCAACGTCGCCTTGATGACCGCGCGGATGCGTCAGGCCGAGCTGACCGTGCCCGCCCTCGCCGTGACGGCCGAGAACGTGTCCGCGTCGAAGCCCGACCCTGAGGGCTTCCTCCTCGCTGCGCGCACGCTGGGCGTCGACCCCGCGGACTGCCTCGTGTTCGAGGACTCCGGCGCCGGGATCCAGGCCGCCCACGCCGCGGGCATGCGAGTGATCGGAGTCGGCCCGCACGCCGCCGCCCATGCCCCGACCGCGCACGTGGACGACCTCACGCAGGTGTCGATCGCCGCCGTCGACGACGGCTTCGAGCTCCGGATCGGCTGAGCGGTCCGGAGCTCACACCCGGTCGCCTAGGCGGCGGAGCGGTGCGCCACCGGTCGCCGTCGCAGCGCGGGCTCGAGCACAGCGGGCGGGTTGTACTGCTGATCGAGGCGTCCGACATCGGTGCCGGGCGGGACGATCGCGTCGATCCGGTCGAGCACCTCGTCCGTGAGCGCGATGTCCACTCCCGCAAGCAGGTCGTCCAGCTGCTCCATCGACCGCGGGCCGATCAGCGCGCTCGTGACATCGGGATGCGCGATCGCGAACGCCATCGCGAGGTGGGTCATCCGGATGCCGGTCTCCTCGGAGAGCGCGACGATCTGCTCCACGGCGTCGATCCGCCGCTCGTCCTGGTTGTGCCGGAACATGGTCGCGCGAGCGAGATCGGTCTGCTGTCCCCTCCGGAACCGTCCGGTCAGCATGCCGCCGGCGAGAGGACTCCAGACGAGGGCGCCCATGCCGTAGCGCTGCGCGACGGGCAGCACTTCCCGTTCGATGCCACGGTTCAGGATCGAGTAGGTCGGCTGCTCGGTGCGGAAGCGCTCGAGGCCCCGACGCTCGGAGGTCCACTGCGCCTCGACCTGCATCGAGGCGGGGAAGTCCGAGCTGCCGATCGCTCGCACCTTGCCGCTGCGGACCAGATCGGTCAGCGCGGAGAGCGTCTCCTCGAGGTCGACGGTGTCGTCAGGACGGTGCGCCTGGTACAGGTCGATGTAGTCGGTCCCCAGCCGACGGAGCGAGTCCTCGACGGCGCGCATGATCCATCGGCGGGAGTTGCCGCGCCTGTTCGGGTCGGTGCCCATCGGTCCGTTGAACTTCGTGGCCAGGACCACGTCGTCGCGACGGCCGGCGAGCGCCTTGCCGATGAGCTCTTCGGAGCCGCCCTGCGAGTATCGGTCGGCCGTGTCGATGATGTTGATGCCCGCATCGATGGCTCGATGCACGATGCGGATGGAGTCCCGCTCGTCGCCGTTCCCGATGCTGCCGTCCGTGCCGAGCATCATGGCCCCGAGGGCGAACGGGCTCACCTGGATCCCGGTCCTGCCGAGGGTGCGGTAGTGCATGTCGTGTTCCTTCCATCGATGGCGCTCTGCTGTCCGGTGCCCTATCGTTGACCGAAGTGGAACGCCTTTCCGGAAGCATACGGAACAGTGTTCCGTTTATGCAACCCCCCGGAGGATCCATGCGCGCCGACGCCCGCCGCAATGCCGACGCACTGACCGATGCCGCGCGCGAGGTCTTCGCCACGGAGGGGGTCGACGCGCCCGCGAGGCTGATCGCCGAGCGCGCAGGCGTCGGAGTGGGCACCCTGTACCGCCGCTTCCCGCAGCGGTCGGACCTCGTGGTCGCCGTCTTCCGGCATGCCGTCGATGCCACCGCGGCGGCCGCGGACGAGCTCGCCGCCGCGCACTCCCCGGATGACGCGCTCGCCCTGTGGCTGCAGCGCTTCACGCAGTTCGTCGCCACGAAGCGCGGGCTCGCTGCCGCGCTGCACTCCGGAGATCCCGCCTTCGAGGCACTGCCGTCGTACTTCACCGCCGAACTCGGCGGAGCGCTCGAACGTCTTCTCGACGCCGCAGCCGAGGCGGGGACGATCCGCCGCGACCTCGACGCGACGCAACTCCTGTATGCCGCAGCGAACCTCTGCCACTCCGCGGGGTCGGAGGAGCAGAGTCAGGTCCTGGTCGGGCTGCTCGTGGACGGTCTCCGCTACCGCGCAACGGCCGGGACCCGCCCCTGACGCACCCTCGGTCGGTCACATCCCGGCGTGGTCGAAGGCGATGGTCGGCACGTCGACGACGTGCGAACCGCCGTCCGCGACGATCACGGCACCGGTGATGTAAGACGACTCCCCTGACCCGAGGAAGCGCACAACCGAGGCGATCTCGGAGGGGCGCGCCGGGCGACGCAGCGGCACGTCGGCCGTGACGGTCGCATACGCCTCCTCACGGGAACCGAGCCCCGCGTGCGAGGCGAACTCGTCCATCTCGTCGTCGGCCATGGGCGTCTGCACCCAGCCGGGGCAGATCGCGTTCACCCGCACGCCGTGCCGGCCGTAGTCACGTGCCAACGTGCGGGTCAGACCGATCAGCGCATGCTTGCCCACCGTGTACCCGGCCACCGACGGGCCGGCGAACAGACCGGCGAGCGAGGAGACGATCACGATCTGCCCCTTCGCCTCGATCAGCGCAGGAAGGGCCTCGCGCGCCATCGTGAACGCCGTCGTGAGGTTCGCGCGGATCGCCGCCTCCCAGCTCGCATCGTCGGTGTCGCCGACCGGGGAGAACCCGTGGCCGCCGGCATTCGCGACGAGCACATCGATGCGACCGAAGCGCGCCAGCACCTCGGCGACAGCGGCCTGGGCCGACGCGGTGTCCGCGGCATCCGCGATGACGGGCACCGCACCCACCGCCCGCTCCACCTCGTGCAGCGGCTCCGCTCGCCGACCCACCACCACGACGTGGGCCCCCTCTGCCGCGTAGCGCTCGGCGATGGCCGCGCCGATGCCCGTGCCGCCTCCGGTGATGACGACGACGCGCCCTGAGACGCTCGATCCGACCGTGATTCCCATGTCTTCTCCTGTGTGGTGTTCGCTCGATGCGCGTGCGCGCGGTGGTCTGGTCCGATGCGTCCGTATCAGGCGGGGAATCCCGAGCGGGCGGTGTAGCCGAAGTCGCTGATCAGCGTGGTGCCGTTCACCGCCGCGGCGTGAGGCGACAGCAGGTAGGCCACGTGGGCGGCCACCTCGTCCGCGGTCTGCACGGGGAACCCGGGATCGTCCAGAGCGGCCTCACCCAGATCGCCGCGACTCATCGGTGTGTCGACGATCGACGGGGCGATCGAGTTCACGCGGATCCCGGTGCCGAGGAGATCGACGGACAGCGCGCGGCCGAACTGGACGACCGCGGCCTTCGACGCGCAGTAGGGGACCATCCCTGGTGACGCGACGAGGGCCGAGTCGCTCGCGAGGAGGACGATGGATCCCCGATCCGCGATCCGCAGCGCGGGGAGCGCGTGCTTGAGCACCAGGAAGGGCCCTGTCACGTTGACGGCGAGCACGGTGTTCCACGCAGCGAGGTCGGTGTCCTCGATCGACGAGCCGACCGGGCCGGAGATGCCTGCGCAGCACACCACGTGATCCACCCCACCGAGACCGTCGACCGCCCTGAGCACGCCGGCGCGCACCTGCTCTTCATCCGTCACGTCGGCGAGGACGAGAACCGCCTCCGCCGCTTCCGGAACAGCGTCCCGCACGAGCGCAGCGGTGCCCTCCAGAGCGGCGCTGTCGCGGTCGAGCAACGCCACCCGCATCCCCTCCTGCGCGAGCGCGCGGGCCGTGGCGCGCCCGATGCCGCTCCCGGCACCCGTGATCAGGGCCGTCCTGTCGTGCAGCTGCAGATCCATCTGTCCCTCGCAGGCCGTCCCTGCACCGGTGGTGCGGGAGAGGACGGCGGTGTCATCACGGTCATCCTGCTCCCCTGTTCCCGGCCGTTCGAAGGTTCGGGAGGAGGCTGTGCACGCTGGCACCATCGTCTTTCCCTCAGGGTCAAGCGCGTCGTCGACAGCACGAGCAGACTCGCTCTATCGACGATTCCCCTCGTCGTCGATGCCGTGTCCGCACGGCCGTCACCCAGCAAAGGAGCCGACGTGGCAGACCCGACATCCGCGTCCACGACGCATACGCACACCTCTCTCCGACCCGGAGCCCTCGGCGTCGCCGGGATCGTCTTCCTCGTCCTCGCCGCCGTCGCCCCGCTCACGGGCATCGTGGTGGTGGCCTCGCTCGCCATCGCGCTGGGCAACGGCGGTGGCACGCCCATGTCGTTCTTCCTGGTCGCGGCGATCCTGCTGCTGTTCGCGATCGGCTACGCCCAGATGTCGAAGCAGCTCGTGAACGCCGGAGGCTTCTACGCGTTCGTGGTGAAGGGCCTCGGTCGCACCGGTGGCCTCATCGCGGGTCTGATCGCCACCCTCGGCTACAACTTCTTCGTCGTCGGAACGATCGGCACCAGCGGCTTCTTCATGCAGACGATCATCCGCGACCTCACCGGCCTCGACGTGCACTGGCTCGTCTGGGGTCTGCTGTCCATCGTCGTCTGCTTCGTGCTGGCCCGGGTGGGTGTCGACTTCAGCTCGAAGATCCTGGGGGTCTGCCTCGTGCTCGAGGTGCTGATGCTCGTGGTGTTCGACATCTCCGTGCTCGTGCAGACGGGCTACGACGTGGCGGCGTTCAGCCCCGAGGCCGTGTTCTCCGGGTCGCTGCCCATCGGCCTGCTGCTGGCGGCGACCGGCTTCCTCGGCTTCGAGGCGACGGCGCTGTTCAGCGAGGAGGCCAAGCAGCCGCTGCGCACCATCCCGCGGGCGACCTACACCTCGATCATCGCGATCGGCGTGATCCTCGGTGTCACCACCTGGGCCGTCGTGAGCGCGACCGGTGTGGCGCAGGCCCAGGCCACCGCGCTCGAGCACCTGCCAACGGGCGACCTCATCTTCTCGCTGTCGCAGCAGTACCTGGGCGGCCCGCTCACGACCGTGATGATGATCCTGCTCCTGGTGAGCCTGTTCGCCGCCATGCTCGCCTTCCACAACTCGGCGACGCGCTACCTGTACTCGCTGGGGCGGGCCAGGATCCTCCCGCAGGCCCTCGCCCGCACGCGTGCCAACGGCGCGCCGCAGCTGGCCGGGATCGTGCAGGCCGGCTTCGCCGCGGTCGTCGCGGTGATCTTCGCCATCGCGGGAGCGGACCCGATCGTCACGCTCGTCCCCGCCATGCTCGGCTTCGGCACCCTGAGCGTGCTGATCCTGCAGGGACTCGCCGCGATCTCGATCGTCGTCTACTTCCGCCGCCGCCAGGACCCGCGCTGGTGGAGCACGTTCATCGCCCCCGGCATCGGCTTCCTCGGCATCGCGGCCATCTCCGTCCTCGCCGTCGTGAACTTCAACATCGTCGCCGGGTCGGAGGAGCTCGCCATCCGGCTGATGCCGCTGCTGCTGGTGGTCGCCCTGATCGGCGGCATCGGCTACGGGGCCTACCTGAAGCGCGCCAGACCGGCCGTCTACGAAGGCCTCGCCACCGACCTGGAGCAGTTCAGCGACCGCTGACTCCCCCAGACCATCCATCGAAGGAGATCGCATGACCACTCTGAATCCCGCTGACACCTCGACCTGGCTGCCCCTGGAGGGACTGGCACCCGGCTTCGACGCCAACAAGGCCCCGCACTCGACCGCGCTGAGCGGCACCGAGGTCACCGTCGTCGACGGTCGCGGCACCCGCATCGTGCATCGCTTCGCCGACTCGACCGTCTCGTGGGAGTACCAGCCGGGAGCGGAGGACGACACCGAGGCCGCGGCGGACACCGACGACTACGAGGCCTTCGAGGTCGACGAACAGCTCTACTTCGTGCAGTTCCACCACCGCTACCTGCCGCACGAGGCCGTCTCGCTCGTCCTCGACCTGCGACAGGGCCGCGCTCTGGCCGTGATCTCCGAGATCCTGCCGGCACCGGAGCAGGGCCGCACCCGCGTGCAGCACCATTTCGCCCCCGGGGCGATCGAGGGCATCGAGCAGAGCGGCGAGGAGGCCGCTCCCACGACGACCCTCATCGGTCGCAGGGTCGAGTGGGTGTACAGCGAAGAGCACGCGTACGAACACGTCTACCTGTCGTCGCACTGGTACTCGTGGCAGTGCCTCGCGGGACCGGAACGCGGCCTCGCCGACACGGATGAGAACAGCGTGTGGCAGATCCGCCCCGGCATCTACGTGTTCGCCTGGCGCGAGAAGGTCATCCCCTGCGCATCCGTGACGATCGCCGACCACCGCGACGTGAACGCGATCCGCTCCCACGGCGTGCTGTTCGGCCTCGACGAGAGCGGGGAGGTGCCGACGCACTTCACGTTCGGCGCCCACGGACGACTGCTCTCCACGACGCTGCACGCGCCGGAGCTCGAGCCCGCGACCTTCGGAGCCGTCTGACATGACCGACGTCGCCGACCTCATCGTCACCGGTTCCGCGATCCGCACGGCCGACCGCGCGAACCCGGTGGTCGAGGCCTTCGCCGTGCGCGACGGCAGGATCATCGCGGTCGGAGCGCGCTCGGACATCGAAGCGCTCCGGGGCCGCAGGACCCGTCTGCTCGAGGTCGGCGACGCGGCCGTGTACCCCGGTTTCGTCGATGTGCACAACCACCACGCGCTCGCCGGGCGCACGGACCTGTTCGAGTTGTCGCTCGCGCCGTCGCTGAGTCTCGATGAGGTGCTCGACCGCGTGCGGGAGAAGGCCGCGGAGCTGCCGCAGGACGCCTGGATCGTCGGCGGCGCGGTGGCGACCACCCTGCTGCCCTCCCTCGCGAACACCGCGAGCCGACGCCGCCTGGACGAGGCGAGCGGCGGGCGCCCGGTGATGCTCATGGAGGATTCCCGCCACAACCGCTGGGTGAGCAGTCGGGCGCTGGAGCTCGCGGGCATCACGGCGGAGCACGTCCCCGAGTCGGGGGTGACCCTGCTCGACCCTGACGACGGCACACCCTCCGGCGTCCTGCTCGAAGCCGCGGGGATCCCGGTGCAGGAGGCGTACGACCGCACGGGCGGGCTCACACCGCAGCAGCACGCCGCGGCCTCCCGACGAGGTGTCGAGATCCTCAACTCCTACGGCGTGACGGCGTTCCAGGATGCAGGGGTCTCGGTGGACATCCTCCGCGCGCTCTCCGACCTCGACCGCGCGGACGACCTGCGCGCCTGGGTCGTGTCATCGCTGCTGATCAACGACGAGATCTTCGGGTTCGACCCGATCGGCGCTCCCCTGCTCGACCGGGGCGAGGAGTTCCGCACCCCGCACCATCGGCCCGATTTCGTCAAGATCTTCCTCGACGGCGTTCCGCCGGCCCGGACCGCCGCCTTCCTCGACCCGTACCCCGCCGACCCGGTGCACGGCGCACACTTCCACGGCGAGACGACCATGACCCTCGACGAGCTCACGAGGTGGCTGCGCGCCGTGGCCGAGCGTGGCCTCGGCGCCAAGGTGCACTGCACGGGGGACGGCTCCGCCCGACTGGTCCTCGACGCCGCGGAGCAGCTGCGCGCAGCAGGCTTCACCACGCCCGTGCAGATCGCGCACGGGCAGTTCCTCGCCGAGTCCGACGTCCCTCGGCTGGCGGAGCTGAACGTCTCGGCCGACATCTCCCCGTTCATCTGGTACCCCGGGGTGATCCCGCAGGCGCTGGCCGACGTGCTCGGTGACCGGGCGGAGCACTCGCAGCCCAACCGCTCTCTCCTCGATGCCGGGGCGCTCGTGGCCGGCGGATCCGACTGGCCGGTGAGCGATTCCCCGAACACGCTGGAGGGGCTGCAGGGCCTGGTGACCAGAGCCGATCCGCTCGGCCGCGCACCGGGACGTCTCTGGCCCGAACAGGCGATCACGGCGCAGGAGGCGCTGGAGGTCTTCACGATCAACGCGGCGACCGCGATGGGCCTCGGAAACGAGACCGGATCCCTCTCCCCCGGCAAATCGGCCGACTTCGTGGTGCTGGCACGCGATGCGATCGCCGGGCCCGCCGACGAGATCGTGCACACCTCGATCGAGTCGACGTGGTTCGCCGGTCGCCGTGTGCACGGGGACTGACCCGCGGATGCGGCGGTCGCGCCGATACGATGAGGCGATGCGACGCTTCCCCTCCTCCGTGTACGGCGTCGGAGAAGAGCCCGACCCGCGGTTCTCGCTCGCCAACGAGCGCACGTTCCTGGCGTGGACCAGGACTGCTCTCGCGCTGATCGCCGGGGGCGTCGCGCTCGAGGTGCTCGGCCTGGATCTGCATCCGGGGTTCCGCCTCGCGGCCTCGCTGCTGCTGATGGTGACCGGTACCGTGGTCGCGCCTCTCGCGTGGTGGGAGTGGATGCGGGCGGAACGCGCGATGCGGCAGTCACGGCCGCTGCCCGGCGCGCTGTCCGCCGTGCTGCTGGCGGCGGTGGTCGTGACGGTCGGGCTGCTGGTGCTCGCCGGCGTGCTGTGGCGTTGATCGGTCAGCGCGGATGATGCGACGTGCCATCGAACCGCAACGACGGTACGACCCCGGACTGCAACCGGAGCGCACCGAACTCGCCTGGCGACGCACCGCCCTCGCGATCGCGATCGGCTCGCTGCTGTCGCTGCGGGTCTTCCCGCTCGTCCTGCCGCCCGTGTTCGGGGCCTGGGGCATCGCACCAGGCGTGATCGGCGTCGGCACCGCATGCGTGCTCTGGATCGCCGCACGACGACGACAGCGCCGCACGACCGCCGTGCTCACAGAGACGGCGGCGGGGCCCCTTCCCGGTGGTTCGCTCCTGCTCGCGCTCACCGTGTTCGGGACCGGCTTCGGCGTGATCGCGGTGGTCCTCGTCGTCGTCGCACAGCTCGCGATGTGACTGGTCGGCACCGACGCCCCCTCAGACGTCGGTGCCGACCGGACCCAGTGCCAGCCGGGCCCGGTGCCGACCTCAGTCGGCGACCGTCAGCACGGCGCGTCCCACCGCGCGCAGCACAGTGGCATCGTGCACGGAACGGGCACCCGGCACGTAGCGCACGCGCTGCAGCGAACCGCCGCGGAACGGATACGACCGGTGCTCTTCGTGCAGCTCCCAGTCGACGGGGCCACCGAAGTCGTAGCCGACGCTGATGCCCGTGAAGGGCGACATCCCGATCAGCATGGACACGTCGTCGATCCGGGCGTCGTCTCGCCCGTCGACCTCGACGCTCGCGCTCCAGCGCAGACCGGGCTGTTCGTCCATGCGCACCACGAGGCGATGCGGACCGGCGCCGAGCAGGGAACCTCGCGCGCGGTGCATGCGTCCGTACGCGTTGTACACGAGCAGCGGGGCGCCGCGGTCGAGCGCGAGCAGGTAGCCGCCGCCCTGGTCGCCGTGCGCCACGATCACCCCTGCGGCGTCGTGGCCGGCCTCGAGATCCACCTCGATCCGGAACGAGCGCAGCACCGTCAGCTTCGCCGCACGGAATCTCTCCAGCGGCGGGCGGAACGGGATCAGGTCGACCGGTGCCGACAACGGCTCCTCGGTGTCGGGTCGCACCCGGAACAGCGCACCCTCGTCGTCCAGCGGGAACACTGTGTTCCGCCATGCCTCGGCATGCCAACGATCTGCGAGTGCGGCGACGACCTCCGGGTGGGCGTGCGCGACGTCGACGGTCTCCGTGGGATCGAGCTCCAGGTCGTACAGTTCCCAGCTCCCGCCTGCCGGTCCTTCGTCCGGTGTGGGGGTCACGGTCGAGAGCGCCTTCCAGCGGCCGTCCACGATCGCTCGCCGCCCCACGCACTCGAAGTACTGCACCTCACGCCCGTCCGCGCGAGGGTTCGCGAGCACATCCACGATGCTGCCGCCGTCCATGTCGAGCGCGGGCACGCCGTTGCGTTCGGCCAGGGCAGGCACCCCGCAGAGTTCCAGCAGCGTGGGCGCGAGGTCGGACACGAACACGAACTGGTCGCGCAGCCCGCCGCGCATCGGTGCATCGGGCCAGGACACGAGCAGAGGCGCGTGCACTCCCCCCTCGTAGGTGGTGGCCTTGAACGAGCGGAACGGGGTGTTGGACACCCGCGCCCACCCTGTGGGGTACTGCCCGAACAGGCGCGGCCCGCCGATGTCGTCCACGTCGCGCGGCACGTCGGTGACCCAGTCCTCGGGCATGCCGCCGTGGCTGCCGAACTGCGCGAAGTAGCTCCGCGTGCCGGTCGGACCGCCCTCCGCCGTCCCCCCGTTGTCGCTGGCGATCACCACGATGGTGTTCTCGCGCTCCCCGCTGCGTTCGAGTCGATCGAGCAGGCGACCGACGCTCTGGTCGATCTCGTCCACGGCCGCCGCGTACACCTCCATGTGCCTCGCGAACAGCCGCCGGTCCTCTTCGGCGAGGTCGTCCCAGGCGGGGATCTGCGCACCGTCGGCTATCGCGTCCGTCGGCAGGTCGGCATGCGCCGGCACGATGCCCCGTTCGCGCTGCCGAGCGAATCGCTCCTCGCGCATCCGGTTCCACCCGGCCTCGTACCGACCGCGGTACTTCGCGATGTCGATGTCCTTCGCCTGGATGGGGCCGTGCACCGAGGTGTGCGCGTAATAGAGGAAGAACGGCTTGTCGGGGTCGTTCACGCGCAGATCGTCGATCATGCCGATCGCCCTGTCCGTGAGCTCGTCCGTCAGGAAGAAGCCGTCGGGGTACTCATGCAGATCGACCACTGCGTTGTCCTGCACGAGCCGGTGCGGGTGATGCAGCGAGGTGAAGCCGTCCATGCTGCCGAAGTACCTGTCGAAGCCGCGCTGCAACGGCCACGTGCGACGGTCGGCTCCGTCGTGCAGGCTCGACTCCAGGGTCAGGTGCCACTTGCCGACCATGAACGTCGCGTATCCCCCTGCCCGCAGCGACTCGGCGAGGGTCGGGGCGTCGGCGGGCAGCTCGCAGCTGAACCCCGGGTAACCGGGATCGACGTGCGCCACGAAGCCGAAGCCCGCACGGTGGGGGTTCAGGCCCGTGAGCAGGGCGGCGCGGGCCGGGGAGCACATCGGAGCGGTGCGGTAGTTCGTGAAGACCCAGCCGTCGGCGGCCAGCGCGTCGATGCGCGGGGTGTCGATCTCACTGCCGAAGGGCCCGAGGTCGCTGAAGCCCAGATCGTCGATCAGCATCACGATCACGTTCGGAGCCCCCGCTCTCGCACGGCGAGGCTCCGGCCACCAGGGCTCGGAGGACGAGGTGAACTCCTCGGCGCGGCCCTGGAACCGTTCGTATCCACGGGCTTCGTACGACACGGACATTCAGCCCGCCTTCCGGATGAGCTCGAAGATGCGGGTGCGCAGCTCGGCGAACACCGGGAGGGCTCGTGTCGTGAGCTGATCACGAGGACCGCTGAAGTCGATCTCGATGATCTCGGTGACCTTCGCGGGGCGTTCGCCGAGCACCACCACACGGTCGGAGAGGTAGACCGCCTCATCGATGTCATGGGTGACGACGACGATCGTCATCCCGAACTGCTCGCGGATGCGCAGGCACAGGTCCTCCAGCTCGAAGCGCGTCTGCGCGTCGACCGAGGCGAAGGGCTCGTCCATCACGAGCACCTCCGGCCGGTAGGCGATCGCCCGCGCGATCGCGACGCGCTGCTGCATGCCGCCGGACAGCTGCCAGGGGAACTTGGACTCCGCACCGGACAGTCCGACGGCGGAGAGGGCGGCGGCGATGCGCTCCTCGCGCTCCGCGGCGGGCAGGCGCAGATGCTTCAACGGCAGGCGCACGTTCTTCTCGACCGTGAGCCAGGGCATCAGCGACCGGGTGTACTCCTGGAACACGAGCGCCATCTCCTCGGGAGGGCCGTCGATGGGGGTCCCGTCGATGGCCGCGCTCCCGGCGGTGATGCTCTGCAGCCCGGTGAGGCACTTCAACAGGGTGGTCTTGCCGATGCCGGAGGGACCGACGATGCAGCACACCTCCCCGGCGTGCACGTCGAAGGTGAGGTCGGCGATCACGGGCACAGGACCCGCCTTCGTCTCGTACGACTTCGCGAGGCCCTGCACGCTCAGGCGCACCGGCGCGGTGACGGTGGTGGTGGTCATGCGTTCTTCTCCTGTTGCTGGGAGGCGATGTACCAGCGCAGCACGCGGCGCCGGAAGAGGGTGAACACGGCGGTCGCGGTGTATCCGATGACGCCGAGGACGAGGATCCCGGCCCACATGTCCGGGATGGCGAAGGACTGCTGCGCGAGCAGGGTCGCCGCTCCGAGCCCCGTCGAGGAGCCGAGCATCTCGCTCGCGATCATGACGACGAACGCCGTGATCAGACTGACCTGCATCCCGGAGAGGATGCGCGGACTCGCAGCGGGGAGCATCACGGAGAACAGCCGCTCGCCGGCGCTCAGCCGGTACACGCGGCTCACCATCTCGAGTGTGGGCTCGCCGGCGCGGACGCCGTCGATCGTCGAGATCAGGATGGGGAACACCGCGGCCAGGGTGATGGAGAGGATGCGTGTCTCGGTGCCGAAACCGATGAGCGAGACGAAGATCGGCACCAGCGCGACCGGCGGGATCGCACGGAAGAAGTGGATGGTCGGCTCGGCGAACCAGCTCAGCGGACGGACGAGGCCCAGCAGCAGCCCCACGAGCACACCGATCACGGTCGCCCGCAGGAAGGACACCACCAGGTTGCCCACGGACGAGGCGATGTCGAGCAGGAAGGCGGGCGTCTGCGCGAGCTGCCAGAGCCGTTGCAGGATCGTCTGCAGCGGCGGGAAGAACGCGTTGGTCGACCCGGCCGAGGCGAACCACCACAGCGCCAGCAGCGCGACGGGCACCGCGATCTCGGCACCGAGCAGAACGCCGCGCGGGAGTCCGTCCTGGCCGCGTCGTCGAGCGAGCCTGGTTCGGGTCTGGATCGACGAGGTGAGGGTCATCACACGACCTGCTTCCGGTATTGCGGATGCCAGTGCAGGAGCGTGCGCTCGCCCCACTGGCTGAGTCCCTGAATCAACAGGCCGAGCACACCGAGGATCAGCACGTACGCGAAGAGCTGCGCCTGGTTGCCGGTGATCTGCGACAGCAGCAGGCTCTGGCCGAGACCCGGCCCTCCCCCGAGGAGTCCTGCCACCACCGCGACCACGAGCGATGTCGGTGCGGCGACCCGCACGGCCGTGCCGATGTAGGGCAGCGCGCTCGGGAGCACGATCCGGCCGAGGATCTCGGCTCTTCCCATGCCGTACGAGCGTCCGGTGGCCCTGGCGACCGGATCGGTGTCGAAGACGCCGGCCGAGGCCTGCACCGCGATCGCGATGAAGCAGCCGAAGAACACCAGGAAGATGCCCATGCTCGCCGTCGGCCCCATGACCAGCACGACGACGGGCAGGATCACGATCGGCGGGATGGGTTTCAGGAACTCCAGCGGCACCCGCGTCGCGTGCATCGCGAGCGGGGACGTGCCGATCGCGACGCCGAGGGCGACACCGACGACGATCGCCAAGACGAGTCCGATGAGGGCCATCGTGAGCGTGTCGCCGAGGGCCGTCCACGTCGCAGGGGTTCCGAGCAGACGGATCGCCTCGCCGATCGCGGCCGTGGCTGCCGGCAGCGGTGACCCGGCGAGCGGCCCGGCGGTCGCCGACCATTCCCAGAGCGCGAGCGCCGAGACGACGCCGGCGGCTCCGATGAGCGGCGGGAGGAGAGAAGAGCGGTTCATGAGCATCATCCGGCGGCGAGGACGACGCCTTCGAGGTCGACCGGAGCCGCGAGGAAGCCGAGGGCGACGAGCTTGTCGTTCACGCGTTCGAGATCCACGGGCGCCACCTCGGCCGGCCAGAACGGCAGCTTGACGTCGTCGACCGTCAGCGTCGAGCCTGTGGCGTCGATCCCGGCCTGGATCGCGTCCTCCGGGTGCTCGTTCGCGTAGGCGTTGCTCTTGGCGACGGCGCGCTGGAAGGCGGCGATGGCATCGGCCTTCGCCGCGATCGTGCTCTCCCCCGCGGTCCACAGCCCCACGGCGCCCTCCTCGAAGAAGCCGACGGACGGCGAGTCGAGCTGCACCGCACCCGCCGCATCCGCCTCCGCGGTGAAGGGACTGACGAGCCCCGCCGCATCGACCGTGCCGCTCTGCAGCGCGGCGACCGCCGAGGTGAAGTCCAGGACGACCCATTCCACCGAGCCGGGGTCGACGCCGGCACGGTCGAGGGCATCGGAGATGACGACTTCGAGCTGCGCCTTGCGCGCGGGGATGGCGATGGTCGCCCCCTTCAGGTCCGCGACCGAGGAGATGCCGCTGGCGGCGGAGGCGAACAGACCGGTGTCGTCGACGGTCGCGGGGTCTTCGGCGTCAGCCGCTCCGGCGACGAATCCGTCCGCCGGTGCGACGACCTTCAGCGGGACGCCGCTGCTGAGTGCGTTCAGCAGCGGGATGCTGGGGGCGTACGCGATGTCGACCTGTCCGCCCTGCGCAGCGGCGAGTCCGGCCGGCGGGTTGGCGACCACCGAGGTCTCCAGCTTCAGCCCCTCCTCCTCGAAGAAGCCCTGCTCCTGTCCCCGTATCAGCGCCCCGTCGGAGACGAGGCCGATGGTCGCGACCTTGAGCGTCGTCAGCTCGCCGTCGCCGCCGGAGGAGGACGCGGGGGCGGAGGTGCAGGCTGCGAGCGCGAGCGTCCCGGCCACCACGAGGGCGCCGGAGGCGCGACGTGCGAGTCTTGTGACGTTCATGAGAACTCCTCTTCGAGTTAGTCACCGGTTGGTGATTTTAAAGATCGTAGTCGCGCTTAGTACTTTGTTGATTACGATCGGGTTACATTAGTCACCGTTTGGTGACTAAAAACAGCAAATGAAGAATCGTGGATGTGAGAGTGCAGGACCGGAGAGGGGGGCGCGATGCCCAAGATCGTCGACCATGAGGAACGCAGGACCCACATCGCCGATGCGGCGACACAGGTGATCATCCGCGTCGGTTTCGACAACCTCACGATGCGCGAGATCGCCACGGAGGCCGGCTACGCGCATGGAGCGATCGCCCGGTACTTCCCCGACAAGAGGAGCGTCCTCACGGCGGCGTTCCTCCGTCTGTACTCGCTCGCCAACGACCGCATCCACGCCCGCATCGAGGGCGTCCGAGGACTCGAGGCTCTGGAGCGGATGTGCAGGGAGATCCTCCCCTACAGCCCGAACGGCCCGCTGTACGCCAAGGTGGTCATCGCGTTCTGGGATCACGCGTCGCAGGACGACGAGGTCACCAGGATCCACCGCGTGAACAACCTGCACTGGCGGGACCTGTTCCGCCAGTGTCTGATCGAGGCCAGGGACGACGGCGAGCTCGCCGACGGCATCGACATCGAGACCGCGGTGAACGAGATCGCGTCGCGCAATGCGGGGTGGCAGATGATCTCGGTGCTGATGCCGGACTCGGCGGGCGACGGGCGGCTGAACGACGGCCTCGACGCGCTGCTGTCGACGCTCCGTCGCCCCTCCGTCCCGCCCGCCCGCTGATCGTATCCGTCGTCCTGCCTTCAGCCTGCGAGGATGAACCGCGCGCCGCGTTCGCCGATCATGGCCGCAGGCGCGTTGGTGTTGCCGGTGGGCACGGTCGGCATGACGGAGGCGTCGACCACACGCAGCCCGTCGATCCCGCGTACCCGGAGCTGCGGATCGACCACGGACTCCTGGTCGCTGCCCATGCGGCAGGTGCCGACCTGGTGGTGGTAGGTGATGGCCGTGCGGCGCACCCAGTCCTCCACATCGTCGTCCGTCACGTCCGGCCCGGGGTACACCTCCACCGCTCCCCACTCCTCGGCGAGCGCAGGCTGTGCGCCGATGCGGCGGCACTGGCGCACGGAGGCGGCGAGGGCGTCGGCATCGCGCTGATCCTCCAGTGCCGCCAGGTCGATGTGCGGCAGGTCGTCGAGGCCGGGACCGGTGAGGCGCAGCTCGCCGCGGCTGTACGGCGTCACCAGGCCCGCCATGAGCGTGAACCCGTCGTCGCCCCGTGGTTCCAGGTCGCCCCACATCGGCACGGAGAAGTGGATGGGCTGCGTGTCCGGCTGCGTGAGGCCGTCGCGGCTGCGCCAGAACAGGTGGCTCTGCGTGACGGACACCCCCGACTGCGGCGGGCCGATGGGCTTCTTCTCGGTCGCGAAGATCACCGGGGAGAGGAGGTGGTCGTGCAGGTTCTTGCCCACAGCGGAGGCGTCGTGCACGACGGGGATGCCGAGCGCACTCAGCTCGTCGGCGGGACCGATGCCCGAGCGCAGCAGGATGACGGGCGTGCCGAGCGCTCCCGCCGACAGGACGATCTCGTCCGCGAACACTTCCTCGGTCTCATCGCCCTCCCCCAGCCGGATGCCGACCGCGCGCCCGTCGCGCACGATCACGGAGTGGACGGCGCGGCCGGTGAGGATCGTCATCCGGTCGGCGACGGGCTGCGCATAGGCCGTCCAGGTGTTGACCCGACGGCCGTCCTTGATCGTGACCTGCTCCTGTGAGACCCCGTCGAGCGTGCCCCCGTTGTAGTTCGGGTTGCGCGGCAGCCCCTCCTCGACGGCGGCGTCGATGATCGAAGCCTGGATGGGCGAGAGCGCATAATCGTCGGTCACGGGCAGCAGGTCGTTCTCGATCGCGTCGTAGATCGGCTCGACCTCGGCCCAGCCCCATCCCGTCGCGCCGGCGGCCTCCCACGCGTCGTAGTCGGAGGCCGCGCCGCGCACCCAGATCATGGCGTTCAGCGCGTGCGAGCCGCCGGTGACCTTGCCGCGAGGGAGATGCAGACGTCGACCGGCCGCGTGCGGCTGCGGCACGGTGAAGAAGTCCCAGTCCTCGGCGGAGTGCCAGAGCTCCCCCGCCCGCGACGGGTCGTGGATGGCCGGATTCGTGTCGTAGCCGCCGGCCTCGACGAGCGTGACGGCGACCCCGGCGTCGGAGAGACGCCGGGCGACGATGGCGCCCGAGGTGCCGGCCCCGACGACGATGGCGGAGCGCACCGCGCCGCTGTTCGCCGCGGTCACGCTCAGGCCTTCCGGCCCGGTCCGGAGACGACCTGGGTGACGGCGACGGACTTGAGTCCCTCGACGCCGAACTCCAGCCCGTAGCCCGAGCTCTTCACACCGCCGAACGGCACCATGGGGTGCAGCCCACCGTGCGAGTTGATCCACACCGTGCCGGACTGCATGCGCGCAGCGACGGCGCGGGCCTCCTCCGGGTCGCTGGCCCACACCGAGGCGCCAAGGCCCACGTCGAGGGCGTTCGCGAGCGCGAAGGCCTCGTCGACGTCGCTGTAGCGGATGACGGGGAGTGCGGGACCGAACTGCTCCTCCTGCACCAGCGCCGCATCGTTGTCGATGTCGGCGACGATGGTGGGCCGGTAGAACAGCTCGCCGAGGTCGGATGCCGGCTCGCCGCCGGTGACGATCCGGGCACCGCGGCTCTTCGCATCGTCGACCAGGCGGCTGACGATGTCGAACTGCGGCCGGTTCTGCAGCGGTCCGAGCACGTTGCCCTCGTCGAGTCCGTTGCCCATCGGCACCTGCTCGGCGATCGCGGCGAGTGCGTCCACGACCTCGTCGTAGACGGAGTCGTGCACGTAGAGGCGCTTCATGGCTGCGCAGGTCTGTCCGGTGTTGATGAACGCCCCCCAGAAGAGGTCTTCGGCGATGGCCGACGCGTCCGTGCCGGGAAGCACGATGCCCGCGTCGTTGCCGCCCAGCTCCAGCGTGAGGCGGGCGAGGTTGCCTGCGGAGCTCTCGATGATGCGGCGACCGGTCGCTGTCGAGCCGGTGAACATGATCTTGGCGATGTCGGGGTGTGACGCGAGGCGAGCGCCCACCTCACGGTCTCCGGAGACGCCGAGCAGCACATTCTCCGGCAGCACCTCGTTCATCACCGCGATCATCGCGAGCACGCTCAGCGGGGTGTACTCGCTGGGCTTCGCGACGACCGTGTTGCCCATCCGCAGCGACGGCCCGATCTGCCAGATCGTGATCATGAGCGGCCAGTTCCACGGCCCGATGGCTCCGACGACACCAGCCGCCTTGTAGACGAGCTCGGCGTGCAGCGTCTCGTCGTCGACGAGCACCTGCGACTCGAGCACGGTGCTGGCATTGGTGCGCAGCCATGCCGAGCAGGCACCGAGCTCGAACCGCGCGTTCGGGCCGTTGAGCGGCTTCCCCTGCTCGCGCGACAGGAGGTAGGCCAGACCCTCGGCGTTCGCATCGATCGCGTCGGCCGCGGCCAGGAGCAGTTCGCTCCGTTTCTCGTGACCGAGCGCCTCCCACGCGGGCTGCGCAGCCTTCGCACGGGCGATCGCGTCGTCGAGGTCGTCCACGGCGGCGACGGGTGCACGGCCGATGACCTCGCGGGTCGCAGCATCGGGGATCTCACGGCCCTCGCCTTCCGGCGCCTGGATGCGGTCGAGCAGCGCGGCGGCTGCGGAAGCTGCGGAATCGGACATCGGTGTCTCTCCTTCGAGCGTGGCGCTGACCGATGGCGGAGTGGCCGCCGGCCTTCCTCTCATTCTCGGATGCCCCTTCCCGCCGCACTTGTCGCGGAGCGCGCCGAAGATGTCCTCGCGCGAACGATGCGCCCGCTGGCAGGTGCGCGGCGAGCAGGCCTCTCGCGATCGGTTCGAGTCCCCGTCGCCGGTCGCGGGGTGCGCCATCGCCGCGCCGGGTCCCACCAGGCCGGCCCTCGCACCTGCGGCGCTCCCCCACGCATGCGGATCTGCCAACCTGAGGTGTCCAACGTGCGGTGATGGTGCCAGCAGAGCGCCACCCCGTTGTCGGTGTGGGTGGGACCCCCACGGGCGTACTCCGTGACGTGGTGGATCTCGCACCAGGCGGCCGGGACGTGGCACCCGGGAATGAGGCATTCGCGGTCCCGCACGCAGATCGCGCGGCGCTGCGCCGGGGTGAAGATCCGGTCGCTCGACCCGAGCCCGACGATCCTTCCGCCGGCCCCGTAGACGACCCGCTGGATCGAACCGCCGCACGCCGTGTGCGCGGCGACGCGGGTCGAGACAGGCGTGTCGACCCCGTCGACCCGCGCCCAGCCCCGCCCCGTGGCGTAATCCTCGGCACCGACCGTGACCACGAGAGTCGGGGCAGCACCGCCCAGCCGCGGCATCTCGTCGTGTCGGGCCGCGATGCCCAGGGCCGCCGCGAGTGCATCGTGCTGCTTCTGTGCCCGCGTGCGCGCGTCGATCATCCCGCCAGGGTCCCCGGACGGAAGCACATCGTCATCCGGCGACACCGGGGCATGCGGACTCCCGGCGTCGGAATCCTCGAGCTCCGCGGACGGTACGAAGTGGACACCGGGAAGCGGCGGACCGTCGACCCTCGGGTTCAGATACGCGTCCCAGATCCGCTGCAGCTGCCCCGCGACCTCCGGCAACAGCGCGCCGCGGACCGGGATGACGCCGTCCTTGGCGCGCCCCAACACCACACCCCGCGCTCGCAACGCGATGTCCTCAGCCGGCTCCGCCCCGTCCGGGTCCAGGTACTGCACGATCAGCTGAGCTTGCACCCGCAGATCCTCGGGCGTCGGTGCCGGACCGGGCTCGTTCTCGGCACCGTCGTCGCTCTCCGCGCCACGAGCGACTCCCGCCAGGTACGCGTCCGCCTCCCACCGGTCGGCGACGCGCACGCGCGGACCGGCCTGCTCGATCGGCCCCGTCGCAGCCAGCAACCCGGTCACGCCGATCGCCCCGTCGAGGAGGGCCTCGCGCAGCGCCGGCCACCGCGCCGGCAGCCACTCTCCGGAGGAGAGGTCGACATCGCGTCGCACCAAGCGCGCGCCCTTCACAAGGCGCGCGGCACCCGCCGCGTCGGTGCGGAGCACACGCTGCAGCAACTCGTTCATCGAGCGGCAGCCGTACCGTCCGCAGAACGCCGGCTCCCCCGACCTGTCAGGACGCTGATCGACGCTCGCCACCGCCTCGACGACCACGGCCTCCGCGCGTCGCTGGATCTCGCCCACGACCCGCAGCAGGTCCATCATCTCTCCTGCATCGAGAGCGCCCATGGCGCCGGACTGGAGCACGGCGTCGAGAGCGACGACCGTGTCGTCGAGAACCGCTGCCGGGGTGCTTTCCATACGACGATTCAATAGAGGGCCACCGACATTTCGAGGCACGATTACCCCTGTTCAGGGCGATATTCCAGTACGCTCGAGACACTCCTCCTTCACACCAAGAGACCCGCGATCAGCCCTCCACACCACCCCAGCATCCGCACCGAAAACCTCCGCCGCACCCCGGTCGCAGGAGAACCCTCACACCAGGTCGGAGTCCTCGAAGATCAGGATCGTCCGTGTGGAGCGGATCGACGGGATCGCCTGGATGTCCTCCAGCACGATGCGACGGAGGTCGCGGGCGTCGTTGGCCCGCACGAGCAGCAGCACGTCGAAGTCGCCTCCGACCAGAGCCATGTGCTCGATCTCGGGGATCGCCCTGAGCCGCGCGCTCACCTCCTGCCACGTGGCCTGCTCGATCGCGAGCGTCACATAGGCGCTCGCGTGGTGTCCGAGCAGTACGGGGTCGGTGCGCACCGTGTACCCCGTGATCACCCCGGCGTCGGTGAGTCGCTTGATCCGCGCGTGCGCTCCGGCGCGGGAGATGTGCACCGCCTCGGCGATCGCGGTCATCGACGCGCGAGCATCCCGCCGCAGCTCAGCGAGGATCGCGCGATCCGTGTCATCGAGCGCCGCCATGGCACCCCTCTCTCCTCCGGGAAATACTGACACTTCGGAGGCCATTCTGACACGGCGAGCGCAATCGTCCATGATTGCGCAGCGGTTCTTGGATGACTGTCGCATGCGCGGCATGCTGTCCTCATCGAGTTCGGCAAGGAAGGCGGACGGATGCACCCCCATGACCTGCTCCCGCGAGACACCGCGGTACGACTGATCGACGAGGACGGGACCACCCTCCCCGACGAGGCATACGCGCTCCCCGCCGCCGACGTCCTGCTCGCCGCTTACCGCGGGCTCGTCGAAGGCAGACGCATCAACGACCAGGCGGGCGCGCTCGTCCGCCAGGGCCGCCTCGCGGTCTACCCCTCGTCACATGGTCAGGAGGCATGCCAGGTGGCAGCGGCGATGGTGCTCGGTGACACCGACTGGCTCTTCCCCACGTACCGCGACTCGGTCGCGGTGATCGCCCGCGGCATCGCTCCCGCTGAGGCGATGGTGCTCCTCAAGGGCGACTGGCACTCGGGCTACGACGTGCGCGCGCACCGCGTCGCCCCACAGGCCACCCCGCTCGCGACCCAGCTCCTGCACGCGGTCGGCTTCGCGCAGGCGGCGAAGCACCGCGGTGAGGACACCGTCGTGCTCGCGCTCTGCGGCGACGGTGCCACGAGCGAGGGCGACTTCCACGAGGCGATGAACTTCGCCGCCGTGTTCCATGTCCCGGTCGTGTTCTTCGTGCAGAACAACGAGTTCGCCATCTCGGTGCCCCTCTCCCGGCAGACCGCTGCCCCCTCCCTGGCACACAAGGCGGTCGGCTACGGCATGCCGGGGCAGCGCGTCGACGGCAACGACGTGGCCGCGGTCCTCGCGGTGCTCACGGAAGCCGTCGACCGCGCCCGCGCCGGCGGCGGCCCCTCCCTGGTCGAGGCGCACACCTATCGCATGCAGGCGCACACCAACGCCGACGACGACACCCGCTACCGCGAGCGCGAGGAAGTGCAGGCCTGGCTCGCCCGCGACCCGCTCCTGCGCCTGCGCGCGCATCTCACTGCGACAGGGGCGCTCGACGCCGCCGCCGAGGAGCGCTTCGCCTCGGGTGCCGAGGAGATCGCGGCGGCGATGAGGGCAGCGCTGAACACCGACGCAGACCTCGATCCCGAAGACCTGTTCCGCTTCGTGACCGCGACCCGCTCCCCGCAGCTCGGCGAGCAGTGGCACCTGCTGCGCGACGAGATCGAACGCTCGCGTCTTGCCGACGCCGAGCACGCCACGACCGGAGGCCACCGATGACGATCGCACAGGACGACACGCGCATCGAGAGCGGAGCCACCACGACGACCACGATGACCATGGCCGCCGCCTTGAACAGGGCGCTGGCCGACGCCATCGAGTCGGATCCGGATGTGGTGGTCTTCGGCGAAGACGTGGGAGCCCTCGGTGGCGTCTTCCGCATCACGGATGGACTCACCGCACGTTTCGGTGAGGACCGCTGCTTCGACACCCCGCTCGCGGAGTCCGGGATCGTCGGCACCGCGGTGGGGATGGCGATGAACGGGCTGCACCCCGTGATCGAGATGCAGTTCGACGCCTTCGCCCTCCCCGCGTTCGAACAGGTCGTGAGCCATGTCGCCAAGCTCGGCAACCGCACGCGCGGTGGCATGCGCATGCCCCTGGTGATCCGCATCCCGTTCGGGGGCGGCATCGGGGGCGTCGAGCACCACTGCGACTCGTCCGAGGCCTACTACGCCCACACCCCCGGCCTCACGGTCGTCAGCCCGGCCACTCCGCAGGACGCGTACTCCCTGCTGCGTGAGGCCATCGCCTCGCCCGACCCGGTGATCTTCCTCGAGCCCAAGAAGCTGTACTGGAGCAAGGGCGAGGTCGACACCTCGGTCACCGCGGAGCTCGGTTCGGCGCGTATCGCCCGCGACGGCACGGATGTGACGCTCCTCGCGTACGGCTCGTCCGTGCCGCTCGCACTGGAGGTCGCCGAGGTGGCCGCTGCGGAGGGGCGGAGCGTGCAGGTCGTCGACGTCCGCTCCCTCTCGCCGTTCGACGACGCCACCGTGACGGCCGCCGTGAAGTCGACAGGCCGTGCCGTGGTCATCGCGGAGGCGCCGGGCTACGTGAGCGTCGCCTCCGAGATCCAGGCACGCGTGTTCGAGCGCTGCTTCGAATACCTGTCGGCGCCCGTGCGACGGGTGACCGGATTCGACACGCCCTACGCACCTCCGAAGCTCGAGCACTGGTACCTGCCGGACGTCGACCGCGTGCTCGATGCGATCGACACCCTGCACTGGGAGGACGAATCATGAGCACTCCGGTGAAGCCGCAGACGGGCACGCGGGTGTTCCGACTGCCCGACCTCGGCGAGGGGCTGACCGAGGCCGGACTCGTGCAGTGGCTCGTCGCGGTCGGCGACACCATCGTGACGGACCAGCCGATCGCCGAGGTCGAGACCGCGAAGAGCATCGTGGAGCTGCCGTCGCCGTTCGCCGGAGTCATCACGGCTCTGCACCGCACCGCCGGGGACACGATCGACGTCGGCGCCCCCGTGCTCGAGGTGGCGGACTCCCCGTCCTCCGCGGCGACTCCCGCTCCGCCCACCCAGCCCGAGCACGAGGCGTACCGCGAGGAGGAACGCGCGGGCTCAGGGAACGTCCTCATCGGCTACGGCACCACCGCTCGTGCGACCAAGGGGCGGCGGCGCCCCCCGGTCGCATCGACGACGATTCACCCCGCATCGACGACGATCCACTCCGCATCGGGGACGCTTGCGGGCACTTCGCCCGCTGGATCGTCCGAGCGGCGCCCCGTCGCCGTCCGCTCCCCGCTCGTGCGTCGTCTCGCGCGAGACCTCGGTCTCGACGTCCACTCGATCACAGCGACCGGCGCCGATGGTGCCATCACCCGCGCCGACGTGCTGCGTGCCGCGGTCGACGCAGTGGCCGACGGCGCCTCCGCACACGACAGCGGCCGGACGACGCCAGGAACGGGCGTGGGCCCCGAAGCAGGCGAGACGGTCGACGGTCTCGAGGTGCGCGCGCGCGAGCGGATGTCGCCGCTGCGCAAGGCTGTCAGCGCGAAGCTCTCCCGCAGCCGGTCCGAGATCCCCGAGGCCACGGTCTGGGTGGATGTCGACGCCACCGAGCTGTGGGATCTGCGTGCGCGGATGGCTCCGGAGGGAGGCAAGGCGCCGTCGGTGACCGCACTGCTCGCCCGCTTCGTCCTGCTCGCCCTCGAGGAGTACCCCGTGCTGGCCTCGCGCCTCAGCGAGAACGGGGACGAGATCCTCTCCTTCGACGGAGTGAACCTCGGCATCGCCGCCGACACCGAACGAGGGCTCCTGGTCCCGGTCGTCCCCCGCGCCCATGCCCTCTCCGTGACCCAGCTCGACTCGGCGCTGCGCGAACTCACCACCACGGCCCGCTCCGGCGCGATGCCACCGGAGCGGCTGCGGGGATCGACCTTCACGCTCAACAATTACGGAGGCCTGGGCGTGGACGGCTCAGCCGCGATCATCAACCACCCCGACGTGGCCATCCTCGGGATCGGCCGGATCATCGAGCGCCCGTGGGTCGTGGACGGAGCGATCGTCGCCCGCCGCATCGTGCAGATCTCGCTGGTGTTCGACCATCGGGTATGCGACGGAGGCTACGCCGCGGGCTTCCTGCGCCGGGTGACCGAACTCATCGAGCATCCGTTGCGGGCATTCGGGAGGGTGTAGGCGCTGCGCGCTCGGTTGAGCCGCGGCTCCGGGTCAGCCGAACACGAGCGGACGCTTCGTGGCGTCCTCCACCGTGATGCCGATGATCGTGGCGCCCGGCTCCTCGACATCGCGATCGGCATGGAACCGCAGCAATCGACCATCGCGCGACGCCATGTCGTACCAATGCTCCTCGGAGGAGACGACCGAGACCGTCGTGCCCTGCGGGTACGCCGCGACCGCGTCCGCGACCGGAGCCCCCACGCGAAGTCCGTCGATCGCCGGGAGGTCCGCGCCGACCTGAGTCGTCCCGGAGACGGAGCGGGCGTCGCCGACGGTGACGGATGCGACGGCGGCGCCGCCTTCGGTCGCCTGGACGAGCATCGAGCTCGTGCCCGCGTCGTTCACGAGCTTCGAGGGGTCGCCCGGGAAGGGCGGGGGGATCACCTGCGCCGCTCGCGCCGCAGAGATCGCCTCGTCCACGGGGTCTCCGAGACGGACCGGCCCGACACCGCCGGCCGTGATCATCCAGTCACCCCAGGGGGCCGAGGCATTCTCAGCAGGTTCCGGTTGCTCCGTCGGGGGGTTCGCGGTGAGCTTGTCCATCAACGCGGCGCGAGCTTGTTCCGCTCGCTCCTGGAGCTTCTCCGCGACGGCTTCGGCATCCGGCCGGGCCTCTCCGTCGAGCGACTGCGATACCTGCACGAGAACGTTCCCGACCGTGGCGTAGGCGCTGAACGTCGACCATCCCCCCTCGATCTCCGGCAGCGTCAACGTGCCGGCCAGTGCGCGCACGTTGTCCGAGGCCGCGGGAGTGACAGATTCGAACGAGGCAGGGCCGTTGTAGTCGAAGCTCGCGCACTGTGCCGCCGCGTCGACGAGCTGGTCCAGTCGCGCCTGTGCATGCGCTTCATCGGCGAACTGGAGAGCAAGCATGTGCCCGAAGCGATAGTCCGAGTCGGCCGTCGTCGTCCACGACACGTTGCGCGACCCGACGCTCCACAACGATTGCTCGGCGAACAGCGCGCCGCAGACCTCCGGGACGATCGCCGGGCCGCCGCCATCGGAGATCTGCTCGAGAACGGAGGACGGAGGACGGATGTCGGTCGAGCCGGGGAGGAGCGAGCCGATCTCGTCGGCGGTGAACAGGAATCCTTCCAGTTCCTCACCGACGAAGATCGCGGGCCCCGTATAGGGCTCCGGTGGCGACGTCGTCTCCGGAGCAGCGGTCGGCTCGGGATCGGCCCCCGGCGCGCAGCCGGAGAGCACGAGAAGTGCGGCGACCGCTATTCCTCCGACGTGGATGCGAGCGATTCCAGAACGCGCCATGCGAACCCTCCGATGTGTCATACAGCGCCGATCCGGCGCCCCCTGCGTTGATCGTAGGGTTCCCGGACTCGATGGCGCGAGAAGGGCGACCGTGTCGAGATCAGACCGAGACCGATCGCATGCCCTCGAACGCATACGTTCCACGCGACCCCGATGCGGTACGCTCGGCAATTACTGACCGATCATTCGGTTATGAAAGTCGCCGAGCGCCGTACAGCGCTCTCCCCCGGAATCGCAGAACAATGGAGTTCTCATGACGTCAGCAGTCTCCGACCGCACCCCATCCACACGGATGCCCGCCGAAGAACGGCGCGTACTCGCCGGCACCCTCGTGGGCACGTCGATCGAGTGGTACGACTTCTTCATCTACGCGCAAGCAGCGGGACTGGTGCTCGCGCCCCTCTTCCTGGCTCCGATCGCACAGGAGAACCCCGGCTTCGCCCAGGTGCTCTCGTTCGCGACAATCGGCATCTCCTTCCTCTTCCGCCCGCTCGGCGCGATCGTCGCGGGCCACCTCGGCGACAAGCTCGGTCGCAAGAAGATGCTCGTGCTCACACTCGTCATGATGGGCCTGTCCACGTCGTTGATAGGCCTCCTTCCGACGTATGCCGCGATCGGCGTGGCCGCGCCCATCCTGCTGATCCTGCTCCGCATCGTGCAGGGATTCTCCGCGGGTGGCGAATGGGGCGGAGCCGCCCTGATGGCCGTCGAGCACGCGCCGAACAGCCGCAGAGGACTCTTCGGGGCGTTCCCGCAGATCGGCGTCCCCGTCGGCATGATCCTTGCCACTTCCACCCTGTGGGTGCTCACCAGTTCGATGTCGCCGGAGGCCTTCCTCGAGTGGGGCTGGCGCATCCCCTTCCTGCTCTCGATCGTGCTCATCGCGGTCGGCTACGTGATCCGACGCGCGGTCGATGAGAGCCCGGTGTTCGAGGACCTGCGGCGCCGCCGCAAGGAGGCATCCGCTCCCCTGCGCCGGCTCTTCCGTCAGAACACCAAGCAGGTCGTCCTCACCGCGATCATCTTCATCGCGAACAACGCGGCGGGGTACCTGCTCATCGCGTTCTTCGCGACCTACGCCGTCACCACCCTCGGCATGGACCGACCCCCGGTGCTGCTGGCGACCACCCTCGCCTCGTTCGGGTGGCTCATCTTCACCCTGTGGGGCGGACACCTCTCCGACCGGCTCGGCCGCATCCGCACGTTCCAGATCGGCTACGTGGCGCTCGCACTCTGGGCGGTGCCGATGTGGTTCCTCATCGACACCGCGAACATCCTCTGGTACTTCGTGGCACTGTTCGTGATGACGTTCGCGCTCGGACTCTCTTACGGCCCGCAGGCAGCCCTGTACGCGGAGATGTTCCCCGCGAACGTGCGCTATTCGGGCGTCTCCATCGGCTACGCCCTCGGTGCGATCCTCGGCGGAGCGTTCGCGCCGATGATCGCGGAGGCGCTGATGAACCAGTTCCACGCGGCCTGGACGATCGGCGTGTACATCGCGGTGGCATCCGTGATCTCGCTGATCGGCGTCTCGCTCGTCAAGGAGACGAAGGGCGTGGACCTGCTCAGCTGAAGCCGCCCCGATCGCGGCGCCGGCCACACCTGTGACATAATTACCGGACGATCGGTCAGTAATTCGGGCCGATCGTCCGGACAACGGGCAACCCGTCGAGACAACGCAGTCAGGAGTTCCGCATGACCGAGGCCTACCTCGTCGGAGGCGTACGCACCCCGGTCGGTCGCTACGGCGGAGCCCTGGCTTCCGTCCGTCCCGACGACCTCGCAGCGATCGTCGTCCGCGAGGCGGCGCGACGCGCAGGCGTCGACCCCCTCCAGGCGGAGATCGACGAGGTCATCCTCGGCGCCGCGAACCAGGCGGGCGAGGACAACCGCAATGTCGCCAGGATGGCGGTCCTGCTCGCCGGCCTTCCCGACAGCGTCCCCGGCATCACTGTCAATCGACTGTGTGCCTCCGGCATGTCCGCCGTCACGATGGCCGCTCAGGCGATCCGAGCCGGCGACGCCGACCTCATCATCGCCGGCGGCGTCGAATCGATGACCCGCGCACCCTGGGTGCAGGCCAAGCCCGAGAAGGCATGGGCGAAGCCCGGCGCCGCGTTCGACACCTCGATCGGCTGGCGATTCCCGAACCCGCGGCTCCTGGCCCGCGAGAAGGCGACGTACACGATGCCGGAGACCGCGGAGGAGGTCGCGCGCGTCGACGGCATCGGACGCGAAGAGGCGGACGCGTTCGCCCTGCGCTCGCAGCAACGGGCCGCCGCGGCGATCGCAGACGGACGGTTCGAGGCGGAGATCGTCGGAGTCCCCGTCGGCTCGGGTGAGGTGCTCGTGGACGAGGGCCCTCGACCGGAGACGACGCTTGAAGGCCTCGCCCGACTGCGGCCCGTCGTCGCGGGCGGTCAGGTCGTCACCGCCGGAAACTCCAGCGCGCTCAACGACGGTGCCTCCGCGATCATGGTCGCGAGCGCGGAGGCGGTCGAGCGGCACGGGCTGACACCGCGGGCGCGGATCGTCGTCGGCACCAGCGCAGGACTCGCGCCCGAGATCATGGGCCTCGGACCGGTGCCCGCCACGGAGAAGGCGCTGCAGCGCGCCGGGCTCTCCATCGACGACATCGGCTCCGTCGAGCTCAACGAAGCGTTCGCCACCCAGTCCATCGCCTGCCTCCGACGCCTCGGGCTGGACGAATCCCGCGTGAACGCCGACGGCGGAGCGATCGCGCTCGGTCACCCGCTCGGCTCGTCCGGCTCCCGCCTTCTGGTCACGCTCCTCGGACGCATGGAGCGCGAGGGCTCCCGCTACGGACTCGCCACCATGTGCGTCGGCGTCGGCCAGGGCGCTGCTCTGATCGTGGAGAAGGTGTGATGCCGCGGTCTCCCCTCGGCGATACGCAGGCGCACGACGAACCCCTCCTCGTCGAAAGGCGTCACGACCGCGTGGTCGCCACCCTCAATCGGCCGCACAAGCGCAACGCGATCGACCAGGCCACGATCGACGCGCTGCACGCGCTGTGCACCGAGCTGGAGACCGTGCCGCTCCCGCTGATCCTCACCGGCGCCGGCGGGGTCTTCGCGGCGGGTGCCGACATCGCCGAACTGCGCGAACGGCGTGCCGCCGACGCGCTGCGCGGGATCAACGCTCACGCGTTCGTCCGACTCGCCGAACTGCCGATGCCCGTCATCGCGGCGATCGACGGCTACGCGCTCGGCGGTGGAGCCGAGCTCGCCTACGCGGCGGACATCCGCATCGGGACGCCGACGCTCGCGATCGGCAACCCGGAGACCGGGCTGGGCATCCTCGCAGCGGCCGGCGCGAGCTGGCGTCTCAAGGAGATCGTCGGCGACGCCAGGGCGATCGAGCTGCTGCTCACGGGTCGCACGGTGAAGGCAGAGGAGGCGCTGCGCATCGGGCTGGTCTCGGCGATCCACGAGACGACGGACCTGCTGCCGACCGCCCACGCCATCGTCGACCGCATCGCCCGCAACGACCCCGCAGCGACCATCGCGACCAAGCGGGTGTTCCGGGCACCCCGCGACCACCACCCCGCCGCCGACCTGGAAGCCCAGGCCGAGCTCTTCGAGAGTCCGGAGAAGTTCCGACGGATGACCGACTTCCTCGAACGGAGAGACCGATGACCGAGAGCACGTTCATCGCGCCCGAACAGGTGGGGGTGCTCGGCGGCGGACGTATGGGCGCGGGCATCGCGCACGCCTTCCTGCTCGCCGGCTCCCGGGTCGGCATCGTCGAACGCGACGCCGACGCGGCGGAGGCGGCCACGGCACGCGTGCTCGAGTCCATCGACGCCTCGGTCGCACGCGGCACGGCCCTCGACTCCCCCGAGGCCTATCGGGCGCGCCTGACCACGGGCACGGATGCCGCCCTGTTCGCGCAGTGCACGCTCGTCGTCGAAGCCGTTCCGGAGGACCTCGCCCTCAAGGTCGACGCGCTCCGTCGGGTCGAGGCGCAGATCGCACCGGACGCCGCCATCGCCTCGAACACCTCCTCCATCTCGATCGATGAGCTGGCCGCGGTGCTCGATCGCCCCTCGCGGCTGCTGGGCATGCACTTCTTCAACCCGGTGCCCGCCTCCACCCTCGTCGAGATCGTCCATGGTGCGAGCACCGCTCCTGCGCTCGTCGATGCCGCCCGCGGCTGGGTGGCCGCCATCGGCAAGACACCGATCGTCGTGGCCGATGCCCCCGGATTCGCGTCGTCCCGCCTCGGTGTCGCGATCGGGCTCGAGGCGATCCGCATGCTGGAGGAAGGTGTGGCCTCCGCCGAGGACATCGACGCCGCGATGACGCTCGGATACAAGCACCCGGTCGGTCCGCTGCGGCTCACCGACATCGTGGGCCTCGACGTGCGCCTGGGCATCGCCGAGTACCTCTCCGCACAGCTGGGTGAGCGCTTCGAACCTCCGGCCCTGCTGCGACGCCTGGTCGCCGAAGGCCACCTCGGCCGCAAGAGCGGACGCGGCTTCTACGAATGGGACGCCTCAGGAAGGGAACAGAAATGATCGAGATCCTCCCCAGCTACGTCGAGGGAGCGTGGTGGACGCCGTCGTCCGACGCCGAGGCCACGGATGTCCGTGACGCCTCAACGGGAGAGGTCGTCGCCCGCGTCTCGACCGACGGGCTCGATCTGGGGCCCGTGCTCGACCACGCCCGCACCGTGGGACAGGCGTCGCTGGGAGAGCTCACCTTCCATCAGCGCGCCGTGGTGCTCAAGCAGCTCGCCCTCGCCCTCACCGAGCGCAAGGCCGAGCTGTACGAGCTGTCCAGCCGCACCGGTGCCACAGCGCAGGACTCCTGGGTCGACATCGACGGCGGGATCGGCGTGCTGTTCGCGTACTCCAGCAAGGGCCGGCGCGAGCTGCCCAACGCGAAAGTGTACGTCGACGGGGGTGTCGAGAACCTCTCCAAGGACGGCTCGTTCCTCGGCCGCCACATCTACACGCGACTCCGCGGCGTCGCCGTGCAGATCAACGCCTTCAACTTCCCGGTCTGGGGGTCTCTCGAGAAGTTCGCACCCGCGTTCCTCGCGGGCGTCCCCACCGTCGTGAAGCCGGCCACCCCCACCGGATACCTCGCCGAGGCCATGGTGCGCGTGATGGTGGAATCGGGGCTCCTCCCCGACGGGTCGCTGCAGCTGGTCTCCGGCAGCGTGCCGGGTCTCTTCGACGAACTGCGGCTGGGCGATCTGGTCGCCTTCACCGGCTCCGCGTCGACCGCCGAGAGCCTGCGTGCCCACGATGCCGTGCAGACGGGAGGGGTGCGCTTCACGAGCGAGACCGACTCGATCAACGCGTCGGTCCTCGGAACGGATGCCGTCTCGGGCACGCCGGAGTTCGATGCGTACGTCAAGCAGCTGGTCGCCGAGATGACCACGAAGGCCGGGCAGAAGTGCACCGCGATCCGCCGGGCGATCGTGCCGGCGGAAGCTGTCGACGACGTGATCGCCGCGGTCCGCGAGCGGCTGTCGTCGCGCGTGATCCTCGGCGACCCGCGCGCCGAAGGGGTGACCATGGGCCCGCTCGCCTCCACCGCGCAGCGTGAGGAGGTGCTGCGTCAGGTCGACCGCCTGCAGGCCGGCGGCGGCGAACTGGTGATCGGCACGACCGACGCGCCGATCGTCCGCCATGCCGACGGCACCGAAGGAGCAGCCCCCGACGGCGCCTTCGTGGCGCCGATGCTGCTGCGCTTCCCCGATCCCACGAGCCCCGCCGTGAACGAGATCGAGGCGTTCGGACCCGTGTCGAGCATCGTCGGCTATCGCACCCTCGACGAGGCGAGCAGCCTCGTGGCTCGCGGCGGCGGCTCGCTCGTGACGAGCGTGGCGACGCACGACCCCGAGGTAGCCGTCGCCCTCGCCACCGGCATGGCCGCCTGCAACGGGCGCGTCCTCTTCCTCGACCGGGACGACGCCCGCACCTCGACGGGGCACGGCTCTCCACTCCCGAACCTCGTGCACGGTGGCCCGGGCCGCGCGGGCGGAGGTGAGGAGCTCGGCGGCATCCGGGCGGTGCTGCACCACATGCAGCGCACCGCGGTGCAGGGTTCCCCGGAGATGATGACCGCGCTCACGGGAGTCTGGCACCAGGGCGCGAGCTCGCGCCCGTACGAGCGGGGCGACGGCGTGCACCCGTTCCGAAAGTCGCTGGCCGAACTGCACGTCGGCGATCAGGTGGCCAGTGGCTCGCGCACGGTGACCCTCGACGACATCGAGACGTTCGCGGCGTTCACCGGCGACACGTTCTACGCGCACATGGACGAGGACGCTGCCTCCGCGAACCCGTTCTTCCCCGGACGCGTGGCGCACGGATACCTGCTGGTGTCGTGGGCTGCGGGACTGTTCGTCGACCCGGCTCCCGGCCCCGTGCTGGCGAACTCCGGGCTGGAGAACCTGCGATTCGTCACGCCCGTCTCCCCCGGCGACGACATCAGGGTCGAGCTGACCGCGAAGCAGATCACCCCAAGGGAGACCGACGAGTACGGGGAGGTGCGGTGGGATGCGGTGCTGAAGAACCAGCACGATGACATCGTGGCCACGTACGACGTGCTCACCCTGGTGGCGAAGGAGCGTGCGGCGGCGTGACGCTGAGCGCGGGAGCCCCGGTCAGACGACCGCGGCTCCCGCGCCATCGTCCGTGCGCAAGCCGTCCAGGGCGACGGCCACCACGTCGTCTGCGAGACGGTCGGCGCCCTCGCGCCCGCCGGGCCGATACCACTCGACGATCGAGTTGATCATCCCGAACACCAGACGCGCCACCACACTCGCGTCGATGTCGGCCCGCAGCTCCCCCTCGCGCTGCGCCTCAGACACGAGAGCGGTGATCCGACGGTCGAACGCCCGGCGACGGATGAGAGCCCTGCGCTCCACCTCGGTGTTGCCCCGCACCCGCAGCAGCAGCGTCACGGCCGGCAGCTGCTCCACGAGCACCCGGACGGCGCCGCGCAGCACCTGCTCGAGCCGGTCGACCGCGCTCGATGCCCCCTGAGCGGCAGCCGAGTCGGGAATCGGGCCGTCCACCACGGCTTCCAAGCCGCTCAGCGCCGCGTCCAGAGCGAGGTCGAGGATCTCGTCCTTCGAGCCGAAGTGATGGTAGATCGCCGACTTCGACAGACCGAGGCGCTCGGCGAGCATCCCGATCGACGTGGCGTCGTACCCGTACTCGTTGAACGCGGCGACGGCGACGGCGAGGATCCCCTGCTGGTCGTACCCCGGTCGGCCTCGTCGCGTGCTCTGCATCTCGGACATCACCCCACAGTCTCGCACTCGAAGCGGCGGGCGGGCGGGAGCACCGACCGCGAGGCGGGCGCGACGGCTCTCCGTGTCAATCCCCGCATCGCCCGCATCAGCGCAGGTCGTACACCCGCTTATACTTCCCCTCGCTCCGGGGCAGCGCTCCCGGCTCCTCGAGTTGGACGGCCACCGTCGATCCGACGAAGATCTTGATCCGCTGCGCCAGCACCTCCGCGGCGCTGCGGCAGGTATCGACGGACAGGTCGGGGTGCCGCTCGATGCGGACCTTCAGCGTGTCCATGCGCCCCGCCTTCGACAGCTCGAGGATGAAGTGCGGGGTCAGCTGCTCGATCCCCAGCACCAGCTCCTCGATCTGCGTGGGGAACAGGTTCACGCCCCGCAGGATGATCATGTCGTCGTTGCGGCCGGTGATCTTCTCCATCCGCCGCATCCCGGGCCGGGCCGTCCCGGGAAGCAGGCGGGTGAGGTCGCGGGTGCGATAGCGGATGACCGGGAACGCCTCCTTGGTCAGAGAGGTGAACACGAGTTCCCCGAGTTCGCCGTCCGGCAGCACGGCGCCGCTCTCTCCGTCGATGATCTCCGGCAGGAAGTGGTCCTCCCACACATGCGGACCGTCCTTGGTCTCGAGACACTCGTTGCCCACACCGGGCCCCATCACCTCGCTGAGACCATAGATGTCGAGCGCGTCGATGCCGAGGCGCTGCTCGAGCTCGTGACGCATCTCGTTCGACCAGGGCTCCGCTCCCAGAACCGCGACCTTCAACGAGGTGGAGCGCGGGTCGACTCCCTGCGCGGCCATCGCATCGGCGATCGTCAGCAGATAGCTGGGCGTGCACAGGATCGCGTCGGGCTCGAAGTCGAGGATCAGCTGCACCTGGCGTGCGGTCTGGCCGCCGGACATCGGGATGACCGTCGCGCCGAGCGCTTCGATGCCCGCGTGTGCGCCGAGCCCGCCGGTGAAGAGTCCGTAGCCGTAGGCGTTGTGCACCTTCATGCCGGGGCGGATGCCGCTGGCTCGCAGCGAACGCGCGACCAGCGCGCCCCACCGCTGGAGATCGCCTCTGGTGTAGCCGACGACCGTCGGGCGGCCGGTGGTGCCGCTGGAGGCGTGGATGCGGGCGACGTCGGACATCGGCACAGCGAACATCCCGAACGGATAGGTCTCGCGCAGATCCGCCTTGGTCGTGAAGGGAAGCAGCCGCACGTCGTCGAGCGTGCGGATGTCGTCCGGGTGCACGCCGGCCTCGTCGAACTTGCGCGTGTAGAGAGGCACGTTCGCGTAGGCGTGGCGCACGGTCTGCTGGAGTCGACCGAGCTGGAGCGCGGCGATCTCGTCGCGCGACATCCGCTCTTCCGCGTCGAGCTCGGCGGATGCGGGCGGGTGGACGTGGGAGGGTGTTGCGGTCGTCATCGACACGAGGTTCTCCGGAGCATTCAGAAGGTCTGGCTGGTGGTGCGGGAGCGCCCGCGGAACTCGGCGACGGGATCGCCCCGTTCGTCGACCACGGTCACGTCGTAGATGCCGGAGCGTCCGCTGAGCGACCGTCGGACGGCGGTGGCGGTGAGGGTCTGTCCCGATACGGTCGGCTTCAGGAAGGAGATGTCCGCGCCGGCGGCCACGGTGACCCTGTCGTCTTCGTTGCACGCGATCGCGAAGGCGGTGTCCGCCAGGGCGAAGACGAAGCCGCCGTGGGTGATGTGGAAGCCGTTGGTCATGTCGTCCCGCACGCGCATCGAGACGACCGCGTGGCCGGGGTCATCGCATTCGACCACGAGGCCCAGCGAAGCCGAGGCGCGGTCGCGCTCCATCATCGCGCGGTTCGGGCGCGCGTCGTCCGTCGTCCACGCCGTCGCTTCCGTCATCGTCGACCTCCTCGTCGAGCGGGTTCGGGCGCTGCACCTGCGGTACCCGATCCGCTCATACTAACCGACCGATCGTTCAGTTAGTCAAGCAGGTCAGCCTCGTCTGCTCCGGGATCCCGGCCTGTGGACGAACCCCTCAGCTGAAGTCGGGAAGCCGGCGCAGTGTCGCATCCTCCGTCAGGATGCCGGTGATCACGGCACTCGGGTCGCCGGCGTCGCGATCGACGCGGAACCGGATCGCCGCCCCCTCGCGCGTCGTCCACTGATAGAAGTACTCGCCGGAGGACACGATACGGATCGCCGTGCCCCCGGGGAACGCATCCTCGGCCTCGCCGACGGTGTCGCCGATCCGCACCTCGCCTGCCGTCGGCAACGCGGCAGGATCCTCCTGGGGCTCGTTCCCGACGTTCGCGGAACCGATGGATGCGGCATCGACGACGGAGTCGCCCGCGTCGGTCCACAACAGCACAGAGGCCGAACCGTCCGGACTGACGATCCGCGTCTGCCCCCCGTCCCACTCCGGCCTGATCACCGTCGCTCCCGGGACGGCCGCGATGGCCTCGTCGAGGTCGGAGCCGAGGACGATCGGCCCGATCCCGGTAGCGCTCACCTGCCAGCTGCTCCACGCCGCAGCAGGGTCGACAGCAGGCGGCGTCGCTGCGGGCGCCGGCGGGTTCGCGGTCAACTCCTCGATCAGCTGCGACCGAGCGTCGGACGCCTGGTCGCTCAGGAACGCGGCGGCCCGCTCAGCGTCGAAGGCGGCGTCGCCGGTGAACGGCTGCCAGAAGTTCACGAGGACGTTGCCGACCGACGCGTACCCCTGGTAGAGCCGGTGTCCGCCGCCGAGTCCGTCGTCGAGCACCAACGCTCCGGTGACGGCGCGGATCCCATCCCCGGAGTCGAGCGTGGTCGAGTCGAACGTCGACGCGCCGCTGCCGTAGGTGAAGTCCGCGCACTGCTTCGCCACCTCGACGTACCGGTCCATCAGCCCCTGCGCCGTCGCCTCGTCCGCGAACTGGAGCACATGCATCCAGCCGTCCCGCCCATCGGGGAGGGAGCTGGTCCACGTGACCGAGCGCGCGCCGATCGACGCCTGGGAAGGCTCGTAGAGGAAGAGGTTGCAGATCGCCGGCGAGAGCTCGGGGCCGCCTCCGTCGGAGATCTGGATCAGCGACGGTGACGGCGACCCCACGTCGCCGACGTCGGGGAGGAGACCGGCGATCTCGTCGGCGCTCGGCAGGAACCAGTCGAGCTGGTCTCCGACGAACACCGTCGGACCGTCGTACGGCGCCGGAGCAGGGCTCTCGGTTGCCGGAGTCGGCTTCGGTGTGGCTTGCGGTGCGGGCACGCACCCCGACAGGGCGATGATCGCCCCCGCCGTGAGCACTCCCAGGACAGTTCGTGACGACCACCGTGTGGACATGGACCCTCCGATTGCTCGCGACGCCCCGATCGACGCCCCCTCGCTGACGAGCCTAGAGCCGGATCCATCGCCCTCACCCTTCTGGACCATGTCCATATCAGAATGGAACGAAACGCATGCCGAGGTGCGCATACGACGTGGCAGGACCGTCTCGTTCACCCCTCGACGAGAGCCGAGGAAGCGGCAGCGCGCGCGGCATCCGCAGAGCTCGCACCGACTGCTGCCTCCGCGGCTCGTCGGCAGTCATCGACGGACAACTCCTGCAGGCGCGCGGCCACGCGACCGAGCGATCGCGGCGCCATGGACAGCGACGTCACCCCGAGGCCGATCAGGACCGGAGCGAGCGCGGGGTCGCCGCCTGCTTCGCCGCAGACGCCCACCGACTTTCCGGCAGCCCGACCTGCGGCACCGACGGCGGCGATGAGTCGCAGCACTGCAGGCTGCCACGGATCGTTGAGGTCGCCCAGATCGCTGAGCAGCCGATCCGCCGCCATCGTGTACTGGGCGAGGTCGTTGGTGCCGAGGCTCACGAAGTCGACGACCTCGAACAGCTCCGCGGCGAGCAGTGCGGCGGACGGGGTCTCGATCATGATGCCGACCCTGTCGAGCCCCGCGGACCGACAGCGTTCGGCGAAGTCCCTGGCCTCGTCGACCGTCGCGACCATCGGAGCCATCACCTCGACCTCCGCCGCTTCCGCCGCAGCCGCTCGTGCGAGGGCGACCAGCTGATCATCGAGCAGCTGCGGGCGGCGTCGGGCGATCCGCAGCCCGCGCACGCCGAGCGCGGGGTTGTCCTCGCTGTCGGAGTTGGCGAAGGGAAGGGGCTTGTCGCTCCCCGCGTCGAGGGTGCGCACGACGACCTTGCGCCCAGGGAAGGCGGACAGCACGCCGCGATAGGCGGTCACCTGTTCGTCGATGCTCGGCGCCTCGGCGCGGTCGAGGAAGCAGAACTCCGTGCGGAAGAGTCCGACACCCTCCGCATGCGCCGAGGCCGCCACCGTCGCGTCCTCCGCTCCTCCGACGTTGGCGAGCAGCGGTATGCGGTGCCCGTCGGAGAGCGCTCCGACGCCGTTGAAGTCGACAGCGGTCGCCGAGGCGCGCGCTTCGGCGACGCGGGATTCCGCCGGGGCGACCTCCACCGTGCCGCGGTCGCCGTCCACGAGGACCATCGTCCCCACCGGGATCGCCTGGGCGTCGACGACACCGACGACAGCCGGCAGCCCCAGGGAGCGCGCGATGATCGCCGTGTGCGAGGTCGGTCCGCCCTGGACCGTGACGAGGGCGACGCATCGGCCCCCGGCGAGCAGAGCGGTGTCAGCGGGAGCGAGGTCGGCGGCCACCAGCACGAAGGGATCGTCGCGCTCGGGGACACCCGGCATGTCGACTTCGAGGATCTCGGCGATGATCCGGTCGCGTACATCGCGGATGTCGGCGATGCGCTCGGCCATCCGACCCCCCAGCGCGGCGAGGGCCTTCTCGTGGACGACGGCGGTCTCCCAGACCGCACGGGCGGCGGTGCGCCCCTTGGAGAGGACCAGAGCCGTCGCCTCGGACACCAGCTCGGGGTCGGAGGCCAGCAGGCGCGAGGCATCGAGGATGGCCTTGGTCTCTCCCGTCGCCTGCGCCGTGCGCGAGCGGAGCTGATCGGCGACCGCGACGGCGGCCCACTCGATCGCTGACACCTCGGAATCGCGGTCGGCGGGGGGCACCAGCACGTCCGGATCGGGTTCGGGAAGCGGCGGTGCGAGATGCACGACGGGGGCGGCGGCCCGGCCGGAGCTCACCCCGCGCCCGCGGAGCACGGCGCCCGGCGCGACGGTTCGCGTCGGCTCCTCCTGCTCACGCGATTTCGGTTCATCCGCGCCCGTCGGCAGACCGGGTGCGGGTGCGATCGCGGTCGAAGTCGCGTCGCCATCGGGTCCGGTCTCCTCGGTCCCCTCCCCGAAGCCGTCATCGAACAGAGCGACCAGGCGATCCAGCGCCTCCTCTCCCCCATCGCCCCGTGCGGTCAGCTCGATCTCGTCCCCCTGCCGCGCTCCGAGCACGAGCAGCCGCGTCAGGCTCGCCGCCGACGCGTCGGGGCCGTCGGGGAGCCGGCGCACGCGCACATCCGCGCCGGACGACGCCTTCGCGATCAGTGCCGCAGGACGCGCATGGATCCCCTGCGGGTTGCGGACCCGCACTCGTCGCACCTGCGCGTCATCGTCCTTCGGAGCATCGGAGGTCTCCGCCTCGTGCGCCTCCTCGACACCGAGGGCGCCGGTCTTCGCCGCCAGGGCCGTAGAGGCCTCAGCCGCCACGGTGTCGAGCGATCCGCCCGCCGCAGCGGACACGACAGCGGCGAGAAGCCCCTCCACGAAGGGTGCGGGAGCGAGCCGGACGGGCACGTCGCTCGAACGCAGCTCCACCGCGAGTTCCGCGCTGAGCACGGCTGAGCCCAGATCCATGAGCACGAGGACGCCGTCGCACTCCGTGGCGAGCTCATCGATGGCGGCGGACACCGCGACGGCGTCCGTACCGAGGATCGGTACGCCCTCGGCGTCGACTCCGGCGCCGGCGGCGACCCGCACCCGCACCTCGCCGTCGTGGACCATCTGCAGGGCGAGCTCCAGCGCCGCCTCCCCGAGCCGTGCACTGTGGGAGACGGCGACGATGCCGATCATCTGGCGCTGTCCTCGATCGTCTCGGCGAGCGTCTCGAAGAGGATCGCCGTCGAGGCCGCTCCGGGGTCGAGGTGTCCGGCGCTGCGCTCGCCCAGGTAGCTCGCCCTGCCCTTCCGGGCGACGAGAGGGAGGGTGGCGTCCCGACCTGCCGCCGCGGCATCCGCAGCGGCTCTGGCGGCGTCGGAGACGGAGGCGCCCGCGGCGAGCGCAGCGTCCATCGCGTCGACCGCCGGCGCCATCGCGTCGAACATCGTCTTGTCCCCCGCCTCGGCCTTGCCGCGCGCGACGATACCGTCGAGTCCTGCCCGCAGTGCGGCCGCGAGAGCGTCGCCATCGAGATCGGACACGGCACCCGCGGCCATGCCCATGCGGAGGAAGAACGTGCCGTACAGAGGCCCGCTGGCACCGCCGACCGAGCTCACCAGCGTCATGCCGACCGTCTTCAGGAGCTCGTCCACCGTTGCCGGCGCGCCGGCGGACAGCTTCTCGCCGACAGCGCCCATGCCCCGAGCCATGTTGGCCCCGTGATCGGCGTCGCCGATGGCCGAGTCGAGTTCGGTGAGCCAGTCGCGCTTCTCCGTCACGGCGGCGCCGAAGCGTGCGATCCAGTCGGCGAGGAGCGTGGTGTCGACCGCGGCCATCAGACGCCCCATCGCAGACCGGGGGTGTTCACCGGGGCATCCCACAGCCGCAGAAGCTCATCGTCGGCTTTGAGCAGGGTCACCGAGCACCCGGCCATGTCGAGCGAGGTGATGTAGTTGCCGACGAGGTTCCTGGCGACCTGCACTCCGGCCTTCTCCAGCAGCGCGGCGACCTCGCCGTACATGAGGTACAGCTCGATCAGCGGGGTCGCACCCATGCCGTTGAGCATCACGATCGCAGGGCCGGTGCCGTCGATGTCGGCCAGGATCGGCTCGACGAGCTGCCGGGCGATCTCGGAGGCCGGGGCGAGGGGTTCGCGATGCCGACCCGGCTCCCCGTGGATCCCTATGCCGATCTCCATCTGATCGTCCGGAAGGTCGAAGGTGGGCTTGCCCGCTGCGGGCACCGTGCAGCTGGTGAGGGCCATTCCCATCGAGCGGCCCTGTCCGTTCACCTTCTTCGCCAGCTCGACCACGGCCGGGAGGTCGCGCCCCTCCTCCGCTGCCGCACCGAGGATCTTCTCGAGCAGCACGGTTAGGCCCACCCCGCGGCGTCCTGCGGTGTACAGGGAGTCCTGTACCGCGACGTCGTCGTCCACCGTGATGCTGCCCACCTCGATGCCGTCCATGGCGGCGAGCTCGGCGGCCATCTCGAAGTTCAGCACGTCACCGGTGTAGTTCTTCACGATGTGGAGTACACCCGCTCCGCGATCGACGGCCTTGGTCGCGACCTGCACGCGGTCGGGGGTGGGTGAGGTGAAGATCTCTCCGGCGACAGCGGCGTCCAGCATCCCGGTGCCGACGAAACCGCCGTGCAACGGCTCATGGCCGGAGCCTCCGCCGGAGACGATCGCGACCTTGCCCTGCGCCTTGGGCGTGGCGCGCGTGATGACGTGGTTCTCCAGGTCGACGGAGAGCTCGGGGTGAGCGAGCGCGACGCCTCTGAGCGACTCGACGAGAACGTCTTCCGGGGCGTTGATGAGCTTCTTCATCGTTCGATCTCCTTTGATCTTTCGCGGACTCTTTCGCAGAAATCCGAAAGCAATTCGTTAATGTCGAATATGCTCGGAGCCTGCCGGGTTGTCAAGATCAATCGTGAAGCCCGGCTCCATCGACACCGGCTCGACGACGCACCGGAAGGAGGCCCTCCCCGTGATCCAGGCGATCGACCGCGCGGCGAAGATCCTCGAACTGCTCCAGGGGGCACGCCACCTCGGCATCACCGACCTCTCTGCAGCCCTCGGCCTGCCGCCGTCGACCGTGCACGGGATCGTGAAGTCGCTACGCGCGCACGGGCTCGTCGCGAAAGAGCGGGGTGGCCAGCGCTACATGCTCGGCCCCACCCTGCTGCGCCTGAGCAACGTCTACCTCGACACCCTCGACGTGCGCGCCAGAGCCATGCGGTGGACGCAGGAGCTCGCACGCCGCACCGACCTGTCCGTACGGCTGGGCGCTCCGCACTTCACCGATGTGCTCGTCATCCACCACAATCTGCGCCCCGATGACAGCCAGCAGATGCTCGAGACCGGTGTCGCCATCCCCGCCCACGCCTCGGCGATGGGCAAAGTGCTCCTCGCCTACGACCTCGGGTTCCAGCAGAGCGTCTTCGAACAGCCGCTGCGCAGCCTCACCGGCGACACCGTCACCGACGTGGCGCGCCTGACGCTGGAGCTGCCGTCGATCGCCGAACGCGGCATGGCCGGGGAGTTCGACGAGGCCGTCCTCGGCGAGTCCTCGATCGCCGCCCCCGTCGCTGACGCGTCGAACGACATCGTCGCCGCGGTCGCCGTCGTGTTGCCCACCTCGCAAGCGCCGGCGTCGGATGCGATCCTCAACGCACTGCGGGAGACGGCACGCAACATCTCACGCGAACTCGGCGCCACCGCCTGGCCCCCGCGCATCGCGCCCGCCGACGACTGACACCTGTCCCACGCAGCGCCACGCCGACGGTCGGCTGTCAGCCGCGCAGCGCCAGCGCGAAGGGCAGCACGCCCGTCGCCCCGGCACGACGGAGCTCACGCGCCGCGACGGTCATCGTCCACCGGCTGTCGACGAGGTCGTCGACGAGCAGCACCGGTCCGGTCGGCACATCCAGATGCCGAGCGCTGAAGCGCTCCCAGAGTCCCGCCAGGCGGAAGACGCTGTTCCCACCCGGCCCGCCGGAAGGCCCTCCTCCCACGAGTTCGAGCGCCCCGAGATACGGCAGGCGCCCGACATCGGCGAGTCCGCGCGCGAGCGAGTCGACCAGCAGCGGGTGCGAGCGCGAGGGCATCGCGACCACCGCCACGGGGCGCTCCTCCCACCCCCAACCTGCGAGCACGCGGACGCACGCCTGCAGCAGCTGCGGTGTCACCGCGGCATCGGGCGCCCCGGCCGCGAACAGCTCGCGCAGCGCCCCGCCCCAGCCCAGATCGGTGAGACGCGCGAGTGCGCGCCCCTCACTCGCCTGCTCCTCTGCCGGGATGCGCCCCTTGACCGGCACGTCCAGCCGGTCCGCACCGGTCGGCCAGGCACGACGAGGCTCGATCGGCACTCCGACGCGGTCGAGCGATTCCACGGCCTGCGAGCTCGCGGAGGCACCGATCTCCCGCGGGAACCACTCCCCCGCGCAGTTGTCGCACCTCCCGCACGGAGCGGCCGTGTCGTCGTCGAGCGCGCGCTGCAGGAACTCCATGCGGCACCCGTCGGTCTGCTCGTACTCGATCATGTGCTGCTGCTCGGCGACACGCTCGGCGGCGATGCGCTCATACCGCTCGGCGTCGTAGCTCCAGGGTGCACCGGTCGCGACCCACCCGCCCTGCACGCGCCGGACCGCCCCGTCGACGTCGAGCACCTTCAACAGCAGCTCGAGCGGCGTGCGGCGGATGTCGACCATCGCCTCGAGCGCCGGCGTCGAGATCGGAACGTCGCCGAGGGCCCCGATCACCCGCTCGGCTCGTTCACGATCGGGCATCGAAGCTGTCGCGAAGTAGTGCCAGATGTCACGGTCCTCGACGCCGGGGAGCAGCAGCACGTCCGCGCTCTCGCTGGCACGTCCGGCACGACCCACCTGCTGGTAGTAGGCCACGGGGGAAGACGGCGCGCCCAGGTGCAGCACGAAACCCAGATCGGGCTTGTCGAACCCCATGCCCAGCGCGCTCGTGGCGACGAGAGCCTTGACCTCGTTGCGCTTGAGCATCCCCTCGGACTCGGCGCGCTCGTCGGGGTCGGTCTGCCCGGTGTAGGCACGCACGTCGTGGCCGTGCTCACGCAGCAGGCGTGCCGTGTCGACGGCGGCCGCGACCGTCAACGTGTAGATGATGCCGGAACCGGGAAGGTCGTCGAGGTGGCTCAGCAGCCAGGCGAGGCGACTCGCCGAATCGCGCAGGCGCAGCACTCCCAGTCGCAGCGACGTCCGGGCGAGCGGCCCGCGGATCGTGAGCACCGGAACCGCATCGGCGTCGGCGGCCGCCCCGTCGTCCGCTCGGAGGCTGCCGAGCTGCTCGGCCACGTCGGCCACGACACGGCTGTTGGCGGTCGCCGTGGTCGCGAGCACCGGCACGTCAGGCGGCATCTGGGCGATCAGGTCGCGCAGGCGGCGGTAGTCGGGACGGAAGTCGTGCCCCCAGTCGCTGATGCAGTGCGCCTCATCGACCACCAGCATCCCGATGCGCCGGACGAGCGCCGGCAACTGCTGCTCACGGAAGGCGGGGTTGTTGAGCCTCTCGGGAGAGACCAGCAGCACATCGACCTCATCGCGATCTAGCTTCGCGAGCACATCCGACCACTCGTGCGCATTGGTGGAGTTGATCGCCACGGCCCGCACCCCCGCACGTTCGGCGGCGGCGATCTGGTCGCGCATGAGGGCGAGCAGCGGAGACACCAGCACGGTCGGGCCCGCCCCCTGCCGACGCAGCAGGAGCGTGGCGACGAAGTAGACAGCGGACTTGCCCCACCCGGTGCGCTGCACCACGAGCGCGCGGCGGCGCCCTTCGACGAGCGCCTCGATCGCCTCATACTGTCCGTCGTGGAAATCGGCATCCGGGCGTCCGACGAGTTCGCGCAGCGCGGCACGGGCGGACTCGCGGAGGTCGGCGGCCTCGGGGGATGCTGCAGCGGCGTCGGCGGTCATCCCCCCACTCTGCCCCACACCTCCGACACCTCCCACACCTCCCACACCTCCGACACCCGTGGTCGCGTTCCACAGGTTCGCCGGGCCCCGGGCGAGTGCCGTCGTCTAGCGTGAGGGGATGATCACACGCGAGCTCGCCGTCGCCCTGCGGGACACCGGACTGATCTGGCATCCGGCCGATGGCGACCGCTTCCAGCTCGATCTCCCCGACGACGTGGAACTCGAAGCGGAGGCCGACGTCTTCACCGTGAGTGAGATGACGATCGAGGCCCGTCAGACGCCGAGCGGCACCGATCTGGCGTTCAACGGCACGACGGAGTGGGCGCTCGACGCGGTGACGCTCGCGGACGCCGTATGGCTGCCGCGGGAGGACCAGCTTCGCGATCTGCTCCGCGGCACGTTCCGTTCGCTGGTGCGCCTCGAGGACTCCTTCCGCGTCGAGATCGAGGTCGGGGGCGAGCTGCTCGCTTTCGAGCACCCCGACCCCTCAGAGGCGTACGGCCGCGCCCTCCTCGATCTGATCTCCCGCTCGCGCTGACCCCGCCGTCTTGAATCCGGCAGTCCACTGTGTCAGAATTACCAAACGATCGGTCAGTAAAGATGGCCCGATGCCGAGGAGTCGATGATGACCAGTCCTGCAGACCTGTCCCTGGTGGGCGAGATCTCCGATGAGGAGCGCCTGTTCGACGAGCTCATCGCCAACGAGCAGCGCATCGAACCCCGCGACTGGATGCCCGACGCGTATCGCAAGACACTGGTGCGGCAGATCTCGCAGCACGCGCACTCCGAGATCATCGGCATGCAGCCGGAGGGCAACTGGATCACGCGCGCGCCGAGCCTCAAGCGCAAGGCGATCCTGATGGCCAAGGTGCAGGACGAGGCCGGTCACGGCCTCTACCTGTACTCCGCCGCCCAGACCCTCGGCACCACGCGCGACGAGATGATGGACCAGCTCATCAGCGGCAAGGCCAAGTACTCGTCGATCTTCAACTACCCCACCCCGACCTGGGCGGACATGGGCGCGATCGGCTGGCTCGTCGACGGCGCCGCGATCTGCAACCAGGTGCCGCTGTGCCGGGCATCCTACGGCCCCTACGGCCGCGCCATGGTGCGCGTCTGCAAGGAGGAGTCGTTCCACCAGCGTCAGGGCTTCGAGATCCTGCTCACCCTGATGCAGGGCACCGAGGAGCAGCGCGCGATGGCTCAGGATGCGGTGAACCGCTGGTACTGGCCGAGCCTCGCCATGTTCGGGCCGCCCGATGACCAGTCCCCCAACTCGGCGCAGTCGATGAAGTGGAAGATCAAGCGGTTCTCCAACGATGAGCTGCGCCAACGCTTCGTCGGCATGCTCGTGCCCCAGGCCGAGGTCCTCGGCGTCACGCTGCCCGACCCCGACCTGCACTTCGACGAGGAGAGCGGACAGTACGTGATCGGCGAGATCGACTGGGACGAGTTCTTCGAGGTGGTGCGCGGCAACGGGCCCTGCAACGCCGAACGCCTCGAACGCCGCCGGACGGCTCATGAAGAGGGCGCCTGGGTACGCGAGGCCGCGGCCGAGTACGCGCGCAAGCAGTCGCCGAAGACGAAGGCGGTGGCGTGATGGCGACGCCCGGCGCCGACGAGCGCGAGCCCTGGCCGCTGTGGGAGGTCTTCGTCCGAGCGAACCGCGGACTGAGCCACGTGCACGTCGGCTCGCTGCACGCGCCGGACGCCGAGATGGCGATCCGCAATGCGCGCGACCTGTACACGCGTCGTGGAGAGGGCGTCTCGATCTGGGTCGCCCCCGCAGACGCGATCACCACGAGCGACCCCGACGCCAAGGGCGCCTATTTCGAGAGTCCCGCCGGCAAGAACTACCGCCACGCCGTGTACTACACCGCCTCAGAGGGAGTGCCGCACCTGTGAGCACGGCACACGAGGACACGGTGCACGAGGAGACGGTGCACGAGGAGACGGTGCACGAGGACATCGACGTGCACGGGAACGTCTCGGTCGACGAACTCGACCTGGCGCAGGAGCTGTCAGGCACCGGCGCGGTCGCCGCATCGGCCGACGTGGCGGAGTACGCACTTCGTCTCGGCGACGACGCGCTGATCCTCTCGCAGCAGCTGGGCGCGTGGATATCCCGCGCTCCCGAGCTCGAGGAAGACGTGGCCCTGGGCAACATCGCCCTCGACCTGCTCGGTCATGCGCGCTCGTTCCTCCACTACGCCGGGTCCTTCGACGGGCGCAGCGAAGACGATCTGGCCTTCTTCCGCGACGAACCCGATTTCCGCTGTGCATGGATCGTGCAGCAGCCCAACGGCGACTTCGCCCAGACCATCGCTCGCCAGTTCGTGGTGGCCACGTACATGTTCGAGCTGTACTCGGCCCTGCGCGGCAGCAGCGACGAGACGTTCGCCGCGATCGCGGAGAAGTCGCTCAAGGAGGTCGACTACCACCGCGACCACGCCGTGCAGTGGATCCTGCGTCTCGCCGGAGGCACGGAGGAGTCGCGCGCCAGGATCATCCGCGCACTCGGCGACGTGTGGCCGTACGTCGATGAGCTGTTCCGCGACGACGATCTGATCGCGCGGCTCGGCGACGCGGCCGTGGTGCCGTCGACGCTGCGGCCTGCTTTCGACGGCGTGGTCGAGACGGTGTTCGCGGAAGCGGAGCTCTCGGTGCCCGCCGTGATGTCGTCGTCGGCCGGCGGGCGCACCGGTGCGCACGCGACCCCGCTCGGCCACATCCTCGCCGAGATGCAGGTGCTCGCCCGCAGACATCCGGGGGCGACATGGTGACTCTCACGCCGACGCAGGCCGCGTGGCGGATCGCTGCCTCCGTGCCCGACCCCGAGGTTCCTGTGCTCACGATCGAGGACCTCGGTGTGCTCCGCGCGGTGGAGGTCGACGGCACCGCGGTGCATGTCGACATCACCCCGACCTACAGCGGCTGCCCCGCGATGGACACGATCCGCGACGATGTGGTCCTGGCTCTCACCGCCGCCGGCTTCGACGAGGTGTTCGTGCGCCTGGTCCTCTCCCCCGCCTGGACGACCGACTGGATGACACAGGCGGGCAAGAGCAAGCTCGCCGAGTACGGCATCGCACCGCCCTCGGGCCGCGCCGCCGTGTCGACCGGCCCCATCCGCCTGGCGTTGAGCGTGCGCTGCCCCCGCTGCGGGTCGCTCGACACGCGCGAGGTCTCCCACTTCGGCTCCACGTCATGCAAAGCCCTGTTCGAGTGCCGCGCCTGCCTCGAACCCTTCGACCACTTCAAGGTGCACTGACATGTCGCTCTTCACCTCCGCGCCAGCGCCCATCCCGCAGGCGACGACGCCCCGCGAGACCGCACCCCGCAAGCGCGCCCGGTTCCACACCCTCACGGTCGAAGACGTGCGCCCGCTCACCGACGACGCTGTCGAGGTGACCTTCACGGTTCCCGCCGCCCTCGCCGACGAGTACGACCACCTGCCCGGTCAGTACGTCGCGCTGCGCACGACACTCGACGGCGTCGAAGTCCGGCGTTCCTACTCGCTGTGCCGCGCCCCGGAACACCGCGGCGACGGTCAGGACACGCGCTTGAGCGTCGCCGTGAAGCGGGACGAGGGAGGTCTCTTCTCCACGTGGGCGCAGACCGGTCTCCACGCCGGCTTCGAGATCGACGTGATGAGCCCGCAGGGCACCTTCACCTCCGCTCTGCCCGACCTCGACGACCGGCACGTGGTGGGGATCGCGGCCGGCTCCGGCATCACGCCGCTGATGGCCCTCGCGCACACTGTGCTCACCCGGTCGGACACGTCGCGATTCACCCTGCTGTACACGAACCGCGCCACGCTCGACGTGATGTTCCTGGAAGATCTCGCCGACCTCAAGGACCGCTACCCCACCCGACTCGTGCTGCACCATGTGCTGTCCCGTGAACAGCGGGCCGCTCCCGTCCTCTCCGGGCGCATCGACGAGGAGAAGCTCCGCACGATCCTGGCGACCCTCATCCCCCCGTCGACCGTCGACGAATGGTTCCTGTGCGGCCCTCTCGCTCTCGTCGACCTGTGTCGCGAGGTGCTGGCCGACCACGGTGTCGACCGCTCCCACATCCGCTTCGAACTGTTCACGACGGGTGATGAACCCGTGCGCGCGGCACGGCCGGTGCAGGTGCGTGCCGGCGAGAAGACGGTGCGTATCGAGGTCACTCTCGACGGCGTCTCGTCGACCGTGGAGAGCCCCGTCGACGCCAGGGAGTCGGTGCTCAATGCGGCACTGCGCGTACGGCCCGACGCTCCGTTCGCCTGTGCCGGCGGAGTCTGCGGCACCTGCCGCGCACGCGTGATCGAGGGCAGCGTGACGATGACCGAGAACTACGCCCTGGAGCCCGACGAGCTCGAGCGCGGCTTCGTGCTCACCTGCCAGTCCCACCCCACCAGCGACCGCGTGGTCGTCGACTACGACGTCTGATCGAGGAGCGCCCATGATCGACCTCACCATCGCCGACGACGTGGCCATGATCGTGCTGGACGCGCCATCGAAGCTGAACGCTCTCGACGAGAGGGCACTCGCCGAACTGGATGCCGCCTATGTCGAGGCCGAGGCTGCGGGAGTGCGAGCACTCGTGCTCCGTGGCGAGGGGCGCGCGTTCTGCGCGGGGCGTGACATCTCCGGCGTCGACCCACGGGACGACGATGTGCTCGGCTATCTCGGCGGTCTGGTGACCCCTCTGCTGCAGCGCATGTCGCGGTTCCCCGCGCCGACGTTCGCTGTCGCCCACGGCGCCTGCCTCGGCGTGGGCCTCGGCCTGCTGATCGCGACCGACGTGGTCTATGTGGCGGAATCGGCGAAGATCGGCTCCCCGTTCGCCGCCCTCGGTGCGACGCTGGACTCCGGCGGACACGCGCTCTTCCTCGATCGGCTCGGCGCGCACAAGACGCTCGACCTCATCTACACGGGACGCCTGATGAGCGGCACCGAGGCCGTGGCGTCCGGCCTGTTCTCCCGCGTGTTCCCCGATGATGAGGTGGTGCAGGCCACGACCGACGCGGCCGCCGCCGCCGCTCGCGGTGCGACGGCGGCGTTCCTCGCGAGCAAGGAGCTCCTCGCCCGCATCCGCGACGAGCGACTCGCCCTGTGGGATGCGGTCGGGATCGAGAACGCCGCACAGGCCGCGCTCTGCGACACCGACGACTATCGCGAGGGCTTCGCGGCGTTCCAGGAGAAGCGCAGGCCCGAGTTCCGCGGGCGCTGACGTCCGGGTTCCCGCTTCTCGGCAGCGTCGTCTCCAGCGTCGGAGGCCGATGCGACAATACGGAGATGATGCTCTCCGAGGTCGTCTCCACGGCAGAAGAGGTCTCCGCCACGGCGTCCCGCCTCACGAAGATCGATGCCCTCGCACGGCTGCTGGCGCGTTCCGCAGCGGACGAGCTCCCAGCCGTCATGGGGCTCCTGCTGGCCGCTCCGCGCCAGGGACGGCTCGGCGTCGGTTGGCGGGGACTCGCCGCCATCGAGATCACGCATGCGGAAGATCCCACCCTCACGGTGAGCGACGTCGATGCCTCGCTCACCGCCCTCGCCGCCGCCTCCGGATCAGGCTCCGCGGCAGCCCGCACCGGGATCCTCGGCGAGCTCGGCTCGCGAGCGACGGCCGCCGAGTGGGACTTCCTCGTCCGCGCCATGCTCGGCGAGCTTCGCACCGGGGCATTGTCCGGCGTCCTTCTCGACGCGGTCGCGAGAGCGTCCGACCGGCCACTCTCCCTCGTGCGCCGCGCCGCCATGCTCTCCGGCGATCTCGGCGAGACCGCTCGTGTCGCCCTCACCGAAGACGCAGACGCGCTGGACGCGGTCGGCCTCGAAGTCGGTCGCCCTGTCCTTCCCATGCTCGCCTCCACCGCGGCGACGCCATCGGCTGCACTCGAGATCACCGGCACGGCGTCGGTGGAGTACAAGCTCGACGGTGCTCGCATCCAGGTGCACCGTCACGGCGACGACGTCGGCGTCTACACGCGGAGCCTGGCCGACATCACCCACCGCGTACCGGAACTCGTCGAGATCGTGCGCGCTCTCCCCGTGGACGATGTCATCCTCGACGGCGAGACGCTGTCGCTCGATGAAGACGGTGGGCCCAGGCCCTTCCAGGAGACGATGTCGAGGTTCGGTGCCGATGCCTCCCGCGAACTGGTGCTGCGGCCATGGTTCTTCGACGTGCTGCACGTGGACGGACGCGACCTGATCGACGAGCCGCTCTCGATCCGCCTCGCCGAGCTCGAGCGCGTGGCCGGCGACTGGCGGATGCCCGGCATCGTGACCGACGACCCGGATGCCGCGGAGCAGCTGTCGCACGAAGCCCTCGCCGCCGGCCATGAAGGCGTGGTGGTCAAGGGTCTCGACGCCCCCTACGCCGCCGGCCGTCGGGGCAAGTCCTGGGTCAAGGTCAAGCCCGTGCTGACCTTCGATCTCGTCGTACTCGGCGCGGAGTGGGGTTCGGGCCGCCGCCGGGGATGGCTGTCGAACCTGCACCTGGGTGCGCGCGACCCCGACGGCGAGTTCGGCGACCCCGGGGAATTCGTCATGGTGGGCAAGACCTTCAAGGGCCTCACCGACGAGCTGCTGCGCTGGCAGACCGAGGAGTTCCCCGAGCATGAGACCCACCGCACGGCGTCGACCGTGTTCCTGCGCCCCGATGTCGTGGTCGAGATCGCCATCGACGGCGTGCAGCGCTCTCCGCGGTATCCGGGAGGTGTCGCGCTGCGTTTCGCCCGGGTGAAGGGCTACCGGCCCGACAAGTCGCCGGCCGAAGCCGACACGATCCAGACGCTGCGCTCCCTGCTGCGCGGCTGACGAACCACGCGAGTCAGGCGGACCGCGTTGAGGCCGACGGCATTCAGGCCGACGGGGCGAGTCCCAGGTCCTCTTCCCGCACGGTGCCGCGGAACGACCACGGGAAGTTGATCCAGAGGTCGGTGTCCTTCCATGCGAAGTCGGGCTGGATGATCGTGGAGGGCTTGGTGTAGATCGTGACCGACCGCACATCGGCGCCCTTGTCCTTCAGCAGCTGCACGGCCAGGGCGAGCGTGCGTCCGGAGTCGGCGACGTCGTCGACCAGCAGCACGCGGCGGCCATCGAGGTACGCCATGTCGAGCTCGGGAGGCAGCACCTCGGGCGCGTCGAGCACCGTGCCGATGCCGGTGTAGAACTCGACGTTGATGGCGCCGCAGTTCTTCGCGCCCAGCCCGTAGGCGATCGCCCCTGCCGGGAGCAGGCCGCCCCGGGCGATGGCGACGACGACCTCCGGCATGAAGCCGCTGTCCAGGATGCTTCGTGCCAGATCGCGCGTCGCCTCCCCGAAGCCGTCCCAGGTGAGTGTCTCGCGCTCGATCTCCGCATCAGTCATTCCTGCATTCTCCCGCATCTCTGCGGGCTCGCTCGCCGATAGACTGAGCTGGTCCGGCCAGGCCGGTGCCTGAAAAAGAGGCACGAAGCACTTCGCGAAGACGCGGAGGCGAGACACATACGGATCCCGCAGTTCCTCCGTCCCTGTCTCGAAAGGCTTTCCCATGCCCTCCGTGTCCGCCCATGTCGCCCTCACCCTCGCCCAGCACATCGATGCCGTCTTCGGAGTGATGGGCAACGGCAACGCCTACTTCCTCGACGCGATCGAGACGCAGACGGATGCGGTGTTCACCGCCGTCCGTCACGAGCAGGGTGCTGTGGTCGCAGCCGACGCCCACTTCCGCACCTCGGGTCGCATCGCCGCAGGCACCTCGACGTACGGAGCCGGCTTCACGAACACGCTGACCGCCCTCGCCGAGGCCGTGCAGGCGCGGGTGCCTCTGGTGCTGGTCGTCGGCGATGAGCCCACGTCCGGCCCCCGCCCGTGGGACGTCGACCAGATCGCCCTCGCCTCGGCGGTCGGCGCCCGCACCTATACGGTCGGACGGGCCGACGCCGCCGCCACCACGGTCATCGCGATCGAGCACGCCCTCACGTACCGGGTGCCCGTCGTCCTCGCGATCCCCTATGACGTCGCAGCGCTCGAAGCAGGTGAGGTGCCGGATGCTCCCTCACCCCGGATCCCGGCCCCGCTCGCCCCTCGCGGCGAATTCGCCGATGCGATGCTCGACGAGATCGCCACCGCCCTGGCCGGGGCAGAGCGCCCGTTCCTGCTCGCCGGTCGCGGCGCGTGGCTGTCCGGTGCGAGCACCGCGCTGGGAGAGCTGGCCGCGGCCACCGGCGCTCTCACCGCCTCTTCCGCTTTGGGCCGCGGAGTGTTCCCCGACACCAGGTACGACCTCGGTGTGACCGGTGGCTTCGGGGCGGACGGAGCGATGGAGCTCGTGCGATCTGCAGACGTCGCCGTCGTCTTCGGAGCGGGCTTGAACCAGTTCACGATGCGTTTCGGCGACCTGTTCGCGCCGGGGACCCGGGTCTTCCAGATCGACATCGCGGCGGCGGCGACGCACGCCCACGTCGGAGGCTTCGTCCGTGCGGACGCCCGTCTCGCCGCGGAAGAGCTCGTGGCGCGGATAGGAGACGCCGGCTCGGCGCACTCCTGGCGCGAGAGCGTGGACGTGGCGGCCGCACGCACCTACGACCGCGGCGACGACCTCGCCCCCGACGGGCGTCTCGACCCGCGCTCCGCCGCTCGTCGCATCGCCGAGCTGCTGCCGGAAGACCGCGTCGTGGTGTCGGACGGTGGGCACTTCATCGGGTGGGCGAACATGTACTGGCCGGTCGCCGCCCCCGACCGCATGATGATGGTCGGCACCGCGTTCCAGTCGATCGGGCTCGGTTGGCCGAGCGTCGTCGGGGCCGCTCTCGCGCGCCGCGAGTCCACCGTGGTACTCACCTCCGGCGACGGCGGCGGGCTGATGGCCATCGCTGATCTGGAGTCGGCCGTCCGGGCGGCGGGAGGACGCGGCATGGCGGTGGTCTGGAACGACGCGGCCTACGGAGCCGAAGTCAACCTCTACGGTCTCAAGGGACTGGCGGAAGGACCCATGCGCATCCCTGAGGTCGATTTCGCCGCGTTCGGTGCGGCCGTCGGCGCGGAGGGCGTCGTGGTGCGCACGCTCTCCGATCTCGACCGTCTCGCCAACTGGGTCGAGGAGGACCCGTCCTCACGGCCCTTCCTGCTTCTCGATCTGCGCGTCTCGGGCGATGTGATCGCGCCGTACCAGCAGGAGATCATCCGCGTGAACTCCTGACGCCGCGGGACAGTCGGCAACGCGAGGGGGTCGGCACGACGCGAACGTCGTGCCGATCCCCTCGTCGCACCCGAGCGTCGTTCAGTCGATCACCCGAGACGCCGGCGCCTGCGCGCGATGCCGAGGCCCGCTCCGACTGCCAGCAGCAGCACCCCGGCGAGGAGGAACGGCGCGCTGTCGGCTCCTGTCGCGGCGAGGTCGCCGTTGCTCGTCGTGCCGGGGCCGGAACCCGCGTTCCCCGAGCCGTCGGCGGGAACACCACCCGGAGCGCCACCGGGAGTGCCTCCGCCTGGGGTACCGCCGCCGGGAGGTGTGCCACCGGGCGCAACCGTGACGGCGATCGCCGCCGTCGTCTCCACGCCGTCCGGGTCGATGAGCACGATGCTGTGGGTGCCGGGTTTCGTAGCGGCCGGAACGGTCACGGTCACGCGGAACCCGCCGGTCGCGTCCGTCGTCACGGCACCGAGCGGAACCGGCGTCGAACGCAGCTCGATCCGCAGCGCTGTGGCGGCGGGGAAGCCGGCGCCGGAGATCGTGATCGCATCGCCCGCGGCGACCGATGCCGAAGCGAGCGTCACGGTCGGCTGCTCGGGCTCAGGCGTCGTGCACCCGCCGCCGCAGACGGTGAAGTTCGCCAGCACCGCCTTGTGGTCGGAGGGCCAGACGGCATCCGGCGTCAGGATCTCATCGGCACTGTCGTCGACGACACGCTGATTGCGCACGATCGTCGACTGCGGTCCCACCACGCTCGCTCCGTCGATCGACAGTCGCTCGTCCGGCGTGGCGAAGACGTAATCGATGCGGTCGCGCTCATCGGCGTCGGGAGCCCAGGTCAGAGATGACGTGGGGAACAGAGGATTGTCCGACGGCCACGTGAAGCCCGGGTTCGCCGCGGGATCGGGATGCACGGTGCGGAAGGCATCGACCAGTCCCCCGTCGAGCAGCGTCTGCGTCGTCTGCCAGGGAACGACGACGCCGTTGTGGTCGAACAGCTCGGCTGTCGCCGCGGTCCAGTCCTGCGACGGCGGCTCGTTGAAGTCGCCGCCCACGATGGCGATCCGTCCAGTCGTGCGCTCTGCGGCGATGTCGGCGAGCAGCTCGGCAGCGGCGGCCGGTCGGCCCGACTGCGCGTTCGCCGCCAGGATGGCCTCGACGTCGGTCACCGGGGCGTCGAGCTTGTTCCAGGTGTTCCACCCGGCCGGCCAGTCGCCGTGGATCTCCCCGCCGTAGCCGCGCGGGAGGTACGTGGTGTACCAGCGGTACTCCAGGTGGCCGCCGTACACCACGACCTCCGATCCGTTCACGTCGAGAACCGCCTTCGACCACCAGCGGCCGATCGTGTCGGTGGAGACGATCGGGTAGCGCGAGACGATCCCGGTGTCGGTCGCCGTGAGGTGCTGGTAGCCGAGCAGTGCGGCGACCTGAGCGGGCGCCTGACCCACTTCGGGGAGGAACGTCACGTCGGCGTCGGTCTGCGTGATGACATCGGCGATCTGACGCGCACCGTCGGCCACCTGGGTGCCCCCGTGCCAGACGTTGAAGGTGAGCACGTTCAGGCCGCTCTTCCCTCCGACCTCGGGCTTCGGGGCGGCCGGGGCGACCGGCTGCGCCTCCTCGTCCGTGACGGTGAGATCGATCGGCCCGGCCAGCACCGTGTAGCCGTCGTCTTCGAGGAGGTAGACGTCGTACTCGCCCGCCCCCATCGTCGCCGAGTTGCGGGTCCAGCCGTCCCGACGCGAGGCGTTCCACGTGACCTGGCCGGTCTGGTCTGCGACGTATCGCCAGTCGAGGGATGCCGGACCGCCGGGCACCGCGCCGTCACGATAGATCCCGATCCAGTTGCGATCGTGGACCGCCGAGCCGGCGTCGAACGAGAACGTGACCGTCTCGTCGACCCCGATGCGGGGCGTGTCCAGCGTGAGCATCCCTTCCGCCGCCTGAGCGGCGGGAACGACGAGGAGACCGGCGAGAACGATGCCGGTGCCGAGCAGGGCGAGGAGCCCCCGCTTCGGCCGAGTGGCGGAGGTCATGACGAGAAGGTCCTTTCGACGACGTGGCGCATCGAAAGCTACGGCCGCCGGATGACCGGACCGTGACCGTGAGGTGAATGGCAGAATCGGACGATGCCTGGTCTCCATCACGTCGAGCTGTGGATCGCCGACCTCGATGATGTGCGCGCGCAGTGGCGGTGGATCCTCGAGCGCGTGGGGTTCTCCCTGACGAGCGAATGGAGCGGCGGCGAGTCGTGGGCCGCAGGGGGCAGCTATCTCACGCTCACGATGTCTCCGAACCTGTCGAGCTCCGCGCACGACCGTCGACGCGCCGGCCTCAACCATCTGGCATTCCAGGGCGGTGATCGCACCGCGGTGGATGCGCTGATGGCCGAGGCCGAGCGCCACGGCTGGCGACCACTGTATGCGGAGCGCTACCCGCACGCCGGCGGCGACCAGCACTACGCGGGCTGGTTCGAGAACGCCTCCGGCTTCAAGATCGAAGTGGTCGCGGATCCGTCGTAGCCGAGCCGGCCTGCTGCCGTGCCGGACCCCTAGGCGCCGTAGTCGGGCAGCTCCTGCAGCGTCCAGGTGTTCCCGTCGGGATCGTCGAACGACACGAACCGTCCCCAGTCGAGGTCCTGGACGCCACGGGCCTCGACGCCGAGCCCCTGCAGGTGCGCGAGCGCCTCGTCGGCATCGGGGACGACGACCTGGATCGAGTTCTGCTGTCCCGGCTCGAGCTCGATGCCCAGCCCGGTGCCGAACGCGATCGAGCAGGCGGACCCCGGCGGCGTCATCTGCACGAAGCGCAGCCCATCGACGGGCGTCTGGTCGTGATCGGGGGTGAATCCGATCCTCTCGTAGAACTCCTTGGACCGGTCCACATCGGTGACCGGCACGAAGATGAGTTCGATCTTCCAGTCCATCACGCACTCCTCCTGTCGGGCTCCGTCGCCCGTCGGCACCCACGGTACGCGGGGCCACCGACACCGCAGAGACACCGACACTGCACAGTCGCCGATCGTGCACAGTCGCCGATCGTGCATGGACGCCGAGACCGCAAGGACACCGAGACGCGATGTGGAGCCGCCGCGAGCCTCGGCGTCAGATCCACCCCTTGTCGAGCGCGATGCGCACCGCCTGCGCACGATTGGCCGCACCGGTCTTGCCGATGGCAGCGGACAGGTGGTTGCGCACGGTGCCGGCCGACAGGAACACCTCGGCGGCGATGGCGGCCGCCGAGCGTCCGTCGGCGGCGAGTCGCAGCACCTGGCGTTCCCGGTCGCTCAGCGGATTCGCTCCGTCGAACAGGCCGTCGGCGGCGAGCTGCGGATCCAGCACCCGCAAACCCGAATGCACGCGGCGGACGGCGTCGGCGAGCGTCTCGGCGGGAGTGTCCTTCACGATGAATCCGCTCGCCCCGGAGTCCAATGCGGAGCGCAGATAGCCCGGGCGTGCGAAGGTGGTCACCACGAGGACGCGCGTCCTCGTGCTCACCTGTCTGATCCGCCGCGTCGCCTCCACACCGTCCATGCCCGGCATCTGGATGTCCATCAGGCACACGTCGGGGTGCAGCTCCTCAGCGAGCCGCACTGCCTCCGCGCCGTCCGAGGCCATGCCGACCACGGTCAGGTCGGGCTCGAGGTCGAGCAGCGCACCGAGCGCACCACGCACGAGCGCCTGATCGTCGGCGATCAGCAATCGGATGGACCCATCGTCAGGCGCCGTCACCATGTCACCTCCACGCGGGTTCCGTCCTTCTCGGTCGAGCCGAGGGCGAACGCCGCCCCCGCAGCCGCCGCGCGCTCCCGCATGCCGCGGATGCCGTTGCCCTCTGCGGTGGCGATGCCCGCGCCGATGCCCACTCCGTCGTCCTCCACGGCGAGCCGTCCCGGCCACAGGATGACCCGCACGGTGCGGGCACCCGAATGCCGCAGGACGTTGGTCGTCGCCTCGCGGAGGATCCAGCTCGCCGTGATGGCCTGCACCGGCGACAGCGCCTCCGGCTCCCCCTCGACCCGCAGCTCGATGTCCGCCGCGCGGAGCGAATCCCGCGAGGAAGCGAGCTGCTCGATCAGGGTGGTCGCCCGCGCGCCCGCGACCGTCGAGCGCACTCCGGCGATCGCCTCGGCCGTCAACCGCTCGATGTCTGCGAGCTCGGCCCTGGCGCGTTCCGGGTCGGAGTCCATGAGTCTCCGCACCAGCTGCGCTTTGAGACCCACCACCGTCAGCGAATGCCCGATCAGATCGTGCACATCGCGGGCCACGGCTTCACGTCCCTCGCTGGTCGCGAGTTCCAGACCGAGCCGCTCCGCCTCGGCCGAACGCAGGATGAGCCACGTCGACACCGTGTTGACCACACCGAGCAGCGCGACGATCGCGAGCACCGACAGGTAGCTCAGCCCGCCCGGGAGCAGGAACACGCAGAGCGCCGTCACGGCGACCGCCGCGATGGTCGTGATCCAGTGCCATACGCGCGTCAGGCCGTAGGACGCGAACGACATGATGAAAGGCAGGAAGCTGAGCGCCGATCCGCCTTCGGCCGGCACCGAGACCAATGCGCAGACGATGAGCGCGGCGAACGTGGCCCACTGCCGCTTCGAGGGGGTGCGCCCCAGCCCGCCACCCCCGCGCATGCCGTGCATGAACCCGGTGACGTACAGCACGACGAACGTCACCAGAGCGACCCATCCCCCGACCACCCAGGCGAGGGGCGCCTCGGAACCGAGCAGGGCGATCACGGGGTAGACGAGGAACACCAGCCAGACCACCGCCATCAGCCAGCCGAACCGCGCCCACGGGTCCTTTCCCGTGGCGCGGCTCGTCGTGCGCTTCTCGTGCGGGGTCATCCGTCCAACCTAGTGTCGCCGCGTGCCACTACTGCCGCGCCCGCGAGCGCTTCATTCCCATCGCGACGAGGAGCGCGAAGAGGACGAGCCAGACAGCCACGTTGAGGAACAGCATCCACAGCGGATCGGTCTGCCCCGTCGTGAGCACCCCGTCGGTGAGGGGCCAGCGGCTCAGCGCCACGAAGCCGTACAGCGGGGTGAACCGGGCGATGTCGAGCATCACGCCGTCGAGAGGCATGAACACGTTGCCGAAGAACGCGAAGAACGTCATCGAGATGGAAGCGAGCGCCGCGGCCGAGTCCGAGCTGAAGAACAGTCCGACGCCGAGGCCGAACAGCCCGTACATGAGACCGATCCCGAGGATGATGCCCGCCGTCGCGACCCACCGCCAGGCGTCCTCGGCCTGAGCACCGGTCATCATCCCTGCCACGAACACCGCGACCAGGGCGAGCGCGGCGAAGGACACGGCAGTGAGCAGTTTGGTCAGCGCATACCCCGCGGTGGTGAGCGGGGTCATCGCGAGCTGCCGTCCCCACCCCTGCTTCGCCTCGGTCGCCGCGAGGGAGGTGAGCGAGCTCATCGCGACAGCGGTGCCGTACGCGGCCATCGAGGTCATGACGTAGAACGAGACGTTCCCGTGGCCGGCAGAGAGCGAGCCGTATCCCATCCCGGCACCGAACAGCAGGTACATCGCGACGGGCATCGCCAGGGTGAACGCGAGAGTGTAGGGGTTGCGCAGCTGGCGGACGCCTTCGATGCGCAGCATGGTGGGTGAGACGAGCATGTCAGTTCTCCGTCAGAGCCGTGAAGGCGGTTTCGAGGGTGGGGGCGGCGATCTCGAGGTCGTGCGCGCCGCCGGCGAGGAGGATCCGCGCTGCCGCATCGGAGTCCGCCGCGCGCAGGCTGAGACGATCACCGTCCACACGCACAGCCGCGATCCCCTCCGTCGACGTCAGCGTCGCGACGAGCGCCGTCGGGTCGTCGTCGACCGTGGCGGACACCGTCCGCTCCCCGAGGCTGGCGCGCAGCAGCGCGGTGGGGGCGTCGGCGACGACCGTTCCGCGATGCATCACGACGGTCCGCCGAGCGAACTGCTCCGCCTCTTCGAGGTAGTGGGTGGCGAAGACGATCGTGCGGCCGGCGTCGGCATCCGCACGCATCACGTCCCAGAAGTGGCGGCGGGCCGTGACGTCCATCCCCGCCGTCGGCTCGTCGAGCACCAGGATGTCGGGGTCGGAGATCATCGCGAGCGCGAACTTCACGCGCTGCTGCTCGCCACCCGAGCACTTCGACACCCGTCGGCGGGCGAGAGCGGTGAGGTCGGCGCGCGCCATGACCTCGTCGACCCTCCCCCGCGCCTCGTCTCCGTAGAGGGAGGCGATGAGGCGCACGGTCTCCCCGACGGTGAGGTCGCCCAGCAATCCGCCCGTCTGCAGCACGGCGCCGATCGCACCGCTGGAGGTCGCACGATCCGGAGTCACCCCGAGCACGCGGACGGTGCCGCTGCTCGGTTCGGTGAGGCCCAGCAGCATGTCGAGCGTGGTCGTCTTGCCTGCCCCGTTCGGTCCCAGCAGTGCCACGACCTCGCCCCGCCGGATGGACAGGTCGACCCCGTCCACGGCCTGCACACGGCGCTCCCCTGCGCCGAAGTGTCGTCTCACGGCGCTGAGCTCCAGCACCACGGGGTCATCGATCGGGGCAGCGGAAGCCGGTCGCGCGATGACCCGCGTCGCCGATCCGTCCCTAGAGGTGTCGTCCATGCCTCCAGCCTCGTCCGATGCCGACGAGGAGTCCGGAGGGCGGTGTCATCTCCTCGACGTGACACGTGTCATGTCGAGACCCTCGGCTCATCGTGCCGGGAGCAGCGCCCCCTCGAGGAATTCGGAGAGCTCTGCCGTGTCGTCCAGCGGCAGGATCGCCGCCACGTACTGGTCGGGGCGCACCACGACCACCACACCGTCGCGCGAAAGCTCACGCGCTGCGAAGATGTCGGTCTCCGTCCACTTGCTGGGGCCCGCCGCGTAGACCTTCTCCCAGTCGGTGAGTCCGAGCGGGCCGGTCTTCGGCTGGAACAGCTCGGGTGCCGAGGTGACCTCGACCTCCTCGAAGGGCTGCTGGTAGACGGCCTTGACGTCGAAGATCGCATCCACGTCGGCATCCGTCGGAGTGAAGCGCGCGAACAGCGGAGCGGCCTGCTCCGCCCAGGCGGCGAGCGCCTCGCCGGTGCGGTCGCCGAACGCGTACACGCGCCAGCGCCCGTCGGCCTTCGCGTGGTGTCCGAGGTGCACCACATTGCCGTCGCCGACGCGCACGACCTCGGCCGACTTGAACCGCTTGCCCAGCGGGTAGCCGGGCGCCAGCGCCTGGTGCGCGGCGGTCCCCGTGATCATCGAGGAGGTGTACTGCGTCATGAACCCGGACGGGAACTCGGCCGTTGCGAGGTAGTACGTGGCCAGTTCGTTGGGGTCGGAGATCTCCTCGGGCTTGCGGGCCATCAGGCTCGACCATTCGCGGTCGAAGTCGATCAGCTGCTGGGCGACGGGGCGTCGCTCGGCGCCGTACGTGGCCAGGAGCGCCTCGGGAGCGCGGCCCGTGAGCACAGACCCGAGCTTCCATCCGAGGTTGAAGCCGTCCTGCATGGAGACGTTCATGCCCTGCCCGGCCTTGGCGCTGTGCGTGTGGCAGGCGTCGCCGGTGAGGAACACGCGGGGTGTGCGTCCGGAGCCGTCGATGACGTCGTCGAAGCCGTCGGTCACGCGGTGGCCGACCTCGTACACGCTGTGCCAGGCCACTTCGCGCACGTCGAGCGTGTACGGGTGCAGGATCGCGTTGGCGCGACGGATGATCTCCTCGATGGGCGTCTGGCGCACCCGGTGGTCGTCGTCCTCCGCGACCTCGCCGAGGTCGATGTACATGCGCGAGAGGTATCCGCCCTCGCGCGGGATGTGCAGGATGTTGCCCGCCTCCGAGTTGATGGCGCACTTGGTGCGCCAGTCCGGGAAGTCGGTGTTCACGAGCACGTCCATCACACCCCAGGCATGCGCGGCGGAGGCGCCGACATGCGTGCGGCCGATGGCCTGTCGCACACCGCTGCGTGCGCCGTCGCACCCGGCGACGAACTTCGCGTGGATCGTGCGTTCTTCGCCCGCGCGCTCACCGGCGACGTAGCGGATCCCCACCTCGACCGGGTACTCCCCCTCGTCGTGGACCGTGAGCCCGGTGAACTCGATCCCGTAGTCGGGCACGATCCGCCCCGGGCCGTTGGCCGCGGCTTCGGCGAAGTAGTCGAGCACGCGCGCCTGGTTCATGATGAGGTGCGGAAACTCGCAGATGTCGTAGGCGTAGTCGGCCGTCCGGGAGGTGCGGACGATCTCGTCGCGCTTGTCGGGGTTCGGGCCCCAGAAGTTCATCCAGCCGATGTTGTAGGCCTCGGCGATGATCCGCTCGGCGAACCCGAACGCCTGGAACGTCTCGACGCTGCGCGGCTGGATGCCGTCGGCCTGGCCGAGCGGGAGGCGGCCGTCGCGCTTCTCGATGATGCGGGTGGAGATCTCGGGGTACTGCGCCATCTGGGCGGCCAGCAGCATTCCTGCAGGCCCCGATCCGACGATGAGCACGTCGATCTCGTCAGGGAGGTCGGTGGGGCGGGCTGAGCCGATGCCGGCGGCGTCCTGCACACGCGGGTCAGCGGACACATAGCCGTGGTGGTGGAACTGCATCGTCGTCGATTCCTTCCGGACGTCTTCGTCGGGTCAAGCGCGTCGGGTCAAGCGCGTCGGGTCATACGCTTCGGGTCGTGTGTGAGGAGCTCTTGCGCGAAGAACAGGCGTGTTCTATATTCGAACAGAGAGTTCTACTATTGAACACAGCCTAAACCGCGCCGTCCGTCATCGCAAGGGAGTGCCCCCATGCCCGGCAGCACCACCTCTCCCGCTTCGCAGACTCTGAGCCGCGGCATCCGGATCCTCGAGGTGCTGGCCGATGCCCGCACGCCCCTGTCGATCGACGAGCTCGCGTCCCGCCTCGGCGTGCACCGCTCGATCGCCTATCGACTGCTGCGCACGCTGGAGGACCACGGTCTCGTCACGCGCGACGCCGCAGGGGCCGTGAGCCTCGGCGCCCGGATGGCCGCACTCGCCGCCGGCGTCGCGCACGACCTCCAGGCCGAGGCGCTCCCCGAGCTCACGGCCATCGCCAACGAGCTCGGCATGACCTGCTTCCTCGGCGTGCTGGACGGCGAGGAGTGCATCACCCTCGCGAGCGTCGAGCCCCGACATGCAGTCGCGAGCGTCGCCCAGCGCCCTGGCGCCCGTCACCCGGTCACGGTCGGCGCACCCGGCAAGGCCATCCTGTCGCTGCTCCCCGAGGATGAATGGCCGGACGTCGTGCCGCCGACCCTCGCCGGCGATGTGGAGTCGACCCGCATCCGCGGCTATGCGACGAGCCACGACGAGGTCATCCCCACGGTGCAGGCCGTCGCCGTCCCCCTCGCCCTGCGCGGACAGCGCCCCGCCGCGATCGCCGTGGTGCACGTGTCCACAGACCTCGACGACGCCGAGATCGCCGCACGGCTCCAGCGTGCAGCATCGGACATCCGCGACGCTCTCGACGGCTGACGTCCGGCTCCGCCGAGACCGCGCACAGACGAACACTCCCGCCGCGCTTCCGGTCGGTCGCCGTAGGGCAGATGACAGGGAGCGCGACGGGAGCAGGTCGACGAGCGGCGCGGCTCAGGCCTTCGCGAGTCCGTAGATCGGGCTGACGGACTGCTCCTCCTCGTGATCCGGTCCGAGCGGGATGCCCGAGCGGTCGCGCAGCAGCAGGGTCGCGACGAGGCCCAGCACGGTCATGCCGGCCAGGTACCAGGTGACGGCGCCCGTCGAGCCGGTCGCCTTCACGATGGCCGTCGCGATCGTCGGGGCGAACGCGCCGCCGGCGATGGCACCGATCGCGTACGAGATCGAGACACCGGAGAAGCGGATGCTCGCGGGGAACAGCTCGGCATACAGCGCCGCCTGCGGGCCGTAGGTGAATCCGAGGCCGATCGTGAGGATCGCGAGTCCGGTGAACAGCAGCCCGATCTCGCCGGTGTTGACCAGCGGGAACAGCGTGAACACACCCACCAGCTGCAGCACCCAGCCGACGATGTACGTGGTGCGGCGGCCGATGCGGTCGGAGAGCCACCCCGCGAGGAGGGTGGTGAGCAGCCAGGTGACCGCAGACCCGGCGACAGCCCAGAGCACGGGGCCGCGCTCGAGGCCGATGGGACCTGCGGGGTCCGTGGCGTACCCCTGGATGTAGCCACCGGTGGTCATGTAGCCGACCGCGTTGTTGCCGGCGAAGACGAACGCGGCGACGATCACGAGCAGCAGGTGCTTGCGGAACAGCTGCGCGATCGGCATCCTGGCCTTCTCCTTGCGGGCCGCGAGCTCGGTGAACACGGGGCTCTCCTCGACCTTGCGACGCACGTAGTAGCCGACGAGGATCAGCACGACGCTCAGCAGGAACGGCACGCGCCAGCCCCACGCGAGGAACTGGTCGCCGGGGGCGATCACCGTCATGAGCGCCATCACGCCCGAGGCGAGCAGCAGACCGAGCGGCACTCCGATCTGCGGCGATGCGCCGAAGATGCCGCGCTTCTTGCGGGGAGCATGCTCGACGGCCATCAGCACCGCGCCGCCCCACTCGCCGCCCGCCGAGATGCCCTGCACGATGCGCAGCAGCACCAGCAGGATCGGCGCCATCAGCCCGATGGTCTCGTAGGTGGGGAGGATGCCGATGAGGGCAGTGGCCGCGCCCATCAGGATCAGCGTCCACATCAGCACGGTCTTGCGTCCGAGCTTGTCACCGTAGTGACCGGCGAGGAAGGCGCCGAGGGGGCGGAACAGGAAGCTGACGCCGACCGTGGCGAAGCCGATCAGGGCGCTGTTCTCGCCGAGCGGGGCGAAGAAGAGCTGCCCGAAGACGAGCCCGACCGCCGTGGCGTAGATGAAGAAGTCGTACCACTCGACGGTGGTGCCGACGACGGTGGCGAACACGACACGGCGCCGATCAGCCGCTGTCGCGATGGTTCCGGTGGGCGTGAACCCAGCCTGTGACTGCCCGCTCATGGGGTGTCTCCTTTGGTTGTGACCGCATTGTCACGGCGCGCGGCGGACGTGAATCCGAAGTGCTTGCCGAGGGGTGAACCGATAATATATGATTTCGAATACGACGCACAAGGCGTCGCGCAGGACACTGACAGCGCGAGGAGGCGCCCCGTGACGGAACCCATCGACCGCCCCGGCAAGATCATCGCGATCCACCTGAGCTACGCCTCCCGAGCGGATCAGCGCGGCCGGCGCCCCGCCGCCCCCTCCTACTTCTTCAAGCCGGCCAGCTCCGTCGGCGTCTCCGGCGGCACCGTCGAGCGGCCGGCCGGTACCGAGCTGCTGGCGTTCGAGGGAGAGATCGCGCTCGTGATCGGCTCGGCCGCGCGCCGCGTCTCCCTCGACGACGCCTGGTCCCACGTGGGCTGGGTGACCGCCTCGAACGACCTCGGCCTGTACGACCTGCGCGCCAACGACAAGGGCTCGAACGTCCGCTCCAAAGGCGGCGACGGCTACACCCCGATCGGCCCCGAGCTGATCGATGCCCGCACCGTCGACCCCGCGGCGCTGCGCGTGCGCACCTGGGTCAACGGCGAACTCCGCCAGGACGACACCACGGCAGGACTGATCTTCCCGCTTGCCCAACTCGTCGCCGACCTCTCCCAGCACTTCACGCTCGAACCCGGCGATGTGATCCTCACCGGCACCCCCGCCGGCTCATCCGTCATCGTCCCCGGCGACGTCGTCGAGGTCGAGGTGGACGCACCGGATGCACCGGGAGCCCCGAGCTCGGGACGGCTCGTCACCACCGTGACCCAGGGCGAGACTCCGTTCGACGGACAGATCGGCTCGCTCCCCGCCGTGGACGACCTGCAGCGCACCGAAGCATGGGGCTCGCGGGCGGAAGCAGGACTGCCTCCCGTCGAGAAGGCTCCCGGCCTCTCCCCCGAACTGCGCGCACAGTTGCTGGAGGCGCCGACGGCCGGGCTCTCGGCGCAGCTCCGCAAGCGCGGACACCACTCCTGCTTCATCGACGGGGTCTCGGTCAACATCCCGGGACAGAAGATCGTCGGCACCGCGAAGACGCTGCGCTTCGTCCCGTTCCGCGAAGACCTCTTCGCCTCGCACGGCGGCGGCTACAACGCCCAGAAGCGGGCGTTCGACGCCGTGGAGGACGGCGAGGTCATCGTGATCGAAGCTCGCAGCGATGCCACGACGGGCACGCTCGGCGACATCCTGGCCCTGCGCGCCAAGGTGCGAGGCGCAGCGGGAGTCGTCACCGACGGCGGCGTCCGCGATTACGACGCGGTGGCCGAGATGGGCCTTCCCGTGTTCTCGCAGGGCGCGCACCCGTCGGTGCTCGGTCGCAAGCACGTGCCGTGGGACGTGGACGTCACGATCTCCTGCGGCGGCGCGACCGTGCAGCCCGGCGACATCATCGTCGGCGACAGCGACGGCGTGATCGTGATCCCACCGGCCCTGGCCGCCGAGGTCGCGGCGAGCGCCGTCGCGCAGGAGATCGAAGACGCCTGGATCGCCGAGCAGGTCGCCGCAGGACACCCGGTCGACGGCCTCTTCCCCTTGAACGCCGAGTGGCGGGCACGCTACGAGAAGGCCGTGTCCGACGGGAGCACACGATGACCACGACGGCCGCGAGCAAGTCCGAGGTCGCGTACGAGTGGCTGCGCTCCCGCATCACGGGACACATGTTCAGCCCCGGATACCGGCTGGTGCTGGGATCCATCGCCGACGATCTCCAGATGAGCGTCGTCCCCGTGCGCGAGGCGATCCGCCGTCTCGAGGCCGAAGGGCTCGTGACGTTCGAGCGCAACGTCGGCGCGCGGGTGACCCTCGTGGATGAGAGCGAGTACGCGCACACGATGCAGACGCTCGGCCTCGTCGAGGGCTGCGCCACCGCCCTGTCCGCTCCCCTGCTCGACGACCAGGCCCTCGAGGAGGCCGCCCGGATCAACGATCGGATGGCGCAGATGCTCGACCACCTCGACGCGCACGCCTTCACCGAGCTCAACCGCCAGTTCCATTCGGTGCTGTTCGAGCCGTGCCCCAACCCGCACCTGCTCGATCTCGTGCACCGCGGCTGGTCGCGACTCTCCGGCATCCGCGAGACGACCTTCGCCTCGATTCCAGGGCGCGCTCAGCACTCGGTCGAGGAGCACACCGAGATCCTCGACCTCATCCGAGCAGGCGCCGATCCGCTCGAGATCGAACTCGCCGCGCGCAACCACCGCTGGCGCACCATGGACGCGTTCCTCGACGCCCTGCACACCCGTTCCGCCCAGACGACCTCAGCTCAGACGAATCCAGTACAGACGACTTCTGCACAGACGACCGGAGAAACCTCATGACCGATTCGCGCATCCCCGCCGACCTCCCCGACCACATCCAGCACTACATCGACGGCGCCTTCGTGGATTCCGTCGACGGCGACACGTTCGACGTGCTCGACCCGGTGACGAACAAGACCTACACGACGGCCGCTGCCGGCAAGAAGGCCGACATCGAGCTCGCGGTGGCCGCAGCCAAGCGCGCCTTCGACGAAGGTCCCTGGCCGCGCATGCTGCCGCGCGAGCGCTCCCGGGTGCTGCACAAGATCGCCGACATCGTGGAGTCGCGCGACGCCCGGCTCGCCGAGCTGGAGTCGTACGACTCCGGCCTGCCGATCACGCAGGCGTTGGGGCAGGCCCGCCGCGCCGCCGAGAACTTCCGCTTCTTCGCCGACCTGATCGTCGCGCAGTCCGACGACGCCTTCAAGGTGCCGGGCAAGCAGATGAACTACGTCAACCGCAAGCCCATCGGCGTGGCCGGACTCATCACACCCTGGAACACGCCGTTCATGCTCGAGTCCTGGAAGCTCGGTCCCGCACTGGCCACCGGCAACACGGTCGTGCTCAAGCCCGCCGAGTTCACGCCGCTCTCGGCATCCCTCTGGGCGGGCATCTTCGAGGAGGCCGGCCTCCCCCAGGGTGTCTTCAACCTCGTCAACGGCCTCGGCGAAGACGCGGGCGACGCGCTCGTGAAGCACCCCGACGTGCCGCTCATCTCGTTCACCGGCGAGAGCCGTACGGGACAGATCATCTTCGGCAACGCGGCCCCCGTCCTCAAGGGGCTCTCGATGGAGCTCGGTGGCAAGTCGCCCGCCGTGGTCTTCGCCGATGCCGACCTGGAGGCCGCCGTCGACGCGACCATCTTCGGAGTCTTCTCCCTGAACGGCGAGCGCTGCACGGCAGGTTCGCGCATCCTCGTCGAGCGGTCGATCTACGAGGAGTTCGTGGAGCGCTACGCGGCGCAGGCGAAGCGCGTCAAGGTCGGCTACCCGCACGACCCCGCCACGGAGGTCGGAGCGCTCGTTCACCCCGAGCACTACGACAAGGTGATGAGCTACGTCGAGATCGGCAAGGGCGAGGGCCGCCTGGTCGCCGGCGGTGGCCGTCCGGAGGGCTTCGAGGAAGGGAACTTCGTCGCACCGACCGTGTTCGCCGATGTCTCCCCCGATGCCCGCATCTTCCAGGAGGAGATCTTCGGTCCGGTCGTCGCGATCACGCCCTTCGACTCCGACGCCGAGGCGCTGTCGCTCGCGAACAACACGAAGTACGGTCTGGCCGCCTACATCTGGACCAACGACCTCAAGCGTGCGCACAACTTCGCGCAGTCGGTCGAGGCCGGCATGGTGTGGCTGAACAGCAACAACGTGCGGGACCTCCGCACCCCGTTCGGCGGTGTGAAGGCATCGGGCCTCGGCCACGAGGGCGGCTATCGCTCCATCGACTTCTACACCGACCAGCAGAGCGTGCACATCACGCTCGCTGAGCACTCGCACAACCCGACCTTCGGCAAGAACTGACCACAACCCCTCCGCTCCGGTCGCGATATGACAGGCTTCTCGCCCGAATTCCCTGGAATATCGCGACCGGAACCGTAAGCAAGGACGCTGACATGACACACCGCGACGACATGACCCTGACCTCCTCGGGCTTCTACGTCTCCCAGGAGGCGCCGATCCGCTCGGACAACCCCATCGCGACGCCGCAGAGCTCGCCTCCGGACATCCTGCGCTGCGCCTACATGGAGCTCGTGGTCACCGACCTCGCCGCGTCGCGCCAGTTCTACGTCGACGTCCTGGGTCTGTACGTGACCGCGGAGGACGACGAGGCGATCTACCTGCGCTCGACCGAGGAGTTCATCCACCACAACCTCGTCTTGCGAAAGGGACCGATCGCCGCCGTCGCCGCGTTCTCGTACCGCGTCCGCACGCCGGAGGACCTCGACCGCGCCGTCGAGTTCTACACCGAGCTGGGCTGCGACGTGCGCCGCAAGGAGGGCGGCTTCGTGAAGGGCATCGGAGACTCGGTGCGTGTGGTCGACCCCCTCGGCTTCCCGTACGAGTTCTTCTACGCCACCGAGCACGTCGAGCGGATGTCGTGGCGGTACGACCTGCACATCCCCGGCGAGCTGGTGCGGCTCGACCACTTCAACCAGGTCACCCCCGACGTGCCGCGCGCCGTCGGCTTCATGCAGGACCTCGGCTTCCGCGTCACGGAGGACATCCAGGACGAGGAGGGCACGGTCTACGCCGCCTGGATGCGCCGCAAGCCCACCGTGCACGACACGGCCATGACCGGCGGCGACGGACCGCGCATGCACCACGTGTGCTTCGCGACGCACGAGAAGCACAACATCCTCGCGATCTGCGACAAGCTCGGAGCTCTGCGCCGTTCCGACTCGATCGAGCGCGGTCCCGGCCGTCACGGCGTGAGCAACGCGTTCTACCTCTACCTGCGCGACCCCGACGGGCACCGCGTCGAGGTGTACACGCAGGACTACTACACCGGCGACCCCGACAACCCGGTCATCACCTGGGACGTGCACGACAACCAGCGCCGCGACTGGTGGGGCAACCCCGTCGTCCCGTCCTGGTACACGGATGCGTCTCTGGTGCTCGACCTCGACGGCAACCCGCAGCCCGTGGTCGCCCGCACCGACTCCAGCGAGATGGCAGTGACCATCGGTGCCGACGGCTTCTCCTACACGCGAGCGGAAGACGACAAGGACATGCCCGAGTACAAGCAGGGCGAGTACAAGCTCGGCCACCAGCTCTAGGAGGATCCGATGCTGCCAGAGGAGACGATCGCCGCGATCGCCGCAGAACTCGCCGATGCCGACCGCGCGCACAGCGTGATCCCGCGCATCACGGCGCGGTACCCCGAAGCCACGGTCGAGGATTCCTACGCGATCCAGGGCGTCTGGAGGGACTCGCAGATCGCTGCGGGACGTCGCCTCGTGGGGCGCAAGATCGGCCTGACCTCCAAGGCCATGCAGCAGGCGACGGGGATCACCGAACCGGACTACGGCGTCATGTTCGACGACACCGTGTACGAGTCCGGCGCCGCGATCCCCGTCGACCACTTCTCGAACGTGCGCATCGAGGTCGAGCTGGCCTTCGTGCTGAAGACGCCGCTCGAGGGGCCGGACTGCACTCTCGAGGACGCTCTCGCGGCGATCGACTACGCGGTGCCGGCGCTCGAGGTGTTGAACTCGCACATCGAGCTCGAGGGCCGGACGATCGTCGACACCATCAGCGACAACGCCGCCTACGGGGCGATGGTGCTCGGCACGGTGCACAGGCGTCCGGACGAGATCGATCTGCGCTGGGTGCCCGGCGTGCTCTCCCGCAACGGAGAGATCGAGGAGACCGGTGTCGCCGCCGGGGTGCTCGGGCATCCGGCCACCGGAGTGGCATGGCTCGCGAACAAGTTCCACCAGCACGGCGCGCGTCTCGAAGCGGGCGAGATCATCCTGGCAGGATCGTTCACGCGCCCGATGTGGGTGTCGCGCGGCGACGAGGTGCTGTGCGATTACGGACCGATGGGAACAATCGCATGCCGCTTCGTCTAGCTCCGTCCTTCCGCGAGCAGTTGGCCGACTCCGACCGATCGCTCGTGGGGATGTGGGTCTGCTCCGGCAGCCCGCTGCTCGCCGAGGTCGCCGCGGGGTCGGGTCTCGACTGGCTGCTGATCGACATGGAGCACTCGGCGAACACGCTGGAGTCCGTGCTGGTGCAGCTTCAGGCGGTCGCCGCCTACCCGATCGCTCCCCTCGTTCGGGTGCCGTCGAATGACACCGTCGCGATCAAGCAGGTCCTCGACCTCGGGGCGCAGAACCTCATCGTCCCGATGGTGTCGTCCGCCGAAGAGGCGCGCACCGCCGTCGCCGCGACCCGGTACCCGCCGGAGGGCGTGCGCGGAGTGGGCAGCGCTCTGGCCCGCAGCGCCCGCTGGAATCGCGTCGACCGGTATCTGCAGGAATCCGCGCAACACGTGTCGTTGACGGTGCAGATCGAGACGGCCGCGGGCGTCGAAGCCGCCGCCGACATCGCCGCGGTCGACGGGGTGGACGCGGTGTTCGTCGGTCCCTCCGACCTCTCCGCGTCGATGGGATTGCTCGGCCAGCAGACCCACCCCGAGGTCACGGCCGCTGTCGAGAGGGTCTTCACCGCCGTCAAGGCTGCGGGCAAGGCCGTGGGTGTGAACGCCTTCGACCCCGCGGCCGCCGATGCCTATCTCGCGGCCGGCGCCGACTTCGTGGCGGTCGGAGCCGATGTGGCGCTGCTCGCCCGCGCCTCCGAGGCCCTGGCCGCTCGCTTCATCGCCGTGGATGCCGCCGACCGCGCCAGCTACTGACCGTTCGACTCGCGCGAATCGTCGTATCCAGGTCCTGGATGCACCCCTTTGCGCGATTCGAAGGACTCCGGGCCATGGCAGGATAGCCGGGTGCACAGAGGCGAGGTCGTGAGGTGATCCGCGGGCTCGCCGCGATGCAGGACCGCAACTTCCGCTGGTTCTTCCTGGCGCGCGCCATCACGATGATCGCCGGCTCGATGTCGTCGATCGCGCTCGCGTTCGCGGTCCTCGAGATCGACAACGACGCCAGGTCGCTGTCGTTCGTGCTCGCCGCCTTCACGATCAGCAACATCGTGTTCGTGCTGTTCGGTGGAGTGATCGCCGACCGTCTCCCCCGTGCCCTGATCATCCAGGCCTGCTACGTGGTCGACATCCTCTCGATCGGCACGATCGCGGCTCTGCTGTTCACCGGCACCGCCACGATCCCCCTGCTCATCGTGCTGTCGATCGTGAACGGCGCCTCCACGGCATTCGTGCTGCCCGCGATGCAGGGCATCATCCCGCAGCTGACGACGCCGGAGCACCTGCAGCAGGCGAACGCGATGCTGTCCTTCGTGCGGTCCGCCGTGACCATCGGCGGCCCGATCATCGCGGGCGTCCTGGTGGCGACGGCGGGGCCGGCGTGGGCGATGGTGGTGCAGGCCGCCGGCTGGGTGATCGCGATCCCGGTGCTGGCGCTCGTGAAGCTCCCGCCGCCATCGCACGCGGGCGGCACCACGATGTTCCACGACCTCCGCATCGGCTGGCGGGAGTTCTGGAGCCGGTCGTGGCTGTGGACGATCGTGCTGGCCTTCATGATCATGAACGCCATCCATGTGGGCGCGTGGGGCGTCGTCGGTCCGTACATCGCCAAGAACAACGACCTGCTGGGCATCACCGGCTGGGGATGGGTGGTCAGCGCCGAAGGCGTCGGGGTGCTGCTGATGACCCTGCTGCTGATGTGGTTCCCGCTGCGACGACCGCTGCGCTACGGGATGATCGGCATGGCCGCGTTCGCGATCCCCGTCACGATGCTGGGCGTCCACCCCGCCGTGGTCCTGCTCGCCATGGCCGCCTTCATCGCGGGTGCCGGCGCCGAGGTGTTCAGCACCGGCTGGAACCTCGCGATGATGGAGAACATCCCCGGCGAGAAGCTCTCCCGGGTGTCGAGCTACGACATGCTCGGGAGCTTCGTCGTGATGCCGATCGGAACCCTGGTCTACGGCTGGCTGATCACGCACGCAGATCCGGCGACCGTTCTGATCACGTCCGGGGTCGTCTACGCGGGTGTCGCGCTCGTCACGCTCGCGGTGCCGAGCGTGTGGCGGATGGGCAGGCCGCAATCCGCGACGCTCCCCGTATGAGCGAGCGGATTCATAGCATCGACCGCGAGACTGTGGGCATGACCTTCGCCGCGCTCCAGCCCCTCGCCGATCGTGCCGCTCTCTTCGTCGCACTCCGTCAGGACGCCCTGTCCGCCGCTGCCGACGCCCTCGGCGAGCACCGCTGGGACGCCGACCTGGCCGCCGGCACGATCACCTTCACGTCCGACGCGGATCCGTCTCGCCAGCTGGTCGCCCGCGCCCACCTGATCGCGACGATCGCGCCGGGCCCCCGCTCTCTCCTCTGGGCCTGGGCGCATCCGAGCGGCGACCCGCAGGGCGTCGCGGGTCAGCTGCACGCCTATGGCAGCGAGCACGGGATCACAGAACTGACGACGGCGGAGGTGCCGTTCCCCGACGGCGTGTCCGGCGACGACGCGTGGATCGCTCAGGCTGCGCACACGATCGGCGGTGTCGCCGTCGAGCTCACTGGCCGCTCCCCGTACTACTCCGCCCCGGTCGGCAACGGAACCCGCGCCGTGTTCCTCCTCGATGCCCCGCTCGCACCGCTCACGGTCGCGGATGCGGTCATCGCACTGCCCCGTGTCCTCTCCGCCACGGCACTCCCCGACGCGCGCACGGCGGTCTGGGACCTCGCGCGTCTCGCGGGGTGGACCCTCACCTGGACGGACGAGGCGTTCTCCGGGGCGACGGTGTCGGATGCCACGGGAACCGCGAGCTTCCGCTTCGACGAGCAGGCCCGCATCAGCGGGATCGAGAGCACCCTGCAGACCCAGGGGTGATCGCCTCCTGAGGTGTGGGATTCTGGTCGCATGAAGAACGGAATCGTCCGGTTCGCCGCGCTCTACGTGTTCAACGTCGCGGCCCTGTTGCTGATCGGCCTGCTGCTGCCGGGCGTCTCCGTCGGCCTCAACGCCCTGTGGGCATCGGTCGTCCTGACTCTCGCCGCCCTGTTCGTGAAGCCCCTGCTCGCCGGGGCCTTCCGCAGATCGGCGGCGAAATCGGCGGCCGAGCGCACGAAGACCGGCGAGAAGATCGTGCAGTACGTGCTGGTGTACCTCGTCGAACTCATCATCTGGGTGCTCACGGTCTGGCTGAGCGGTGTGCGCGCTTCCGGGTTCTGGGCATTCGTGCTGCCGCCCCTGGCGCTGCTGTTCGGGTGGATGATCTACGACCAGATCGACGATCGCCTGCGGGCGAAGGCCGGCGAGATCTACGACTCGGTGCAGGCGAGGATGAAGGGCGGGACGAAGACCGCGCCCTCCGCCGCCGCGCCCGTCCCCGAGACCCCCGAGACCCGAGCCGCACGTGACGAGCTCGGAGACGGTCTGACGGCCGAGCAGCGTCGGATGCTCGACGAGCTGGGCTGATTCGACCCCGCTCCGCGAAGACGAGAGGCGCCCATCCTCCAGGATGGGCGCCTTCTCGTCTCGAGGTCGGTCGTCGTCAGAGCGACCGCTCAGCGGCCTCCACGACGTTCGTCATGAGCAGGGCGACCGTCATGGGGCCGACGCCGCCCGGGTTCGGGGAGATGTACCCCGCGACCTCGGCCACATCCGGTGCGACGTCGCCGAACACGAGGCTCTTGCCGGTGTCGGGGTCGGTCTCGCGCGTCACGCCCACGTCGAGCACGGCGGCTCCGGGCTTGACGTCTTCCGCGCGGATCAGGTGCTTCACCCCGGCGGCGGCGACGATCACGTCGGCTTCACGCAGGTACTTCGGCATGTCGACGGTGCCGGTGTGGGTGAGTGTGACGGTCGCGTTGAGGTCGCGTCGGGTCAGCAGCAGGCCGATGGAGCGACCGATGGTCACCCCGCGTCCGACCACCACGACGTGCTTGCCCTTGAGGTCGTAGTCGTTGCGCAGCAGCAGCTCGATCACACCGCGCGGCGTGCACGGCAGCGGGGTGTGGATCGGGCTGTTGACGTTCAGCACCAGCCGACCGAGGTTGGTCGGGTGCAGGCCGTCCGCGTCCTTCGCCGGGTCGATCCGCTCGAGGATCGCGTCCGTGTCGATGTGCTTCGGCAGGGGCAGCTGCACGATGTAGCCGTGGCAGGCGGGGTCGGCGTTGAGCTCGTCGATCAGGGCCTCGACGTCGGCCTGCGTCGCATCGGCGGGCAGTTCACGCTGGATCGAGTTCATGCCGATCGCCTCGGACTGCCGGTGCTTCATGCCCACGTACAGCTGCGACGCCGGATCGGCACCCACGAGCACCGTCGCGATTCCCGGCGTGATCCCCTTGCTCTTCAGCTCGGCGACACGCTCGGTGAGCTCGGCACGGATCGCCGCAGAGGCCGCCTTCCCATCGAGGATCTTCGCGGTCATGTCTTCTTCCTTCTTTCCCTGTCGTGTCCTGTTCCTGCTCACCTTGCCCCCTCGCCCCACTCGGCCCGTCGAGTGCACCGGTACTCGGCGAGTGCACGGCCGGTTCGCGTGAACGAGCCGTGCACTCGGCGATATCGCGTGCACTCGCGGAGCGAGGAGCGAGAGGTGCTACTGCTGCAGGTCGGGGTAGAGCGGGAAAGCGGCGGCGAGGGCGTCCACGCGCGCGCGGAGGGCCTCGATATCGGCACCGGGGAGCAGCGCGAGCGCGATGATGTCGGCCACCTCTGTGAACTCGGCATCACCGAAGCCGCGGGTCGCGAGCGCGGGCGTACCGATGCGCAGACCCGAGGTCACCATCGGCGGACGCGGGTCGTTCGGCACGGCGTTGCGGTTCACCGTGATGTGGATGTCGTGCAGGAGGTCCTCGGCCTGCTTGCCGTCGATCTCGGCGTCGCGCAGGTCGACGAGCACGAGGTGCACGTCGGTTCCGCCTGAGCGCACGGCGATGCCGGCGTCCTGAACGTCCTGCTGCGACAGACGCTCGGCGATGAGCTTCGCACCGCGGAGCACGCGCTCCTGGCGCTCCTTGAACTCCGGCGTGCCTGCGAGCTTGAAGGCGGTCGCCTTCGCGGCGATCACGTGCATGAGCGGCCCGCCCTGCTGGCCAGGGAACACCGCGGTGTTGATCTTCTTGGCGAGCTCGGCGTCGTTGGTGAGGATGAAGCCGGAGCGCGGTCCGCCGATGGTCTTGTGCACGGTCGAGGAGACCACGTGCGCGTGAGGAACCGGGTTCGGGTGCAGACCTGCGGCGACGAGGCCGGCGAAGTGCGCCATGTCGACCCAGAGCAGCGCCCCGACCTCGTCGGCGATCGCACGGAACGCCGCGAAGTCCATCGTGCGCGGGTAGGCGGACCAGCCGGCGATGATCACCTTGGGCTTGTGCTCGATCGCGAGACGACGCACCTCGTCCATGTCGATCGTCGAGGTCTCAGGGTCGACCCCGTAGGCGACGATGTCGTAGAGACGACCGGAGAAGTTGATCTTCATGCCGTGCGTGAGGTGGCCGCCCTGGTCGAGCGACAGGCCGAGCAGGGTGTCGCCGGGGCGGGCGATCGCGTGCAGCACAGCGGCGTTCGCGGATGCACCTGAGTGCGGCTGGACGTTCGCGAACTCCGCGCCGAACAGGCTCTTGGCGCGGGAGATGGCGAGCTCCTCAGCCACGTCGACCTCTTCGCAGCCGCCGTAATAGCGACGACCGGGGTAGCCCTCTGCGTACTTGTTGGTGAGCACGGAGCCCTGCGACTGCAGCACCGAGACGGGCACGAAGTTCTCCGATGCGATCATCTCGAGGAAGGTCTGCTGACGCTTCAGCTCGCGGTCGAGCACCTGGGCGATCTCGGGATCGACCTCGGAGAGCGGGGCGTTGAAGTAACGGTCGGTCATGACGTGCTCCTTTTGACGACGGATTCGAAAGGGGTGTTCCTATCGGCCCAGGCGCGCGGTCGAATTCCGTGGTCAGTCGCTCCCCGGTGGTAGTCCACCCAGACGCCAGTCGCGACGGTTACGAGCATAGCCGATCAGAGCCGGCGCGCACGTTGCTGATCCGGCCATCGTCGCAGAATCGATTCGATCTCGACCATTCCCCTCGACGACACCGACGGGTAGGTTTTGTTCATGGTCCTTCCTCATCCTCTCCCTCTGGTCCCCGCACCCGTTTCGGCCGTCCCGCGCGAAGGACGGATGCCGATCACCGCGACGACGCGTGTTCTCGGCTCCTCCCCTGCTGCCGACCAGCTGATCGAGGCGGTCGAGCGTCGCAGCGGTATCCGCCTGTCGCTCGCGGACGAGGCGCCCGCCGACATCGAGCTGCTGATCGATGCGACCTCTTCCGCACCCGAGGGGTACACACTCGAGGTCGGCGAGCGGGCTGTCGTCGTGGGTGCCGACGAGGCGGGACTGTTCTACGGCGTGCAGACACTGCTGCAGCTGCTGCGCCAGGACGAGTCCGGCTGGGGCCTGCTCGGCGCGGACGTCGCGGATTCCCCCCGCTTCCCGCGGCGCGGAGTCATGCTCGACGTGGCGCGTCACTTCTTCGGCGTCGACGACGTCAAGCGGTTCATCGACAGCACCAGCGCCCTCAAGTTCAACCACCTGCACCTGCACCTCAGCGACGACCAGGGGTGGCGCGTGCACATCGACTCCTGGCCCCTGCTGACCGAGCGGGCATCCCTCACCTCGGCGGACGGCGACCCCGGCGGCTTCTACACGAAGGACGACTACCGCGAGATCGTGAGATACGCCGCCTCGCGTCACATGATCGTCATCCCCGAGATCGACCTTCCCGGCCATACCCACGCGATCGGCGTCGCCTACCCCGAGCTCGTCGAGGCACCCGTGCTGAACGACAACCTGATCGCGGAGTCGGAGCGGCTCGGCCAGCCCCTCCCCGTCGCCGGTGAGACCTACCTGGGGTGGGGGGTCGGCCACTCCAGCGTGCGCATCCACGATGAGCGCACCTACGACTTCGTGCGCGACGTCGTGCGTGAGCTCGCCGAGATGACCCCTGGCCCCTACATCCACATCGGCGGCGACGAGTCCCTCGGAACACCTCAAGCCGACTTCGATCTCTTCGCGGAGCGCGCGACCGCGATCGTCGTGGAAGCCGGCAGGATCCCGGTGGCCTGGCACGAGATGGGCTCGGCGGCGCACATCGCCGAGGGCACGGTCGGACAGTACTGGGGGAAGACCACCCCCGAGGGCACACACGCCGAGGAGGCCGCCCACTTCGTCGAGCGCGGCGGCGCCCTGATCATGTCGGCGGCGGACGTCACGTATCTCGACATGAAGTACACCGAGGACTTCCCGCTGGGCCTCACCTGGGCAGCGATCATCGATGTGCGCTCCGCCTACGAGTGGGAACCCACCGACGTCCTCGACGTGCCGGACAGCGCGATCCTCGGCATCGAGGCTCCACTGTGGTCGGAGACCACCCGCACGCTCGACGAGGTCGAACAGCTGGTCTTTCCTCGCGCGGCCGCACAGGCCGAGGTCGCCTGGTCGCCGAGAGAGGCACCGGAACGCGCGTGGGAGTCGTTCCGCGTGCGCGTCGGGTCGCTCGCCCCGTTGTGGAAGGCTGAGGGGGTCGACTTCCACCCCGCAGACGAGATCCCCTGGAGCGCACGTTGAGCACCCACTCCTCCGCGACCGGTTCGCTGGTCATCCACTCCGCACGGATCGTCGACCACGGCGACATCGTCGAGGACGGCTGGGTCCGTATCGACGACGGCATCGTGACCGAGCGCGGGACCGGTTCGGGGTGGACGTCCGCGGATGAGGTCGTCGACGCGACGGCCGTCGCCGGTGCCGATGCTCTGCTCACCCCGGGATTCGTCGACATCCACGGCCATGGCGGCGCCGGCGCGGCGTTCGACGACGGGGCGGAGGCGATCCGCATCGGCCGCGATCTGCACCGGGAGCACGGCACGACCCGCGCCGTCGTGTCGCTGGTCACGGCGTCGCTGGATTCGCTCGCCCGCAGCGTCGGGCTGATCGCCGACCTGACCGAGACGGATGCCGACATCCTGGGCTCGCACCTCGAGGGTCCGTTCCTCGACCCCGGTCACCACGGTGCGCACGAACCGTCACTGCTGCGCCATCCGACGACCGCCGACGTCGCGCGACTGCTGGACGCCGGACGTGGCACCATCCGCCAGGTCACGATCGCTCCCGAACTTCCAGGCGGGCTCGACGCGATCAGGCAGATCGTCGCAGCCGGTTCGGCGGCTGCGGTCGGGCACACCGACGCGGACGCGAGCATGGCGGTCGCGGCGTTCGAGGCCGGCGCTTCCATCCTCACGCACGCGTTCAACGCGATGCCGGGCATCCATCACCGTGCCCCCGGACCTGTGCTCGCCGCGGCGGCAGACCACCGTGTGGTCCTCGAGGCGATCGCCGACAACGTCCACCTCGACCCGCACGTCATCAAGCTGGTGTTCGACTCCGCGCCGGGACGAGTGGCGCTGATCACGGACGCGATGGCGGCCGCAGGAAGCGCCGACGGCCACTACGACCTCGGCGCGGTGAGCGTGACGGTCGAGAACGGAGTCGCGAGAGCCGATGACACCGGGTCGATCGCCGGCTCCACGCTGACGCAGGATGTGGCTCTGCAGCGCGCCGTGCAGGCAGGGGCGAGCCTGGCGGAAGCCGTCCGGGCTCTCACCGAGACCCCGGCGCGTGCGATCGGGCGCGACGCCTTCCTGGGAAGACTCAGTCCCGGGATGCTCGGCGACGCCGTGCTGCTGGATGCGGAACTGCGCGTCGCGCGCGTGTGGTCAGGACCACGGCTGCTCGTCTGAGACGGCGCCGCGCGCGACGCGCAGCTCTGCGCTCTCCGGTCATGCGTTGGTGGGGTGGGAGGCCGCCGTTCCCCAGATCGGCGGCCTCGTTCCCCCTCGTGAGACGGGCGGCCGGGTTCTCCTCCCCCGAGGATCCCGACCCGCCCGACCGGCGCGAACACCCCCCGCACCAGTGCCTGGATCCCGCCCCCCGGTGGGATCGCTACGGCTGTCTACATGGGATGAGACGTGGCACATCCCGATTCATTACGCGACTTCCCGAAAAAACTTCGAGAAGTCGCTCTCGATCATCTGATCAACGTGTGGGAGGCCGCCGTTCCCCAGATCGGCGGCCTCGTTCCCCCTCGTGAGACGGGCGGCCGGGTTCTCCTCCCCCGAGGATCCCGACCCGCCCGACCGGCGCGAATACCCCCCGCACCAGTGCCTGGATCCCGCCCCCCGGTGGGATCGCTACGGCTGTCTACATGGGATGAGACGTGGCACATCCCGATTCATTACGCGACTTCCCGAAAAAACTTCGACAGCCCGAAAAGACGTCGTCGATCTCCGGCCCCGCACATCGCACGCCCGCTGGGCGGTGACAGTGCCCGAAGCCGGGCATCCGCTTGGAGTTCCGACGGAGGGTGGCTTACCTGGGAGATTCGCGAGAGAATGATGAAGTCGCGTGATGAGAGGCGCTCTCCTGCGTCTCTTCCGGTGGAGGCGCAGCTGCGCCCCGCGACAGATGGATGATTGTGCACGAAGAGAACACGACTCACGACGAAACGATCGGCGACGCCGACCTGATCCTCCGCACCCGCTCGGGAGACACGGGGGCGTTCGGTGAACTCTGGCGCCGACACTATCCGTCCGGACTCTCCGTCGCGCGCTCCGTGACCTCGTCGATCGACCCGGACGATCTGGTGCAGGAGTCGTACACGCGCATCTATCAGGCGATCCTCAAAGGCGGCGGCCCCAACGGCTCGTTCCGCGCCTACCTCTTCACGAGCATCCGCAACACGGCCGCAGGGTGGGGGCGCGCGCGCCGCGAGACGGCGATCGACGAACTCGACACCGTCGCCGACCCCGACAGCACCGACCAGGCTGCGAGCGAGGCACTCGACCGCAGCCTCACCGCTCAGGCGTTCCGCAGCCTCCCCTCCCGTTGGCAGGAGGTGCTCTGGTACACCGAGATCGAGCAGATGAAGCCGCAGGAAGTCGGGCCGCTGCTCGGCATGAAGGCCGGCGCCGTGTCGCAGTTGGCCTTCCGCGCCCGCGAAGGCCTGCGTGAAGCGTGGATCCAGGCCCATCTGCGCAGCGCCGAAGACGGCTCAGAGTGCCAGTGGACCATCGAGCACCTGGGCGCGTACTCGCGCGGCAACCTCAGCACTCGCGATCACAAGCGCCTCGAACTGCACCTGGACGAGTGCGCGCGGTGCATGATCGTCGCGGCCGAGGCGAAGGACGTCTCCAAGCGTCTGGCCCTCGTGCTGCTTCCACTCGTCCTCGGCGTCACGGGCGCCGCGGGGTACCTCGCCACGCTCCAGGGCGCCGGCACGCCGATCGTCGCCCTGGCGGCGATGCCGTCCAGCATTCCCGGTGCCGTCTTCGCCGGCGACCCCGGCGCCACGCATGCCGCAACCGGTCTCGCCGCGGCCGGCGGTTCCGGTTCTGGTTCCGGTGCCGGCGGCTCAGCGGGTGGAACGGCCGGCGCTTCGTCAGGAGCCGGATCCGCAGGTGGCATGTTCACCGGTATCGGTGCACTGGTGGGAGTGGGATCCGCCGCTCTGGTCGTGGCCGGTGTCGTCGCCGCCGCCGCGATCGTCCCCGGGCTCGCCGGTGCCGATCCCGCGACGTCGCTTCCGAACGCCGGCGATGAGGACCCGTCCTCGATCTCTGCAGATGTCGGACCCGACGAGACGATGAACCTCGACGAGCCCGTCGTCATCGAACCCCCGGTCACCGTCCCCGACGAGACCCCAGCGCCGCCGGCCGCAGAACCTCAGCCCGGCGCAGATCAGGCGGGCGCACCCGTTCCTGTACCGCCCGCCACCGTCCCGCCCGTCACGGTCCCGCCGGTCATCGTTCCGCCGGTCGTCGTCCCGCCTGTCGATCCCGTGGACCCGGTCGACCCTGTGGACCCCGTAGATCCTGTGGACCCCGTAGATCCCGTGGACCCCGTCGACCCGGTGGACCCCGTCGACCCGGTGGACCCCGTCGATCCGGTGGACCCGGTCGACCCCGTGGGTCCGGTCGTCCCCACGGAGGCACCTACGTGGCAGACCGCCACCATCTGGTTCAACGGACTCCAGGTCCACTACAGCATTCCGGTCTCGGGTGTGGCCGGCCAGAGGGTCGAGGCGCTCCTGGACGACAGCACCGGCGGAGGCGACAGCATCCTGCTCGACGAGTCCGGCTTCGGAGTCATCGATCTCCGTCCCACCTTCTGGCAGTTCATCGACGCCGACCTCACGACCGTCACGTTCCGATACGTCCTCGCATCCGGCACGGGCCCTTCCGCGGTCACCACCCTCCTCGATCTCGAGCCCAACCGCCCCGAGACTCCGGGTGAGGTGGTTCCGGTCGAATCGGCCACAGCGGAGCCCTCCACGACGAGCGACGTTTCCGCGTCGTCTGTGCCGTCCGAGTCTGCTCCGGTCGCTACCGAGCCGGAGGCACCCGCGTCAGACCCGACACCCACACCGGTCGAAGCAGCACCGGCACCGATCGAAGCAGCACCCGCTCCGGTCGAGACGGCCCCCGTCCAGACTCCGCCGGCCGAGACCACGCCCGCAGCAGCGCCCACGGAGGCGCCCGTTGCACCGGCTGAGGAAGCCCCCACCGGCGAATAGACTGGATCCATGTCCTCGGATCCCGCTCCCGTTCCCGGCGTCGACCGTCCGGTGGTCACCGCACTCGACATCGTGCGCGCTGTCGTCCTCATCGTCGCCGTCGCCTCTCTGGCATTGTGGGGCTTCGCGAGCTGGGATCTTCCGTGGAACATCGTCATCGGTATCGGCGCGCCGGTACTGGTGATCCTGGTGTGGGCTCTCTTCCTCTCGCCGCGACCTGTGCTGCGCGTGCACCCGTTCCTCCGCGCCGCGGTCGAGCTGCTGATCTACGTCGGCGTGACGATCGCCTGGTGGTCGATGGGGCAGGCACTCATCGGCACCGCCTTCGCCCTCGTCGCCGTGGTCGCCGGTGTGCTCAGCGGCCGGCGCGCATTGTCGTGAGATCTCCCTCATGAGTGTGCTCGCGCTCCTTGAGGAGTCCCTCGGAGCGCTCGTCGACACCGATGAGGCGACGCTCGAGGAAGCCAGAGCCGACCGCTCAGGGTACGCTGCCGCCGGCAGACCGCTCGCTGTGATCCATGCGGAGCGGGTCGAGCACGTGCAGCAGACCATGCGCATCGCGACCGCCACCCGCACACCGGTCGTGGTGCGTGGTGCCGGCACGGGTCTCGCCGGTGCCGCGAACGCCGGTACGGGCGAGATCGTCCTCTCCCTGCGCAGGATGACCGCGATCAACGAGATCCGTGCCGACGATCTGCTCGCGGTCGTCGAACCCGGCATCCTCAACGCCGACCTCAACGCCGTGCTCGCGGCTCACGGGCTGTGGTGGCCACCTGACCCCGCCAGCCGCGACATCTCCACGGTGGGTGGGAACATCGCGACAGGTGCCGGAGGGCTGCTCTGCGCCAAGTACGGGGTGGTTCGCGACGCCGTGCTGGGGGTGGACCTGGTGCTCGCCGACGGGCGCCTGCTGCACCTCGGACACCGCAGCGTCAAGGGAGTGACCGGGCTCGATCTCACCGCGTTGGTGGTCGGCTCGGAAGGCACGTTGGGCGTCGTCGTGGGCGCGACCCTCAAGCTCCGCAGGCTCGTCCCCGGGGAGACCTGCACGATCGCCGCGACCTTCTCGGGGGTGCGTCACGCTGCCGCCGCCTCGGCCGCTGTGACAGCCGCCGGCGTGCAGCCAGCCATCATGGAGCTGATGGACGCCGCGAGCCTCGCCGCCGTGCACGCGCTCCTCGCTCTTCCCATCCCGCATCAGGGAACAGCTCAGCTGACCATCCAGACCGATGGTCCGGCCGCCGCGGCCGAAGCGGAGGCGATCGCCGCGATCCTGCGCGCCCATGACGGCCTCACTGTCGTCTCACACGACCGCGACGAGGGCGAGCGCCTCCTGGCGGTGCGCCGTTCGATGCATGCAGCGATGGCCTCGCTGGGGACGACGCTGATCGAAGACGTCTCGGTACCACGGAGCGCCATGCCGGCGATGTTCGACGAGATCGCCCGCATCGAACGCGAGTACGACATCGTCATCCCGACGGTGGCACACGCAGGCGACGGCAACCTGCACCCGAACTTCATCTTCGAAGGGACGCAGACGCCTCCGCATGTGTGGGCGGCCGCCGACGAACTGTTCCGCGCCGCCATCCGCCTCGGAGGAACCCTCACCGGGGAGCACGGCATCGGGGTGCTCAAGCGCCGCTGGCTCGCCGACGAACTGGGCGACGACCAGTGGCGACTCCAGCGCCAGATCGCCGCGGTCTTCGATCCTCTCGGCATCCTCAACCCAGGGAAGGTCTTCAGCCCCGATGCCTGACATCCACGTGAGCGCGGCCGTGATCGTCGATGAAGCGGGGAGGGTGCTCGTGGTCCGCAAGCAGGGAACGACCATGTTCATGCAGCCCGGCGGCAAGCCGGAATCCGGCGAGTCCCCGGCGCAGACGTTGATCCGCGAGATCGAGGAGGAACTCGGGGTGGTGCTCGATGAAGCGGCGCTCCGCCCTCTCGGCACGTTCGTCTCCGCCGCAGCGAACGAACCGGGTCACCGTGTCGTCGCCGAGGCCTTCGCGACCTCCATCGATCCCGCGACCGTCGCCGTCCAGGCCGAGCTCGCCGAGCTGCGCTGGATCACGCCCGCAGACGTCGGAACGCTCCCGCTGGCGCCGCTGAGCCTGGAGCACCTGCTCCCGATCGCCTGGCCCGCCCCGGCGAACTGAGTTCACCAGGGCAGGCATCAGGCACGTCTCAGATGCCCTGCCAGGCCGGCTTGTTGGCGAACGTGTACCGGTAGTAGTCGGCGAGCGCGAGACGCGACGCAGCCGCTTCGTCGACGACGATCGTCGCGTGCGGGTGCAGTTGGATCGCCGATCCGGGCAGGATCGCCGACAGCGGGCCCTCTACCGCACCGGCCACAGCCTCTGCCTTGCCCTCGCCGAAGGCGAGCAGCACGAGGTGGCGCGCCTCCAGGATGGTGCCGAGCCCCTGCGTGATGCAGTGCATCGGGACGTCGTCGATCGACTCGAAGAAGCGGGCGTTGTCCTCGCGCGTCTGCTCCGTGAGGGTCTTCACACGCGTACGCGATGCGAAGGAGGAGCCGGGCTCGTTGAACCCGATGTGCCCGTCGGTGCCGATCCCGAGGATCTGCAGGTCGACTCCACCGGCAGCCGCGATGGCCGCGTCGTAGTCCTCACCCGCATGCTGGATGGTGGCCTCCGCGCCGTTCGGCACGTGGATGCGCGCGGGGTCGAGACCGAGCGGCTCGACGACCTCGCGGGTGATGACCGAGCGGTAGCTCTCCGGGTGCGCCGGGTCGATGCCGACGTACTCGTCGAGGGCGAAACCACGCACCTGTGAGACGTCGCGGCCTGCGAGCTGCGTGCGCAGCGCCTGGTAGACCGGCAACGGGGTCGACCCCGTTGCGAGGCCGAGGACCGCGTCGGGACGACGCGCGATCAGCTCCACGATCTCGGTGGCGACCAAAGCGCCTGCGGCCTCGGCATTCTCGACGATGACGACCTCAGCCATGCGGGACGATCTCCTTCTCGGTGGTGGAGGCGCCGACGAGTGCGGCGCCGAATGCGGCAGCGGGGGAACCCGCGGGAAGCAGTTCGATTCTCTCATCCAGGCGGAGCGACCGCATGAACGGCGAGGCCTCCGCGCCGGCATGCAGGGCCGCGCGGAGTCCGTTCTCGAGTCGGTCGCCGAGAGCGGTGAGCCCTCCCCCGATGACCACCCTCTCCACGTCGGCGGAGAGCACGAGAACACGCACTGCGGCGGCGGCCCCGTGATAGAGGTCGTCACGGAGGGAGACAGCATGCGGATCCCCGGCGTCGGCCGCATCGAAGATGTCCCCGATGGGCAGAGTGCCGGGTCGCCCCCAGGCCTTGGCCAACGCCCCTCCGCCGCAGAACGTCTCGACGCACCCGTACTGCCCGCAGCCGCACAGGCGCCCTCGCGGATCGACGGAGAGATGACCGACCTCCCCCGCGGTTCCGCGTGCGCCGCGCCAGATCCGTCCGTCGATCACGATCCCGGCAGCGACGCCGGTCCCGAGATTCAGGTAGGCCATGGAACCGGCGACTCCGCTCAGCACCGCAGCGCCGAGGGCCGCGGCCTTCACGTCGTTCTCCACGCGGAACGGGACTCCAAGAGCGAGTTCGGCCCTGACGGCGAGGTCCAGGGACTCCACGCCGAGGTTGACCGCGTGGTCGACACGGCCGGTCTCGGCGTCTACGAGGCCGGGGATGCCGATCCCGACGGAGCCGACGTCGGCAAGGGGGAACCCGTTCTCCTCCGCGAGTGCCTTCACGGCCGTAACGATGCTCTCGACGACCGCGTCATCGCCCCAACCCGTCGGTCGGCGCAGGCGTCCGCGGATGGCCCCGGAGGGGTCCACGGCCACCGCGTCGATCTTCGTGCCGCCGACGTCCAGGCCCACTCGAATCGGCCGACCGGCGCGGTCGGCAGTGCTCGCACCCGTCATCGGATGCTGCTCCCGGCCGTGCCGTCCACGGTGCAGATGACGTTCACGACACTCCCAGCTGTCCCGAGAGCACCATGACCGCAGCGCCGCGCAGGACGATGTCCTCCTGGTGCGTCAACCGCACGACGACGTCTTCGAACACGCCCTCGAGGGTGCGCGCGCGCAACGTCGCGATGGCGGCCTCGATCAAGATGCCGTCGAGCAGCTCCGCCGGACCGGAGATCACCACCTCGGAGAGGTCGAGGGCAGCGACGATCGGAGCGGTCGCGATCGCCATCCGCGTCCCGGCATCGCGGAGGATCTCATCGCGTGCCTCGGGATCAGCGGCGATCGCCGCCTCGAGCCGACTCACGCTGAGCCACGCCTCGAGACAGCCGTCCTTCCCGCACGCGCAGCGAGGGCCCCCGTCGGTACCGACGACGACGTGACCGATCTCTCCCGCGGCGAAGCGGCTGCCCAGCAGAGGCTGGCTGCCGGTGATGAGGCCGGCGCCGACACCCTTGCCGATCTTGATCAGCATGAAGTCGGCCTTCGCCTCGCCGAACGTGTACTCGGCGAGCACCGCCGCGTTGGCGTCGTTGCGGGCGAGGACCGGAAGGTCGAGATCGACGCCGAGCTTCGCCTCCAGCGGGAAGTTCGTCCAGCCGAGGTTGGGAGAGCTCAGGACGAGCCCGTCGGGACGCACGACACCCGGGGTGCCGATGCCGACACCCAGCAGCGGCTGAGTCGAGGCCTCGACCAGCGTCTGTGCGAGTTCCCGCAGCGCCGCGTATGCCGCCTCCCCGTCGGGGGATTTCGGACGAGGCACCTCGCGCCGCTCCAGCACGTCTCCGTCGAGGCTCAGCACCGCCCCGGTGAAGGCGTCGGGGCCGGAGAGATCGAGGCCGACGATCTGATGGCCGAAGCGATCGATGTCGATGAGGATGGGCGGCTTGCCCGGCCCCACCGCTTCACGGACGCCCATCTCGATGACGATCCCGTCGGCGATGAACTCGGCGACCAGGTCGGAGATGGTGACACGGGTGAGGCCCGTCTCCCGGGAGAGGTCGGCGCGACTCATCGCCCCCGCGTGGTACAGCGTCTGCAGCACCAGTGCACGGTTGTGACCGCGCGCATGCTCTGGCAGCACCTTTGATCGCGAGCGCAGGTGGCGCCCCGGGCCGAAGGCGTGCGCATTCGCACCGGCGTACTCTGACGGCGATGCGGAACGCTGTTCATCCGAAACGGACATGTTTGTTAGTAGACCTTACGAACAAAATTTGCGCAACCTCTGCCCGCGGACGCGCTGGCAGGGTTACCGAAACGTTACATTACTTTCGATCGTCGACGACGACCGTGCGTGAGCGCCCGATGAGGCGCTCGACCAGGCCTGCGACGATCTGCTCCCGCGCCTCGATCGTGAGCGGCTTGCTCGGCACGCCGGGACGGCGCTGCTCGGGCTCCGGCCCGTCAAGGGGACGATACCGCACCCCCGCTGCGGCGAGCCGGCGCAGGTGCATCGGCAGACGCCGCTCGAAGTCGGCGTAGGGTCCCGGCTCCCCGCCGTCCCACAGACGCTCCGCGATCGCGGCGAGTCGAGGGAACATCGCGAAGTCGACGCGGTCCCTGGTGGGCAGGTGCTCGCTCCACACGTTCGCCTGCCCGCCCACAGCGCCGTCTTCGACACGCAGGGAGTACGCGCGCTCGATCGTGAGAGGCGGGCCCACTCTGATCGGCTCCTCCTCCGACTCCGACTGCGGGTAGTCGAGGTAGACCTCGAGGTCGGGGCACGCGACGACCTCGATGCCGAGCCGCAGCGCCTCACGCATCGCGGCGGGACCCCGCCACGCGAGGATGCGCACGCCCTCGGGCACGTCGCCTTCGAGGACCTCGTCCCAGGCCAGTGCCGTGCGGCCTCGTCCGCGGACATGCGCGACGAACTGCTCCGTGAACCACGGCTGCACGTCGTGTGCAGACTCGAGTCCGAGTTGTCGCATGCGCTCGGCCGCCGCGGCGCTCTGCTCCCACTCGGTCACCGGCACCTCGTCACCGCCGATGCCTATCCACTCCGAGTCGAACGCATCGCAGAGAACATCGATCGCGGCGAATCCGAAGGCCAGGGCCTCGTCCGTCGGGGCGAGGGTGCGCGGATTGACCCCGAAGCGCTCCCATGCAGACAGCACAGGCTCTCCGACGTCGACGTTGCCGAGCTCCGGATACGCGGCGAGACCCGCTTGGATGTGTCCGGGCAGCTCGACCTCCGGCACGAGGGTCACGAAACGTTCTCGCGCATAGGCGACGAGCTCTCGCAGCTCCGCGGTCGTGTAGAAGCCCTCGTGCACTCCCGGCTCCACGGTGGACAAGGGGCCGTGTCCGAGCTGGGTGGCTTCCCGTCGCGCGCCCACTTCCGTGAGCCGAGGGAAGCCGGGCACCTCGAAGCGCCACCCCTGATCGTCTGTGAGATGAAGGTGCAGCACGTTCAGGTGATGATCGGCGAGGAGATCGACCAGACGACGGACCTCGTCGACGGTCCGGAAGTGCCTGGCGACGTCGAGCATCGTCCCTCGCCAGCTGTACGCCGGCGCTCCCTCCCACACCCCGGCGGGGATGTGGGCCGATGCGGCGTCCGGATCCCGCAGCTGCCGCAGAGTGGTGGCACCGCGGAACACGCCGGCGGGGCTCGCTCCTCTGACCTCGACTCCGGCTGCACTCACGCTCACCCGGAAGGCCTCGTCACCGACACGTCCTCGCGCCGCGGCCTCAGCGCCGAGGTTCTCGTCGACCATCAGTCGGATCGGCGGGAGTTCGGCGTCGCCCGCGCCGGCGAGACCGCCGAGCCGGGCGGCAGCGGCGACGAGCTCAGGGGCCGAGAGGATCGGCGTGCGCTCCGTCCACGCGAATCCGGGAGCGACCGGATCGATGCGGGCACCGATGTGCGGCACGGTGGCGCGATGCGGCGGGGGCGGCATCCGCAGTGCGCGTCCGGGGGTCCGCCCCGTCGCCTCGCCCTCCGACACCACCGGCACTCCCCCGACAAGTACCTCGATGATCCCGCGCGGCGGTGCGAAGGGGGAGTCGAACGTGGCCCCCGCCTCGACCGTCTCCGGGTCGAAGAGCACGAGATCGGCGGTCGCTCCCCGCCGGACGACGCCCCGAGGTGCGTCACCCCGGTCGAGTCCCAGCCGATGCGCCGGCGTCCCCGACAGGTGTCGGACGGCCTCCTCCCAGGTGAGGATGCCGAGCTCGCGCACGTAGTGTCCGAGGTACCGCGGGAACGTACCCCGCCCACGCGGATGAGGCCGCGCCCCGATCAGGATCCCATCACTGCCTCCCGTGTGCTGCGAGTGACGCATGATCGTCCGGACGTTCTCCTCGTCTCCGATGTGCATGAGGATTCCGGTGGCGGCGGCGTCCTCCACGATCGTGTCGAGCACCACATCGACGGCACGGCGACCGGTCGTGGTCGCGATCTCGGCGATGGTGCGGCCGATCAGACCCGAGAGGGCGGGGTTCACGGTGCCGGAGACCTGGATCTGCGTCCAATCGGCCCTCTCGCCGTGGAATCCGTCGCAGCCGACGTCTTCCAGTTCCACGCGGACGGCCTCCCTGCCCGCTTCGTCGAGCGCGGAGACGGCAGCGAGCAGGTCGCCGGATTCCGCCAGCCTGCTCGGCAGCAGAGCGGAGAGCGTCGTGGCGCCGGGCAGATACGGGTACGTGTCGAGCGTCACGTCGACGCCGTCCTCGATCGCCTCGTCGATCAGGGCCAGGAGCTCATCGGCGCGGCCGCGGTTCGGGGCGAAGTTCATCGTCGCGTGTGTGAGATGCACGGGGCACCCGGTGCGCCGACCGATGTCGAGCGCCTCCCGGTAGGCCTCCAGCGCCGCTCCCCCGTAGCTCCGGGTGTGCGGCGCCCAGTAGCCTCCTCGCTCGGCGACGATGCGGCACAGCGCTTCGAGCTCCGCCGTGTCCGCGTACATCCCTGGCGTGTAGGTGAGGCCGCTCGACATGCCGAAGGCTCCCGCGTCCAGCGCGCGACCCAGGATCTCCCCCATCGCGGTGAGCTCCGCAGTCGTCGCCCGACGGTTCTCGTGGCCGACGACCATCATCCGCAGATTCCCCTGGGGGACGAGGACGGCGGCGTTCGCGACCGCTGCGGCGTCGATCGCCGCGAGCAGGTCGTCCATCGTCCGCCACGGCACGTCGGCCGGAGTTCCGTTCCACCCGGCGATCTGCGCGGGGATGATCGCCGCCGCCGCATCGTCGAGGGGCGCATAGCCCAGGCCGTCCTGACCGAGCACCTCGGTCGTCACGCCCTGGCGGATCTTGGCGTCGTGCGCCGCGCCGCTCAGCACTGCGAGCTCGCTGTGCGCGTGCATGTCGATGAATCCGGGCGCGAGGACGAGTCCCTCTGCCGCGACCTCCACGGCGCCCTCGGGAAGTTCGAGTTCGGGGAGCTCGAGTTCAGGATTCACCGCACCGGCCGGGAGGATAGCCACGACCCTCGCGCCCTCCACCGCGACGTCGGCCACGTACCGGGGCGCCCCCGTCCCGTCGATGACGGTGGCTCCGCGGTACACCCGCACCTGTCCGGCGGCGGCCTTCTCGGCACTCAGAAGCACGTCGCCACCGCCCCGATCACGCGCGGATCGACGGCATCGGGGTCGTCGATCACGGCGACGACCCTCCACTTGTCGAAGGCGGTGCACGGGTGGGAGAGCCCGAGACGGACGACATCGCCCACCGCGACCGTGTCATCGCCCGTGAGGCTCAGGAACGCATGCTGATCGTTCAGCGCCGTGATCTCCCCCCGCAGCCCCTGCGGGATCGGCAGATCCAGGTCGAAGGGCACATCGCGCCGTCCGGCGTCGAGGAGCGCAAGGCCGTCCTCGGGCTGCGACACCACCCGCGACCAGGCGTGCATCCCCGAGCGCAGAGGCGCGGTGCCGACGAGCGGTCCGAACGGAGACATGCGCGAGTAGAAGCCGTCGTCGTGGATCTGGAACGCCCCCGAACGCAGGACGACGTCCACGTCGTCCCCGGCGGCTGCGAGGACGGCGGCCGCCCGATCAGGGAAGGCGCTGCCTCCCGCGCTGAGAATCGGACGGAGACCGTGCGGGTACTCCAGTCGGGCGTGCAGATCCACGAGCGTCTGCAGGTACGCGTCGACGGCGGCGACCGAGGCATCGGAGCGATCGGGACCGAAGGGCCCCTCGTATCCCGCGACGCCGGCGAGGCGCAGCCCGGATGCGTCCGAGACGGCCTTCCCGATCCGCTCGCCCTCCTCCACGCTCCGTGCGCCCGTGCGGCCGTGCGCGCCGCCGAGTTCGACCAAGACATCGAGCGGACGCGCGGCATCGTGCATCCCCCGCGCGAGGATGGCCACTCCCTCGAGAGAGTCCGCCCAGCACAGCACGCGCAGGTCGGGGTCGGCTGCGAGCAGTGCCCCCAGGCGACGCACCGCAGTGAGATCCGTGACCGCGTTCGCGATCAGCACGGTCGAGACGCCCGCGTCGACGGCGACTTCGGCCTGCCAGGGCGTCGCCACGGAGATCCCCCATGCTCCCGCGTCGAGCAGTCGCTGCCAGAGGGCCGGAGCCATCGTGGTCTTGCCGTGTGGTGCGAGGAGCACCCGGCGCTCCCTCGCCCATGCGAAGACGGTCTCCTCGTTGTGCGCGAGGGCGCCCTCGTGCACCGTCAGCACCGGCGTCACCAGGTCGGAGAGATGCAGATCCGCATCCCCCACCTGCGAGAGGCGGAGTCCCGCTGCGTGCGCAGGAAAGCCCTTCGTCCAGGTGCCGAGAACGGGATCCGGGATTTGTAGAGGCATCTAACAATGCTACTAGGCTGGCGGCATGACCGCGAAGATCCGAGTTTCCACCGACGCCGCCCCCGCCCCCGCCCACACCTTCTCGCAGGGTATCCGCAAGGGCCCGTTCGTGCAGGTCTCCGGCCAGGGACCCGTCGACCCGAAGACCAACGAGTACCTGCACCCCGGGGACGTCGCTGCCCAGACCACCCGCACGCTCGAGAACGTGAAGGCGATCGTCGAGGCGTCCGGCGCGACGTTCGACGACGTCGTCATGCTGCGCGTCTACCTGACCAAGCGCGAGGACTTCCCCATCATGAACGACGCGTACGGCGCCTTCGTGACCGCTCACACGACCAACGGCGTCCTGCCGTCGCGCACCACGGTCTTCACCGGCCTTCCGCGCGAGGAGATGCTCGTCGAGATCGACGGCATCGCCATCATCGACTGACGTCTGCGTTGCGGGGAGGCACGTTATCACGGACCGTTGCCTCCCCGTTACCTCCCATCCCGTACCATTGGACGTCAGGACACGTTTGAGAGCCGGGGGGTGAAGTTCGTGACCGATCTGATTTCTGCGCCGGGCGCAGCAGCCGAGGCGCGTGGAGACGACTCCGCGCCCACTGCAGTGCTCGCGCCGACGGACGCTCCCACGGAGACCGTCCCGCCGACCACCGGTGACCAGCCGCTCGCCTGGGCTCCGATCGAACCGTCTCCCAAGAAACGTCGCCTCGGCCTCTGGATCGGCCTCGGGCTGGGAGTCGTCGCCCTCGGCGCCGGAGCCGCGTCGATGATCCTGATCGCACCGGGAACCACGGTCGCCGGGATCCCGGTCGGCTGGATGACTCCTGGCGCCGCCGCCGACGCCATCGACGCCCGCCTCGCTCAGACCGAGATCACGCTCACCGGCGCGGGAGACGGCACCGTCCTCACCGGCGCCGACCTCGGTGCGGACGTCGACGCCACCGCTCTCGCCGACAAGGCTTTCGCGGAGCACCCGCTGTGGAACCTCGGCGCCTGGATGGGCGACCCCGTCCCCGCAGAGATCGCCTTCGACACCGCGAAGGCGGACGCCGCGCTGCGTGGCGCCGTGCCGACCAGCTTCGACGACCCGGTGGATGCCGGTGTCGTCTTCGATGCCGCCAGCGGCACCTTCGTGATCACACCGGCAGAGGCCGGAACAGGGATCGACCTCGCCGACCTCAACGCCGCCTTCACGGCAGCCGTCGAAGAGGGTCGCAGCGCGCTCGAGTACTCGGGAGACGCCGCGGAAGCCGCGCCGGCCGTCTCCGATGACGACGCCACCGCCACCGCCACCGCTCTCAACACGATGCTTCCCACCGTCGGCTTCTACGTCGGCGAGGAGCGGACCGTCCCGGTCGATCCCGCCGTCGCCGCCTCCTGGCTCACGGTCGTCGATGACGACGGACAGCTGAGCATCAAGGCCGACCCCCAGGCGATCCAGGCCACCGTGGACAGTCTCCCCTCCGTCGTCGACCGCGCGCCGGTCAACGCGACCAACATCGTCGACTCCGCCGGCACCGTGCTCCGTGCGGAGCAGGAGGGTGCCACCGGTCGAGCGCTGGGAGACACGTCAGGCATCGCGGACCAGTTCGCCGAGCAGCTGGCAGCCGGAAACGGAGCCTTCGCGCTCTCGGTCACCGAGACGCCCTTCGAGACGGTGAACCTGTTCCGCCGCATCGACATCAACCTCAGTTCGCAGCGGGCCGTCCTCTACGAGAACGGCGCTGTCGTGAACTCGTGGGCCGTGTCCACCGGCCTGCCAGGGACTCTGACGCCCACCGGCAACTTCAAGGTGTTCGCGCACACGCGTATCCAGGACATGGGCTGCTACGAGGGCGCCCCGTACTGCACGAAGGACGTGCCCTGGATCACCTGGTTCGCTCCGAACATCGGCTTCCACGGCACGTACTGGCACAACAACTTCGGCCAGCGCATGAGCCACGGTTGCGTCAACCTGCCGATCGACCTCGCCAAGTACGTCTACGACTGGTCCCCCAAGGGGCTCGAGGTCTCCGTCCACTACTGACGAAGCGCTCCGCGCTCGCTCGGGCAGACGGGCCGAACACGAAGAAGGGGGCGGATGCCGAAGCATCCGCCCCCTTCGCTCGTCTCAGCGCAGGGCGTCGACGATCGTGTTCAGCGTCGTGGACGGACGCATGACGGCCTCGACCAGCTTCTCGTCCGGACGGTAGTACCCGCCGATCTCCGCGGGCTGTCCCTGCACGGCGTTGAGCTCGGAGACGATGGCCTCCTCGTTCGCGGCGAGCTTCTCGGCGATCGGCGCGAAGGCCGCAGCGAGCTCGGCATCCTTCGTCTGCGCTGCCAGCTCCTTCGCCCAGTACAGGCCGAGGTAGAAGTGGCTGCCGCGGTTGTCGATCGTGCCGAGCGCACGACCGGGCGAGCGGTCCTCCTCGAGGAAGGTTCCGGTCGCGGCGTCCAGCGTCTCCGCAAGCACGCGGGCCTTGTCGTTGCCCGTGCGGTCGGCGAAGTGCTCGAGCGAAGCCGCCAGCGCGAAGAACTCACCCAGCGAGTCCCAGCGCAAGTAGTTCTGCTCGACCAGCTGCTGCACGTGCTTGGGAGCGGAACCACCGGCACCCGTCTCGAACAGCCCACCACCGGCGAGCAGCGGCACGATCGAGAGCATCTTGGCGCTCGTGCCGACCTCGAGGATCGGGAACAGGTCGGTCAGGTAGTCACGCAGCACGTTGCCGGTCACCGAGATGGTGTCGAGCCCGTGACGCATGCGGGCGAGCGTGTACCGCGTGGCCTCTTCCGGCGCGAGGATCGTGATCGTCAGGCCCTTGGTGTCGAGCGTGGCGAGGCCCTGGTGCACCTTCGCGATGATCTGGGCGTCGTGCGAGCGGTTCGCGTCCAGCCAGAACACGGCGGGGTCGCCGGTCGCGCGTGCACGCGTCACGGCGAGCTTGACCCAGTCCATGACGGGGATGTGCTTGGTCTGCGTCGCGCGCCAGATGTCGCCCTTGCCGACCTCGTGCTCGATGAGCACGGTGCCCTCGCTGTCGAGCACCTGGACGATGCCGTCCGCCGCGATCTCGAAGGTCTTGTCGTGGCTGCCGTATTCCTCGGCCGCCTGCGCCATGAGACCCACGTTCGGGACGGTACCGATCGTGGCGGGGTCGAGCGGGCCGTTCGCGATCACATCGTCGATGACGGCCTGGTAGACGCTCGCGTAGGACGAGTCCGGGATGACCGCGATCGTGTCGGCCTCCTCGCCGTCCTTGCCCCAGAGCTTCCCACCGTTGCGGACGAGGGCGGGCATCGACGCGTCGACGATGACATCGCTGGGCACGTGGAGGTTGGTGATCCCCTTGTCGGAGTTCACGTACGACAGGCGCGGCCCCTCGGCGATGGCCTTGTCGAACGCCGCAGCGATCTCCTCGCCACCGGCGACATTCGACAGGCCTGCAAGGATCGAGCCGAGGCCGTCGTTCGCGCTGAGTCCGGCTTCGGCGAGCTGCGTGCCGTACTGGTCGAAGACGTTCTTGAAGAACGCCTTCACGACGTGACCGAAGATGATCGGGTCGCTGACCTTCATCATCGTGGCCTTGAGGTGCACGGAGTAGAGCACGTCGTCGGCCTTGGCCGCCTCGAGCGTCTCCGCGAGGAACGCGTCCAGCTCCTTCGCGGAGAGGAACGTGGCGTCGATGATCTCACGCGGGAGGACCTTGAGGCCCTCCTTGAGGATCGTGACGGTGCCGTCCTGCGCCGTGTGACGGAACGAGAGGACGTCGTCGTGGGCCGCGACCCACGAGCACTCGTTGTGCTTGAAGTCGTCGTGGCCCAAGGTCGCGACGCGGGTTTTCGAGCCGTCCGCGAAAGGCTTGTTGCGGTGCGGGTGCTTCTTGGCGTAGTTCTTCACCGCGAGCGGTGCGCGACGGTCGCTGTTGCCCTCGCGCAGCACGGGGTTCACTGCGGAGCCCTTGATGCGGTCGTAGCGGGCGCGGACGTCCTTCTCCTCCAGGGAGGTCGGCTCGTCCGGGAAGTCGGGGATGTCGAAGCCCTGCTTCTGCAGCTCGGCGATCGCACCCTTCAGCTGCGGGATGGACGCCGAGATGTTCGGCAGCTTGATGATGTTGGCCTCGGGGAGGGTGGCGAGGCCACCGAGCTCGGCGAGAGCGTCACCCACCTGCTGCTCGGGAGTGAGCTTCTGCGGGAAGGCGGCGAGGATGCGTCCGGCTAGCGAGATGTCGCGCGTCTCGACCTCGATGCCGGCCTGGCCGGTGTATGCCTGGATGATCGGGAGGAACGAGGCGGTGGCGAGCGCCGGTGCCTCGTCTGTGTACGTGTAGATGATGGCGTCGTCGGTCACCGGGAGGTACTCCGTTCGCGGGGAAATTTGTCTCGATACCAAGATACCTGAGCCGGTCTGGCCCTGTGGTCCGCGCCTGCGACCGCCGACCACCCCATGTCGACGAACGGCCACAGAGGGGCGAAATCTTCGTCGGAAACGTGTCCCGCCTCTCCGGAGGGGTTAGCCTGGGTCCATGTCCGAACTGCGCATGGTCGAACTCTCCGCTGCGACGATCGTCGCCGTGAACAACCTGTCGCTCAAGCCCGGACAGGAGCAGTTCCTCGCTCCGGTCTCTTACGGGATCGCCGCGACCGTCATCAACCCGCAGACCTCCTGGCAGCGGGTGATCCTGGACCGCAACGAGGTCGTCGGCTTCGTCAGCGCCAACTTCGACGACGAGGCCCCGGAGGAGCACTTCCGCTCCGTGCTGTGGCGCATCAACGTCGACGCGGACGACCAGGGTCGCGGCGTCGGCCGCTTCGCCGTCGAGGCGCTCATCGACGAGGCGCGTGAACGCGGAGTCGACCACGTCAACGTGATCTACGAAGCCGGCGAGGACGGCCCGGAGGCCTTCTTCCGTCGCGTCGGCTTCACCCCCGTCGGGGAGACGGCCTACGGCGAGGTCATCGCCGAGATCCGGGTCACGTCCTAGACCGGGCGGCGGGGTCTCGAATCCCCTCCCCCATCGAGACCTCGTCGCCCTTCACTCCCCTTCGGGGGAGCGCTCTCACAGCCCTGGCGGGTTCTCAGGAACGGTCGTCGGGGGTGCCCCCGGGTTTCCGCCGGCTCGTCCACGATGAGAGAGCGGCCGCGGCCGCTCCGGCAGCGCGATCGATGGCCTCGGCGGAACGGTTCAGCATGTCTTGAGCGGCATCCTGCCACGCCGGCGTCGCCGGCGCCTCCCCCGCGTGCACCTTCGCGGCGTGTTCGGCGGCTTCGAACGCCCGCTCGAGCTCGGCGACAGCGTCACGATAGGCGGCGAACTCAGCCGGGGTGATGCGTCCGGAGGCCGCGCGGCGCATCTCCGTCGCGTGTCCGGCGGCACGGAAGTATGCGGCCGTCTCCGCGGACTTCACGTCGGTCATCGCCGGATAGGAGATCTGCAGAGCGGGGTCGGTCTCGTAACGCATCCAGCGTGCCGTCACCGCGTCATGCGCGGCGTGGAGTCGCTCGATCGGGCGCGGCTCCGCCGCGGAAGGCACGGCGGCGCGAGCCGCGTTCAGCCGCACCTGGCGCGCGCGCACATCGGCCGACGCGGCCTTCGCATCGCGCTCCCGCTCCTTCAGCATCCGCCGAGCCCCTGCCACCTGTTCGGGCGTCGCTCGCTGGGCCGCCCGCTCCGCCGTGACGCGAGCCAGGTCGGCGCGCGCGATCTTCCACGCGGTGCGCCGCTCGGCGGCGACCAGCTGCGCCTCTCTCAGATCGTGGCGGGCGGCATCGACCGCGAGCCTGCGTCCGCTCACCGTGCTGTTGCGACGTCGCATTCCCATCACACCCACCGTTCCCGCGGCGACTGCCGTCGGCGCGATCCACCACCACTCGGCGACGAGCAGCAGGGGGTCCATACCTCGATGCTACCCAGACGCACACGACTTCCGGTCGCGATATGACAGCTCACCTGCACCAGACGGCTGTCATATCGCGACCGGAAGAGGCAGATCAGACGAGAGTCTCCTGCCAGGCCGCATGCAGCTGCGCGAACTTGCCGGTACCGCCGATCAGGGCAGCGGGAGTGTCGTCCTCGATGATGCGGCCGTGCTCCATCACCAGCACCCTGTCGGCGATCGCGACCGTCGACAGGCGGTGCGCGATGATGATCGCCGTGCGGTCCTTGAGGAGGGTCTGCAACGCATCCTGGATCAAGCGCTCGGATGGGATGTCCAGCGAAGCCGTCGCCTCGTCGAGGATCAGCACCGCGGGGTCGGCGAGGAAAGCCCGGGCGAACGAGATGAGCTGACGCTGCCCCGCCGACACCCGACCACCGCGCTTGTTCACATCGGTGCCGTATCCGTCGGGCAGCGACGAGATGAACCCGTCGGCGCCCACGGCCCGTGCCGCGGCCTTGATCTCGTCGAGCGTCGCATCCGGCTTGCCGAGCGCGATGTTGTCGGCGACGGTGCCGCTGAACAGGTAGGCCTCCTGCGTGACCATGACGATCGCGCGGCGGAGGTCCTTCGGGTGCAGCGACCGCAGATCGACGCCGTCGAGCGTGACCCGCCCTTGGGAGGGGTCATAGAAGCGCGAGATGAGCTTGGCGAGCGTCGACTTCCCGGCGCCGGTCGTTCCGACGAGGGCGATCGTCTGCCCCGCCGGGATGTCGAGGGAGAAGTTCGGGAGGATCGTCTTCTCTCCGTTGTATCCGAAGGTCACCTCGTCGAACTCGACATGCCCACGGGACTCCCACAGGTCGACGGGGTTCTCGGGGTCGGGAACCGTCGGCACCTCCTCGAGCACGCCCGAGACCTTCTCCAGCGCGGCCGTGGCCGACTGATAGGAGTTCAGGAACATCGCGATCTCCTGCATCGGCGCGAAGAAGTTGCGGACGTAGAGCACTGCCGACAGCAGCACACCCACGGTCAGCGCACCCTCGGAGACGCGGATGCCTCCCCACAGCACGACGATGCCGAGCACGAGGGCCGCGACGCCCATCAGGCCGGGCTCGAACGTGCCGAACAGCAGCATCGAGCGACGGTTGACGTCGCGGTAGTCGCCAGCGATCTCCTGGAACGCCTTGTCGTTGCGCGGCTCCTTGCGGAACGCCTTGACGGCGCGGATGCCGGTCATCGTCTCGACGAACTGCACGATCACCTTCGCACTGATCACGCGCGACTCGCGGTAGACGAGCTGCGAGCGCGAGTAGAACCAGCGCATCAGGTAGAACAGCGGCACTCCGCCGATCGCCAGGATCAGGCCCGACTGCCAGTCCCAGAAGCACAGCGCGATGAAGGTGAACAGCCCGAAGAGCACGCCGGAGACGAGTTCGTTCAGGCCACCGTCGAGCAGCTCCTTGATCGAGTCGAGGTCGCTGGTCTGACGGGAGATGATGCGCCCCGACGTGTACGACTCGTGGAACTCCAGGCTCAGGCGCTGGGTGTGCAGGAAGATGCGCTTGCGCAGGTCCAGCAGCACCGCCTGCGTGAGCTTGGCCGCGATGATCACGTACCAGGCGATCAGCACCGCAGCGAGGGCACCGGCCAGCAGGTAGATGCCTCCGATCATGAACGTCGGCATCCAGTCGGCACGCTCGATCACCGCAGGCAGCGCTCGGTCGAGGCCCAGGCTGATGAGGATGGGGCCGGCGACCTGGAGCGCGGTCGACACGACCAGCACCGCGGCGGCGAGCACGATCCTCGGCTTCAAGGGGCTGACCAGGGATCCGAGCAGTCGGAGGGATCGACGACGGATCTCCCTGCTCTCCTCGCGGGTGTACTCGGAACGATCCTCGTTCCTGGTTCCGGTGATGGCGGAGCTCATCGCTGCACCTCCTTCTCGGTGATGGGGTCTTCGTCGGCGGCCTGCATCCCGAGGCCCGCACGGACCTCTTCATCGATCTCGGACTGCTCATCGCGGATCACCGGGATCGTCCCGGTGCGCGCCGCCTCCTCCGCCTCGAGGCTGGAGATGACATGACGGTAGTGCCGACTGGTCTTCAGCAGCTCGGAGTGCGTGCCCACCGCCGTCACGCGACCGGCCTCGAGCAGGGCGACGCGATCGGCGAGCGCGACGGTCGAAGGGCGGTGCGCCACGATCAGGGCGGTGGTGTCGGCGAGCACGTGCCGCAGCGCCTCCTCCACGAGGGCCTCGGTGTCGACGTCGAGCGCCGACAGCGGGTCGTCGAGCACGAGCACCTTCGGATTCGCCGCCACCGCACGGGCGAGGGCGAGCCGCTGGCGCTGACCGCCGGAGAGGCTGAGCCCCTCTTCGCCGATCACCGTCTCGACGCCGTCTGGCAGGGAATCCACGAACGAGGCCTGAGCGACGTCGAGAGCTTCGCGCAGCACACGCTCGCCCTCTTCGCCGTGCACGTCGAGCTCGGCACGACCGAGCAGCACGTTCTCCCGGACCGTCGCCGAGAACAGCGTCGCGTCTTCGAACGCCATGGCGATGTGCCGACGGAGCTCTGACAGCGGCAGGTCGCGCACGTCGACGCCGTCGAGGGTGACCCTGCCTCCCGTCACGTCGTACAGACGCGTGGGCAGCGTGGTGAGGGTGGTCTTGCCGCTGCCGGTGAGACCGACCAGCGCCATGGTCTCCCCTGGTCGCAGCACCAGGTCGATGCCGTCGAGCAGGTCGCGTTCGTGCGCGCCGGCGTCCTGATAGCGGAAGTGCGCGTTCTCGAACGTGAGCTCTCCGCGCGGGTTCTCGATGTGCACCGGGTGCTCGGGGTCGGTGATGGTGTTGGTCTCCGAGAAGATGTCGAACACTCGGTCGGTCGCCGTGCGCGCATCGAGCATGAACGAGAACAGGAAGCCGATCGACTCGATGGGCCAGCGCAGCACGACGGCCATCGCGAAGAAGGCGAACAGTTGCGCCTCGCCGATCTGCCCGACGGAGATCAGCCAGATGCCGGACATCAGGCTGAGGCCGAACGCGATCTGCGGCATGAGGTCGAGCCAGAACCAGATCGACGCGATCGCACCGGCCTTGCTCATCTCGGTCTCGCGCAGCGTCTCGGCCTGCCTGCTGAAGCGGCTCAGGGCGTGCTTGCCGCGCCCGAACGCCTTCAGCACGCGGATCCCGTGCACGCTCTCCTCGACGCTGGTCGCGAGGTCACCGGCCTGATCCTGGCTGCGGCGGGTGAGGGCGCCGTAGCGCTTCTCGAACAGGTAGCCGCGGATCCACAGCGGGATCGCCGTGACCAGGAAGATCGTGCCCAGCAGCCAGTGCCACCGGAACAGCAGCACGGAGCCGATGATGATCGTGAGGATGTTGACGACCAGCAGCACGAGGCCGAACGCGAGCCAGCGGCGGATGAGGCCGATGTCCTGCATCATGCGGCTGAGCAGCTGTCCTGAGCCCCACCGGTCGTGGAAGGACACCGGGAGGGTCTGCAGGCGCGAGTAGAGCTCCGTGCGCATCTTGTACTCGACCTGCGTGGCCGGGTTGAGCACGAACTGACGTCGCAGCCATACCATGAGGGCCTCGCCCAGGGCGAGCGCGAACACGGCGACAGCACCCCAGATGATGGCGCTGATCTCACCCGAACGGACGGGTCCGCTGATGATCTGCTCGAGGACGATCGGGATCATCAGGGCGATGACGGCGGCGATGAGCGCGCTGGCGGCACCGCCGGCGAGCCGCCAGATTACCGGCTTCACGAAGGGCTTCAGGCGCCACAGTGCGGCCGGAGTGGAAAGGGTCGATGAAGGCGAGGGATTCTGCGCGGAAGGCGAGGAGGACATGTCTCTCAGACGAGTTTCGTATGGACAGCGGTTGCGGAAGGGGACGGATGCGAGAGCGGACCCACAGGGTCCGGCATCCGACGGAGAAGGGGCGGGGTGGCTCTAGGAGAGCGGACGCGCCGGGGTCGAGCCGAGAGCTGCGATCCGCGCGGTGGCGATCGTGAACATGGTGTCCTCCTCAGGGGCTCGGCGATGTCGTCCGGTTGGCGCGACAGCCCACCAGCCTATTGCTGTGAACCAGCTGAAAGCAAGAGTCATTCCCGATTCGCCCTGCTCTTTCCCGGCGACCGCGGCGAGGTGGCTCGGGTGGCTCACCCCTGGACAGCGAGCCCGGTTCGGAGAAAGCGCTGCAGGTTGCCGCCCAGCACGGCCAGGACAACGGCTTCGCGCCAGCCGCGACGCAGCAGAGCCTCGGTGACGAGCGGAAGCCCTTCCGGACCCTCGAGCCCGGGAAGGTACCGATCGGCGGGGACGCCCTCGATCGTCGTCTGCACGCAGCACGGGGCCGTGGTGTCTGCGAGCACCTCGCGGACGAAGTCTGGTCCCATCCCGACGTGGTCCACCCCGGCGACGGACACCACCCGCTCGAAGTGGTCGATCAGGGTGTCGATCGTGTAGTCGCTCGCATGCAGATACGGGGCGAAGAAGTTGACGCACACGACTCCCCCCGTCTCCGCGACTCCGGCGATCTGCGCATCGGTGAGGTTGCGGTGGTGATCGAACAGGGCGCGGGCGGACGAATGCGTTGCCATGACGGGTCGCGTGGCGAGCTCGAGCACGTGGTCGACGCCGCCCGCTCCGAGGTGGCTGACATCGAAGATCATGCCGATGCGCTCCATCTCGGCCAGCGCCTGGACGCCCGTGCGCGTCAGCCGGCTGCCCGCGGCGTCTTCTCCGCTTCCGTCCGCGAAGGCGCTGCGACCGAAGTGGGCGACCGAGCCGACGCGCACTCCGAGCCGATGCACCGTCTCGAGGAGCTCGACATCGTCGGCGATGCCGGGCATGCCCTCGAGAGCGAGCACCAACGCGATGCGCCCCTCACCGATCACCCTGTCGATGTCGTCCCCGTCGAGGCAGAGCCCCACCGCATCCGCGTTTCCTTCCGCCACCCGGTGCGCGGCTTCGATCATGCGGAACGTACGACGCAGCGCGCCCTCCGGCCGGTAGATGTCATCGACGAACACGGGCAGGACCTGCAGGTCGACACCACCCGTGCGCAGCTGCGGCAGCCACTGGGCCCGGAAGTAGTCCGACCACTCGGCGGGCGGACGACTCGTCACCGAGCAGAGCAGATCGTTGTGGGCATCGGCGACGACGGCGCGGCGGTGGAGATCGAGGGCATCGATGGCGGTCACGGCTCGAGCCTATGGCCGCGTCGGAACGGACGGTTCGTCGTAGCGCACCATCACCGGTGCCGGATCTGGTGCTCCTGGCTCACGCCGCGGCACTCTCGCGGGCCAGCAGACTCTCCTTGACATCGACGCCCCACGCGAAACCGCCGAGGCTCCCGTCGGTGCGCAGCACCCGGTGGCAGGGCACGAAGAGCGCCGGGGCGTTGCGGGCGCAGATGGACGCCGCAGCCCGAACGGCCCGGGGGTTGTCCAGGCGTGAGGCGAAACCGGTGTAGGTCAGCGGCCCGCCCGGCTCGATCTCCCGGAGCGCCGACCAGCCGGCGAGCTGGAGTGCGGTGCCGGTCTGCTTCACGGCGACATCGTCGATGGCCGAGAGGTCGCCCGCGTAATAGGCGACCACCGCGTCCGCGGCGTCCGTCGCACCATCGCGCAGCGCCTCCGGACGGTTCGCCGCCGACAGCCGCCCGAGGATCGCCTCGACGTCGGACGTCCAGCCCGAGGCCAGCACGCGCTGATGGTCGTCGGCGAGGATCGTGAAGGCGCCGTCCGGCGTCTCGATGGTCTGGATGAGGGCGGTCATGAGTTCTCCTTCGTCGTGATGTCGGTGGGACGGTGCGCTGCGGGGACCCGCCGCGGCCCGACGGGGCGCACCGGAGCGGCGCGCCATAGATGCGCGCTCAGATAGCTGCGCCATGGTGCCGCGCGCAGGGCCCAGTCGGTGAGCGCCCGTGGCTCGCCCGGCAGGCCGGAGGCCGCCGCGCCGGCGCGCAGCGCGACGTCTCCCGGGAGCAGCACATCCGGATCGCCGAGCACACGCATGCGCACGTAGTCGGCTGTCCAGGGTCCGATGCCGGGCATCGCGAGCAGGGCAGCACGCTGGTCGACGCCGTCATCTCCGACCGTGAGCGTCAGGGATCCGTCGGCGAGAGCGGCCGCAGCGCCGGTGATCGCGCGGATACGGGCGGCCGGCCCTCGCAGCACCTCGGCTCCATGGGCGGCGATCGCCGTCATCGTCGGGAAGAGCAGTCCGTTCTCGGTGCGCTCCCCCAGCGCCTCGGTGAGTGCCGTGAGCGCGGTTCTGGCGGCGACCACGGTGATCTGCTGCCCCACCATGGCGCGGATGAGCATCTCATGCGGATCAGCCGACCCCGGCACGCGGATGCCGGGGGTGCGCGCGACGAGCGGCGCGATCTCGTCGTGTTCCGAGAGCGCCTCGTCGATCGCCAGCGGGTCGGCATCGAGGTCGAAGATGCGTCGCACGGTCGAGACCAGCGGTGCCAGGTCCCCCAGCCGCGCGACGCGTGCCCGCAGGTGCAGGCGCTCACCCTCCTCCTGACGCACCTCGAACCAGGCGGGACCACCGGCCATGCGGAGGTGACGCGAGAAGGACGTCGCCATGGTCTCTTCGACGCCGGGGATCGCACGCGCCGCCATCCAGGCGAAGACGCCGCTCGCGTCGAGTGGACCGCGATAGGGCAGCACGAGGTCGATCGAGCCGGGAGCCGCGGACGCCGGAAGCCGTCGCCGCGCCCTGAGCTCCCCCGGCGTGAGGCCGAAGACCTCGCGGATCGTGTCGTTGCACTGTCGGATGCTTGCGAACCCGGCGGAGAACGCGACATCCGAGATGGGCATGTCGGTGCCGACGAGGAGCATGCGCGCGGTGTGCGCCCTGTGTGCCCGCGCCAGTGCGAGCGGCCCGGCGCCGAGTTCGGTGGTCAGCAGCCTCGTGAGGTGCCGACCGGAATAGCCCAGTCGCGCGGCCAGGCCCGGCACGCCCTCCCGTTCCACGACGCCGTCGGAGATCAACCGCATCGCTCGCGCGGCGGTGTCGCCGCGGATATCCCACGCCGGCGAGCCGGGAGCGGCCTCGGGCAGGCAGCGCTTGCAGGCGCGATACCCGGCCTCGTGCGCTGCGGCGCTGGTCGGATAGAACGTCACGTTCTGGGGTTTGGGCGTGCGCGCGGGGCAGCTCGGACGGCAGTAGATCCCGGTCGAACGGACGGCCGTCACGAACTGCCCGTCGAAGCGGGTGTCGCGCGCGCTGATCGCACGGTAACGCTCGTCGAAGTCCGTCACGGGGAAGCTCATGCCTCCACTGTGTCACGCCCCACCGACAACGACTGGCGGAAATCGGACATGACTGTCCGGGCACGAACGCCGAGACCCACCCGCCTCGCCGACACCCATCGCCGCCGCAGTGGGCGCGTGTGGGTCTCGGCGTGGAGAGTGGGTCTCGAGGTATGCGCAGGCGCGCGTTCAGTGGAAGAAGTGGCGCTCACCGGTGAAGAACATCGTGACGCCGGACTTGCGCGCCGCGTCCACGACCTCCTCGTCGCGCACGGAACCGCCCGGCTGCACGATCGCCGTGACGCCGGCATCGATCAGCACCTGAGCGCCGTCGGCGAAGGGGAAGAACGCGTCGGAGGAAGCGACGGATCCGGCCGCCCGGTCCCCTGCACGCTCGACCGCGAGGCGGCAGGAGTCGACGCGGTTGACCTGGCCCATGCCCACGCCCACCGTGGCGTTGTCCTTCGCGAGCACGATCGCGTTCGACTTGACCGCTCGGCAGGCCTTCCACGCGAAGATGAGGTTCTCCATCTCCTCGTCGGTCGGACGCTCACCCGAGACCAGCTCCCAGTTCTTCGCGACGGAGACGATGTCGTCGGGGAACCGGTCGGCATCCTGCAGCAGCAGCCCACCGGAGACGAGACGCACGTCCATGCGCTCCTGCTGCCAGTCCTCGGGCAGCTGCAGCAGGCGCAGGTTCTTCTTCGCCTTGAACACCTCGAGCGCCGCGGGCTCGAACGACGGCGCGACGATGACCTCGGTGAAGATGTCCTTGAGGTTCTCGGCCATCTTCAGCGTGACTGTGCCGTTGGCCGCGATCACACCACCGTATGCCGAGACGGGGTCGCACTCATGCGCACGCAGGTGGGCGCTGGCGATCGGGTCGAGCGCGTTCGGCGCCGTGGTCGCGATACCGCACGGGTTGGCGTGCTTGATGATGGCGACAGCCGGCTTGACCATGTCGTATGCCGCGCGCAGGGCGGCATCGGCGTCGACGTAGTTGTTGTACGACATCTCCTTGCCCTGCAGCTGCGTGGCCTGGGCGATGCCGTGTCCACCGGCGCGCGTGTAGATCGCGCCGCGCTGGTGCGAGTTCTCGCCGTAGCGGAGCGTCGCGAGCCGCTCAGCCTGGATCGTGAGATGCGTCGGCAGATCGCCGTCATCCTGCAGCGTCCCCTCGGCGAACCACGAGGCGACCGCGGTGTCGTACGCCGCTGTGTGCGCGAATGCTCGGGCGGCGAGCTCACGACGCTGCGTCAACGAGGTGCCGCCCTCGCCGATCGCCGCGATGATGCCGGGGTACGACTGCGGCGAGACGACGATCGCCACGTTCGCGTGGTTCTTGGCCGCGGCGCGTACCATCGCGGGGCCGCCGATGTCGATCTGCTCGACCACGTCGTCACCGACCGCGCCGGAGGCGACGGTCTCGATGAACGGGTAGAGGTTCACGACCACGAGCTCGAAGGGAGTGATGTCGAGGTCGGCGAGCTGGCGCTCGTGGTCCTCGAGACGCAGATCGGCGAGCAGGCCGCCGTGGATGTTCGGGTGCAGCGTCTTGACGCGACCGTCGAGCATCTCTGCGACGCCGGTCACGGCGGCGACGTCGGTGACCTCGAATCCCGCCTCGCGGATGGTCGACGCCGTCGAACCCGTCGAGACGATCTCGATACCCGCCTCAGCCAGAGCCGCAGCCAGCAGGAGCAGGTCGGTCTTGTCGCTCACCGAGACGAGCGCGCGCCTGATCGGCACGGTGTCGCGATCGCGGTAGAGCGTGGGGTCGTGGCGGGGGCCGGCCATGATGGGCTCCTTCGTGCGGGGCGTCGGGTGGGGGTCAGGAGGAAGAGCTGAGGACGAGGTCGCCAGTGGCGATTCTGCGGACCACGTCGATGAGCAGTCGGCGCTCGACGGGCTTGATGCGCTCGTGCAGGCTGTGCTCGGTGTCGCCGTCGAGGATGGGGACGCGCTCCTGGGCGAGGATCGGACCGGTGTCGACGCCGTCATCGACGACGATCACGCTGGCCCCGGTCTCGGCGACGCCGGCCGCGAGCGCGTCGCGGACGCCGTGGGCGCCGGGGAACTCGGGCAGGAACGCCGGGTGCGTGTTGATGAGGCGAGGCGAGTACTGTGCGACGAGCGACGGCGGAAGCAGGCGCATGAGCCCGCTGAGCACGACGAGGTCCGGCTTCCAGACGGCGAGCTGGCCGGCGAGTTCCGCACCCCACGCCTCGCGACTCTCGTGCTCATGCCACGGCACCGTGAAACTGGGGACGCCGAACTCCTCGGCATGGGCGAGCCCCTCGGCTTCGCGATCGGCGCCGACCACGATCACCCTGGCGGGAAAATCGGGATGACGAGCGGCCTCGAGGAGGGCGCGAAGATTCGAGCCGGTGCCCGAGATGAGAACGGCGACCGTGAGCACGCGCCCAGTCTACCGGGGCGCCGAAGCTCGTTCCGCCTGCGTCGCACGCACACCGGGAGCCGTCAGTCGCGGTCGTCCCTCGGCGGCGTGAAACCGCGGACATCATCCAGCGGAGCCGTGTCATCGAAGGCCTGCGTGTGGGGCAAGGGGATGCCAGGCACCGGGACCACGGACGCTGCGCTCGGATCGAGCTCGGACATCTCGGCTATCCACCGATCGGTGCGCTCCTCCGCCAGTTCATCGCGATGTCGTGGGGACAGGAGCAGGATCGCGGCGCCGACGAGCACCTCGAGGCCCAGGGCGAGCATGAAGGGCAGCGCCGCTGGTCCGACGTCCGACAGCCGTCCCGGTCCCATCGACCCGCTCGCCAGCACGGCGGCGATCCCGGCGATACCGGCGGTGACGACCGCGATCCCCACCGCGATGACGGCACGCTGCGCCGTTCCCAGCGGAGTGCCCTCCCAGAGGAGACGGGAGCGAACCGCCCACCCCGCGAACGCTCCGGCGGCGATCGGGACGAGCACCACGATCAGCATCCACATCGAGCTGTTCTCGGGCAGCAGTCCGAACACGGGGATGCCGGGCACGACTCCCAGCTGGGTGCCCGCAGGCGACACCGCGGTGCCGACGCCGACGGCGAACCCGGGGCCGGCGAGCCAGGACGCGACCCAGACGATGAGGGTCGGCAGGTACACCAGCTGCGCCAGGGTCATCACCGTCGCACCCAGCGCATCGACGCGCGAGGCCTGGAAAAGCGCGACGACTTCACCTCCCCGGAACAGCGTCACCACCGCGAGGGCCAGAGCAGAAGCGCCGACCACGCCCATCAGGGTGAAGGCCGCGCCTCGAACGACGGCGGCGGGGACCGGTGCCCAGTCGTCGCGGACGTCGATGCGATCGTGCAGACGGTCGAGGATGCCGCCGTCGCCCTCTTCCCAGGCGATCCGGACGGCGCCGCACAGCGCGCCGACGAAGTAGACCGCCGCGGGAAGGGCGATCGCGAGCAGGAGGGGCGTCTGCGCCGCATCCAGCCGCGCCGTCAGCGCGACACCGGCGGAGATCGCGGTGAACACCACGGTGCCGGACACCACGCCGAGCAGCCAGGTTCCCGCCGTGGCGGCTCTGGCTCCGGAGCGCGCGGCGAACAGCAGTGTGAAGAGCAGGAATGCCAGCGGGGTGATCGACACCGCGAACGAGGCGGCCTGGGCGGGGATCGCGAGGGCGACCAGAAGCTCGTCAGGAATCGTCACCGCCAGCGGCACCCCGTGTCCGAACTCCCAGAGCGTGCCGGTGAGCGGCCAGAGCGCACCCCAGTCGGCGCTGATCCCGAAGGCGAGAGTCCACAGCAGCGTCAACGGCGCGAGCAGCACGACGAGACCGACCGCCGCGGCGATGGCGGCGTCGAAGGCGGCGAGGAGCGCGACGAGGAGGCGTTGCATAGCGCTTCGAGACTACGACGAGTTCCCGACGAAGCCCCGGGGGCGCGCGTGGGGTCGGCGACACGATAGCGTTTCTCCGGAGGTTTCCCGATGACAACTGCCCCGCCCGCCCCGGCACCCACCGAGCCCAAGAACTCCCTGGACCGCTTCTTCGAGATCAGCAAGCGCGGATCCACGATCGGCACCGAGATCCGAGGAGGTCTGGTGACGTTCGTCACGATGGCCTACATCGTGATCCTCAACCCGATCATCCTCTCCGGCAAGCCCGACGTCGCCGGAGACATGCTCAGCTTCAACGCCGTCGGCGCCGCCACCGCGTTGACCGCCGGCGTCATGACGATCCTGTTCGGTCTCGTGACGCGCCTGCCCTTCGGTTTCGCCGCAGGACTCGGCATCAACGCCTTCGTCGCGTTCTCCGTGGTCGGGCAGGTGACCTGGCCCGAGGCGATGGCACTCGTGATGATCAACGGTGTCGTGATCGTGCTGCTCGCGGCCACCGGGCTGCGGAAGGCGATCTTCGACGCCGTGCCCTTCCAGCTGAAGATCGCCATCACGGTCGGCATCGGCCTGTTCATCGCCTTCATCGGCTTCGTCAACTCGGGCTTCGTCACCGCGACCGGCGCCTCGTCCCCTCCGGTCGGGCTCGGCGTCAACGGCTCGGTCGCGACCGTGCCGACCCTGCTGTTCGTGATCACCCTGCTCCTCACCGGCATCCTCGTCGCCCTCAAGGTCAAGGGCGGCATGCTCATCGGCCTCATCGGCGGCACCGTGCTCGCAGTCATCGTCGAGGCGATCTGGCACATCGGCGCCCGCGGCTTCGACGACGAGGGCAACGTGGTCAACCCCGGCGGCTGGGGCCTCACGGTCCCGGCACTGAACGGCTCCCCCATCGGCATCCCGGACCTCAGCCTGATCGGCGCCGTCGACTTCAGCTTCGACCTGAGCAAGGTCAGCCTGGTCGCGATCGTGATGATCGTCTTCACGCTGCTCTTCACGAACTTCTTCGACGCCATGGGAACCATGACCGGCCTGGCGAAGGAGGCGAACCTCGCCGACGACAACGGGGACTTCCCCCGCATCAAGTCGGCACTGGTCGTCGAGGGCGTCGGCGCGATCGCCGGTGGTGCGACCTCGTCGTCCTCCAGCACCGTCTTCATCGAGTCGGGTGCCGGTATCGGCGAGGGAGCCCGTACGGGACTCGCGAACGTCGTCACGGGTGTCGTGTTCCTGATCGCGATGTTCCTGACCCCGCTGACCTCCATCGTCCCGACCGAGATCGCGGCCGCGGCCCTGATCATCGTGGGTGCGATGATGATGGCGCAGATCCGCTACATCGACTTCAGCGACTTCCGCGTGCTGCTGCCGGTGTTCCTCACCGTCTCGGTCATGCCGCTCACCTACTCGATCGCGAACGGCATCGGGGCGGGCTTCGTCAGCTGGGTGCTCATCCACGCGTTCTCGGGCAAGGCGAAGACCATCAGCCCGCTGTTGTGGGTCGTCGGCGCCGGCTTCCTGATCTTCTTCGCGAGAGGCCCCATCGAGGCGCTGTTCGGCGTCGGGATCTGACGCGAGAACACGAGGGGCGGATGCTGCGGCATCCGCCCCTCTTTCTGTTCGGTACCGTCGCCCGGATGCATGACCGTCGCACGGATGCATTGCCCACACGGGGTCCTCGGTCATGCAGGTGTCGGCCGATCATGCATCCGACAGGGCCTCAGGAATAGGCCTCGGCGAACTCCGCTGACGGCGCGATGGGCTCGATCACGTCGATCAGCACACCCCCGGGCGCCTCGACGATGAAGTGACGCTGCCCGAAGGTCTCGTCCCGAAGCGCGAGGCGCTCGACCAACCCGTGCTCACCCACGAGCCGACGGTGCGCTGCCGTCGCGTCGACGACCTCGACGTTGAGCAGCAGACCTCGGACGGGCTCACGGAAGCCATCGGGGATCGTCTCGTGACCCCGGTCGAGGAGCGCGAGCTCTCCTCCTTCGACGCGCAGGCTCACGTACCAGTCCGCCTCGAACGTCGTCTCGAAGCCCAGTTCCTCACGATAGAACTGCGCGGCAGCGGCGACGTCATCGACCATCAGAACCGGGTAGAAGCTCGTGATCTCCATGAACTCTCCTTTACATACAGTGTGTTTGTAACATCGGTGGCTAGAATACATACAAGTCGCACGTAAAGGAAGTCCCATGCCGCGAGCATCCGCTGCCGACGCCGCCGAGACGGCGCGACGCATCCTCGAGACCGCCACCGCGCACTTCGCCGAACACGGCTACGCATCCTGTTCCGTCGATGACCTCGCACGCGCCGCCGGAGTGACCCGCGGGGCCGTGTACCACCACTACGCATCGAAGCCGGGACTGTTCGCCGCGGTCGCCACCCGCCAACAGCAGAGCGTCGCCGAGGCGATCGTGGCCGCGACGAGGGACAGCACCCCGGAGACCGCACTCCGCGAGGGGAGCCATGCCTACCTCGACGGCATCACGGGCAGGACGGCCGCGCGCGTACTCCTCATCGACGGACCCTCCGTGCTCGGCTGGGAGGAGTGGCGCCGCCTCGACGCGGAGGGGCCGGAGCGCGAGCTGCGGACGGGACTGCGTGAAGCAGGAGCCCCGCCCGCGCTCCTCGACGCCCTGACCGCAGCCCTGTCCGGCGCCATGAACGAACTCGCCCTCTGGCTCGCCGTTCGCCCGGACGACGCGGCGGCACGACAACAGGCCCACCGCGCACTCGACGCGCTTCTGGACACAGCTGCCAGCCGAAGCTGAGCGGTGCTTGCGCGGCCACCGTCGACCGCGCGAGGGTGGAAGCCCGACGACCGGGAGGAGCTGCGTGCACATGCCACACGACCATCACGCCCCCTCTCGAGGCAGCTGTCGGCACCGTCGCCCGGATGCATGAGCATCGCACGGATGCATGACCCACACGGGGCCCTCGGTCATGCAGGTGTCATCGGGTCATGCAGCCGGTCAAGCGGCCGGGCATGAAAGAAGGCCCCGGGGTGGAGCCCGGGGCCTTCAGATCAAGCGTAACTCAGATCAGAGCGACTCGATGATCGCGCGCATCAGATCCGCCGTCTCGGACGGCGTCTTGCCGACCTTGACGCCGGCGGCCTCGAGGGCCTCCTTCTTCGCCTGAGCGGTACCGGCGGAACCGGAGACGATCGCACCCGCGTGACCCATGGTCTTGCCCTCGGGGGCCGTGAAGCCCGCGACGTAGCCGACGACGGGCTTGGTGACGTTCGCCTTGATGTAGTCGGCCGCCCGCTCCTCGGCGTCGCCGCCGATCTCGCCGATCATCACGATCGCCTTGGTCTCGGGGTCGGCCTCGAACGCGGCGAGCGCGTCGATGTGCGTGGTGCCGATGACCGGGTCGCCGCCGATGCCGATGGCGGTCGAGAAGCCCAGGTCGCGCAGCTCGAACATCATCTGGTAGGTCAGGGTGCCCGACTTCGACACGAGGCCGATCGGACCCTTGCCGGTGATGTTCGCGGGCGTGATGCCGACGAGCGCCTCACCGGGGGTGATGATGCCGGGGCAGTTCGGTCCGATGATGCGGGTCTTGTTGCCCTTGCTCTGCGCGTACGCCCACGCCTCGGCCGAGTCGCCGACGGGCACGCCCTCGGTGATCACGACGAGCAGCGGGATCTCGGCGTCGATGGCCTCGATCATCGCGTCCTTCGTGAAGGCGCCGGGGACGAAGGCGATCGACACGTCGGCGCCGGTCTCCTTCATGGCCTCGGCGACCGATCCGAAGACGGGAAGCTCGACGGCGTTGCCGTCCTTGTCCGTGTGCGAGACCGTGGTACCGGCTTTGCGGGCGTTGACGCCACCGACGACCTGGGTGCCGGCCTTGAGCATCAGCGCGGTGTGCTTGGTGCCCTCGCCGCCGGTGATGCCCTGGACGATGACCTTGGAGTCCTTGTTGAGGTAGATAGACATAGCTCTGGTTCCTTGTGTCTCAGGCGATCAGGCGTTGGCGAGCTCGGCGGCCTTGTCGGCGCCCTCGTCCATGGTTGCGGCCAGGGTGACAAGCGGGTGCGCGTACTCGGCGAGGATCGCGCGACCCGCGTCGACGCGGTTGCCGTCCAGACGCACGACGAGCGGCTTGGAGGCCGTGGCGCCCAGCGTCTCGAGCGCGCCCTTGATGCCGTTGGCGACGGCGTCGCACGCCGTGATGCCACCGAACACGTTGACGAAGACGCTCTTGACCTGCGGGTCGCCGAGGATGACGTCGAGGCCGGCGGCCATGACCTCAGCCGAGGCTCCACCACCGATGTCGAGGAAGTTGGCGGGCTTCACGCCGTTGTGGTTCTCGCCGGCGTAGGCGACCACGTCGAGCGTCGACATGACGAGTCCCGCGCCGTTGCCGATGATGCCGACCTCGCCGTCGAGCTTCACGTAGTTCAGGTCCGACTCCTTGGCCTTGGCCTCGAGCGGGTCGGCGGCGTCCTTGTCCTCGAGCGCCTCGTGCTCGGGGTGGCGGATCTCGGAGGCGTTGTCGTCGAGCGTGACCTTGCCGTCGAGCGCGATGATGTCGCCCTCTTCGGTACGCACGAGCGGGTTGACCTCGACCAGCGTCGCGTCCTCACCCTTGTACACGTCGAACAGCTTCACGAAGACGTCGGACACCTTGTCGACGAGGTCTTCGGGGAAGTTGGCCGCACGAGCGATCTCGACGGCCTTCTCCTTGTCGATGCCCGTCAGCGGGTTGACCTCGACGCGCGCGAGCGCCTCGGGGCGCTCGACCGCGAGCTCTTCGATCTCCATGCCGCCCTCGACCGAGCAGAGGCTCAGGTAGGAGCGGTTGGCACGGTCGAGCAGCACGGAGAAGTAGAACTCCTCGGCGATACGCGCACCCTGCGCGACCATGACGCGCTTGACGACGTGGCCCTTGATGTCGAGGCCGAGGATGGCCTTCGCTGCCTCGTACGCCTCGTCGGGCGTCTTGGCGACCTTGACGCCGCCCGCCTTTCCACGGCCGCCGGTCTTCACCTGAGCCTTGACGACGACCACTCCACCGATCTTCTCGGCGGCCGCCCTCACCTCTTCAGGGGTGTCCGCGACGATGCCGGCGAGGACCGGCACTCCGTACTTTTCGAAAACGTCTCGTGCCTGGTACTCGTACAGATCCACTGTGGTTCCTTCACTGGGCTGCTGTCTGGTAATTCTCTCGATGTCGAGACATCGACCAGTCCCCCAGCCTACTACCTCGGCCTGGGCGCTCCTGCGGCCGCGAGGCCGCCCTCCCTCAACGCAGCGGGGGAACGCCGACTCGTCGCACCGGCATGCCGGCCAAGCGGAGCTGACGCCTGATCGCGAACGGCGTGAACACGAGCGCGGCACCGACCGCGACGATCAGCGGACGCACGACGACCACGGGCAGACCGCCCACGAAGGCGACCAGGATCGCGACCACGAGGACGACGGCCAGCACGACCTCGACCATCAGGAGTTGGCGGCGCACCGAGGCCCCGTCGTCCGCCAGGGTGGTCTCCCGCCCCCGCACCCGGATGTGCTCGGTCCACCGCACCCCGTCCCACCACCGCCGGGTGCCACGTCGCCGCGTGTCGAACCAGCCGGCCGGGATCCCGTCGTCTCTCACGCTCCTCAGTATGACGGCGATGCCTGGGCGTCTCCGCGCGCTCCGGTCTAGGCTTTCGCCATGCACGAATCCGCAGAACTGCGCACCGGCGTCGTCGCCGCCGCGCTCGAACTCTTCAACGCCCAGGGGTTCGACCAGACCTCGGTGGAGCAGATCGCGAAGGCCGCCGGGGTCTCCCGCTCGACGTTCTTCCGTCAGTTCGGCGGCAAGGAGGACGTCGTCTTCGCGGATCACGAGGTGCTCCTCGAGCAGCTCAGGGAGTTCCTCGACGAGGGTCATGACGATCCATGGGGTGCCGTGTGCGCCGCCTCCGAATCCGTCTTCGCGCACTTCGCCCGCGACCCGGAACTCGCCAGGCGTCGCTACCAGATCGTGCGCCAGGTCCCCGTGCTGCGCGAGCGCGAGATCATCACGGTCTTCCGCTACGAACGACTGTTCGACGACTACCTGCGCAGCGCGCTTCCCGGCGTCGATCCGCTCGACGCTGTCGGCTTCGCCGCTCTGGTCACAGCGGTGCACAACCACGTGCTGCGCCAGCTGCTGCGTGGCCGCAAGAAGGTGCCGCTGTCTACGCTCCAGACGGCGCTGGTCGATGTGCGGCGGCGCTACGGTGTCGCGGCCGATGAGGCCGCGTCCGCTCCGGATGACATGGTGGTCGCCGTCTTCCCCCGCTCCATGCCCATCGCAGAGGTGAGCCGCAGGCTGCAGTCCCAGCTCGACTGACGCGTCCCGGTCGTGGAACCCAGTATCGAGGAGTACGATACTTGGTGCCACGAAGGAGCCCCATGAGCACTGCAGCCTCCCCCTTCCCCGGCGAGCGCGTCTCGTCGTACGACATCACCGGACGTCAGGACAGCGACTACTACGCGGTCTTCACCGACATCCCCTCCGCCGACCGGGAGGCGTGGGACCGCGCGAAGGCCTACGTCGACGAGGTCGCCCCGCAGATGGCGGATGCCTGGGACCGTGCCGAGTACCCGCTCGATGCCGCACGCCGGATGGGCGAGATGGACCTCGTCGTCGACGGGGTCCAGCACCCGTCGCTCACGAGCCTGTCGCCCCTCGCCGCAGGCCTCGTGAACATGGAGATCTCCCGCGGTGACGGCTCGCTGGGCACGATCCTCGCGGTGCAGGGCGGACTCGCGTTGCGCACCCTGGCCCTGTTCGGCTCCCCCGCGCAACAGGAGCGATGGCTGACGGCCCTCGCCGACGGTTCGGTGCTCGGTTCGTTCGCTCTGACCGAGCCTGATCACGGCTCCGACTCGGTATCGCTGGAGACGGTCGCCCGCCGCGACGGCGAGAGCTGGGTCATCCGCGGCACGAAGAAGTGGATCGGCAACGGCGCCTCCGGCGGTGTCACGTTCGTCTGGGCGCGTGTCGACGACGAGGGCGCCGACGATCACGGTGCCGTCCGGTGCTTCCTCGTCGAGCAGGACACCCCCGGCTACACCGGCACCGTGATCCGCGGCAAGGCCTCGCTGCGCGCCATCCACCAGGCCCACATCGAGCTCGACGACGTGCGGGTGCCGCTCGATGCCGTACTGCCGGGGACGAAGAGCTTCAAGGACGCATCGACCGTGCTCTACGCCACCCGCTCCGGTGTCGCCTGGTCGGCACTGGGGCACGCGACCGCCTGCTACGAAGCGGCGCTGGCCTACGCGACCCAGCGCGTGCAGTTCGGAAAGCCCCTGGCGAAGTTCCAGATGGTCCAGGAGCGCCTCACCCACATGCTCGAAGACCTCACAGCCATGCAGCTGTACTGCCGGCGCATGGCCGACCTCGAGACGGCCGGCGAGCTGCGTCCGACTCAGGCGTCGCTGGCGAAGTTCCACAACACGCGTGCCGCGCGCCGGATCGCCTCGACCGCCCGTGACCTGCTCGGCGGCAACGGCATCCTGCTCGAGAACGGCGTGATGCAGCACCTGGCCGATATCGAGGCGATCCACACCTACGAGGGCACCGAGAGCGTGCAGGCCCTGCTGCTCGGACGCGACATCACGGGGATGAGCGCCTTCGCCTGAGCCTCCGTCCGCGAGGACCGGTTCACCTGCGCCGCGCGCGCACGTGGCGCTCGCGACTCGCTGCCGCCCCGGCCACGGCCTGGACGCCGAGCAGCAGGACCAGCGCCACGACGGGGACGCCCCACCCTCCGACGGCAGCGTGCAGCACGCCAAGACCGATCGGGCCGAGCCCTGCCAGCAGGTAGCCGATCCCCTGGGCCATGGTCGACAGGTGCGCGGTGTGCTGTGCGTCGGGGGCACGCAGCACGATGTAGGTCAGCGACAGCGCGATGGCCGCACCCTGACCGAGTCCGAGGAGGGTCATCCACACCCAGGGCGCGGCTCCGCCCGGCGCGACCAGAAGGCCGATCAGACCTGCCGCGCACAGGAGTGCGGAGAGCAGGACGGGAAGCCAGCTCGGCCGCAGGTGTCGCAGCATCGTCGGCACGAGCAGCGCGGCGGCGATCCCCGGGAGACTCGAGTAAGACAGCAGCAGTCCCGCCTCGGACACCGGCACGCCGGCGTCCTGCAGCATGGTCGGGATCCAGGTCAGGGCTGCGTAGTAGCTCAGACTCTGCAACCCCATGAATCCGGTGACCGCCCAGGCGACGGGATCACGCAGCAGAACCGACATCCGCGGCTCGTCTCGAGGCTCGACGATCGCATCCGCGGGAGCGCCTGTCGCGGGCGAGCGGACCGGCGCTCCCGGGACCCCGCGCAACGCCCACGGCAGCCACACCACCAGCGCGAGCACGGCGGGAATCGCCCAGACCGCGAGGGCACCACGCCAGGAACCGTCGAGAGCGGTCATGAAGGGCACCGTGAGGGCCGCAGCCGCCGCAGCACCGAGGAAGAGCGCGGTCGAGTACAGCCCCATCATGAGCCCGACGCGGTGGGCGAAGTCCTGCTTGATGACAGCGGGCATGCACACGTTCGCCACTGCGATGCCCGCGCCGACCAGCACAGTGCCGCCGAACAACGCCACGGGTGAGGGAAGCAGGCGGACGCCGATGCCGATCGCCACGACGACCATGGTCAGGGCGAGCAGCCGATGCAGGCCCACCCAGCGCGTCAGCGCCGGCGTCAGGAAGGCGAAGGCGCCGAACGCGAACACCGGGATCGTGGTCAGCAGTCCTGCCGCGGCTGCCGGGAGCCCGAGGCTCCGCTCCATCGCGGGGAGCACGGGCCCGACCGAGGCGACGCCCATGCGGAGGTTCAGCGCGATCAGGAGCAGGCCGACGCCGACATAGATCCCGGTGAGGACTCCACCACGACGAACGGACGGCGTCAGTGGGGTCGGGGCGGTGTCGAACGGTTCCTGCATGGTGGTCATGCTTCGAGTCCAGCATCCGCGCCGTGCGTCAGGAAACACGTACACTGCAGTCTGATGTCGAATACCCGCCAATCCCGAATGGTCGACCTGCACCTGGTCGATTTCGACGCGCTGACCACTCTCCCCCTGGAGGGCGCCTACCGGTTCGCGCACGCCGAGACATCTCCGCGTCATGCTCATCCGCTCGGACATCTGGTGCATGCCGCCTCCGGTGTGCTCTCCCTGCTCACCGACGACGGAGCCTGGATCGCGCCCTCCACGCGCATGGCCTGGGTGCCCGCCGGCGCCGAGCATCGCCATCGTGCGCACGGTCGCACCGACATGCGCATCGTGCACCTGGACGACGAACTCGCAGCACTCCTGCCCTCCGCTCCTGCCGTTCTCGTCGCCACGCCTCTTGCGCGGGAGGCGCTGCTCGCGATGACGTCCGACCGCCCCCGCAGCTCCAGCGCACTGGACCATCTGCGTCATGTCGTCGTCGACGAGGCGGTGACGGCGCCGGAGCAGCCGCTGCATCTGCCCGAGCCCCGAGATCCGCGACTGCGCAGGGCGGCGCGCATCGTCGAGCATGACCTCGCCCGCCCCGTGCCGCTGGGTGAGCTCGGCATGCGCACCGGTACGGCCGAACGGACGCTGAGCCGCCTGTTCCAGCAGGAGACCGGGATGGGCTATCGGCAATGGCGTCTCCAGCTGCGGGTGCACCGCGCACTCGTCCTGCTCGCGGACGGAGCTTCGGTCACCGGGACGGCTGCCGCGTGCGGCTGGGCGACGACGAGCCAGTTCATCGAGCAGTTCACGCCGCTCGTGGGGATGACCCCCGGCCGATACCGACAGTCTCAGCCCGCGGTGTGAGACAGCTCCATGCACACGAGGCGCGCACGCTCGTCCCAGGACGGGACGCGTTCGAAGCCTCGCGATTCATAGAGGCGCACCGGCCCGGCCCGCCAGGCCCAGACCGACAGGCGCACCCGCGCGGCGCCGAGGTCGCGCGCGTCGTGGAGCGCGGCGTCGAGCAGTGCGGACCCGACGCCTCGGCCACGCACCTCCGGCACCGCCCACAAGCGCTTGATCTCGGCCACGTCGTCGCTCACGGAGAGCACGACGACCCCGACGACGCGATCGCCGAGCTGGGCCACACGCACGCGGTGACCCGCGTAGGCCGCTGAGGGGTCATCGATCTCGCGGCGATAGCGCTCGGGAAGTGCTCCGGAGGGATCGGGCGCGCTGCCGCCTTCCTGCTGCCTCTTCTCACGCTCGGTCTGCAGCAGATATGCCCGCACCGCAGCGCCGACCTCGTGCGCATCGGCTCCGGACAGGTCGGCGAGCCGGATCACCGGTCGATCCGCCTCGGGTCCGAGCGCGACGCTCACGCTCAGTCGCAGCCGCAGCCGCCGGACGGCGTCTTCACCATGAAGCACACGTCGCAGACGCCGTAGTCGCGCTCCTCGACGGGCTTCGGCGCCTTCTCCGCGCGGGGGGCGGAGACGCGAGGAGTCGTCGCACGCTTCGCCGCACGCTGCGGAGTCAGCGGGATGAACTCGCTCGGGTGACTGACGTAGAAGTACGGCGGGCGCCCCTCACTGGGCTGCAGTCGCAACGGCGCGGAACCGACGATGAGTCGCTCGTCTTCCGTGAAGCCGTTCGTGTAGGTGCGGCCGATGTGGAGGGATGCTCCCTCGCCACGACGGATCGCCTCGATGTATCGACCGCGGTCGATGAACGAACTGATCCCGATGGCCTCGACGATCGCCGTGATGAACGCGTGGTTCGACGGGTCGATGCGGTGCGCGCGCAGCGCCTCCGGGAGCGAACGGTATGGACGGGAGGTGCCTGCGGGGGTCGGGCCCTGTACTTCTTTCATCCCTTCCAGGATCCCACGCCGCGAGGGGTGCGGCCGACCGTTTTCTCCTCGTATACGTGCCAAACTGACGTCATGGCTCAGGCGACGATCATCGGATCCGGCCCGAACGGCCTCGCGGCGGCGGTGTCGCTCGCTCGTGCCGGCTACACGGTGCGCGTCCTCGAAGGCGCGGACACGATCGGCGGCGGGGTCCGTACCCGCGAATCCACGCTCCCCGGCTTCCAGCACGACGTATGCTCCGCCGTGCACCCCGCTGCCCTCTCCTCTCCGTTCTTCCAGGCGTTCGGTCTCGATCGGCGGATCGAGTGGATCCGGCCGGAGGCGTCCTACGCGCATCCCCTCGACGACGGACGTGCGGCGGTGGCATGGCGCGATATCGATCGCACCGCGGCACAGCTCGGCGTCGACGGCGGAGCCTGGCTGTCCCGACTGCGGCCTCTGAGCCGGCACATCGAGGGGGTCGTCGACTTCACGGGCAATCAGCTGCTCCGGATCCCGCGCGATCCGGTGACCGCCGTGCGCTACGCCCTGCGGATGCTGGATCAGGGCACGCCCCTGGCCGCCGCGGCGTTCCGCACGGAGGAGGCCGCCGCACTGATGTCGGGGGTGGTGGCGCACGCGAACTCCCCGCAGCCGTCGCTGGCGGGCGCTGCCGCAGGGCTGCTGCTCGCCGCACTCGGTCACGCGGGAGGCTGGCCCTATCCGCGCGGTGGTGCGCAGCGCATCGCCGACGCCATGGTCGCCGACCTCGAACACCACGGCGGCACCATCGAGGTGAGCACCCCCGTCTCCGATCTCGCGACGCTGGACTGGGGCGACCCGCAGCGCGGCGACCTGCTGCTGCTCAACACCTCGCCGCGACTCGCACTCACGCACCCCGACGTCCCCGCAGGCTACGCCCGCTCCGTCCGTTCCTATCGCTACGGCCCGGGTGCCGCGAAGGTCGACTTCGCCCTCGACGGCCCGGTTCCGTGGACGAACCCCGACGTCGCCGGCGCACCCACCGTGCACCTGGGGGGCACCCGCGCGGAGGTCTGGGCGAGTGAGAACGCCGTCGCCGCAGGCCACGTGAGCGATCGCCCCTACGTGCTCGCCGTGCAGCCCTCTGTCCTCGACGACTCCCGTGCTCCCGCCGGGAAGGCCGTGTTCTGGGCCTACATCCACGTCCCTCCGGGCTCCGACCTCGACCCCACAGAGCTCATCACCGCGCAGGTGGAGCGCTACGCCCCGGGTTTCCGCGACCTGATCCTGGCGCACCACGCGGTGCCGGCGTCGTCGCGGGAGGCGATCAACCCGACCGAGATCGGCGGCGACATCTCCGGCGGAGTGTTCGACATCCGCCAGGCGCTGCGTCGCCCGGTGCTCTCCCCCGCCCCGTGGCGCACCCCGATGCACGGCGTGTATCTGGCCTCCGCCTCGACGCCCCCCGGTCCGTCCGTGAACGGGATGGCCGGTTGGCACGCCGCTCGCACCGCGCTGCGGGATGCGGGAGAACTCGCGGCGCTCTCCGACCTGTTCGGCTGACCGCCCCTCTTCCCTCGCCGATCACGCGCAGCCAGGATGGGAGCATGCGCTACGACATCCCCGCGCCGATGCTCGCCAAAGCGGTGCCCGCGGTGCCCGACCCCGCGAAGACTCCGGGTGGGCTGCTGTACGAACCGAAGTGGGACGGCTTCCGCGGACTCATCGCGTGGGACGGCGAGACGGTGGAGATCGGCTCGCGGGGCGCCAAACCGCTGACCCGCTACTTCCCCGAACTGGTCGATGCGATCCCCCAGCTGCTGCCTGAACCGTGTCTGCTCGACGGGGAGATCGTCGTCGCCACCGGTCCGCACGGATCGCAGCGACTGGACTGGGAGGCGCTGAGCCAGCGCATCCATCCCGCCGCCTCGCGCGTGGCGAAGCTTGCCGTCGAGACACCGGCGATGTTCATCGCCTTCGATCTGCTCGCCGCCGGCGAGGACGATCTGCTCACCGAGTCGTTCGAGACCAGAAGAGCGCGCCTCGAGACGCTCCTGGAGACCGTCGAGCACCCGCTGCACCTCACCCGCGCGACCCGCGATCGCGAAGCCGCGGTGCGCTGGCTGGCCGAGTTCGAGGGAGCCGGACTCGACGGCGTCGTGGCGAAACCGCTCGATCAGCCCTACGCACCCGGCAAGCGCACGCTCTTCAAGATCAAGCACGCCCGCACAGCCGACGTGGTCGCGCTCGGCTACCGCGTCCACAAGTCCGGCTCGGGCGTCGGCTCCCTCCTGGTCGGGCTGTACGACGAGGACGGGACCCTTCGCCAGGTCGGCGGTGTGGCGGCGTGGAGCGATGCCCGTCGGCAAGAACTCGTCGAGGAGCTCGCCCCGCTGGTCGAGCGCGATGAGGCGGGCGAAGCCGTGACCGCGGAGGGCGAGCGATCGCGGTTCAGCGGATCGAAGGATGTCTCGTTCGTGCGGTTGCGTCCTGAGCGCGTGCTCGAGGTGCGATACGACCAGCTCGAAGGCGCTCGCTTCCGTCACACCGTGCAGTTCGAGCGCTGGCGGCCCGATCGCGATGCCCGCTCGTGCACCTACGAGCAGCTGGAGACCGTCGCGGGCTACGACCTCGCAGACGTCCTGAGCTGAAAAGCGCTAGCTGAAACCGTCGTGCGCTGAGATCCCCGACTCGACGGCGGGGGTCAGCCCTTCTCGGCCGGGGTGCCGTCGTCGTCCCAGTTCGCCGCGACCTTCTTGCTCGGCTGCACCCGCGGGGGCTCGCCGGGCATCTTCGGGAACTCCGGCGGGAAGGGCAGCTCGCCCAGCCCGTTCTCCTTGTCGCGCTCCCACCACTCCAGCAGCGTGTCGATGCGTCCTGGGCCGTCCTGCAGCGTCGCCCACGGATCGCCGATGTCATCGAGGCGCTTCGGAATGCTCCGGACGGTGAACGCCGTCGGGTCGAGGCCGTCGAGTTCCTCCCACGCCACCGGTGTCGAGACGGTCGCTCCCGGCAGGGCACGCGGGCTGTAGGCGCCCGCCATCGTGCGGTCGCGGTTGGCCTGGTTGAAGTCGACGAAGATGCGCTCGCCCCGCTCCTCCTTCCACCAGTTCGTCGTGACCTGCTCGGGCATCCGCCGCTCGAGCTCGCGTCCGGCGGCGATCACCGCGTGACGCACATCCAGGAACTCGTGAGTCGGTTCGATCGGCGCGAACACGTGCAGCCCGCGGTTGCCGCTCGTCTTGGCGAAGGCCTCGAGTCCGGCCTCGCGGAGCACCTCGCGCAGCGTGTGGGCGGCTGTCACGGCGTCTGCGAAGTCGGTGCCCGGCTGCGGGTCGAGGTCGATGCGCAGTTCGACGGGATCGTCGGGGTCGGTGGCGAGCGATGCCCACGGGTGGAACACGATCGTGTTCATCTGGACCGCCCAGACGATCGCGCTGGCGCGGTTCAGGACGATCTGCGGGTGTCGACGCCCGCTGTTGTAGGTGACGGTCACGGCATCGACGAAATCCGGCGTCCCCTTGGGCGGGTTCTTCGAGAAGAAGCCCTCCGCTCTGGCCCCTCCGGAGGGGCCGATACCGTCACGGAACCGTTCCAGCGACACCGGGCGGTTGCCGTTGGCGGCCAGGAAAGGGCCGGCGACCAGCTGCACGTACTCGGCCAGTTCCGCCTTGGTGATGCCGAGGTCGGGCCATATCACGCGATTCGGGCTGGAGAGCGCGACCTCGCGCTCTCCGTCGAGGTCGGCGACGGTCAGGGTCACGCGTTCTGAGGCCATGTTCCGACCCTAGGGTGCAGCGAGGACGGACGGAACCCCGCTCGCTCCGCAGCGCGCAGGGTCCGGATCAGGTCAGCAGATCTGGGTCAGTCGCCGAGGTCGACGGCGAGGACCAGGACCGGCGTGAGCGCATCCCGTTCGACGACGATGGAGGGACCGGCCGAGTCGACGATCACCCCGGCTATGTCGGCGTGACTGGTGAGCACCTTCGCGAGCTGCTCGGGTGCGAACGGGAGCGGTCGGTCGCCGCGGCCGAGGGCGATGACCTCGAGCGGGTGCGAGAAGAGCTGCAGGAATCGGCGTCCGTCCGTCGTCTGGGCTTCGGCGATGCCGACGGGGCCGCCGCCGGAACCGTCGTTGACGGCGACCCACATCCGCGTGGTCGCGAGTGCCTCCCCGACCTTGACGGCCGAGTCCTGCTCGCGAGGGGCTGCGAGGATGCTCTTCACCGTCATGTCGACGTCGGCCTGCTCGAGAGTCTTCTGCAGGAGCTCGGTCGGGAAGACCACGCGGTGCGGAGCCGAGGCGTTGTCGACGATGAGGCCGGCGAAGTCACCGGACACGACCTGCTGCAGCACCGAGGTGACCGGCTGAGCGACCGCCGAGGTCGACGAGGGGTCGGCCTCGAGCTGCACGGAATCACGCACGGCGCCCGCCGAGCTGAACGCCAGCATGTACTGGCGGTCCTCGCTGTCTCGGACGACCGCGACCGAAAGGGCCTTGCCCTCGCTGATCTGTGCACGCGCGTCGCCGTTCACGCGGATGTACAGGTGCCCCTGGAGCGCCTGACGCATGACCCCGAGCAGCTGATCGTTGGTCGCGCCGGCTTCGATCTCGGTGAGCGCTTCACGCAGCAGGACGTTGTCCTTCATGCCGGGGACCGTCTCGGTCTGCTCCGGCGGCAGCGCGGACGCGAGGGGCAGGCGCCGCTCCTCGGGCGCCTCGGGCCGGGTGGCAGGACGCGGCGGCGTCTGCGGCGCGGCCGGAGCTGCGGGCGGCGTCTGCGGGTTCGACGGCGCGTCGGAGGACGGCAGCTCGACCTCAGGACCGGCTTCCGCACCGACGCCTCGGAACGCTTGCACCGAGATCCCGATCGACGGCGCCGCAGCGGGCTGCTCGTCGACGGTGCTGTCCGACGTCACGCTGTTCGACGTCACGCTGTCGGACGTCACGCTGTCGGACGTCGCGCTCTCTGACGCCGTGCCTTCGGAGAGCGCACTCTCGGCGGGATGGTCATCCCCCTGCGCTGTGCGGGGCTCGACGGCCTCGGCGGTGGGGGCGACGGCATCGTCACCGGACTTCTTGCGGCGGGAGAAGAGGGCCATATGAGCCAGCCTAACCGGCAATCCGCACGGCGCTCCCTCCCGATGCTCCGCCGACGCGGGCGCACCGGGACGGGGTCAGATCTTCTCGATCGGCGCGACCTTGATGAGGAGCTTCTTCTGTCCCGCCGAGTCGAACCGCACGTGAGCGATGCGCTTCGCGCCCTCGCCGGTCACCGCGTCCACCCGTCCTTCACCGAAGTCGACGTGACGGATGCGGTCGCCCGCGGCGAGTTCGAGGTCGCCGTTGTCGCGCATCTTGGCCGTGACTCTGTTGGGGAACTTGTCCATGGCGGTCGACAGCGGCTTCAAGGAGTCTCGCCCCGGCAACGACTTCACCGCGAAGCGATCTCCGGAGCCCGATCCGCCGAAACCGCCCTGACGACGGGCGTTCAGCGCACGCGACTGCATCCCGCCGCGCGAGTTGACGTCGCCCGGAGACTGCCGCCAGTCGATCAGGTTCGCGGGGATCTCCTGCAGGAAGCGGCTGGGCATCGCGACCGTGACCTCGCCGAACTGCGCGCGGGTCATCGCCAAGGACAGGTGCAGGCGCTTGCGGGCGCGGGTGATCCCCACGTAGAACAGTCGACGCTCCTCCTGCGGCCCTCCGGGCTCTCCCGCCGAGATGCGGTGCGGGATGAGGTCTTCCTCCACGCCGGTGACGAACACCGCGTCGTACTCCAGGCCCTTGGCGGTGTGCATCGTCATGAGCGATACGGAGCCGGATTCGTCGTCGAGATCGTCGGCGTCGGACACCAGGGCGACCTCGGTCAGGAAGTCGGTGATGGTGCCCTCGGGGTTGTTCCGGGCGAAGTCGCGCGTGACGGCGACGAATTCGTCGAGGTTCTCGACGCGTGCCTCGTCCTGCGGGTCGCGGCTGGCTCGCAGCGCGTCGAGGTAGCCGCTCTTCGACAGCAGCAGGCTGAGCCCATCGGCCACCGAGGTGGGTGGCGGCACTTCGCCCGTCGCCGGCAGCATGATCGCCGTCGCTTCGGCGAGCACCGCGTCGAGCTGCGCGATCGCGGCCTGGATCTTCGGGCCGACGCCGAGCTGGCCAGGAAGCGACAGGGCGTCTCGGAACGAGATCCCGTGTTCCTCTGCGAAGCGGGCGATCGCCGTCTCCGTGACATCGCCGATGCCGCGCCGCGGCTTGTTGAGGATGCGGCGGACGGACATCTCGTCGGCGGGGTTGGCGACAGCGACGAGATAGGCGAGCGCGTCCTTGATCTCGGCGCGCTCGTAGAACTTCGTGCCGCCCATGATCTTGTACGGCACAGCGGAGCGGATGAAGATCTCCTCCAGCGCGCGGGACTGCGAGTTCGTGCGATAGAAGACGGCCATCTCCGAGTACGGCATCCCCTTGCGGTGGAGTGCCTCGACCTCGTCGGCGACGAACTGCGCCTCGTCGTGCTGGGAGTACCCGGTGAAGCCGATGATGGCGTCACCGTCGCCCTTGTCGCTCCAGAGCTTCTTGTCCTTGCGGTCGAAGTTGTTGCCGATCACGGCGTTCGCGGCGGACAGGATGTTCTGGGTGGAACGGTAGTTCTGCTCGAGCAGCACCACCTTCGCTCCGGGGAAGTCGCGTTCGAACTCGCTGATGTTGCGGATGTCGGCACCACGGAAGGCGTAGATCGACTGGTCCGAGTCACCGACGACCGTGAGCGACGCCCCGGCCTCACCGGCGCCCGGTGCTGGCTCGGGGTCGGGCTCGAAGATCATCATGCCGTTCGAGGCATATGGCTCCGATGCCGCACCCGCGCCCGATACCGGCCGGGTGAGCTCGTGGATGAGCGCGTACTGGGCGTGGTTGGTGTCCTGGTACTCGTCGACCAGGATGTGCCGGAACCGACGGCGATAGGTGTCCGCCACCTGGGGGAAGGCGCGGAACAGGTAGACGGTCTGGCCGATCAGATCATCGAAGTCGAAGGCGTTGGCCTTCTGCAGCTGCCGCTGGTAGTCGGCGAACACCTCGACGAATACGCGCTCGGCGGGATCCGACATGTTGGCCTGACGCGCATAGCCCTCGGCATCGGACAGCTCGTTCTTCAGCTTGGAGATGCGACCCTGCACCGCGGCGGGGGTGAGCCCGTAGGCATCGGCCTCGTGCTCCTTCACGAGTCGCTTGATGAGCGCGCGCGAGTCGCCGGAGTCGTAGATGGTGAAGTTCTTGGTGAATCCGAACTGCTGGGCCTCGCGACGCAGGATGCGCACGCATGCGGAGTGGAAGGTCGAGATCCACATGCCGCGCGCAGCGTCGCCGATGAGCCCTTCGACACGCTCGCGCATCTCGCCGGCGGCCTTGTTCGTGAAGGTGATCGCGAGGATCTGGCTCGGCCACGCCTCCCGGCTGCGCAGCAGCGAGGCGATGCGGCGGGTGAGCACGCTGGTCTTGCCCGATCCGGCGCCGGCGACGATCAGCAGCGCCGGGCCGCGATAGGTGACGGCCTCGAGCTGCTGAGGGTTGAGGCCGGCGAGGAGATCGTCCTGCCCCGGGGTTCCCGACGAGCGAGGACCAGCTGTGGAGGGGACGATGAGAGGAGCTTCGGTCATGGCCCTACGAGTCTAGGCGTCGGCACCGACACCACGGCACGGAACCTCGCCTCCCCGGAGGCGTGCAGCGACTGCGCGTGCAGGGGACGCTACCGGGTCTCCAGCGCAAGGCGTCCGGCCAGGAGCACGTAGGTCGCGGCGAAGGAGCGGCGCAACCAGGTCACGACCCTCGGCCGCCCCAGCACCTGGGTGCGCATCGTGGCGGCGAAGATGCCGTACAGTGCGAAGACCACGAAGGTGAGAGCCATGAACACGAGGCTGAGTCCTGCCATCTGCCAGGCGGCGTCCGGCGCCTGCGACGGCACGAACTGAGGGAGGAAGGCGAAGAAGAAGATCGTGAGCTTCGGGTTGAGCACGTTGATGAGCACCGCCGTGCCGATCACGCGCCACGACGAGCGCGGAGCAGGATCCTCTTCGGCCTGGATCAGCGACTTGTCGCGCAGCGTCTGCCAGGCGAGGAAGAGCAGATAGGCGATGCCGATCCACTTGATCGTCTCGAATGCCACGGCGGAGGCGTTCAGGATCGCGGCCAGCCCGGTGATCGCCGCGATCATGTGGGGGATGACGCCGAGCGTGCAGCCGAATGCGGCGATGATGCCCGCTCTGCGCCCACGGGAGATGCCCTCGGCGATGGAGTAGACGGCGCCGGTGCCGGGCGTCGCGACGATCACCAGCGTGGTCAGCAGGAATGCGATGCTCATCGACGTCCTCTCATGCGGTTCCCCGCGCTCACACCCTGTCTAGTCGGTCGGGCGTCGTGCGCGCACCCCCTGGAGGAAGATGGCGCGGGTGCGCGGGGGCACGAGCAGATCGCACCCCCGCTCACGACTCAGGCCCCGCGCCGCCGACGTCCCATCGTCGCCGCGCCGGCGGTGAGCAGCAGCAGCGCCAGGACTGCACCCGCGAGGGGAAGCTCGGATCCGGTGGCCGCGAGCCCACCTGCGCCGGCTCCTGCACCGGCCCCTGCTCCCGCTCCTGCGCCCGCTTCCGCAGAGATCCGGATGTCGGCCCAGCCGAGGAGAGCGCCGCTCGCATCGAACACCGCGATCCGATGTGCCCCGAGCGGTGCATCCGCCGGGATCCTCACCGCGATGGTGCCGCCCTCCGCGAGCGCGCCCGTCGCGATACGCGTCGGATCGGAGTACATCCATACCGCGACGTCCGTGCCAGCGCCCTTCGCGTCGACGGTGATCGTGACCGTCTGGCCTCGCGTCGCGACCGCGGGATCGACGGTGAGACCACCGCGGTTGCCGTCGACGAGCTCCGTGCCGGGAAGCGGCGGGATCTCTCCTCCAGGAGTGCCGCCACCACCGGGGAGCGTCCCGGTGCGCAGCGCCTCCGAGGCGAAACCGTCGGCGAACCACCAGACCGGCCGCTGCGCGTCGACCGAAAGCGAGGCCGGCGCCGTGGCGAAGCCCTCGTTGTTGATGTCGGGCATTCCAGCCGGGCGGGCGTAGTGCGCGATGCCCGGCTGTGCGGTGCCGTTCAGCGTGATCTCGGCCGAGCGCCCCTGACACCCGTCGTCGCACACCGCCCAGAGGCTGTCGCGTACGCTGTCGTAGTCGAGCGCCATCACTCCGGCGAGGCCGGGAGCGATCTCCGAGACCAGCGTCGCCGAGCCGTCGGAGCCGAGCGCGAAGGCGTACACATGACCGTTGTCCTCGACCGCGACGAGGAACAGCCCGCCCCCGTGTCCCGCGTAGTCCTTCGGGTCGTATGCTGCGCTCTTCCGGTCGTCGAAGAGCTTTCCGGCGAGCGCGGAGTCCGGAACCCACTGCACGGCCTCCATGCCGAGGTTCGCCCCGACCGCAGGCAGCAGCGAGGTCAGGTCCCACTCCTGCTGGGCGACGAGGTCGCCGGGCGAGGCATCGGGGTCGACCTTCAGCACCACGTTCTGGTTCACGCCCTTGGCGCTGTTGTCTCGCTCGGATGCGACGTAGACGAAGCCGTCTCCGTCGACCGTGATGCCTTCGGTGTCTGGACCTGCGGCTCCCGGGTTCGCTGCATCCTTCTGGAAGCGCACCCGCTTGCCCGCATCCCAGCCGTCGACCTTCTCGATGGAGCCGTCGGCGTGCGCTTCGAGCTTCCAGATGCGCCCCTCGCCGTTGTCGACCGCCCAGAGGAACGCCCCGTCGGCCGTCTCCTGCACGTCGAGACCAGAGCTGTCCTCGAGGAACGTCGGGATGCTGTCCACCACGCGCACCTCAGCGGAGCCTGGCCACGTTCCCACGGCGACCTCGCCGGCACAGACGTTCGCGACGCCCTTCGTGGAAGCAGCGGTGACGGCGAACGCGCCGGTGGTGTCGGGGCAGCGGCCCCAGGTGGTCGCGGCGTGGCCATCGCCCCACGAGGTCGAGTCCACGAGCAGATCGCCGTCGAACACCCGCACCGCATCGCCCGCGCCGAGTCCGAAGCCGAGCTGAGCCCGCTCGATCACGAGGTACTCCCCCGCTCCGATCGTGGTGCCGTCCGGAATCGCGTAGGCGTGCGCGTCATCGTCGTCCTTCACCACGATGCCCGACACATCGAGCGCGGTGTCCGTCGGGTTCACGAGCTCCACCCAATCGTCGGGTGAGCCGCCGTCGGACTCGACCTCGTTGATGCGCACCGGGTTGCCGCACGCGTTGCGCAGCCCCTTGGTCGAGACCGCGATGTCGACGAAGTCCCCGATGCCGTCGGCACAGCGGGCGAGAACGCCGGCCGCGTGCGCGGTGTAGACGTGCTCATCGACCGTGTTGCCGTTCGCGTCGCGGATCGTCACGGTGTCGCCATTGCCGAGACCGAAGACGAAGTTCGACGGCTGGTCGAAGACGAAGTAGCCGCCCGGCTGCAGGATCGTCCCGGACGGGAGCGGCGTGGTCTCGGCGGCGTGCCCCGTCGGGTCGCTGTCCATCACGGTCCAGCCGGAGAGGTCGACCGCTGTGGCCCCGGTGTTGACGATCTCGACCCAGTCGGTGGTGTCGCCGTTCGACTCGATCTCGTTGATCACGACGTCGGGCATGACGCACGAGTTCGTCGCACCGGGAGTCGGGTGCGCGAGCACGAACGCCCCGATGCCGTCGGGGCAGCGGGCCAGGGTGGCTGCGGCGAAGTCGCCGTCGATCGCCGCGTGGCCCTGCCAGGGCAGCGTGTCGTCGATCATCGTGCCCGAGGCGTCGTAGAGCCGGATGCGGTCGGCGCTGCCGATGCCGATCGGCTCGCGGAAGGCCACCTCGACGCCTCCGGAGAGGCCGATCGTCCCCTCCTCGACGACGAGGAACTGTCCCGCTCCGATCTGCGTTCCCGGAAGGAACTGCCAGCGGTGATCGTCGGAGTTGTCGCGGATCTCGTAGCCCGAGATATCGAGCGCTGCGGTGCCGGGGTTGAAGAACTCCACCCAGTCGGCCGGCTGCGAGTCGACCTCGTTGACGACGATGGAGCCGGCGACGGGAGCGACCGCGCAGTCGTTCGGCGCGCCCGGCGTGACCGTCGTCGCAGGTGCCCACGGCCCCGTCCCGTCGGGACAGCGTGCCCACACCGACAACGGCGCGGTGTTCTCGTACGCATAGGAGTCCGCTTCGGCGCCGCTCGGATCGAACAGCACGACCTCGTCGCCCTTGCCGAGTCCGAAGGCGAAGTCGACGTCTTTCACGAGCACCAGGAACTCCCCCGGCGCGAGAGACGTGCCATCCGGCGCCTTGCCGAAGCTGTCGCGCTTCTCGTCGGCGATGGTCCAGCCGGTGAGGTCGATCGTCTCAGCGCCGGCGTTGTAGAGCTCGACCTGATCGGCGAGGCCGCTAGCCGCGTCGTCGTAGACGATCTCGTTCAGCACGAGGCTCGGAGCAGCCGAGATCGCTTCGGTCGGACGGATGCCGGGATCGGCGCCGATCGCGACGGCGGGAGTGGCGAGCAGAGCGGCGGCGCTCAACGCGCACACCGCCGTGACCGCCGCAGCACGATGCATGTGGGGCATGGAGGACTCCTGGGTGGCTGGGCCGGCAGCCTCCGCGGGACGCGAGGACGGTCCGGACGGGACTCAGTCGGGTACCAGCCCAGACCAGCGACCCCGGATGGCCGCCGAGGATCCCTCGGGTGCACACCAGGTGAACAGGAGGTGGCGATTCCCGTCAGGCGATTCGCGTGCCAGGGGGCAGACGCCGGGCGGGGGTGCGGGTGCGCGCCCATGCCCCCGCGAACAGCGAGCCGGCGATGACGACCTGCACTCCGAGTCCGACGAACCAGCTCGGCACCGTCGATTCGATGACCTCTTGCGGTGTGCGGTATCCGCCATCGGGGTCACAGGCGTCCCAGCGCTGTTCGAGCGGCGACTGCTGGGCGCTGCGCAGGCCGTACTTGATCTGACCGAACAGGTCGACGGGGTAGCCACCGGTCGCATACTCGGTCGGGGTGGCATCGGCGAGCACGACGAAGGGGTTCGCCGACAGGGTCCACCAGACCAGATCGAATCGCGGCACCTCCTGCATGCTGTTCACCTCCCAGCGATCGCATTCGGGGTTGCCGTTCGCGTCGTACGGGCGGGAGTAGACGGTGGCCTCGCCGCGCACCGCCATGCCGCCGAGTCCGAACGCGATCAGCGTTCCGAACACGAGGGCGGCGACCACGAGATACGTCGTCGCCACCGAGAACAGCGGGCGCGCGATGAGACCGCTCAGGCCCACGCCGATCGCGGCGACGACGATGATCTCGGCGGCGAGCACGAGCAGGGAGACGAGCAGCACGACGGGGTTGGTGCCTCCGCCGAGCAGGGAGAGCCCGAGGAACGGAACCGCCACGACCAGGAAGGCACCGCCGGTGGCGACCGCAGCGACGAGCTTGCCCAGCATGATGTCACCGGTCGATGCGGCGGTCACCTGCACCGCGGCGAGGGTGGCGGCATCCCGATCGCCGTTGATCGCGTTGCCGCTGAGCGTCGGCGAGACGAGCACGACCAGCAGCAGGACGACGTGGACCACGATCGAGTACACGCCGGCGCCGATCGCGTCGCCCCACGAGTACACGGCGAAAGACAGAGCCGTGACGCCGAGCAGTACCAGAGCGAAGACGCCGAGCAGCACGTACCACCCGACGCTGCGCAGCCGCTGGGTCAGTTCCAGTCGGGCGATGATGCCGATGTTCGCGAGGCTCATGCGCCCGCCTCCGTTCCGGTGGGTGCTGGGGGCGGTGACGCCTGTTGCAGGTTCAGGAAGGTGTGCTCCAGCTGGCTCTGCGCCGGCGCGAACTCGACGACCGGGAGTCCCGCCTCGACGAGGTGCCGCAGTGCCTGCGCCGCAGCCCCCTCCCCTTCCAGGCGGACGAGCACTGCACCGCGATCCTGTCCGAGCGATTCGGGCGCAATGCCGAGGGTCGATGCCACCTGCCATGCGTCGGCCTTCGTCCGCTCCTCCGTCGCGCCGGCGAGACGCACCCGCCAGGCCCGCATCACGCGCTGTGCCGGCGCAGCGTCGACGACGGAGCCGGCGACGAGGAACACCGCGTCGTCGACGACCTCGTCCAGCTCGGAGAGGATGTGGCTGGAGATCAGCACGGTGCGCCCCTCGGCGGCAAGGCCGCGCAGCAGCACGCGCAACTGCACCCGCGCTTCGGGGTCGAGACCGGAGGCCGGCTCATCGAGGAGAAGGACCTGCGGATCGTGCACGAGGGCACGCGCGAGTCCGAGCTTCTGCTTCTGGCCACGGGAGAGCACCTTGGCCGGGGAGTCAGCGAGGTCAGCCAGACCGACGAGGGCGAGCAGCTGCTGGGCGCGGACCTCGGCATCGGGCTTCTCGATCCCGTACAGACGGGAGGTCGTGACGATGGTCTCGCGAGCTGTGAGCGACGGCCAGGCGCCGAGCGCGTCCGGCATCCAGCCGAGCAGACGTCGCGCGGCGAGCGGGTCGACCGACGGGTCGACACCGCCGATGCTGATCGTCCCCGCGTCGGGAGCGAGCAGGGAGGCGAGCATCAGGAGCAGCGTCGTCTTGCCCGCACCGTTCGGACCAACGAGGCCGGTCACGCGCCCCGGCTCCGCCTGAAGAGTGGCCCCCTTCACCGCCTGCACCGTCCCGAATGCTCTGCTGACGTCTTGCACAACGATTCCGGTCATGCGGTCAGTCTGGCATCCGCACATGGTCTCGACCGGGACCTCCGGGCGGATGCTCAGTCCCGGCGGGTGGGTGGTGACACAATCGGCTCATGCGCACGATCCTCAACATCATCTGGGTCATCCTGGCCGGATGGGCCCTGTTCCTCGGGTACGTCCTGGCCGGCATCCTGCTGTGCATCCCGATCATCACGATCCCGTGGGCGATCGCCTCGTTCCGCATCGCCGCCTACGCGATCTGGCCCTTCGGACGAGAGGTCATCAGCAAGCCGACCGCCGGGGTCGGATCGTTCCTCGGCAACGTGCTCTGGGTGATCCTCGCCGGCTGGTGGCTCGCGATCGGCCACATCGTCTCGGGCATCCTGCTGTGCATCACGATCATCGGCATCCCGATGGGCATCGCCGACTTCAAGATGGTCCCCGTCTCCCTCATGCCGCTGGGCAAGGAGATCGTCTCCACGCGGCGCGGTGCCTTCGACCGCACACTCTGAACGGGATGCCTCCTGCACTGAACCGATCTACACTGGCGCGATGGATGCCGCCCGCCTGATCGCCTGGGATCAGGAGCTACGGTCGGCGCATTCCCGCCTGCGTGCCGCCCTCGCTGCCACGCGCGACGCGCTCGCCCGGGGTGCGGACTTGCCGGATGCGACGTCGGAGCTCGTGCTCTACTGCATCGGCTTCTGCGCCGCCCTCGACGGTCACCACGGCGCCGAGGACCGGCAGCTCTTCCCCTCCCTGCGCGCCGAACATCCCGAGCTCGGCGGAGTCATCGACAAGCTCATGCAGGATCACTCGATGCTCGCCCACCTGCTCGCCTCGCTGCGCAGTGCGGCCGAGCGCGGAGATGACTCGGCGACGATCGGCGCGCACCTCGACGGGATCGCGGCGATCATGGAATCGCACTTCCGGTTCGAGGAACGGGAGATCCTCGAACCGCTGCGCACGCTGACGCTCGACGACGATGTGAAGAGCGTGCTCGGCCCGCTCTGACGCGGTCGGGGACGACTCAGCCGCGGAAGAAGGCGACGCCCAGATCCGGGTGGTCCACGAACACCCCGTCGATGCCCTGACGGGCGAGGACGCCCCACTCCGCCTCGTAGTCGCCGAACTCCCCGCGGCCGCCCGGTCCTCGGAACTCCGCGGCGAGGAAGGCGTTCTCCGGTCGGCATGTCCACGTGAAGACCTGAAGTCCGCGCGCGTGCGCATCCGCGACGATCGTGTTGCCGCGGTCGAGCAGCATCTTCTTGCTCACGCTGATGCCGTCGACCCGGCCGACCAGAGCGTCGAGCCCCTTCGGCGCGACCGTCTCCTTGTAGGTGAGAGCACGCTTGCCCTCCGCCACCAGCAGGTCGTAGGGACGCCCCGACGCCTCGATCAGATAGATGTACGAGGCCGAGATCCCGCGCTCTCGCAGCTGCCCGAGCACGGTCGATTCGAAGCACTCGATCACCAGGGGCAGCTCGCCCTCGGCCCATCCGGCGTCGCGCAGCTCGAGGTCGATGAGCGGGGCGAGCTCAAGGCCGATGCTCGCGAAGTACGTGGCGTGCTTGACCTCGAGCACCACGCCGATCTCGCGTCCGTGCTCCACCGAACCCTCACGCACGATGTCGAGCACGTCGCGCAGTCGCAGGATCTGCTGAGCGCCGTCGAAACTCGCGCTCGAGGCCCGCACCTCCGGCAGACGCTCCCGGATACGCAGGGTGGACAGCTCCGCCCAGGTGAAGTCCTCGGTGAACCAGCCGGTCAGCGCGTTTCCGTCGACGCGTTTGGTCGTCTTGCGGTCGGCGAACTCCGGATGGTCCGCCACATCGGTCGTGCCCGAGATCTCGTTCTCGTGACGCACGATGAGCACACCGTCCTTCGTCGCCACGACGTCGGGTTCGACCGCATCCACCCCCATGGCGAGGGCGAGCTCGTAGGAGGAGCGGCTGTGCTCCGGACGGTAGCCGGGCGCACCGCGGTGCCCGATGACGAGGGGGGAATTCCTGGGCACGCTCTCAGCGTAGAACACCCCGGCGGCGCCCCCTGCCGAGTATCGTGGAGGAAAGAGACCTACTACCCCCCTTTGGAGTGAGGCCCACCAATGAGCAACTTCGCTTTCAACAACCCTGCTTTCCAGCAGCAGGACCCGCGCAACGTCGCGACGTACCCGGGCGGACCTCAGGCTGCCCAGGGCGCGCAGAGCGCCTCGCTCCAGCACGGGGCGATGGACGCTGCGGCCAACGCACAGCTCGAGGGCATGTACGCGGCACCGCCCGCCGGCGCCATCGAGACCGACCGCATGTCGGTCGAGGACACCGTCTGGAAGACCGCCGGCCTGTTCGGCATCCTGCTCGTCACCGCCGCGATCGGCTGGGTGCTGACGCTCGGCGGACTCGACGTCCCCCGCTACAACCCGTACAACCCCGCTGCCGTCAACGTGCTGCCGTGGGCCATCGGAGCCCTCGGCGGCTTCGTGCTCGCCATGGTCATCACGTTCACGTCGCGCAAGAAGGTGCGCCCCGCGCTCATCTTCGCCTACGCGGCCTTCGAGGGTCTCTTCATCGGCGGCATCTCGGCGTTCTTCGAGGTGCAGTGGCCCGGCATCGTGTTCCAGGCGACGCTCGCGACGATCTCGGTCGTCGGTGTGACCCTCGCGCTCTTCGCGAGCGGCAAGATCCGCGCCTCGAAGAAGGCCACCAAGATCTTCATGATCGCGATGATCGGCTACCTGGTCTTCTCGCTTCTGAACCTCGTCCTCATGTGGACGGGCGTGAACACCAACGCGTTCGGTCTGTTCAGCCAGGAGATCTTCGGCATCCCGCTCGGCCTCATCATCGGCGTCCTCGTCGTGATCATGGCCGCGTACTCGCTGGTGCTCGACTTCGATCAGATCCAGCAGGGCGTCCGCAACGGCGCTCCCCGCAAGTACGGCTGGCTCGGCGCCTTCGGCATCATGGTCACTGTCGTGTGGCTCTACGTCGAGATCCTGCGCATCATCGCGATCGCCCGCGGCAACAACTGACGCGACCACGTCGCCACAGTCGCAGAGGCCCGTCTCCCACGAGGGAGTCGGGCCTCTTGGCATATCCGGGGGTGCGCGCGCAAGGGGTTGGCACTCGGAACCGGATTTCGGCAGGCTTGTGGACAAGAAGCCCCGGCACCCCGGGGCTCCCGATCACAGGAGCTGACCATGAGTTTTCTCGGCTTTCTTCTTCTCGGCCTCATCGCCGGTGCCATCGCCAAGCTGATCCTTCCCGGCAAGCAGGGCGGCGGCTGGTTCATCACGCTGCTTCTCGGCGTCGTGGGTGCGCTGCTCGGCGGCTGGCTCGGCAGCCTGATCCTCAACCGTCCGCTGACCGAGTTCTGGGACCTGGGCACGTGGCTCCTCGCCATCGGCGGCTCGATCATCGTCCTGCTGATCTACGGCCTGATCGCCGGCCGTGGCCAGAAGGTCAACGACTGACGATCCCCCGGATCCAGACGCCCGCCCCCTTCGGCAGCATCACGCTACCGAAGGGGGCGGGTCATTTCTGTGCGCCCTGCGCCTTGCGCTCCAGCAGTGCGCGCTCCCGATCGTTGCCGGCGAGCGCCGCCGCGGTGGCGAACTCGCTGCGGGCCTCCTCCTCGCGACCGAGTCGACGCAGCAGCTCTCCCCGAGTGGCCGGCAGTAGATGGTAGCCGCGCAGCGCCCCGGAACTCGCCAGCTCGTCGATGATGCGCAGCGCGGACGCAGGGCCGGTTGCCATCGCGACGGCCGCCGCTCGATTGAGCTCCACCACCGGTGACGGGGAGATGCGGCCCAGCGCCTCGTACAGCAGGACGATCCGATCCCAGTCCGTCTCGTCGACCGACGCCGCCACGGCATGACACTCCGCGATCGCCGCCTGCAGGCAATACGTCCCCCGGCCGCGGCCGAGCGCATCGGCGGTGGCGAGAGAAGCCCGACCCCGCGCGATACGACCCCGGTCCCAGCGCCTGCGATCCTGATCGGCCAGCAGCACGGGGTCTCCATGTCTGTCCACCCGCGCGGCGAACCGGGCCGCCGTGAGCTCCATCAGGGACAGCAGACCGTGCGCCTCGGGTTCCTGCGGCATGAGAGCGGCGAGCACCCGGCCGAGGCGGATGGCCTCGTCGCTCAGCTCAGGACGCATCCATTCAGGCCCACTGCTCGCGGCGTGCGCCTCGTTGAAGATCAGATACAGCACCCCGAGGATCGCACCGATGCGCTGAGCCCGCTCCTCACGGGGCGGCACTTCGAACGGAGCGTTCGCGGCGGCGAGCGTCTTCTTCGCGCGGACGATGCGCTGCTGCACGGTCGCCGTCGGCACCAGGAACGCACGGGCGATCTCCTCACTCGACAGCCCGCCGACGACACGCAGCGTCAGAGCGACCTGAGCCTCCTTGGCGAGGACCGGGTGGCAGGAGATGAAGATCAGTCGCAGCACGTCGTCATCCACGGCATCCGGATCCCACAGCAGGTCGCCGCCCTCCGCCTGTTCCCGCTCCAGGTCATGCGCGAGTAGGGCCACCCTGTCGTCGAGTCGTTCCTGGCGGCGCCACCGGTCGATGGCCTTGCGCTTCGCGACCGCCGTCAACCATGCCCCGGCGTTACGCGGAACACCCTCGACCGGCCACTGCTGCAACGCATCGATCAACGCTTCCTGGGCCAGGTCCTCCGCGAGCCCGAAGTCACCCACCATCCGGGTGAGCGCGCCGACGATACGCGCCGACTCGATGCGCCACACCGCGGCGACGGCGCGCTCCGCCGACCCGGGATCGGGTGCCGAGCGCGCCGTCTCGCTGTGCACGGGAGGCGTCATCGCTGCTCGTCCGTCACTGCTGCGCGCGCTGCTCTGCGTCCTCGCGCCAGCCCGCTTCCTTCTGGATCCACTCGTTGTCGGCGGGGAAGTCCTCGACGCCGGTCACGCGACGCACCTCGAGGTACGACCCTCGTCCGAGAGGAGCACGGCTCGCCCACTCCGCTGCCTCTTCGCGCGTGGGGACCTCGATGATCCAGAAGCCGTTGAAGAGCTCTTTGGTCTCGCCGTAGGGGCCGTCGGTGATCAGCGGCTTCTCGGCGCTGAAGTCGACGACGAAGCCCTCGGCTGCGTCGGTCAGTCCCTCACCGGCCACGAGCACACCGGCCTTGATCATGGATTCGTTGTACTTGCCCATGGCCTCGATGACCTGGTCGAAGGGCATCTCCTTGTACGCCTCCACAGCCTCGTCGGTCGCGCGCATGATGAGCATGAACTTCATGGTGTTCTCCTTGTTCGATGGGCCGTCTCTCGACCCTCTCATCTAGGACGTCGAACGGGAACGCCGCGGATCGACATCGTTCCGGAATTCTCTCCGAGAAATTCTGTCCGAGCGACGGAGAAGCTCTGGTCTCGGGAAGTCAGGCGCGACGGGACGGGCGCGCGGCGGCTTCGGCGATCACTGCCGTGAGGGCGTCGAGCGAGCGCTGCGGGCTCCACGCGGCCGCGACCGACGGGGCTTCGGCGCTCAGAGCCGCAAGTCGATCGGGGTCTGTGAGCAGTGCGCGGATCGCCTGTCCCAGCGCCTCGACGTCACCGCTCGGGACCAGAACGCCGCCGCCCTGTTCCAGGACATCGCGGATACCGTACCGGGCGTCGTAGGACACCACCGGGGCACCGTGCAGGAGCGCCTCGACGATCGACAGCGGCTGTCCCTCGAAGGCGGTCGCGGTGACGATCATCGCGGCTCGATCGAGAACGGTTCCCGGTGAATCCGTGTAGCCGGCGAGGAGCACACGACCTCCCGCATCGAGCTCCGCGATCAACGCGCGCAGCCGTTCCTCCTCCGGGCCGCCGCCCCAGATCTCCATGCGGGTGCCAGGTACGTCGGCCGCGAGGAAGGCGCGGATCGCCTGATCGACGCGTTTTCCGGCGGCGAGGCGCCCCAGCACGACCACGAGGCCCTCCTCGCGCAGGTCGTCGCTACGGTCGACCGGAGCGATGGGGTTCGGCACCAGGACGTGCCGTGCCGATGCACCGAAGCGCGACACGACGTCATCGCGCTGCGTGGCGGTCGGCCAGATCACGGCGTCGAACCGGTCGGCCAGCCGGAACCACCGTGTCCAGAGCGTGTTCATCGGGGCATCAGGCGTGTACGGCGCCTCCACGTGCATGGTGTGGATCGTGTGCAGGATGCGCACGCGCGGGTCGGACCAGTCCGCGATGAGCTCGCCGAGCTGCCTGGACTCGCAGATCACGATGATCCGACGGTCGCCGAAGGCCGCGGTCACGTGGTCGAGCCAGGCTCGATAGAGGCCGCGGAAGCCGTGCAGCGCTCCCGTCACCTGGCCCGCGGCGTCGTAGACGAGCACGGGCTCCTCGCTCAGATGCCAGTCCGGGTTGCCCGGGATCACCGGCAGCGCCGCGAACGGTCGCCCCTCGGCATCCGTGAGCACCCGGTACTCCACATCGGGATCGGCGCTCACCGCGGGATCGGCGGCTGTCCGCAGCCAATCGGCCGCTCCCCCGCCGGAAGCCGTGGCCTCGTCGAACAGGTTGCGCATCCGCGAGGAGTCGACGAGCGCACCCTGCTCCACGAACGTCTGCCGGTGCGCGGCATGGTCGGCCGCGGTTCCTGGGTCGAACGTGAGCAGCTGCGGGCCCGATCCGTCGGCCACACCGGCGCTCGCGAGCTGGCGGGCACGGGCCAGCGTCGCGATCGTGTATCCGCCGTCCATACCGGGGATGAGCCGACTGGACAGCACCAGATACTCGGCGTCGGGAAGTGCCGGCGCCGCGTCGGGGAGCATCGTGCTCCCTACTCCCACTCGATCGTCCCCGGCGGCTTCGACGTGACGTCGAGCACGACGCGGTTGACGTCGCGGACGCCGTTCGTGATGCGGTTGGAGATCTTCGACAGCACGTCGTACGGCAGGCGCGTCCAGTCGGCCGTCATGGCGTCTTCACTCGACACCGGGCGCAGCACGATCGGGTGACCGTAGGTGCGACCGTCACCCTGCACGCCCACCGAGCGCACGTCGGCCAGGAGCACGACCGGGCACTGCCAGATTTCCTGGTCGAGGCCGGCCTTGGTCAGCTCCTCACGGGCGATGGCGTCGGCCTCACGCAGAATCTCGAGACGGTCAGCGGTGACCTCACCGATGATCCTGATGCCGAGGCCGGGCCCCGGAAACGGCTGGCGTCCGACGATGGCCTCGGGGATGCCCAGCTCGCGGCCGATCGCACGCACCTCGTCCTTGAACAGGGCGCGCAGCGGCTCGATCAGCTCGAAGTCGAGGTCGTCCGGGAGACCGCCCACGTTGTGGTGCGACTTGATGTTCGCGGTGCCCGCACCGCCGCCGGACTCGACGACGTCGGGGTAGAGCGTGCCCTGCACGAGGAACTTCACCGGAGCACCGCCCGAGGCCTTGGCCTCAGCGACGAGGTCGAGCTGCACCTTCTCGAACGCGCGGATGAACTCGCGGCCGATGATCTTGCGCTTCTCCTCGGGGTCGGTCACACCCTGGAGGTGACCGAGGAACGTGTCGGCGGCATCGACCGTGATGAGGCGCACACCGGTGGATTCGACGTAGTCCTTCTCGACCTGCTCGCGCTCGCCCTTGCGGAGAAGCCCGTGGTCGACGAAGACGGCCGTGAGCTGGTCGCCGATGGCCTTGTGCACGAGAGCGGTCGAGACCGCGGAATCGACGCCACCGGAGAGCGCGGAGATGACGCGGGCGTCACCCACCTGCTCCCGGATGCGCTCGATCTGCTCGGCGATCACGTTGCCGCTGTTCCAGTCCGAGGCGAGTCCGGCACCCTTGTGGAGGAAGTTCTCCAGCACACGCTGGCCATGGTCGGAGTGCTTGACCTCGGGGTGCCACTGCACACCGTAGAAACCGCGCTCGGGGTTCGCGAATGCGGCGACCTTGGTCGCTTCCGTCGTCGCGAGCACCTCGAAGCCGTCGGGGGCCTTGGCCACCTGGTCGCCGTGGCTCATCCAGACGTTCTGCTGCACCGGCTGGCCGCCGAGCAGCGTGCCGCCGTCGCCCGTGATGACGGCGTCCGTCGCGCCGTACTCGCGCAGACCGGTGTTCGCGACCTCGCCGCCCAGTGTCTGGGCCATGTACTGGAAGCCGTAGCAGATGCCGAGAGTCGGGACACCGAGATCGAAGACCGCGGGGTCGAGCTTGGGGGCACCCTCCTCGTACACCGACGACGGTCCGCCGGAGAGGATGATCGCGACCGGGTTCTTCGCGGCGATCTCCTCTGCTGTGGCGGTGTGCGGCACGATCTCGCTGTACACACCCGCCTCACGGACGCGACGGGCGATCAGCTGCGCGTACTGCGCGCCGAAGTCGACGACGAGCGCAGGACGCTGCTGGGTCTCGGACTGTTCGGTCAACGGACACCTTCCGGGGCGGGGGCGGAGGCCTCGGCGGCCTCCCTGGTGGCGAGATAGGTCTTGACTTCACGGGCGACGACCGCCTCCATGAAGAACGACAGCAGCGGCACGACGCCGCCGAGCGCGAGGAGGATGAAGCGCGGGAAGCGCCAGCGCATCAGGCTCCACATGCGGAAGCACGCGAAGAGGTACACGACATAGAACCAGCCGTGCGCCACGAGGATGAACAGCGACAGGTTGAAGCCGTCACCCAGAGACGTCATCTCGCAGGAGTTCGTCATGGGGGCGAACAGCGACCACCACTGGCAGTCGGGACCGGCGAGCACGCCGGCGAACCAGAGCGGACCTCCGGAGCCGCCCATGAAGAGCTCGAGGTGGATCGGCGTGTACTTCAGCACCATCTCGGTCAACAGCAGGAGCAGCATGACACCTGTGATGATCGACGCGATCTGGTAGAACTTCAGCGCACCGCGGATCGCCGGAAAGCTGGCGACTTTCGGTTCGGGCATGCGTCCAGTCTAGCCGCCGGGAAATCGTGACGAATCCGGCAGCGGCGTCCGGGAGAGGGCGATGCATCGGTCAGGAATCGAGAAGCGGCCGGAAGGTCACGGTCGTAGCGTCTTCGACATGAACACGACCATCGATTCCCTCACCCTCGACGTCCCGGATGTGGACGCCGCCCGCTCCTTCTACGCGGAGGCGTTCGACCTGGGCGACCGCCTGCGGTTCCGCGCCGCGGATGCCCCCTCCTCCGGCTTCCGCGGCTACACGCTGTCGCTCGTCGTCTCGCAGCCCGCGAACGTGCACGCGCTCGTCGATGCGGCCGTCGCCGCGGGGGCCACCGTGATCAAGCCCGTATCGAAGTCGCTCTGGGGCGTCGGCGGCACGATTCAGGCACCCGATGGTGCCATCTGGAAGGTCGCCACCTCGGCGAAGAAGGACACCGCTCACCCGAGTCGCACGGTGGACGAGATCGTGCTGCTGCTCGGCGCGAAGGACGTGGTGGCCTCGAAGGCCTTCTACGCAGATCGCGGCATCCCGGTCGACAAGAGCTTCGGGCGCAGCTACGTGCAGTTCGACACCGGATCCGGCTCGATCGGCCTCGGCCTGTACCGGCACGCGTCACTCGCCAAGGATGCGGGCGTTCCGGCGGACGGCTCGGGCTCGCATCGGATCACCGTCAACGGCGTGCTCGGTGCGGCCGTCGATCCCGACGGCTTCGTCTGGGCTCCCGTCGCGGTGAGCGCCTAGGCGACGCGTTCACCACCCGTGATGGCGAGCGCGCTCCTCGACGGCCTCTACGAGCCGATCGGCGTAGTCCAGTCCGTCGTCGTCCGCTAGGAGGTCGGCGCGCGCGGCCACGAAGGCGGCGGAGACCCCGCCGCGGATTCGCTCGACGGCATCCCGTGCCGCCTGCGCCTCGACTCCGAGCGTTTTGGCCGCTTTCAACCAGTGCGTCATCCCAATGCGTGCCATCACGCGCTCGCCTCCGATGGACACCGCAGAGGGCATCGGCTGATCCCCTCGGTAGAGCGCGTTGCTTCCGAGGTCGTAGAGAGGCGCCAACCTCATCTGCGTCCCCGAATGGATGACGGAGTAATTCTTGGCATGTGCATCGGTGTTCGCCGCGGCGCAGGTGAAGACGAGCGCTTCGAACAGCTCGTTCGCCGCGCGCCGCTGCTCGGATGGGGCGAACGCCCGCACCACCCGAGCGAACTTCTCCAGCCCGGGGCCACCGTCGGATTGGTACTTGAGCGCGGGGTCGACGCTGAGTGCCTGCGCGAAATCCTCCTGATGGAGTCGGTGGAGCCGATCGCCGGCTTGGACACGGTCATAGCGCTTCGCGACGAAGACGAAGTCGCCGCGGTCCGTGACCATGAGCCCGTGGTCGGCGACCCGCAACCCCAGACGACGCCCAGCTCTCATGGTCAGAAACTCGTTGACGTCGTGACGGCCACCACGCGCTGCGGGCTTCAGGATGTGGGTGGTCGGCGTCGAATCCCGCGGAACACCCCATTGGCCGTCGTCTGAACGGTACAGCGCAAGCTTCGGCTGCGCACCGGCGAGGCTCCAACGGAACTCGTCGTACCTCTCGGACCAATTCCCTGCGGAATCGACCACGGACGCGACGAGTTCGCCGAGGTCGTCGATGTAATGCACGTCACCCGTGCGCGCCGCAGCGTCGTCGGACGCTTCGCCCGGAGGCAACAGCTGGAGCGCACCGGCCGTATCACGTCCGACATGGCGGAGGAGACCCATCGGGTTCCGGGGACTCGTGTGATGCGCAGCAGCGATGCCCTCCAGAGTTGCGGGGTTGTCGCTCAGCAACCCCTGCAGGAACGGTCGTGCCACCCGGTTGCCGTACTCCGCACCGGCCACGAGTGGCATCGAGATCGAGAGTGGCGTCGCCACGGGCGACAGATCGTCGTCATACGCGAAGCTGATCGCGCCATGCGCATTCTGAGTGAACAGGCCGGTGCGCTGACCATCGACGAACGCGACCAGATCGCCCTGCGCAGAGGATGCGGCGTTCATCTCCCGCCCTCCTCCTCGCTCCACAAGGCACTGAGATCGAACGAGGAATCGCCTTTTGCGTGCTCCTGGACGTTCAGCTGCAGTCCGAGAGACTCCACCACATGCAGAACCCGGCGAAGCGTCGGGTTGTCGAGGCGCCCAGTCTCCAGCTTCACCAACCAAGGCCTATCGACGTCCGCCCGCTCAGCAAGCTCCGTCTGACTCCAGCCTCGACGCAGACGCGCGCTTCTCAGAACGGCCCCGAGCTGTCGCGCTGAGTGGAATGGTTGACTCTCCATGACACCTCCATGCTGTGTGTTTAAAAACACTATCGCCTATGTGTCGTAAAAGTAACACTTGGCTTAGTGCGTTTGAACACACTTCTCGGCCTGTGGTCTGGAACACACAATCGGGCGAGGAGACGACGAAGGCCGCCGGGATCACTCCCGACGGCCTTCGCCTGTGTCATCCGGTCAGAACCACCGGGTCAGCAGCTCCCAGAGCCAGTCGAGGATCGCACCGATGATCCCGCCTGCCCGGTTGACGGTGACCGTCGCGGTCGCCGCGTCCCCGTCCGCCTGCGATGCGGCGACGGTGTACTTGCCGGACGGAGCGCTCTTCGGCACGGTGACCGACGTGCTGAAGGTGCCGTCTGCGCCGACCTGGACGGTGCCGACCTGCACCGGCTTGCCCTTCTTCGGACGCAGTTCGATGCTCACGGTCTCGCCGGGCACGTAGCCGGCGCCGGTGACCTTGAGGTTCTTGCCCGCGGTCACCTTGGACGAGCCGAGGGCGATCGTGCCGGCGAACGCCTCTTCGCCCGCGATCGTGAACGGCACCTGCACCGTGGTTCCGGTACCGGCGACGGCCACCGTGAGCACCTGCTCACCGAAGACACCGGACGGGACCGTGAAGGTCAGGCTGGCGCGCCCACCCTCGTCGGTGGTGTCGACGACCGCGGGGTCGACCGCACCGGCTGCGAGCTGCGTGCCACCGAGCGACAGCGTCACCTCGCCCGGAGCCGGCTCACCGGCGCTGAACGCCAGCGAGGAGAGCGACACGGTCACCTGGTCGCCGGCGCTGTAGCCGTCGGCATCCGCCGGGCTGACCGCCACGCCGACCGCGCGCTGGGCGTAGTCGGGGCTCGCGGTCTTGTTCGCGTCGAACCAGTCGACCATGGACTGCAGGTCGACCTTGCCGGTGTCGCGCTTACCCGTGCCCTCCTTGAAGGTGAAGAAGTTGTCTCCACCCGCCGCGAGGAACGAGTTGGCTGCGACCGTGTAGTTCGCAGCCGGGTCGAGCGCCGCACCGTTGAGCGTGATCGAGGTGATCCGCGAACCCTGCGCCGCGGCGGGGTCGTAGGTGTAGACCAGCCCCTTCGAGACGCCGAGCTTCAGGAACGGACGAGCCGAACCGGCCGGCTGCCACTGCTCCTCGAGAACACCCTTCAGCTGCGCACCCGTGAGCGTCAGCGTCACCAGCGTGTTGGCGAACGGCTGGACCGTCGCCGCCTCGCGGTAGGTGACGTTGCCCGCCGGATCGTTCGCGCCCGCCGAGGCGTACGTGAGGTTGGCACGGATGCCACCCGGGTTCATGATCGCCACATCGGCGCCCGTGGACCACTTCTGCACGTCGGCGACGAAGTTGCCGATGGTGGACTCGCCACCGCGGTTCTCCGACCCGTTCGTCTGACGTGCGCGGTTGAAGTCGGCGGTGATGTCTCCGACCTTGATCGCACCCAGCACATCGGCCTCGGCCTTCGCCTGGTCGACGATCGCCTGCACCTCGGGCACGGCTGGGTACAGCGGCTTGCCCGCAGCGGTGAGGGGCTTGATCTCGTTGGTGATCGAGATCAGGTCCTTCGTCTTCGGGTCGACCTTGATGTTCATCAGGCCCAGGTTCTCGCCGTACTGCCCCGCGGAGACCACCGGGCGGCCGTCGATCACGTGGTTGTAGGCGAGGTGGGTGTGCGCCGAGACGATCGCGTCCACGTCGCCGTCGACCCCGTAGACGATCTCGCCGAGCGGCGAGTCCGGGGTGATGCTGGAGACGGCGGTGCTGGATGCACCCTCGTGCACGAGCAGGATGACGACATCCGCCTCGCCGTTGGACTCGTCACCGTCGCGCAGGTCGTCGGCCACCGCGTTCACGGAGTCGACGATGCTGCGCACCTCGAGGTCCTTGATGCCCTCGGGCGAGACGAGCGAATCGAGGTCTTCGGTGACCGCTCCGACGAAACCGACCCGCACCCCGTCGAGCTCCTTCACCCATGCCGGTGCGAGCGCGGGCTCGCCGGTCTCGGTGACGAACACGTTCGAGGAGATGTACTCCCAGTCCGCGCGGTCCTGCACGCGGTCGCGGAGGTCGGCCCAGCCCTGATCGAACTCGTGGTTGCCCGCCGCGCTGACGTCGAGGCCGGCCGCGTTGAGCGCGTCGATCGTGGGGTTGTCGTCGTTGATGAACGAGGTGAACGTCGAGGCGCCGATCAGGTCGCCGGCACCGGCGAAGATCGTGTTCGGATTCGCCTCACGGAACTGCTTGACCGCACCGGCCAGCACCGCTGCACCCGCTGCGGCACCGTCGGCCTCGATGCGACCGTGGAAGTCGTTCACCGTGACGACGTCGATGCTCACCGGCGGGATCTCCGAGGAGACGCCGACGATGATCGGGTCGTGGTCGCTGGAACGGTAGGGCGTGCCCTGCTCGGTCGCGCCGAAGGCATAGCCACGGTCGCTCCACTCGGGCGAGTTGATGCCCCACACGCCGGCGCCGGTGATCGACGAGACGAGCGACGGAGACGCGATCACGTGGTCGAGCGATCCGAGCTCGCCGTCGAACGAATACGTGTACTGACCAGATGCCTTGTCGGCGACGAGGTCGCTCCACCCGTTCGAGGTGAACACGTCGATCGGGTCTTCCTTGCCGTAGGCGTTGAAGTCGCCGATCAGCAGCATGTCGCCGCTGCCTGTCGTCTCTTCCAGCTGTGCGGTGAAGGCGAGGATCGCGTTCGCCTGCTTCACCCGGTCGGCGTTGAAGAAGCCCTGACCGTCGGCCGGCTCCGCACCTGCCCCCTCGGGCGGCGACTTCGACTTCAGGTGGTTCGCCACCACCGTGACCACGCGTCCGTCGATGTCGAACGCCTGAGCGATCGGTTCGCGGGCGTTGCCCCACACGGACTCATCGGTGACGGTGACGCTGTCGCCGACCCGCTTGACGGCGTCTTTCTTGTAGATGATCGCGTTGGTGATGAAGTCGGTCGTCGCCGCATCGTTCAGGGCCGCGGGCGTGGGCACGTAGCCCCACACGTCACTCCCGGCGTCGGCGTTGAGTCCGGCGACCAGATCCTTCAGGGCCGTGTCGATCGGCTTGCCCAGCTTCACCGAGTTCTCGATCTCCATCAGCGACACGATGTCCGCGTCCAGTCCGTTGATCGCCGCGACGATCTTGGACTTCTGGATCGCGAACTGCGCCGCGTTCGCGGCCCCGCGGGCGCTGGAGTTCTCGCTCTTCAGCGTCGTGAAGTAGTTGTAGACGTTGAACGACGCGACCTGCACGTCGCCGCCGACCTCCGGAGCCTGTGCGGGGCGCGGGTTCGTCGCCGTGAATCCGACCTTGAGGTCGGCGGACGAGGAGTCGTCGATCGGGACGACCGGCTGCAGGCGCCAGTCGTTGAAGCCCCACTGCAGCACGTAGCCGTTGTCGCCGAAGTCGACGGTGTCGCCGTTGCGGACCACCGTGTCCTTCGTGAAGTACGGCTGCTGTCCCGGGTGACCGCTGTTGGTGACCTGGATCGACCAGCCGTCATCCAGCAGGATGCGGTTCGCGCGGTTCGCTGCGGCGATCGCGGCGGCCTGATCACCGGGTCGCGTGGTCTCGGTGCTCTTCACCGCGAGCGCGTCGCCGGCGTTGAGCCAGAGCGCTCCGAAGTTGAACAGCTGGTGGCTCGAAGCCAGGCGATAGGTGCCTTCCGGGGCCACGTACATGTTCTCGTACTGCTCACGGTCGGTGCCCTGCACCGTGGCGGGCAGCGGGGTGACGGCGGGAACTCCGACGCCGGCGGTGACGACCGAGACGTCGGCGGCTGCCGCCGGGTTGATCTGCGTCTGGCCGAAGTACTCGCTCACCGAACCCGTCACCGAGACGAGGTCGCCGATCGCGAGGGTCGGGGTCAGCGCGTTCAAGAAGACGAACACACCGTCGGACGCACCGGGAGTCGCATCGGTCGTGCCGCCGGACCCCTGTGTCTGGATCACGATGCCCTTGTACCCGCCGGTGCGGTAGTCGGCCGTGACGACGCCCTCGACCTGCACGGTCTGGCCGTTCAGCGGCGAGACGTCGGTGGTGCCCTGAACCTCGGCGATCGTCGCCTTCTTCGGATCGGTGCCGGGGCCGGGGCCGGGGTCGACGCCGCCCGAGTTCTGCGGCGTGATGGCGGCGGAGAGCGTGAAGTCGGCACTGTTGACGTCGGTGTCGACACCGCCGGTGCGGTTGAGCGACTTGACGTCGGTGTTGCCGGCGGGTGCGGTCGCCGCCGCACCCTCGAACGTGTTGGACGTGCCGTAGCCGAGCAGGTCGACGACGCCGTCGACGCCCACGACCGAGCCGGGAGTGAGACTCACCGCCGCCGTACCCTCGACGAGCGCGAGCGTGCCGTTGGTGCCGCTCGGGGTCAGAGCGCTGACGGCATCAGGGGTCGGAAGCTCCGCACCGTTCGCGCCGTTGCTGTTGCCCTGCACCAGGTAGTAACCGCCAGCGGGGATCACACCGGTGAGCGGAGCGACGCCGTTGAAGGCGGCCGACCCGGTGGCGGACCGGTACTGCAGCGACATCCCGTCGAGCGTGACCGGAGCCGAGGTGGGGTTGTAGAGCTCGACGAACTTGTTCTTGAAGGCCGCGCCCGCGCTGCCGCCGGAGAGGTAGGCCTCGTTGATCACCACCCCCGTGCCCGTGGTGTCGGCTGTGGCGGGAACCGCAGCCAGCGAGCCGAGGCTCAATGCGGCGACGCAGGTCACGGCGAGAGCGCCGATGCGCCCCCGACTTCTACGGTGCGAGACGGGAGCCACGCGGTTCTCGTCATCTGGAGCGGACATCATCGGTGCTGTCTCCTCGGTCGGGTTCGACACTTCTCAGGGCTGTCACGGCACACAGGGGAAACTCCCAGCGTGCTCACATGGTGCGAGCATACGGAGCGGTCCGGACATCCTCAACGGAGTTTTCCGATTCGTCATCGAGCGCTCACCGGATGGCCGGAAGCACCCCTGACGAAGGTCACTACCGACGCACGCGAGCACGCAATTGCGCACCGCTGGGCGCGCGGATGCGCGTCCGATCAGACGACTGCGCCTTCTCCGGCCCGGTCTTCGAACTCCTCGACCTCGCGCTCCCAGGCATCCTTCGCCAGTCGGTACCAGAGGTAGAACGCGAAACCGGCGAAGATGGCCCACTCGACGGCATAGAACACGTTGAGCCAGTTGACGGGAGAAAGCTCATCGGGCGCGGGGGACGAGATGTCGACCAGCCCGGCCGTCGCGGTCGTCGAGGCGAGGTACGGACGGTAGACGTCGAGCTCCTCGATGTCGTGCCAGCGGCTGAGGAGCGCGGCGGGTGACATGCGGTCCAGTCGCTGCGGGTCGGCGTGCGGAGGCACCCTGGGGCCCTCGTCCGAGATGATGCGCCCGGTGATCTCGACCTCGGAGCCGTCAGCGGCAGCCTCGAGCTCTTCGACAGCCGCCTCGGCCGACTCCGGATCCGGTGCCCAGCCGACCGCGACGGCGATCGAGGTCCGGTCGGCCACCCGCAGCTGGCCGGTGACCCAATACCCCTCGACATCGTCGTTGAAACGGCTCGCCACGACGATGAAGTCGCCGGGAACCCAGGTGCCCGCGGTCTGGACCCGCTGGCCCACGAGCGGTTCCGGCAGATACTCCCCCGGCTGGAGCACATCCTCGAGCTGCTGCACCTGCTCGGTGGCGCCAGGGGCCGGCGGATCGGTCTCGATCGCACGTTCCAGCTGCCACTGACCGAGCCAGGCGAACACCCCGGCCACCAGGAGGCAGAGCAGGAGCATGCCGATCCAGCGTCCCCTGAGCATGACCTCGCGGAGAGTCGGGGGGAAGAGTGCAGGAGTGGTCACGGTGACGCGCAGGACCCTCAGGCCTCGTAGGGCGCCAGCACGACCTCGACCCGCTGGAACTCCTTGAGGTCGGAGTACCCGGTGGTCGCCATCGACTTGCGCAGCGCGCCGATGAGGTTGGCGGTGCCGTCGGCGACGGGCGCCGGTCCGTACAGGATCTCCTCGAGCGTGCCGATGCCACCCACCTCGACGCGGTGCCCGCGCGGGAGCTTCGGGTGATGCGCTTCAGGTCCCCAGTGGAACCCGCGTCCCGGCGCATCGGTCGCACGAGCGAGCGCGACGCCGAGCATGACGGCGTCTGCGCCCATCGCGAGAGCCTTGACGATGTCGCCGGACGTGCCGACGCCACCGTCGGCGATGACGTGCACGTAGCGCCCACCGGACTCGTCGAGGTAGTCGCGGCGCGCAGCGGCGACGTCGGAGACCGCTGTCGCCATCGGGGCGTGGATGCCGAGGGTGGCCCGCGTCGTCGAGGCCGCTCCCCCGCCGAAGCCGACGAGCACGCCCGCAGCCCCCGTGCGCATCAGGTGGAGGGCTGCCGTGTAGGTCGCAGCTCCTCCCACGATGACCGGCACATCGAGGTCGTAGATGAACTTCTTGAGGTTCAGGGGCTCGGCAACGCTCGACACGTGCTCGGCAGAGACCGTGGTCCCCCGGATCACGAACAGGTCGACACCTGCGGCGGCGACGGTGTCGTAGAACTCCTGCGTGCGCTGCGGCGTGAGGGAGCCGGCCACGGTGACGCCCGCCTCGCGGACCTCGGCGAGGCGACGGGTGATGAGCTCGGGCTTGATCGGCTCCGAGTAGAGCTCCTGCATGCGGACCGTCGCCTTGGTGTCGTCGAGACCTGCGATCTCCGCCAGCAGCGGCTCGGGGTTCTCGTAGCGTGTCCAGAGCCCCTCGAGGTCGAGCACTCCGAGGCCGCCGAGCTGGCCGAGCATGATCGCCGTCTGAGGGCTCACGACCGAGTCCATCGGCGCGCCCAGCACCGGGATCTCGAACCCGAAGGCGTCGATCGTCCAGGCGGTCGACACGTCCTCCGGGTTGCGCGTGCGCCGCGAGGGCACCACCGCGATGTCATCGAACGTGTACGCGCGACGTGCACGCTTTCCTCGGCCGAGCTCGATCTCCATGGTCACCCCTCCAGCCTACCCGGCAGGCGGAGCCGCCCGTGCTGGGAGACTGGAGGCGAGACCGGGAGGCACCATGAGGATCGAGCATGTCGACGTGGTCGTGGTGGGCGGCGGGGTCATGGGGTTGGCGACGGCCTGGGCCCTCGTACGTCGAGGACTCAGACCGGTCGTGCTGGAGAGATTCGCCCGCGGTCACCGTGAGGGCGCATCGCACGGTGCGACCCGCAACTTCAACAACGCCTACGACGAGGAGCACTACCTCGACCTGCTCGTGCGCGCCCGTCAAGGGTGGGACGCCCTCGGGTCGGTCGGCGGCGAGTCTCTCCTTCGTCTGCACGGCCTCGTGACCCACGGCGACATCGACATCGCCGCCGTGCGGTCGGGCCTGGAGGGCCGCGGCATCCCGAGTGCCGTCCTCTCGCCCGCCGAGGCGGGTGCCCGGTGGCCGGGAATGCGCTTCGGCGGCGACGTGCTGTGGTCGTCCGACGCCGGGGTCGTGCGCGCCGCCGAGGCACTGCGGGAGCTGGAGCGTCGCGTCGTCATCGGCGGCGGAGAAGTGCGCTGGAGCACCCCGGTCGAGCGCATCGAGGAGGACTCGGACGGCGTGGGGGTCAGCGTCGCCGAGGACATCCACCTGCGTGCCGAGACCGTCGTGGTGACGGCGGGAGCCTGGACGCGGACTCTGCTTCCGCACTTCGGCCTGCCGCGCCTCACCGTGACCGAGGAGACGCCGGCACACTTCCGGCCGCTCACGGACGCGCCGTGGCCCTCGTTCAACCACTACGTGCAGCCGGGGACCTACCCCGCGACCGTGTACGGCATGCCGACGCCAGGAGAGGGCGTGAAAGTCGGGTTCCACCGTGTCGGCGACGAGGTCGATCCCGATGCCCGCCCGCACCTGCCGACGCATCAGCGTGCGCTCTCGGACTACGTGCGGGAGTGGATGCCCGGCCTCGACCCGGCGGGGCCGGAACCGATCAGCTGCACGTACACCTCGACCGGCGACGGCGCCTTCGTGCTCGATCGCCTCGGCCGGATCGTGGTGGGCGCCGGGTTCTCCGGCCACGGCTTCAAGTTCGCGCCCGGCGTCGGCGGGGTCCTCGCCGACCTCGCGATCGACCCCGCCGCGCGCGCTGCCGCACCCTTCCGACTGCCCTGAGCGACCCGACTGTCCTGAGCGACACGGGAGCACGGCCCGTGTCCGCGAACGAACGTCAGCGCGAGCGCGCCACCCGCTTCTCGTCCCACACGGGCTCGTCGGACTCGTAGACCTCGCCGTCCGACCCGAACACCAGGAACCGGTCGAACGAACGGGCGAACCAGCGGTCGTGCGTGACCGCCAGTACCGTTCCCTCGAAGCGCGCGAGGGCCTGCTCCAGCGCCTCGGCCGATTCCAGGTCGAGGTTGTCGGTCGGCTCGTCGAGCAGCAGCAGCGTCGCCCCGGAGAGCTCCAGAAGGAGCACCTGGAACCGCGCCTGCTGTCCTCCCGACAGCGAGTCGAAGCTCTGCTGCGCCTGACGCACGAGACCGTAGCGGTCGAGTGCCGAACTCGCGGCGTCACGTGGCATACCCGCTCGGCGATCGTCCCCCCGATGCAGGATCTCTAGCAGCGTGCGGCCGACGAACTCGGGGTGCGCGTGCGTCTGCGCGAACAGGCCCGGCACCACCCTCGCTCCGAGCACGGCCGAGCCGGTGTGTTCGACAGCACTGAGCTGCTCACCCGTCGACGTCACGTGACCGAGCGTGGCGTCGGGGTCGGATCCACCGCGAGCGAGCAGGCGCAGGAAGTGCGACTTGCCTGACCCGTTCGACCCGAGCACGGCCACCCGGTCGCCGTACCAGACCTCCGCGTCGAAGGGCCGCATGAGACCCGTCAGCTCCAGGCGCTGCGCGACCACCGCCCGTTTGCCCGTGCGCGCGCCGCGCAGGCGCATGTCGAAGTCCTGGGCCGGCGGACGCTCCTCCGGGGGACCCGCTTCCTCGAACTTGCGCAGGCGTGTCTGCGCCGCCTGGTAGCGCGAGGCGAAGCCGTCGTTCGCCGAGGCCTTGACCTTGAGGTTGGCCACCAGGGTCCGCAGCTTCTCGTGCTGCTCGTCCCACCGTCTGCGCAGCTCGTCGAGCCGGTCCATCCGGTCGGTGCGAGCCTGATGGTAGGTGCCGAAGCCGCCGCCGTGCACCCAGGCCGTGGCCCCGGCGCCTCCGGGTTCGAGCGTGATGAGGCGGTCGGCCGCTCGAGCGAGCAGCTCACGGTCGTGCGACACGAGCAGCACGGTCTTGGGCGTCTGGCGCAGCTGATCCTCGAGCCAGCGCTTCGTCGGCACGTCGAGATAGTTGTCCGGCTCGTCGAGCAGCAGCACCTCGTCGGGTCCGCGCAACAGGGCCTCGAGCGCCAGGCGCTTCTGCTCGCCACCGGAGAGCGTGGTGAGCTCGCGGTATCTTGCGCGCTCGAACGGGACGCCGAGCGCGGCGACCGTGCACTGGTCCCAGATCGTCTCGTGCTCGTATCCGCCGGCGTCCGCGTACTCGGCGATCGCCGATGCATAGGCCATCTGCGTATCGTGCTCGTCGCGTTCGATCAGCGCGTTCTCCGCGGTCTCGAGCGCCTCCGCAGCGACGCGGATACGTGTGGGAGCGACACGCACCAACAGCTGGTGCACGGTCTCGCCCGCTTCGCCGTGGCCGACGAACTGGTCCATGACGCCGAGTCCGCCGTCGATCGTCACGACGCCGTCATCAGCCGTCTGATCGCCGCGGATGATGCGCAGCATGGTCGTCTTGCCGGCGCCGTTCGGGCCGATCAGAGCGCTCGTCGAGCCCGCGCCGACCCGGAAGCTCGCCTCGTCGAGAAGCGGTCTGCCGTCTGGAAGCGTCAGGGAGACGCTGGATACATCGATGAAGCCCACGGTGCGTGGCCGTCCTTCCGCCCCGCACATGCCGAGCCGACCAGGATATCAGCAGGAGCGGTCACGGACCCAACGGGCCAGGTCACGGACGGAACGGGCCAGGTCGCAGACGACACCGGGCCGAAGACGCTGCGGACCGCTCAGACGAGAGCGCTCGACGTCGGTACGGGAGCGGCGAAGAGGTCGAGCACCGGGCAATGCGCATCGACGACGGCGCGCAGGTTCTCATACTCCTCCACGCTGTTCGGACCGGTGATGTCGACAGCCACGCGCACATCGTGGAATCCGGCGCGCCCCGACTCGTCGATGCCGAAGAGCTTGCGCACGTCGAGGTCGCCCTCGGCCGTGATCTCGATCGCGTCGATCGTGAGGCCGAGGGCCTGGGCGTAGAGCCGGTACACGACCACCTGGCACGAGACGAGCGCACCCAGTGCGTACTCGACCGGGCTGGCCGCGACGTCGTCCCCGGCGAGCGCACCCGGCTCGTCGACGAGGAAGCGGTGCGCGCCGGCCCGGATCTCGGTCGCGACCGAGCCGATTCCGCGTCCGCTGACGCGGTACGTCAATCGCGCGTTCGCCTCGTCCGCGGCGATCCGCTCGTTCCACGCCGATCCCGCGTCTGTGAGTCGCTGCGCGCGCTGGGCCGGGGTGACATCCGCGACACCGGCGAGCTGGTCCTGGAGAAGAGTCATGGCCCGACGGTAGCGATCGTCCGGTTCCCCGCGCCCGCCGCCCGTCATCGGGCTTCACACCGCGAAACGCAGCGTCACGACGCCGAGACCACGCCGGTGGTGTCAGCGCCGCAGCTGCTCGATGCGCTCGGACTCTCCCCACGCCCGGTCCGCCGTGAGAACAGGAAGATCGAGCCGTCGCGCAAGTGCGAGACACAGGCGGTCCCCCAGCGACAGCCCGCTTCCGCGCCTCCACGATTCCGCGGCGGCTTCCGCGTCGCGCTGGGACACCGGCTCGACCTTCAGCCGGTAGCTGAGCAACAAGCCGGAGGCGATGCCCCAGTCCGCTCCGGACGCGCGCACCTTCTGCGCGACCTCCGACCAGTTCGCGGCTCCGATCACGGAGTCGTCGAGGATCTCCTCGACGCGATCGGCGCCAGGCTCGCCCTGCAGGAAAGCGAGGAGAGCTGACGCGTCGACCACGATCACGCCGCTGCATCCTCGGAGTCCGCGGACCTCCGGCGCTCCGCGAGCAGCGACTCGAGAGCGCGCCTCCCCTCCAGCTGCGACCTGACGAGGGCCTTGGCCTGCTCCCTGGTGAGCAGGATCACGCCTCCTGACGTCTCGATCATGAGCAGCGGCACGCCCTGATCCCAATGCTGACGGTCGCGGAGTTCGGCAGGGACCACGAGGCGACCACGATCACCCATCGGTGCAACGAATGTGGTATCCATCCTTCGACGATACCACCGCCCCTCACGGCGGGGGCTTCACTCGGCGCGACTCAGACTCGTCAGCACCTCGGTGCGCGGAGCGGCAGGCAGGAAGAAGCGGAACTCCGTGCCGACACCCTCCTTGCTCGTCACGTCCATCGTCCCTCCGTGCGCGAGGACGATGGCACGGGTGATCGTGAGACCGAGACCCACTCCGGGTACCGCGTTGCGCGTCGCGGTCGACGCACGGAAGAAGCGGGTGAACAGCATCCCCTGTTCGTCCTCCGGTATCCCGACCCCGGTATCGGCGATCGAGAACTCCACGCCGCCGTCGACCGCGCGCACTCGCGCGGTGACCTTCCCGCCGCGAGAGGTGAACTTGATGGCATTGGAGAGCAGGTTGTCGATGGCCTGCCCCACTCTTCCGGCATCGACGAAGACGGGCATCGCCGCAGGACCGACCTCCGCGACGAGTTCGATCCCTTCCCGCTGCGCATGCGGACCGGCCGACACCACCGCGGATCGCACCAGCGCGGCCGCATCGGCCTCATCGCGCTCGAGGGGGAATCGCCCGGACTCGACCTGGGCGGTGAACAACAGGTCGCCGACGAGATTGAGCAGACGCTGCGCGTTGCGCTCGATGATGCCGACGAACTCCTGCTGGTCCTCCGTGAGCGGCTGCCCTGGATCGTTCTGCAGCAGGTCCAGGAAGCCGATGATGGCGCTGAGGGGTGTCCGGAGCTCATGGGAGATCATCCCGACGAACTCGTCCTTCATCCTCGCGACCTCGACGGCCCTGGTCTCGTCTGTCAGCACGAACAGATATCCCTGCTGCGCGCCCGCACCGTCTTTGTGGGGAGTGACCGTCACACGTGCGGGAACCGTCGTCCCGCCTGCGGTCACGACCTCGATGTCCCCGTCGACGGGGACACCGGCGTCCGCCTGTCCGAACAGAGCCTTGATCCCCGGGTCGAGTTCGGCGTAGCCGGCGGGCATGTCGCCGGACGGCGCGGAGTGCTCCGCCGTGTCAGCCGCCAGCATCGAGAGCACGGCGGTCGAGAAGAAGCGATCGATGCGCACGTCGTCGAGAGCCTCGTCGACGGGAAGTCCGAGCAGGCGCACCGCTCCCGGGTTCCAGGCCGTCACGATACCGCTGCAGTCCGTGGCCACCACGGCCTGCGCCGTTATCGACGACCACAGACTCTCGAACGAGTCCAGCAGCTCCCGGTACTGGTGCTCCTTCTCGCGCAGCTGCACGATCATGGCCACGTTCTCGGACAGCGCTCTGGTTCGTTCGGCGACGAGCTCCTCCGCCTGTTCCACGCGCATCCGCTGCTGCCGCGCGAGCTGGTTGATCACGGCCGCCACCGCCGAGAACACGAGCGGGCCCACCACGCCCCGCAGCCACTCGACCGAGGTCGCGGGTGGCGCGGTGACGTACGGCATCAGCAACGCGATCGACGTGAGCCCGCCGACCACGAACACCCAGCGGATGCCCGGGGCGGCGGCCAGCCAGACCACCGGGAGGAGCACGAGTGATGAGAAGAGCGATGTCGCTCCCCCGGTACCCGTGCGGAAGAGTCCGAGGCCGATGATGTCGACGATGGGGATGAGCAGGAGCGCCCGTCCCTCGTGCACCCCGCGGGCCGTCAGCACCGCGGCGAAGGCCGTGGCCGCGAGCACCAGGATGATCCCCGCCACGGCCGGTGCGACGTGCGTCATGGGAAGGTCGGGAACCCACCAGGTGAGGAGCGCCGCGATCACCGTCGCGGTGACCGTCGGCGCCTGCTTGAGCAGCGGGCTCGGGTTGTCGAAGACCTGATACCAGCGGTTCTCCGCGCGATCGAGCGGCGTGGCCCTCATCGCCGCACGCCCTCGACGATCGCGTGCAGCTCGGAACCCGTGATCGGCTTGGGGAGCGCGGCGTCCGCCGGCGGATAGTCGGTGGCATCGAGCACCGAGCTGATCACCAGGAAGCAGTCGGGGAAACGGGCCCGGACCAGCCGCGCGCACTCCTGTCCCGAGATACCGGGCAGCAGCAGGTCGAGCACGGCCACCACGGGATCGATCTCGGAGAACGCGGCGATCGCCGACTCGGCGTCACGGGCCACGAACACGTCGAACCCCTCGCGGTCGAGATAGCGGCGCAGCAGCGCGGCCTGATCGGGCGCGTCCTCGACGACGAGGGCCAACGGCCTCCCGCTCATCGGAGCAGCAGCTCTCTCACCACGACGATGACGACCACCACGGCGAGGGCGAGCAGAGCCTGAGGGATCAGACGTCGCTCACGTCGGGCATCCGCGGCGATCTCCTCCACCTCGGCATCGTTCGACGGGGTTGCGGTCATGAGTCGACACGTCCGATCTTCTCGGTCTTGATCCAGGAGGCATCGGCGCGACGCCACTCCTTGATGTAGGAATCCACGGTGATGGCGCACAGCAGTGAGCCATACCCGCAGACGTAGAGCAGCAGCCCCGCGAAGAAGCGTCCGCCAGGGAGCGGCTCCACCGCCCGGGCGAGCCAGATCCCCAGCATCGAGATCGGTCCCCACAGGTAGAAGATCACCGCCCACATGATGCGGGCCTCGTGCGTCACGGGCAGCCCGAGCGCGAGCAACGCGGACTCGAACAGCTGCGGGAAGATCGCGATGGCCATCAGGATCAGGGCACCGAGCCCTGGGAACATGATCGCCTCGCGCCAGGACTGTCTGCCGATGCGGGGATCCAGCTGCACCGAGTAGAGCATCGAGTAGATGTAGATGCAGGCCGCCGCGATCCACATGAAGCGGAACACGAACTCCGCGATGTCGCTGTGCAGCAGGAGGAGCGCGAGCAGGCCGGCCGCCGCGAGCAGCATGAACGCAGGGAGCAGGAGGATCGTGAACCAGGCGAGCCCGAAGCCGAAACTGCCCAGGTTGTGGTCCCGGCTCGGGCGGAACCACAGCTTTCGGTAGATCGAGGTGAGCTGCACGTTGCCGCGCGCCCAGCGCAGACGCTGCTTCCACAGGCTGTCGATCGTCCGCGGCTCCTCGGCCAGCACCACGGCATGCGGCTCGAACACCATCCGGCGTCCCTTGAGCTGGCCCTCGAACGTCGTCATGGTGTCCTCGGCGAGGGTTCCCGTGGGGATGCGTCCGCCGATGGCTTCGAGGTTCGCGCGCGAGTGCAACTGGGCGCCGCCCGCGAGGCAGGCGATGGCGCCGCCGACGTTCTGCACCCGACGTGCGGAGAGCTGACCGATCACGTACTCGATGGCGATGAAACGCGTGAGGTAGTTGCGGTCGCGGCTGCCCTCGGCGATGTAGGCCGTCACGGCACCGACCTTCTCGTCGGCCAGGTGGCGGGTGAGCTTGCGCAGCGAATCACGGGCGAAGATCACATCCGCATCCATGATGAGCACGGCCTCGGCCCACGTGTCGGCGAGGATCACGTCGAGACCGTGGTTGAGCGTGTGCGCCTTGCCCTCTCCCCCCTTCTCGCGCCGCAGGTGCACGACGCGGCCGGGGTGGGCCGCTGACGTGGCGGCGACGACCTCGGGGGTGTCGTCGGTCGATGCGTCGTCGACGACGAAGACCCGCAGGCGTTCAGCCGGATACTCCAGCTGCAGCAGCCGTTCGATCGCGGGGCCGATCACCGCACCCTCGTTCCAGGCGGGGATGACGACGGCGACGTTCGGGTGGTACGGCGCCGCCTTGCCGTAATGGTTGCGGAACGCATGCAGCGGAAGGATGAGGAACTGCAGGCCGGTGTTGACCACCGGCAGCGTGCCGACGAGGATGCAGAGCAGCAGGAGGATGACCACCACGGTCTCCAGCCAGGTGAGATCGGCCATCAGGAGACCGCCACCGCGTCGAGCAGCGGGAGGATCCTCGAGTACCGGCCCACCTCGGCGGCGTCGTGGCTGTCGGTCGAGGCGACCACCGTGCCGCCGGCGCGGCGCAGCGCGGCCAGCGCATCGACCCCAGGGCAGCCCCACTTCTCGTTCACTTCGACGAGGGTGTCGGTGTCGGCGGCGGTGCGTGCCCAGGCATCCGCGCGCTGCGCACCCAAGTCGGCCTCGGACAGACCGATCTTCGGCAGGATCGAGAAGCAGTGCGCGAGCTGGTTCCCCGGGTAGCGCCGCATCGTGGCGATGAGCGCCTCGACGAACTGATCGAGAACGTCGTCAGCGGCCCATCCCGCGGCCATCCGCTCCCGCACCGCGGTGGGTCCGAGCGGACCGTCCGCCCCCGGGAACTGGTGGTCGGCGATGAGGATCCGATCGATGCCGTCGGGGAGGGTCGGGATGTCGAGAGTTCCCCCGACGTCGAGGATCTTCGCCTCGACACCGGTGAGCACCGTGAGCCCGTCCGGCACCCGGAGCACCCGCACCGCAGCGAGGTACTCCGGCACCCAGGTCGTGCTCTGACGCACGTGGTCGACGAGGCGCACCGTGGTCAGTCCCGCTGCGGCCGCAGCCTCGACGTTCTGTGCGAGTGTCGAGACCGCATCGTCCGAGAAGGTGGAGTGGACGTGGTGGTCGCCGCGGAGCAGCGCGTGGCTCACAGTTCCTCCTGATGCCCCGCATGGTCGGAGACCAGCACATCCTCGATCTCCACGATCACATCCTCGAGGAAGCGCACGGAGGCGACCTCGCGGAACGGGATCTGCACGGGAAGCTCTCGCCCCAGGAAGAGGTCGGCCACGAGCGACGGGATGTCGACGCCGGCCGCGATCGTCAAAGGCAAGGCGCCGGGGAAGCGAGGGTTGACCTCGAGCAGCACCGCACGACCCGCGCGATCGCGCCGCAGCTGCACGTTCGCGACGCCGACCAGTCCGATCGCGCGGGCGATCGATGCCGCCGTCTCCTCGAGTTCCGCATCGCGGACCGTGCGTCCGGCGATGGCGACGCCGGAGTCGACCCTGGCTCGCGTGCGGGGTACCGCGGCCACGACGGCCCCGGTGGCATCCGTGATGACGTCGACGGAGTACTCCTCCCCCGGAAGGAAGTCCTGGACGATGAGTCCCTCGTCCGTCGGCAGGGCCTCGAGAGCAGCACGGTCGGGCACGAGCCGCACGCCACGGCTCCCTGCACCCTGACGCGGCTTGGCGAAGACCGGGAACTCCCACTCGACGGCCTCGGCATCACGCCCGGCGAGGACGGTGCGCGGGACGCGACCGGTCGACGCGCAGCGTTCCGCGAGGGCGAGCTTGTCGAGCGCGGTGTTCAGCGTGTCCTCGGACGGCGCAGCCAGCACGGCGGGTGCCAGCTCATCGCGCCGTCCCGCGAGGGCGATGAGCTCGACGTCGACGGTCGAGATCACCAAATCGAGGCCGTCGTCCGCCACCATGCGCGCGATCGCCGGCACGAAGTCGTCGTCACGTCCCGGTGGCACGAGGCGTCGCTGCCCCGGGGGCACCAGGTAGATGCCGCTCGCCCAGCCGTCCATGTCCGCGGCGAACACGGTCAGGTCCGAGCGGCGGAGCAGCGACCGGATCACGGCCACTCCCGCCGGACCACCGGCACCGGTCACCAGCACGCGCTTCGTCATCAGCTCTCCCGTCGTGTGAGCTCGTGGGCGCCGATGAACTCGGCGGTCTCCCGCACGACCTCGAGCGGTTCGACGGCCGTACCCCCACCGAATCTCGACCAGTACCGCGCTGTCGCGGTGACGAACTCGGGCGCGAGGTAGTCGCGGCTCGCCGTCTGCGAGCCGAAGCGTTCGAGGAGCCGCAGCTTCTCGTCGAGGTACTGGTCGATGCGCACGAACCTCGTGGGCCGGAAGTCGATCGTCGCCGACGGACTCTGATAACACGCGACGGTACCGACCCGCCGCGTGGCCACGACGGTCGCCTCGCTCACGGCACGGTGATCCTGGTGCCGGTCGTGCGGCGAGTGCGTGTAGACGATCGTCGGCTGGATCTCCTGCACGACCTCTTCGATGATGCGCACCGTGGATCCCCCTCCGGAGATCTCGGTGTCGATGAGGTCCTTCAGGAAGAGGCGGGCGCCCAGCATCTCCGCCGCTGCGAGGGATTCGTTCTGCCTGCTGTCGGCGTCCCCACCCCTGGCACCGCGGGAGAGCGTGAGGATCGTGATCTCGTCCTGAGCCCTGGCGTGCGCGGCGAGCAATCCGCCGACGCCGATCTCGACGTCGTCCGGATGTGCGCCGATCGCGAGCACCCGCTCCGGTGTGCGCGCTTCCGCTCGGCGGCGGTGCCCCTCCTCGACCAGACGGGTGACGGCTTCCACGAGCTTGCCGTTGTCGAGCGGTTTGGTCAGGAACTCGTCCGCCTGCGCCCGCAGGGCCGAGACCGCGTACTCCACGGAGACGTGGGCGGTCATCACCACGACAGGCACCGACGGAACGATGCGTCGCAGCTCGGCGAGCAGCTCGAGGCCGCTCAGTCCCGGCATCTCGATGTCGGTCACCACGACGTCCGGCCGCACCTCCGCGACCCGATCGATCGCGACCTGTCCGTCCTCGGCGACGTCGACGATGCACGCGGCACGTCGCTCGAGCACGGTCTTGACGAGCAGGGCGACGTCCGGATCGTCGTCGACGACGAGAACGCGAGGAGAGTCCTCAGGCATGTGTACGGCTCTCCTTGGGGAGGTTCCCTGACCGATGGGGATCGGCGGCGCGATCTCGGGGCCTTCAACACCGGGACCGCAGGGAAAGTCGAGCGGGGTATGACGATTCTGGCATACGCCGCCGCCATTGCGACGGTATGCGCCTACGCTCCTGCGCGGGCGGCGCGCTTCTCCTCCTGGAACACCCGGATCGCCTCGTACCGCTCGGCCGAGCGCGCCCGTCGCTTCGCCGCCTCGTCCTCACGATTCTTCGGAGGTGCGGTGGTGACGAGCTCACCCAGGAGACGGTCGACGACAGCCGCGATCTCGTCGACCGCGCTCTCGAAGACGGCCTGGTTCGCCCGCGACGGCGCCGTGGTCCCGGCGATCTTGCGCACGAACTGCAACGCCGCATCGTGGCATTCCTGCGCGGTCGCAGCGGGCTCGAGGTTGTTCAGCGGGATGATGTTGCGGCACATACCCGCACGCTACGCCGCACGGCGGGTCGACGGAAGAGTCGCGGCGTCTCCCCGCCCACCGGGGTCGGACCGACGACAGGGGATGGTGCCGCCGAGGGCCGCTCGCTACGCTCGGGGCTATCCGGGCCGCCAGTGCGATCCCCACCCCCGTCGACAGGACAGACCATGACGAACCCGCCGTTCCCCGAACCGCCCGCTGCCGACTCCTCGACCCCGACGACACCGCCCGCTGCCCCTCCCGCTCCGCCGACCGCAGCCCCGGCCTGGGAATCCGCACCGACAGCAGCCCCGGCCTATCCGGCGCCCACGGCACCGGCGTACCCGCAGCCGGAGCCCACGCCTCCCGGTCGCGTCCTGTCGATCGTCGGTCTGGTCCTCGCCTTCCTGGCGGCGCCGATCGGACTCATCCTGAGCATCGTCGCCGCGGTGAAACTCGGCAAGACCGGGCAGCCGAAGGGGCTGGCCATCGCGGGCATCATCATCGGCGCGATCCTGACGATCCTCGGCATCATCGGGATCATCCTGTCCGTCACCGTCTTCGCCGCGATCTTCGGCACGTGCGCCGAGCTGGGCGCCGGCGTCTGGGAAGTCAACGGCGTCACCTACACCTGCGGGTGACCGCAGCGGCGTGACACGAAGAGGGGCCGGATGCGATGCGCATCCGGCCCCTCTTCGTGTCACGCCTACTTCTTGTAGTTCGGCGCCTCGACCACGATCTGCACGTCGTGCGGGTGCGACTCCTTGAGCCCTGCCGAGGTGATGCGCACGAACTTGCCGCGCGTCTTGAGCTCCTCGATCGTGCGCGCTCCGACGTAGAACATCGACTGACGCAGCCCGCCCACCAGCTGATAGGCGACCGCGGCGAGCGGTCCGCGGTACGGGACCTGGCCTTCGATGCCCTCGGGGATCAGCTTGTCGTCGCTCGGGACATCGGCCTGGAAGTAGCGGTCCTTCGAGTACGAGGTCTGCTTGCCGCGCGTCTGCATCGCGCCGAGCGAGCCCATGCCGCGGTACTGCTTGAACTGCTTGCCCGACTGGAAGACGATCTCGCCCGGCGACTCGTCGGTTCCGGCGAGGAGCGAGCCGAGCATCACGGCGTCGGCACCGGCGACGAGCGCCTTGGCGATGTCGCCCGAGTACTGCAGACCACCGTCGGCGATGACCGGAACGTCTGCGGGACGAGCGGCGAGCGAAGCCTCGTAGACCGCGGTCACCTGCGGCACGCCCACGCCGGCGACGACGCGGGTGGTGCAGATGGACCCGGGGCCGACGCCGACCTTGACCGCGTCGACTCCGGCATCGATGAGAGCCTGAGCGCCTTCACGGGTGGCGACGTTGCCGCCGATGACGTCGATGTGTGCGAAGGACTCGTCGGCCTTGAGCCGGCGGACGAGGTCGATGACACCCTGCGACTGCCCGTTGGCCGTGTCGACCACGAGGACGTCGACTCCGGCATCGCGCAGCGCCTCGGCACGCTCCCACGCGTCGCCGAAGAAGCCGATCGCCGCGCCGACGCGCAGACGCCCCTGGTCGTCCTTGGTGGCGAGCGGGTACTTCTCGCTCTTGTCGAAGTCCTTGATGGTGATGAGACCGGCGAGCTTGCCGTCGTCGTCGATGAGCGGCAGCTTCTCGACACGGTGCTTCGCGAACAGGGCGATGACCTCGCCTGCGGCCACGCCCACCGGAGCGGTGACGAGGTTCTCCCGCGTCATGACGTCCTTGACGAAGGTGGTCTGCCGCTCGAAGCCGGAGACGAAGCGCATGTCGCGGTTGGTGATGATGCCGACGAGCCTGCCCTCGTCGTCGACGACGGGGAGGCCGGAGATGCGGTACTTCGCGCAGAGGTTGTCGACCTCTTCGACCGTCGCATCCTGCGTCGTGGTGATCGGGTCGGTGATCATGCCGGACTCGCTGCGCTTGACGCGGTCGACGTGCGCTGCCTGGTCGGCGATGGAGAGGTTGCGGTGCAGGATGCCGATGCCGCCTTCACGCGCCATCGCGATCGCCATCCGCGACTCGGTGACCGTGTCCATGGCGCTCGAGAGGAGCGGCGTCGCGACCGAGATGCGCCGGGTGATGCGCGACGAGGTGTCGGCCTCGCTGGGGATGACATCGGTGTGCCCGGGGAGCAACAGCACGTCATCGTACGTCAGTCCGACGAAGCCGAAGGGATCGTGCTGTTCCATGGATTCTCCTTCTGCGCGAGTCGCGCATGTCCGAGTGCGAGGGGGTGGTCGACGTCGGCCGGTGCGGGGCCGCGGCCCGTATGAAGATTCTAAGCGAGACACGCCCGAGAACATTCCCAGAGCCGCGTCGTTACCGGACCGTTGGCACCGACCGTAGGTGAATCGGCGATGGCGCATTACGCTCAAGTGCGTCGTCCATCTCTGCGGACAAACCCGAGATCGCAGAGACACAGCACTCAAAGTGGAGGTTGCGTGGGACCCACAACACTCGCCGTGCAGCGAAAGCGACCCTGGGTGGTCGCCTTCCTCAGTATCCTCATGGCGCTCACAGCGTTCCTGTTCCTGCCCCCGTCAGCGGCCTCGGCCGAGACGACGGACGACGGGCAGGAGGTCACCGACTTCTACTTCGCCGGCGTCGTGACCTTCGACGACCAGCCGGTCGAAGGCGTGGTCATGACCATCGAGGGCAAGGGCTTCGACGGCGAGACCGAGACCGATGCCGACGGCAAATGGCGCCTGTACGTGCCCGAGAAGGAGAAGTACACCCTCACGGTCGATGAGTCGACGCTGCCGGACGGCGTGATCGTCGATGCGACCCAGCTCCCGGAGGGCACCCAGCCGATCGCCGGGACCACGGCCTCCTTCGAAGTCGAGTTCGGCCTCACCGGGACGAAGATCATGAACCTCTTCCTCGGCGAGGGGCAACGGGTCACCGTCTCCTTCGTCGACCAGCTGCTCTCACGCCTCGTCGGCGGACTGAACTTCGGACTCCTGCTGGCTCTCGCCTCGATGGGCGCTGCCCTCATCTACGGCACCACGCGCCTCTCCAACTTCGCGCACGCCGAGATGGTCACGTGGGGCGGCCTCGTCGCCCTCGTCACGACCACGTTCTGGCACCTTCCTCTCTGGCTCGGCATCGTCGCAGCCGTCATCGGCGGCGGCCTGTTCGGCTGGGCGCTGGATGCCGGGATCTGGCGTCCGCTCCGCCGGCGCGGTCTCGGTGTCGTCCAGCTGATGATCGTCAGCATCGGGCTCTCGCTCGCGCTGCGATACGCGTTCCAGTTCATGATCGGCGGAGGCACATATCAGCTCCCCGGTGCCAGCCCCACCCCGATCCAGTTCGGGCCGATCTCACTGTCCTACATCGACATGATCGCGATGGGTGTGAGCATCGTCGTGATCCTGGCCGTGGCCTTCTTCCTGACGCGCACCCGCATCGGCAAGGCCACCCGCGCGATCTCCGACAACCCGCAGCTCGCTGCCGCGTCCGGGATCGACGTCGACCGTGTGATCCGTTACGTCTGGATCCTCGCGGGAACGCTCGCCGCCATCTCCGGCATCCTGTGGGCGTACTTCCGCCCCGGCGTGAAGTGGGACATGGGGATGCAGATGCTCCTGCTGATCTTCGCCGCGATCACCCTCGGCGGCCTCGGCACGGCGTTCGGCGCTCTGGTCGGATCGCTCATCGTCGGCATGGCTGTCGAGGTGTCGACGCTGTGGATCCCGTCCGACCTCAAGTATGCGAGTGCTCTCGTGATCCTCATCCTCATCCTCCTCGTGAGACCTCAAGGGCTGCTCGGACGCAGGGAAAGGTTGGGCTGATCGCCATGGACTTCGGAAGCATCTTCTCGAACACGGCCGTCTACCTGTTCAGCCCGGTCACCATCGCCTACGCGCTCGCGGCGACCGGCCTCGCCGTGCACTTCGGATACGCCGGACTGCTCAACTTCGGCATGGCCGCGTTCATGGCGATCGGCGGCTACGGCTACGCCATCTCGGTGCTCAGCTTCGGCCTGCCGTGGTGGATCGGCATGCTGATCGGCCTGGTCGGCGGCGCCCTCTTCGCCGTGCTCCTGGGCATACCGACGCTGCGGCTCCGCGCCGACTATCTCGCGATCGCCACGATCGCCGCGGGCGAGATCGTCCGTCTCCTCTTCACCACGCAGGTGTTCGACGAATGGACCAACAGCGCCGACGGCCTCGCCCAGTACAACGGCGGATTCCGCGACGCGAACCCCATCCCGCCGGGGACCTACGGGTTCGGACCCTGGACGTACAGCGCGAACGACCTCTGGAACCGCGTGTTCGGCGTGATCGTCCTGGTCATCGCCATCCTGCTGGTGTGGGCGCTGATGCGCAGCCCGTGGGGCCGCGTGCTCAAGGGCATCCGCGAAGACGAGGACGCCGTGCGCTCGCTGGGCAAGAACGTCTTCGCCTACAAGATGCAGGCGCTCGTCGTGGGTGGTGTGATCGGTGCCGCGGGTGGGATCGTCTTCGTCCTCCCCTCCGCGGTCGTCCCCGGCAGCTACTCGACGTCGCTGACGTTCTTCCTGTGGACGATCCTCCTCCTGGGAGGCGCGGCCACGGTGTTCGGACCCACGCTCGGTGCGGTGCTCTTCTGGGTGGTGTTCGCCTTCATGGCCAACCTGCTCCCGTCGATGGCGAAGGCCGGGCTGCTGCCGATGACCGACAGCCAGGCGTCGACCCTCGTCTTCGTCTTCGTCGGCATCGCCCTGATGCTGCTCGTGATCTTCCGCCCGCAGGGCATCCTCGGAGACAAGAGGGAGATGACCTTTGTCAAATGAACTGACCCCGGAACAGGTCCCCGGCTCGGCGGACGCCGCGGTGACCGCGGCTCCCTCCACGGGGAGCATCCGACGCCCGAAGACCACCGGCCTGACCACGGGTGAGGTGAAGCCCGGAGTCGCGAAGGTCGATCCGATCCTCGTCGTCGACGCCGTCCAGCGTCGCTTCGGAGGCCTGACCGCCGTCGACGTCGATCACCTCGAAGTCCCCCGAGGAGCCATCACCGCGCTGATCGGCCCGAACGGAGCAGGCAAGACGACGCTCTTCAACCTGCTCTGCGGATTCGACAAGCCCAACAGCGGCACGTGGTCGTTCGACGGCACGAGCCTCTCCGGGGTGCCGTCGTTCAAGGTGGCCAGGATGGGCCAGGTACGCACGTTCCAGCTCACCAAGTCGCTCTCGCTGCTCACGGTGCTCGAGAACATGAAGCTGGGCGCTCCGCATCAGCGCGGTGAGGGATTCTGGTCCAGCCTGTTCCCTGTCCTGTGGAGGGCACAGGACAACGAGATCGAGGCCAAGGCGCGCGAACTGCTGACGCGCTTCAAGCTCGACGCGAAGGAGAAGGACTTCGCCGCGGCCCTCTCGGGTGGCCAGCGCAAGCTCCTCGAGATGGCCAGGGCGCTGATGAGCGACCCGACGCTGGTGATGCTCGACGAGCCCATGGCCGGCGTCAACCCCGCGCTCACGCAGTCGCTCCTCGACCACATCCTCGACCTGAAGGAGGAGGGCATGACCGTGCTCTTCGTCGAGCACGACATGCACATGGTGCGTCACATCGCCGACTGGGTGATCGTGATGGCCGAGGGGCGGGTCGTCGCGGAGGGCCCTCCCGACGAGGTCATGGAGAACCCGGCTGTCGTTGACGCGTACCTCGGTGCACACCAGGACGTGGACCTCGGCGCCGTCACCGGACGTATCCCGGTGCTCCCCGATGCCGCCGCCAGCAGGCTCCGTGAGGAGATCGAAGCGGAGGCGGAGGCCGAGCTCGAGGCGACCGATCCGGTTCCCGGCACCGCTACCGATACCGATACCGAGGGAAAGGGCACCGCATGAGCGGGGAAACGCCGACCGATGCAGCGACGAGCGCGGCTCAGGACGATGTCGTCGTGAAGCTGACCGACGTCCATGCCGGCTATCTTCCCGGTGTGAACATCCTCAACGGTGCCAACCTCGTGGCGCGGCAGGGAGAGCTGATCGGGATCATCGGTCCGAACGGGGCGGGGAAGTCCACTCTCCTGAAGGCCATCTTCGGGCTCGTGAACGTGCGAAGCGGCGACATCACGGTGAAGGGTGAGAGCATCGTGGGTCTGAAGGCCGACAAGCTCGTCCGGCGTGGAGTGGCCTTCGTGCCGCAGACCAACAACGTCTTCCCCTCGCTGTCGATCGAGGAGAACCTGCAGATGGGGCTGTACCAGAACCCCAAGATCTACGACGAGCGACTCGAGTTCGTCACCGGCATCTTCGCTGAGCTGGGCAAGCGCCTCAAGCAGCGCGCCGGTTCGCTCTCCGGTGGTGAGCGGCAGATGGTCGCCATGTCCCGTGCCCTCATGATGGACCCGTCGGTGCTGCTGCTCGACGAGCCGTCGGCCGGCCTCTCCCCGGTGCGACAGGACGACGCGTTCATCCGGGTCTCCGACATCAACAAGGCCGGTGTCACCACGATCATGGTGGAGCAGAATGCTCGACGCTGCCTGCAGATCTGCGACCGAGGGTACGTCCTCGATCAGGGCAAGGACGCGCACGAGGGAAGTGGCAGGGACCTGCTGAACGACCCCAAGGTCATCGGTCTCTATCTCGGCACGCTCGGCACCGACGCCGCCTGAGCGGCGAGCGAGAAGCCGCGAGCGAGAAAGCCGCCGACACCACGACGAAGGCCCCGGATCGGATCCGGGGCCTTCGTCGTGTGATCGTCTGATCAGTTGGTGCGGGTGATCATGTTGTCGGCACCGTACTTGTAGATGCCGATCGACGCACCCTGCGGGTCGCCGGCCTCATCGAACGTGACGTCACCGGAGTAGCCGTCGTAGTCGGCCGTGCCGCCGTCGTTGATGATCTTGGCGCAGTCGGCGAAGCTGGTGCACTTCTTGCCGTCACCGGAGCCGCCCGACACCTCCTGCATCTTGGCCGCGATGTCCGCGCCGTCCGTCGAGCCAGCGGCCAGGGAGGCCAGCGCCACGAGGATGACGGCGTCGTATGCCTCAGCCGCGTAGGTGAAGTCCTTGACCTCGGCGTTGCCCTCGCCCGTCCAGAAGTCCTGCAGACGCGAGGTGAAGTCGTCGGCAAGTGCGGGGCCGGCCTTGGTTCCCTGCGCGCCCTCGAGCGAGACCGGGATCTCCGAGCCGTAGTCGGACAGGTTGCCGTCGACCATGTAGAACTTGTCGGCCGAGATGCCGGCGTTCACCAGCAGCGGCGCGATGGTCTTGAACTGGTCGAACGACACGATCGCGACCGCGTCGGGGTTCTGCGCCTTGATCGTCTCGACCTGGGCGTCGAACTGCGCGTCGCCGACGTTGAACGACGCCTCGGCGACGACCTCGCCGCCGGTGCCCTCGAAGGTCTCCTTGATCGCCGCGTCGAGGCCCGTGCCGTACGCGTCGTTCTGGTAGATGATGCCGAGCGTCTTCGCGCCGTCCTCGGCGATGAGGTTGCCGAGCACCTCGCCCTGCAGCAGGTCGCTGGGGGCGGTGCGGAAGTACAGACCGTTGTCATCCCACGTGGTGAAGTCGGGCGAAGTGTTCGACGCGGAGATCTGGAGGATCCCGGCGCTGACGTTGCCGTCGAGGATGAGCTTGGAGACACCGGATGCGGCAGCTCCGACGATGGCGGAGACGCCGGCGCCCTGCAGCTTGGTGATCGAGGTCTCGTAGGCCTTGGTGTCGGTGTCACCCTCGTCTTCGGCCGTCAGGTCGATCGTGATGCCGGCAGCCGCGTCGTTGACCTCCTGGACGGCCAGCCCGACGCCCGACTCCATGGGCGGGCCGAGGAACGCCAGCGAGCCGGTCTGCGGAAGCAGCGAGCCGAGCTTGAGCGTCAGATCGGCTGCGGGCTTGTCACTGCCGCCGCTCTCCCCGCTAGGAGTGCTGCTGCAACCAGCGATGACGATGGCGGATGCACTGACCAGTGCGATCCCGGCGAAGACCTTCGCGGTTCGCGAGCCCTTCAATGCGTTCATGATGCTCCCTTGCGTAACTGAACGTGGAATGTGACCACAATCGGGTGCTCTAACACTAGGGCGTGAGTATCGCGCGCAGGGGGTGCAAGTGTCTCGGTGCGTTAACGATCCGGGACCGGGTTCCCTGACCCGTGGTCCTCGGGATCAGGCGGCTTCGACCCGTGGAATCCTGCGCCCTCGTCGCGCGGCGAGCAGGAGGTCGACCACGAAGACGCCGATCGCGATCCACACGATGATGAAGCCGGCCCAGCGCTCGGCCGGCATCGGCTCGTGCAGCACCAGGACCCCGATGAGGAACTGCATGACGGGGGTGATGAACTGGATCATGCCGATCACCGTGAGGTTGATGCGTCGGGTTCCCGCGGCGAAAAGCAGCAGCGGAACCGCCGTGGCGACACCGGCGAAGGCCAGCAGCAACGCGTGCGCCCACCCGTTCGCGCCCATCGTGATGCCCGACGTGAGCGCGACGATGATCAGCTGCGCCACCGCGATGGGGATCAGCCAGAACGACTCCAGAGTCAGGCCGCTGATCGCATCGACCGCACGGCCGATCTTCTTCTTGATGAGCCCGTACACGCCGAAGGACGCGGTCAGCGACAGCGCGATCCACGGGAACTGCCGGTAGGCGACGACGATCACGATGACGGCGATAGCCGCGATGGCGATGGCTGCCCACTGCAATCGACGGATGCGCTCCTTCAGCACGAAGACACCCAGCAGCACCGTCGTGATCGGGTTGATGAAGTACCCCAGGCTCGTCTCGACGACGTTGCCGCTGAGCGTTCCGATCAGGAACACCTGCCAGTTCACATAGATCAGCAGACCCGCCAGCGCGGTCAACCCCAGCAGCTTCGGCTGGCGGATGATGACGCCGAAGGCCACCCAACCGCGCGTGACGGTGAGCAGCAGGACGCAGAAGACGAAGGAGAGCAGCACCCGCCAGGCCACGACCTCCCACGGACCCGTCGGAACGAGGAGGAGGAAGTAGAGGGGAAGCACGCCCCAGAGGAGGTACGCCCCTCCGGCGTAGACGACTCCGGCGGTCTGCGTGGCGCGGGTCGTCTCTGGGGTCACCGCACAACCCTATGCCCGCGGCGTGGATGCGGACGTCGGCGGCAGAGCCTCCCGGCGGAGTTTGGCAGGAAAGGGATGCCCGCTGGCGGACGCAGAAGGGGGCCCGGATGCGAGACGCATCCGGGCCCCCTTCGAGGACCTCACCCTGCCCCTCATGAGAGGCGGGGAACAGGTTCAGCAGATCAGCGGACGACGACCGCCAGGACGTCGCGAGCCGACAGGACGAGGAACTCGTCTGCGCCGAACTTCACCTCGGTGCCGCCGTACTTGCTGTAGAGCACGCGGTCGCCGACGGCGACGTCGAGCGGAACACGGTTGCCGTTGTCGTCGATGCGGCCGGGGCCGACCGCCACGACCTCGCCCTCCTGGGGCTTCTCCTTGGCGGTGTCGGGGATGACCAGGCCACTCGCGGTGGTCTGCTCGGCCTCGACCTGCTTGATGACGATGCGGTCCTCGAGCGGCTTGATGGAAACCGACACGGTCTACCTCTTCTTTCTTGACGCTGACACGAAAGACTTGTTCGCACTCTCAACCCGAGAGTGCTAATCCAGTCTAGGCGCTCGGCTGGCACTCACGCAATGCGAGTGCCAGTGAGCGACGCGGTTCGACTCGAGGCGCGGCCGATTAGGCTGAGACCGTGGAGATGTCCGAGCTGCGCGCCCTGCTCACCCCCGAAGGTCTCGAGCTTCTCGACACGACCGGTCCCATCGAGTCGACCACCGAGGTCGCGCGAGCGGTGTCGCGGCTGCGTGCGGCCGGCCACTCCCCCGACCTCGTGTCCGCCGTCGTCGGGCAGGCGCACCTGCGGTCGAGGGCAGCGACGAAGTTCGGCCCCTTCGCCGCCCGCATGCTCTTCACCAGGGCCGGCCTCGAGCAGGCGACGCGGCTCGGTGTCGCGGCACGGCACGCCCAGCGCATCCGTCAGTCGGGCTTCACCCGTGTAGCCGACCTCGGCTGCGGTATCGGCGGCGATGCGCTCGCCTTCGCCGGAGCCGGACTCCAAGTGCACGCCGTCGACGCCGACGAGGTCACCTCCGCCATCGCGGCATACAACCTGGCGCCGTTCGGCGACGACGCCGCGGTGCGGCACGAGACGGCGGAGGAAGCCCTCTCCAGACTGGACGACGGGGACGCGGTCTGGATGGACCCGGCCAGACGCACCTCCGGGCACAGCGAGACCAGGCGTGTCTCCGCCGACGACTACTCCCCCTCCCTGGACTGGGCGTTCGATGTGGCCGCACGTCGCCCGACCGGCATCAAGCTCGGACCGGCTCACGACCGCGACGCACTGCCCGCCGATGCCGAGGCGCAGTGGGTGAGCGCCGACGGCAGCGTGGTCGAACTCGTCGTGTGGAGCGGATCCCTCGCCCGAGAAGGAGTGCGCCGCGCGGCACTGGTGATCCGCGGCGAGCGCTCGCACGAGCTCATGGCTGCGGCCGACACCGCCGATGAGCCCGTGCGCGAGCTCGGCGCCTTCCTGCACGAGCCGGACGGGGCGGTGATCCGCGCGCGGCTGATCGGAGAGGTCGCCCGCAGTCTCGACGCCGGCATGCTCGACGAACACATCGCCTATCTGACATCCGACGCAGCCCTGACCAGTCCGTTCGTGCAATCCTTCCGCGTCAGGGAGACGCTTCCGGCGAGCCCCAAGGCGATCAACGCCGCGCTCAAGGCGAACGATGTCGGACGCCTGGAGATCAAGAAACGCGGAGTGGATGTCGATCCCGCCGCCTTCCGGAAGAAGCTCACGCTGCGCGGAGACCAGGACGCGACGCTGATCCTCGTCCGTATCGGCGACCAGCGCCGCGCGATCCTCGCCGACCGGGTGCCCGCGGCGAGCTGACGTCCGCTCAGCCGTCCGGATCGCGGCCCGGCGGTTCGACCACGATGGGGTCACCGGGTGGGGCCTCGACCCGGACGATCTCGCCCGGGCCTCCCTTCCCCGGCGATGCCTCGGTGATGACGAGGTAGGGCGTCTGCCACCTCGTGAACCTCGCCGCGAGAGTCGAGGTGCCGATGAGCGCACCGTCTCCGCCGTCGACGCGGTCGATCCGCGTTTCGAGACCGGACTCGACGGCGGCGGTGGAGGCGGCGCAGGTCATCGCATCGACCGCATCGACGATGAGGCACTTCTCGACGGTGCCCAGATCCGACACGCGGTCCCCGGTCCACACCGGCAAGGTGCGGAAGGAACCGACGATCTCGAGGGACGAGACGAACCCCTCGCCGGCCAGCTCCTCCGCGCGTGACCGCTCCGCACCCGCGAACTGCGACGGTGAAGAAGACGTCATCGGCCAGCGTTCCAGGGTGACGATCGGCTCCCCCGTCGTCGAGAGGAGCATCGAGGCGCTCACCGCCTCCACTCCGCGAGGGGTGTCACCGCTGTCCTCCATGGGGACCGGGATCGTCGCGCTCAGGCCGCGCCCGATGCTGTCGACCGGGAGGCAGGTCGACTGCGACTGCGCGCCGACGTCGAGGATCAGGCACCGGATGCCGGCCTCCTCACGGGTCGCGTACCAGGCCAGCGCATCCCCCTCTCGCGCGAGGGGCACGACCGAGCCGGGATCGAAGTCGGCTGCGGCGAGCGCGTCACGGCGGTCCTGCTGCACCGCCGTCAGCGTGACCTCCGGCGATGGCGGCGCGAACACCGCCCAGCCGATGCCCACTCCGGCCGCCAGCAGCAGGACGGAGACCACGGGCACGAGCACGGGGAGCCGACGCAGCGTCCGGGCGAGGATCTCCCGCCGGCGCGGCACGTCGCTATCGGAGGGCGGCTCGGTCCCTTCACCGACGACCGGCGCTGCCGCTGAGGCGACGTCGGCCGCGGGTTCGGGCGGCGCTGGCCGGGAATCGTCATCCGGTGCGGGAACCGAGGGGGCGGGTGACGAGGGGGCGGGTGACGCTCGCCGTGCATCCTCGAGCTCACGCAACCGCCGCAGCTCCCCCTCGGTCGCGGCGCCGTCGCGGCCGTACGCGCGGCGCTGGAGCTGTCGCAGTTCGTCGGCGTCATTCTCCGGCAGCACCGTCAGCACCTCCTTCGCGCGTGATCATCAGAGAGGAGTGCCCGTTGCTGGCGGTCGGAAGCTCCAGGCGGACGACCTCACCGCTGGGCTCGTCCACCACGTTCAGCACGAGGGTGGCGCTCTGCTCCTGCATCGTGAGCGCATCGGCGCACACCCGGGGGAACGCCGCGTCCGAGCCGTCGTAGATCAAGCAGGTCTGGAAGCCGTCGAGCTCCATTCCGGTCCACACCGGCACATCGCCGTCATAGCCGACCACCCACAGCGAGTTGATCTGGAACCCCTGATCCGCGATGCGCTTGGCCTTCTCCGCCTCGTCGGCATTCGCCCACGTCATCCCATTGGTGGTGCCCGGTCCGAACTCCGCCACGTTCGCGGCGACGGCAGGCTCGCCGGAGGCCGTGAACACCATCTGCACGTTGAGCTCGCGGCGGGTGTCCGCCTTCGACTCGAGCGTGACCGCGCCGAACAGTCCCGTCCTGCCCACCGTCTCGGTGCGCTCGCAGCTGGGCAGTGCAGACGGCGAGGTCGCCACGAGCAGGCAGGTGATCGCGGCGGCATTCTTCGTCGCCACCCAGATGACCGCACCTTCCTCGACGGCGAGGGCGCGCAGCGAGCCCCGGTCGTAGTTCCCGCTGGCGAGCAGGGAGCTCTGCCACTCCTGCTGCTCCGGACTCAGGGCGACGGTGGCGGGCCCGGACCCGCCGGACAGCGCCCATCCGAGCCCGACACCGACCAGCACCAGCGTCGCGACGGCAGCGGCGAGCGGAAGCCAGCGCGTACGCAGCCATGATCTCTGCGGTGGCCGACCGGAGCCGCCCGAGTCTCCCGGGTCCATGCCGGTCGTCGTCACATCGCCGTCGGTCGAACCCGGCAGGTCCTCTGTCTGAGGCTCCTCGTTCCCTGTCTCCGGCGTCGAGGCTGCGACAGGAGCTCCGACGGGCGGATCCGCGACCTCGGGCGTCGGCTCGGCACGGCGCCGCTCCAGTTCGCGCAGTCTGAGCGCTTCGGCCGCCGTGAGCGATGCATCGCGACCGTACGCCCGCGCCTGCAGTGAGCGCAGCTCGGCGAGCTCGGCCGCGTCCGACATCGGTTCAGCCGAGCCGCTCGAACTGCATGCCGGCCCAGACCAGCCAGCCCAGGCTGTAGACGGTCGCGCAGAGCCCGAGCACGAGCGCCCAGCGCGCGATCGCACGGTTCTCGACCGGGCGACGCAATGACATGATCGCCGCGATGACCGCCACCACTGCGACCGGAATCCCCCACCCCACGAAGAACGACGCTCCGAGCGCCACGATCGCGGCCACCAGCGCCCACGGCGCCAGTCGGGTGTCGTCGATCGACACGGTCCCGGTGGACGGCTCCCACTCCGTCTCCTCGGGGGCGTCGATGTCCGGTCCCGTCACGACGACCGGTTCGATGCCCACCGGGCCCGTGGGCAGGCGGGTGTAGCCGTCGCGCCGCGCGCCGGGAAGGCGGGCGGTTCCCGCGGGGTGCTCCACCTCGTCGCTGGGGCGCTCGATGCGAGCCGCCGGCGTCGGGGGCGGGGCCGGCTCCGCGTCGGGAGCGTCGGGGGCGGCGCTCATGCGGGCACCGCCTCCGCGACCTGGATCTCCGTCACGGGAAGCGTCGAATCCGCCCCGAAGGCGAGCGTCGACGGCGGACGCCCGGAAGAGATGAGCTCGGCGGCGAGTGCGGCGATCATCGCCCCGTTGTCGGTGCAGAGCGAGAGCGGGGGGATGCGCACGGTGACGCCAGCGGCGTCGGCGCGCTCGAGCGCGACATCGCGGAGCCGTCGGTTCGCGACGACCCCTCCCCCGAGCAGCAGGCGGGGGACGCCGAGATCGGAGCACGCGGCGAGGGCCTTCGTGACCAGCACGTCGACGACGGCCTCGCGGAAGCTCGCGGCTACGTCGGCGACGGGCACGTCGATCCCCTCGGCCTCGCAGCGCTCGACCCAGCGGGCGACCGCCGTCTTGAGCCCAGAGAACGAGAAGTCGTACCGGTGCTTCGCCAGGTCGGAGGCCCGCGACAGTCCGCGGGGGAACCGGATCGCGTGCGGGTCGCCGGTCGCCGCCGCCCGATCGATCTCCGGCCCTCCGGGGTACGGGAGCGACAGCAGCCGGGCGACCTTGTCGAAGGCCTCGCCCGCGGCGTCGTCCATCGTCTCCCCGAGCAGCTCGACGTCTGTGGTGAGGTCTCGCACGTGCAGCAGTGAGGTGTGCCCGCCCGAGACGAGCAGGGCGATCGTCGGGTATTCGAGCGGCGCGGAGTCGGCCGTGAGGATGTCGGCCGCGATGTGCCCGACCAGGTGGTTCACCGCGTACAGGGGCTTGTCGATCGAGACGGCGAGGCCCTTCGCGGCGCCGACACCGACCATCAGCGCGCCGGCGAGCCCTGGCCCGCTGGTGACCGCGACGGCATCGAGGTCGGCGAGTCCCACCCCCGCTTCGGCGAGCGCGGCGTCGATCGAGGGCTGCAGCGCCTCGAGGTGCGCCCGCGCGGCGACCTCGGGAACGACGCCGCCGTAGCGCGCGTGCTCGTCCATGCTCGAGGCGATGGTGTTCGACAGCAGGGTGCGCCCACGCACGATGCCGATGCCCGTCTCGTCGCAGCTCGTCTCGATGCCCAGAACCAGCGGTTCGCTCATGCCTTCGCCTCCTCGTCCGCCGCGGAGGGCGCCGCATGGTGCCGCAGGTGCATTCGCATCACGATCGCGTCGACGCCATCCGGCTGATAGTAGTGCGGGCGGCGGGCGATCTCCTCGAAGCCCTCGGCACGGTACAGCCCCTCCGCGGAGGGGTTGTCGGCCCTGACCTCCAGGAAGACCTCTCGCGCACCACGCTCCGCCGCCGCAGCGAGCAGAGCGCGCAACAGGGCGCGTCCTCTCCCGTGTCCCCGATGTTCGGCGAGCAGTGCGATGGTCTGGATGTCGGCGTCGGCACTGCCGAGCAGTGCCCGTACCCCGCCGTAGCCGATGACCTCGCCGTCGTGCTCGTCGACCAGATACCGGCCGTGCGGGCTGACGAGTTCGGCGACCATGGTCTCCGAGCTCCAGGCATCGGTCGGGAAGGACCTGTTCTCGATCGCCATGATCGCGTCGAGGTCATCTGCTGAGGCGTCTCGAAGGGTCATGTGCCCACCTTCTTCGGGGCACCGGGGAGCGTCACATCAGGGTGCCGCATGTACAGGGGCTCCTCCCCGGCGAGCGTGCGGCCGGCCGCGAGAGCCCGCGCGCCGACCCGTGCGAGGTCCGTCGCGGACAGCGTCGACACATCGATGCGGCGGATGCCGTCGAGGTGGGCATCCGCGTCTGCCGCTCGGACGAGCACGGTGTCGGCGACCACAGCGGGGATGCCGTCGTCGTCGAGACCATCGAACACGGTGATGGCGACCTCGCGTCGGCGCGCGTCGGTCACGATCGCGAAGGGTGCGGTCTCGGTGTCGAGAGCGGTGAGGGCTGCCGCGAGGTGGCTGGGGACGGGGACGACGGGGAGGTCGCGGCCGAGGGCGAAGGCGCGCGCGGCGGCGATGCCGATGCGCAGGCCGGTGAACGGCCCCGGCCCCATGCCGGTGACCACGTGCGTGATCTCCGTGTCGCCCGCCCCGCCGGAAGCATCGCCCGCCTCGCTGAGAACTTGCACGAGCAGGTCTCCGATGACCTCGGCATGGCCGAGCGGGTCGACGGCAGCCGCTTCGGCACGTCGTTCCCCGTCGGCATCGATGAGGGCGACGGCAGTGCCCAGGGAGGTATCGACGGCAAGGATCACGACTCCAGGTTAGCCGCCGTCCCCTGGGGAGGGCTGCCGACCCGAGCCGCGCACCCCGGGTCAGCCGAGCGGCGCGCGCAGGGGGTAGTCCTGGTCTTCCAGGATCACCTGCGCGGCGGCTCCTGTGGTCTGGTTCACGATCACGGGGGCGAGGAGGTTCACGCTCACGCCCTCGGACGAGGGGTGGGCGACCACCAGCACCAGCGCGTCGTCGGGAGAGCCGAGAGCGAGGCCGTCCGCCTGCTCATCGCTGAGGGTCGGCGCGTAGTCGCTCAGCACCGTCCGAGGATCGACCAGGAACAGGCGCAGTTCCGCATCCTCGACCGCCCGCAGGGAGAACAACCCGTCTGACCCGTCGACGGGGGCGAGTGCGAAGTCCACATGGGGAGCCAGTCCCGGAGGCGGGGCGATGAACGTCAGTACGGCGCTCATCGCAGGAAGTCCATGAGCGACGGCTGCAGCACACGCGCGTTGACGGCGAGCGCCGAACGGTACACGAGCTCCTGCGCCTGCAGACGCACGAGCACCTCGATCGAATCGACGTCCTCCACCGCCGTCCTGCGGGACTCGAGGGACACGGAATTCTGCACTGCCGCCTCCTTGGCGCGTTCGATCTGGGACTGCCTGGTTCCCACCGAGCCCTGCACCCCGAGCATGGCGGTGCGTCGACTGTCGATCTCGCCGAGCCGGGGCCCGACGTTCGTGCCGGAGCGGAGGTCCGCCACGATCTTGTCCACGAGCGCGAAGACGGAGTCGTCTCCCGTGCCGAAGACCGCGGCGCCGTCGGTGTCGACGCGCACAGAGGCGGCGTCGGAGACCCGACGGGTGACTTCCGCTCCCGGCACCCCGCTGTGACTGTAGTCGGCGGCGAAGGCGGCCGTGTCGGACGTGCCCGCGAACACGGAACGGCCGAGCAGCCGCGTGTTCGCCTGGGACAGCATCTCCTTGCGGATGCCTTCGAGCTCGACCGCCAACGCCTCCTTGGCCGTCGCGTCCAGCGCCCCGTCGTTCGCGCCCTGGGCCGTCAGATCACGCACGCGCGCGAGCAGGGCGGTGCTCGCCGTGATGGCCGTGTCGGCAGCGGTGACCCAGGCGAGGCCGTCGTCGATGTTGCGCGCATACTGCTCGGTGCGACGCTGCTCGGCGTGAAGCGCCAGTGCCGTGGCCGCTGCCGCCGGGTCGTCGGACGGTGCGGCGAAGGCACGCTGGGATGTCGCCTGCTCCTGCAGACGCGCCAGCTCGGAGAGGTTGGACTGCAGCTGGCGCATGGCCGTCTGCGTCATGGCGGATGACGTCACTCGAGAGATCACGGTGCTCCTTCGCTCAGCGTCCGACGAGGCCGGTGCGGTTGATCAGGACGTCGAGCGCCTCATCCACCGCTGTCATCACACGGGCGGCGGCCTGATAGGCGGTCTGGTAGGTGAGCAGGCTGATGGTCTCCTCGTCGCCGTCGACAGCGGCGACCGACTGCTGGGCTCCGACGGCGGCGACAGCTGCGGAGTCGGAGAGCTTCGCGCGCTGCACGTCGGCCGCTGTCGCGACCCCGAACCGGGTGACCTGATCGGACCAGACGGCGTCAGGGGAGCCAGCGCTCCGACCGATCTGCGAGATCAGGTCGGCGTTGGTCGCGTCCAGGGCACCGGCACCGGGCGCCGCGAGCGCGAGCTCGGAGGCCGAGCCGACGGCGACGGTCACGCCCAGTGCGGCGGAGCCCGTCGTCGGCACGGTGAAGAAGTCTCCCCCGGCCTGGCCGGTGGAGGTCACCCCTGCCCTGTGCTGGGCGTTCATGGCGTCGGCCAGCGTCGTTGCGACCTTGTCGTACGTCGCCGCGAGCCCGGCGAGCATGCCGCCTTCGGAGGCCGGGGCCAGCACCGACAGCGAGGCACCGAGCTCACCGCCGTCGATCGACACGGGCAGATCGGGCGCAGACGCCCACGAGAGGCTGAACCGCTGCCCCGAATCGATCGAGGCGGGCCCGGTCAGCACCAGGTGGCGTGAATCGGAACCCGATACCAGCGCGTTGCCGCCCAGCCGCACGGTCATCGTGCCGTCGCTCTCGATGGTCGCCGCCGCGCCGGACATCCTGGCCACGTTCTGCGCGAGGACGCTGCGCTGATCCATGAGCTCGTTCGCCGAGCGGCCGGAAGCGAGTGCATCGCGGATCTCTCCGTTGAGGACCGCGATCTGGTCGGCGGTGGCGTTCACCTGGGAGACCGTGCGGTCGGCGGAGTCGCGCGCATTGCTCCACTGGGTGGCGACGTTCCGGTACCCGCCGGCGATGTGCGAGGCGAGCTCCTTCGCCGATTCCAGGATGCTCGAGGCCGCTGCCCCCGAGTCCGGCGTGTTCGCGAGGTCCTGCCAGCCGGACCAGAACTTGGACAGCCGGGCGGCGAGCCCGTTCGCCGTGGGCTCGGCCAGCGATGCCTCGACCGTGGTCGCGGCCACCGCCCTGGTCGACCAGTACCCCGAAGCGCCGAGGGCGTCGCGCACCCTGGCGTCGAGAAGGGCGTCACCCAGGCGTGCGACGCCGTCGATCGAGACGCCGTGCCCCGGGAGGGCGCCCACGCTGAACCGTCCGGTCTGCGCGATGGCCGCGACGGCCGAGGTGGTCACACGCTGCCGCGTGTACCCCTCCGTCTTCTGATTGGCGATGTTCTGCCCGACCACGTCCATGCCGCGTCGGGCAGCCGCCAGTCCGCTGGCCGCCGTGTTCAATCCGCTGAAGGTCGACATGATCCCCTCTCGGTCACATCTCGGTGTCGATGATCCGCGCGGCGTCGTCGCGCGCGCGGTCACCCTTGGTCGTGTACTCGCCCGTGTCGTGCCCGAGCGCGGCGATCGTCTCCTGCGTCGCGCGGAGCACTCCGCTGAGCTGCTCGGCGTTGGCGTCGCGCAGCTGCTCGACCTCGGCGGCGAGCTTCGACAGCGCTCGCAGATGGTCGGCGAACACCTCCTGCCATGCCCCTTCCGGCGCGTGCTCGATCAGCTCGCGGATCGTCGACGCCTCGGGAGCTCCCCACTCCTCGGCGACGGTGGCGACCTCGAGGGTGCGGGCGAGGCCTGCGCCGCGCAGTCGATCGAGCACCTGATCGATCTCCCGTGCGGCAAACTGGATCCACTGGGATCGCCCGGCGGCGAGAAGCAGCTGCTGCTCATCGAGCTTGAACAGCAGCATCTCGAGCAGCTCGCGCTCTCGCCACAGCTGTATCGATAGTTCGTTGGCTCCCATGATCCCCTTTTCCCCAGTGATCGCCCCGCCTGACAACGCGGCCAAAGGTCACTATCGGCCAGCGTCTGCCTAACGTTACTATGTGGAACGGCGATGGATAGTTCTCCCCATGTACAAATCACAAAACGTGTGATATGTACATCTGTTCATCTCCTTGGATCTTTCGGAGTGCATCCAGAGAGGTGGATCATCCCCCATGTCGTCGCGCGCTGAGCGCAATCTGCTCATAGAGAGCAACCTCCCCCTGGTCGGATACCTCGCCGCCGAGACCCATGCCCGCGCCACCCACATCCCCCGCGACGAGCTCGCGGCCGTCGGAGCACTCGCGCTCGTGACAGCGGCCGAAGCATTCGATCCGGAGCTCGGCGTACCCTTCGGGGCCTACGCCCGCCGACGCATCCTCGGCGCTTTCGCCGACGAGATGCGCTCAATGGACTGGGCCTCCCGCGGCATACGCAAACGCATCAAGGAGACCGTCGCCGTCCGCGAGGCGCTGACCGCCGGGCTCGGCCGCACCGCGACGGTCGCCGAGGTCGCCACCGCGATGGGCGTCGCGAAGGACGTCGTGATCGAAGCACTCGGCGACGCCGCCAGGATGCTGACCACTCTCGACGACCCCGCCGCCCGTGACGTCACCGCCGAAATCCCCCTCCCCGAGGAATCGGCACTGGTGGGAGAACGGCGCGAGGTGCTCGAGCAGGCGGTCATCGCCCTGCCGGAGCGCATGCGGCGGATCGTGCAGGCGGTCTACTTCGACGAACGCCCCGTCAAGGAGATCGCCGAGGAGCTCGGGGTGACGCACTCCGCGGTGTCGCAGCAGCGCTCGGAAGCGATCCGGCTTCTGCGCGACGCCCTGGACCGCTACTACGCAGAGGGGTCGACGCCGGCAGCGACGACGCGGGTCTCCCCCGCGGCCCGCGATGCCTACTTCACCAGGATCGCGGACGCCGCCGGCTCCCGGATCGCCGGGGTCTTCCGCGAATCGGCGACTGCCTGAGCCGATTCCCCGCCGGCCCGACTAACGCGCCGGGAACCTCCGCCGATAGGTGTGACCGGGAGACCACGGATGGTCTCCCGCACAACACCATTCACGGAGGAGAACCCTTATGGGTATGCAGATCAGCACGAACGTGTCGGCACTCAACGCCTACCGCAACCTGTCCAACACGCAGAACGACCTGTCGAAGTCGCTCGAGAAGCTGTCCAGCGGCTTCCGCATCAACCGCGCGGCCGACGACGCTGCAGGCCTCGCGATCTCCGAGGGCCTGCGTTCGCAGGTCAACGGCCTGAACGTCGCGGCACGCAACGCCCAGGACGGCATCTCGGTCATCCAGACCGCTGAAGGCGCCCTGACCGAGGTCCACTCGATCCTGCAGCGCGTTCGCGACCTGACCGCTCAGGGTGCGAACGACTCGAACAACACGAAGTCGCGCGACGCGATCCAGAAGGAGATCAACACCCTCGGTGATGAGCTCACCCGGATCGCCGGCAGCACGAACTTCAACGGCATCAAGCTGCTCTCGGGCGGCAACACGCTGACGTTCCAGGTCGGTGCGGGCTCCGTCGCCGCCGAGGACCAGATCTCGGTCGCCCTGACCGACTTCGCCACCCTCGGTGCCGACATCAAGACGCTCGCGGGGACCATGACGGACGCCGCGACGTACGGTGCCGCGCTGGCGGGTATCGACACGCAGATCCAGGCGGTCTCGACCGCACGCGCCGGCTACGGTGCGCTGCAGAACCGCTTCGAGTCGACCATCAACAGCCTCAACGTGTCGGCGGAGAACCTCTCCGCCGCCGAGAGCCGGATCCGCGACACCGACATGGCGTCCGAGATGGTCAAGTTCACGTCGAAGAACATCCTGTCCCAGGCAGGTACGGCGATGCTGGCACAGGCCAACCAGGCCAACCAGGGCGTGCTCCAGCTCCTGCGCTGAACCACGTCATAGGGTCCGGACGCCCACCGGCGTCCGGACCCTGTCCGCTCCTCAACAGGAAAGACGACCATGTCCCTCTCGCTCGACGGCCTCGTCTCCGGCCTGAAGACCACCGAGGTCATCAAGGCGCTGATGGATGTCGCCTCCATCCCCCGTTCACTGCTCAAGGCGAAGATGGATGACAAGAACGGCATCGTCACCCAGCTGCGCACCCTGAACACGGCGGTGCAGAACCTCGCCACGGCAGCCGAGAAGGCCGCGACCCGCGACGGACTCGCCCGCTTCACCACCTCGTCCTCCTCGCCGACGGTCACCGTCGCCACCCGCGATGGTGCCGCGCCGCTCTCGGCCGACATCGTCGTCGACAAGGTCGCCAAGAACCACACGATCGTCTCCGCAGCCTCCGCCGGGTGGCCCGTCGACCCACCGGTGATCACCCTCGAGAACGCCAAGGGCGAACGCGTGCAGGTCACCGCAGACTCCACGTCGATGCAGGATGTCGCCCGCGCGGTGAACGAAGCAGGCTTCGGCATCGTCGCCGCGGCCGTCCCCGCCGGACGTGACGCCGACGGCAACCCGATGCACCGCCTGCAGTTGCGGGCCGCCGACTCGGGAGAGGCCGGCCAGTTCCGCGCCTACCGCGGAGACACCGCTGCGGTAGCGGCCGGCACCGCCTCCGACATCTCCACCGAAGCAGGAGCGGCCGTCATCGACGTCGGTGCCGACGCCCAGGTGCGCCTGTGGGCCGGCACCAGCGCGGAGCAGGTGCTGACCTCGTCGAGCAACACCTTCACCGACCTGTTCGACGGGGTGGACGTGACCGTCTCCGCGGCCTCGGCGGCGCCCGTGACCATCGGCGTCGCCGTCGACACCGCTGCTCGCACCAAGGCCTCCGCAGAGTTCATCGCCGCCGTCAAGGACATCCTGACCCGCATCGACAACGGCTCGAAGGCGACCATCGCCGCCAAGCAGGGAGACAAGACCACTCTGGGCGTCTTCACCGGCGACAGCGCAGTCCGGGGACTGCGCACGGCCCTCGCCGATGCGGTGCAGCACCCCGTGAACGGCGTCTCTCCTTCGTCGATCGGCATCTCGAGCGACACGTACGGCGTGATGAGCTTCGACGAGGAGAAGTTCGCCGAAGCCCTCGCGAAGGACCCGGATGCCGTCGCAGGACTGTTCTCCGACATCGCCTCGCGGGTGCAGGACACCGCGAAGGTGTACTCGGACAAGTACGAGGGGCTCCTCACCACGCGGATCACGGGCCAGGAGAGCGAGGTCAAGGGACTCGGCGAGCAGATGGAGCGCTGGGATGTCCGCCTCGCGCAGCGCAAGACCACTCTCGAGCGCACCTACGCACGCCTCGAGGTGATGCTCTCGCAACTGCAGTCACAGTCCTCGTACCTGACCTCGCAGATCGCCGCCCTTCCGGGCTCGAGCTCCAACTCGGGGAAGTGAGCATGAACGCCGCGCTCCGCGCCCAGCAGCGCTACCGTGACGACGCCGTGCTGTCGGCGCCGCCCGAGCGTCTGGTGACCATGCTCTACGACCGTCTCCTGCTCGACATCGAGCGCGGGGAGATCGCTCAGCGCGCAGAGGACTGGACCGAGGCGAACGCCCAGCTGCAGCACGCCCAGGCGATCGTCTCCGAGCTGTCGTCCTCGCTGACCGACGACTGGAACGGCAGCGCCGGCCTGCGCTCGCTGTACGTCTTCCTGTCGCAGACGCTCATCGGCGCCAACATCGGCCGCGACCCGGAGCGCACGCACGCGTGCCACGAGATCGTCGCGCCGCTGCGTGACGCCTGGCACGAGGCCGCTCGCACCGTCGCCGAGGCGCGGGCGTGAGCGGGGAAGAGTGGACCGCGCTGCTCGACCGGCTCGAACAGGAGGCCGAGCAGATCCTCGATGCCGCCCCCGGTGCCGCTGCCGACGCCGACCTCGCCCCGTGGACGCCGCCGAGCACGCCGCTTCCCGCCGAGCTCGCTGACCGCGCCCGGCGGGTGATCGACCTCCAGCGCTCAGCGATGGACCGTGCCCGCTCCGACCTCGACGGCATGCGCCGGCATCTCGGCGCCGTGAGCCGCATCCCCAGCACCCGTCGGCCGGAGGAGCCTGCCTACCTCGACGTCGATGGGTGAGCTCGCTCCCTAACGTCGCGCTGAACCCTGCCGATAGAGCAGGGAGAGCACGGATGGCTCGCAATTTTCGGCCATGGATCGGCCATACCACCCACACACGGGGAGCCGGTTTCGTGTTCGATTCTGTGACCATGAACGCGCTGACGAGCGCGCTCGACGGCCTCGCGCAGCGCCAGCGCGCGATCTCCGACAACATCGCCAACATCAACACCCCGAACTATCACGCCAAGCGCGTGCAGTTCGAGCAGGCTCTCGCCCGGTCGATCGATGCGGGTGATGGACGGGTCGGGGCGACGGTCGGCACCTCGCTCGAGCCCACGCGCCTCAACGGCAACAACGTCAACCTCGATACCGAGACCCTTTCCAGCATCGACACGATGCTGCGCTACCAGTTCGCCACGCAGGCCGTGAACGGCTCGTTCACATCGATGCGCACCGCGATGAGGACCTCATGACCTTCGACGCGATCGGCATCGCCGGCACCGGCCTGACCGTGCACCGCAAGTGGCTCGACGCCATCAGCGACAACATCGCCAACATCAACACCGCCGCTCCCAGCAACGGTGCGGCATTCCGCGCACGGTACATCCTCGCCCAGACGAGCGACCAGTCCCCCGGCGTGTACGTCGCCGGCACCGCCCAGGGCAGTGCACAGGGACGTCTGGTGCACCAGCCCGACCACCCGCTCGCCGACGCAGACGGCTACGTGCGCTATCCGGACATCGACCTCGGCGACCAGATGAGCCAGCTGATCCTCGCGCAGCGCGGCTACCAGGCGAGCGCCGCCATCGTCGACCGCGCCCGCAACTCCTACGAATCCGCCCTGCAGATCGGACGCAGCTGATGGCCGCACTCCCCGGCATCGAAGCCATCTCCTCGAGTTTCACGCTCGCCCCTCCCGCCGTCGCCCCCGCGAAGGCCACCGACGACACGGCGTTCGCGAACAGTGTCACCGGCGCCATCGACGAGCTGCGCACGCTGCAGTCGGAGTCGGACAAGCTCAAGGTCGCCGCGGTGACCGGAGACCTCGATGACATCCACTCGGCGATGATCGCGTCGTCGAGGGCCGCCGTCACCCTCGAGCTCGTAGCCGCCGTGCGCAACAAGGGCGTCGACGCGTTCAACGAGATCATGCGGATGCAAGCCTGATGCCCCAGGCCGTCACCAACGTGTTCCAGCGGATCGGGCGCGTGATCGCGGGCTTCTCGCTCGCGCAGCGCACGATCGCGATCATCGGCGTCGCCGTGCTCGCCCTCGGGATCGTCGCGCTCTCCAGCTGGCTCACCCGCCCGACCTACACCCCACTGTTCTCCGGCATGAGCGCCTCCGACGCGAACGCCGTGGTCGAGCAGCTGCGCTCGTCGTCGGTGCCGTACGAACTGGCGGACGGCGGAGCGACGGTGCTCGTGCCCGAGAAGGACGTGTACGACCAGCGCCTGGCCGCAGCGTCCGCCGGTCTTCCCGGCGCGAGCTCCGGCGGGTACTCGCTGTTGGACAAGATGGGCGTCACGACGAGCGAGTTCCAGCAGTCGGTGACCTTCAAGCGCGCGATCGAGGGCGAGCTCGCCGCCACCATCTCCTCGATCAAGGGCGTGACGGCCGCGTCGGTGCAGCTCGCCATCCCCGAGGAGAGCGTGTTCGTCTCCGAGACCGTCGACCCCACGGCTTCCGTGTTCGTGGAGACCTCGGGCAACTCGACGCTCTCCCCGAAGCAGGTCGAGGCGATCGTGCATCTGACCTCGGCCGCGGTCAGCGGCATGAAGCCGGAGAACGTGGCCGTGGTGGATCAGAGCGGCCAGACCCTCTCGGCCGCCGGCGTCGGCACGACCGGCGGCATCGACCAGCAGGCCAGCGACTACGAAGCACGGGTGACCGCGAACGTGCAGCAGATGCTCGACACGGTCGTCGGCCCCGGCAACGCCAAGGTGACCGTGGTCGCCGAGATCGACCACTCCGTCAACGAGCGCGTCGAGGAGACCTACACGCCCGCCGAGGGCGCGCCCCCGTTGACAGAGCAGACCAGGACCGACACGCAGAACGGCTCGAGCTCGAACGCCGGCGTGCTGGGCCCCGACAACATCGCGGTCCCCTCGGCCGGGGGCGACGGCACCTCCGAGTCGACGGAGACCTCGAAGACCAACGCGGTCAACAAGAGCACGCAGAGCACCTCGACACCCGCCGGCTCGCTGCTGCGGCAGTCGGTGTCCGTGGCCGTCGACGCCGGTGCGGGCGGCGACCTGAGCACCGCGCAGCTGAGCGACCTCGTCGAGACCGCCGCAGGGATCGACACCGACCGCGGCGACTCGATCGCCGTCGAGCTCGTCGCCTTCAACCAGACCAGTTCCGAGGCGGCGCAGGCGGCACTCCAGGCGGCGAAGGACGCCGAGGGCGCCGAGCGCCAGGCCGCGCTGCTGAACACCGTCATCATCGCAGCCGCCATCGCCATCCCGCTGCTCGCCGGTCTCGCCGCACTCATCATGCGTGCGCGCCGACGCCGCGGGGCCGACACCGAGTTCGAGGAGCTCTTCGGCGCCCGTCCGCCTGCGCTCTCCGCCCTCGACGCGGGCGCGACCGCCGCGATCGATCAGGCGCCGACCACGCCGCTGGCGTTCCTCGAGACGACGCCGGACCCCGAGCCGGAGCCCGACCCCGAGCCCGCGCAGGTGAGCCTCGAGCGCCGGCGCGCGGAGATCGACTCCCTCACGCGGCAGGACCCGAAGCGCACAGCCGACCTGCTGCGGACCCTCATCGACGACAGGCAGCAGGTATGACCGGACTGACCGATCGGCAGACAGCGGCCGTCGTCCTGATGAACCTCGATCGCGCCCAGGCGATCGAGGTGATGAAGCATCTGTCCGAAGCGGAGGCCGAGGCCGTCGCAGCCGAGATCATCGACCTGCAGAACCTGGACGCGGCGACCACCGCTCAGGCGCTCGGCCAGTTCCACCGCATCGCGTCGGGCCACCTGCCACCCGCCCGCGGAGGGCGCGACATCGCAGCGGGACTCCTGGAGGCGACGTTCGGCGCCGAACGCGCGGCCGCCGTGCTGGGCAGAGTCGGATCGTCGTCGATGAACTCGTCCTTCGAGTTCCTCGGATCCGCAGACCCGGCTCAACTCGCGACGCTGCTCGACGGCGAACTTCCTCAGACCGTCGCCCTGGTGCTCGCCCATCTGCCCACGGACCGTGCTGCCGCCGTGCTCTCCACGCTCCCCGACCCCACACGCACGGACGTCGCCCACGCGATCGCGACGATGGGTACCGCATCTCAGGAGGCGATCGCGATCGTGGCGGACGCCCTCAAGGCGCGGACCGGCACCTTCGCGGCGCGCGACACTCCTGAGGTGCTCGGCGGCGTCGAGCCCCTCGTCGAGATCATCGCCCGTTCCGGCGCCACGGTGGAGAAGGCTCTGCTGGCGAGCATCGAGGACAGGGACAGCGCGTTGGCCGAGGACATCCGCTCGCGCATGTTCACGTTCGCCGACATCGTCAAGCTGGACGACCGCGACACCCAGCGCGTGCTGCGGGGCATGGACATCCGCTCGCTCGCACTGGCCCTCAAGGGCGCGCACCAGCCCATCGCCGACCTCATCCGTCGCAACGTCTCCGAGCGCAACAGGGAGAACCTCGACGAGGAGGCCCGCACGCTCGGCCCCGTGCGCGTCTCGCAGGTCGAGGAGGCCAGAGCGGAGATCGTGCGCACGATCCGCGCGCTCGAGGCCGCCGGCGACATCACCGTGCAACGCGCCGACGAGGACGAATATGTCTACTGAGGCCTTCGCACCGGTGCTGTTCCCGCGTCTCGACGGCCGCGAGGACGGCGAGCAATACGCGATCGCCCGCACGCGCGGCTACGCCGACGGGCATGCGGAGGGGTTCCGCGCCGGCCGCGCGGAGGCCGAGTCGGAGCAGCGCGCGGCGGACGAGGCGCGGGCAGCGAGCCAGGCGGCCGAGGCGCAGCGGATCGAGACCGCGGTCGCCGCGCTCCACGCCGCAGCGCGATCCCTGGGAGACCGGGAACGGGAGCTCACCGCCGCCGGTGAGGACCAGGTGCTGCGCTGCGCGATCGAGCTCGCGGAACTGATCCTGGTCTCGGAGCTCTCCGAGCCAGGGGCGGCCGCGGCCGCCGCCCTCCGACGCGCGATGACCGGCGCGGGCCCCGAAGCGATCCGCGAGGTGCGCCTGAACCCGGATGACCTCGCGACCCTGCAGACGTCCGCCGCGGAGCCGAGCGACATCGCCCTCGTCGCCGACGACGCACTCCACCGGGGAGATGCCGTCGCCACCCTGGCTCACGGCCACATCGACGCCAGGATCGGAAGCGCGCTCGAGCGCGCCCGTCGCGCCCTCACGGAGCACGCCCCGTGAGCGTCTGGGGCGCGGTGCGCGAGGCGGTTCGACCCGAGCGCATCGGCGAGGTCTCCCAGGTACGCGGCCTCAGCGTGCAGGTGCGTGGCCTCGACGGGGCCGTCGGCGACGTCGTGACGCTGGACGGTGTCGATGCCGAGGTCGTCGCGATCAGCGAGGGCGGACTGCGCTGCATGCCGCTCGCCCCTGTCGCCGGCCTCACGGTGGGAGCCCCTGTGCGCGCTCGCGGAGGAGCACTGCGGGTGCCGACAGGAGCAGCGCTCCTCGGACGCGTCCTCGACGGTCTGGGCCGCCCGATCGACGGGAAGGGTCCGCTGACCGGTGCTGTGCCGGTGAGCCTCGACCATGCTCCGCCCTCCATCATGGGCCGCGACCGGATCGACTCGCCCCTTCCGCTCGGCGTACGGACGCTCGACACACTCGTCAGCGTCGGACGCGGTCAGCGCGTCGGACTCTTCGCGGGTTCCGGTGTGGGGAAGTCGTCGCTGCTGTCGATGATCGCGCGGGGCACCGAAGCAGAGGTCACCGTGATCGCGCTGGTCGGCGAGCGCGGACGCGAGGTGCGCGAGTTCATCGAAGACGACCTCGGGCCGGAAGGACTCGCCCGCTCCGTCGTGGTGGTCTCGACCTCGGACCAACCTGCCATGGCCCGCATCCGCGCCGCGTACACCGCCACCAGGATCGCCGAGGCCTTCCGCGACGACGGCGCACACGCCATCCTCATGATGGACTCGCTCACGCGCGTCGCCATGGCGCAGCGCGAGATCGGGCTCTCGGCCGGGGAGCCTCCGGCCACCCGCGGATACCCGCCCTCCACGTTCTCCCTCCTCGCCGGTCTGCTCGAGCGGGCAGGCACGGACACGCGCGGTTCCATCACCGGCATCTACACGGTGCTCGTCGACGGCGACGACCACAACGAGCCGATCGCCGACACGGTGCGGTCGATCCTCGACGGCCATGTCGTGCTCGACCGGGCGCTCGCACTGTCAGGCCACCACCCCGCGATCGACGTGCTCGGATCGGTGTCGCGTGTCGCCGGCAAGGTCACGACGCCCGAGCGCCGGACGCACGCCGCGACGCTCCGCGCCGTGCTGGCCGCCCGCCGACGCGCCAACGACCTCATCGACATCGGTGCATATCAAGCCGGAGCGGATGCCCGCATCGACGCCGCGATCGCCCATGAGAAGGAGATCAGCGCGTTCCTCACGCAGCCCCTCGACGAGACCTGTGAGATCGAGGATTCCTGGCGTCGCCTGGACGACCTCGTGGCATCGTTCGGAGGAGTGTCATGAAGCGGTCGTTCTCGCTCGCCGGTCTGCTGCGGGTCAGGGAGATCCAGGAACGCGCAGCGGCCCAGCGCCTCTCGCGCGCCGTGATCGACGCGCAGCACACGGAGGCGCGCGATCGATCCCTCCGCGCGCACCTGTCCGGGGTCGGAAGCGAAGCCGTCGACGTCCGCTCCCTCGCCGCGCTCGCGGCAGCTCGCGTCGCCGGCCGGACCCTGCTGGTCGACCTGACGACCCTGTCCGAACTGCAGAAGCGGACGGTGGACGAGGCGAGGACAGAGCACGCCGAAGCGCGGAGGGCGATGCGCGGACTCGACCGGCTCGCCGAAGCGCACGCCCTCCGGATGCGGACCGCGGAGCTGCAGGCCGAGCAGACGGAGCTCGACGAGATCGGTTCGCGCACGAGCAGCACGACCACGGAGGACCACGCATGACGTCTCTCGGCATCGTCGACATGCTCACCCCGCGGATGAACCGTGCTGCGGGATCGCCCGCCGACGCCCGTCAGCCCACCCCCGGGGCCGCGGCCTTCGCCGATGTCATCATCGATGCCTCGCGTGCCACCGACGATCGGGCGGCTGACACGTCGGCGAGCGCGCCCGCCGACGACTCTTCCCCCGATCTCGCGACAGTTCACCCCGCGCCGTCCGACCCCACGGCCTCACCCGTGCCATCCGGTCCGGTTCCGCCCAGCGTCGCCCTGCCCACCCCCGTGCCGACCAGCCCGGCTCTGCCCGTGGAGGAGACCCTGCTCGGCGTCGGAGCTCCGACGGGGACACCGCCGACGGCTCACGCCCCGGGAGGCGCCGCGTCGACGGGTGCGTCCGGCGGCACTGCCGTGGGCGAAGGGGCAGCGGGCGTGATCGAGATCGGGTCGCCACCGTCCCCGGTGGGATCGGTCGCCGCCGCCTCAGGTCTCGCGACCGGCGGTGCATTGCCATCGCCGCCGCTCAGCGGACCGGCGGCCTTGAGGATGTCGGCGGATGCGACGAGGGTGGCTGCTCCGGAGACGGATGCGCTCAGCTCGACCTCGACCTGGACCTCGACCTCGACCTCGGCTTCGACATCGACTTCCAGCGGGGGGAACGCCGGCACTGCCGCGTCAGCGCTCTCGACCACCGCGGCCCTCCCCGCCGGCGGGAGCACCGCAGCAGATGCCCGCGGAGCAGCGGGCGCGGAGGATCAGACGATCGTCCCGTCGGATCCGGTGTCGGAGTCCACGGCCCCGGTCGCGCCGACCGGCCCGTCGGCGACCCCGGCGCATTCGGTCCCCCATGCCACCGGCGACGCGTCCACCGCGACTCCGGCGATCGGGGGCACGACCCCCGCGACGCCCGTGTCCACTGCGGCGGCTCCGAGCGTCGTCGCGACGGCCCGTCCCGCGCTGTTCACCCAGATCGCGACCCCCATCGTCTCGCTCGCGCAGGCACCGGACGGCGACCACAGCCTCACGCTCACCGTGTCGCCCGAGAACCTCGGTCCCGTGACGGTGCGCGCCCACATCTCCGGGGGCGCGATCCACATCGAGCTGCACGCGCCGAACGACCTCGGCAGGGAGGCGCTGCGCGCGATCCTCGTCGACCTCCGTCGCGACCTCGTCGCCGCGGCACCCCATGCGTCCCTCCTGCTGTCGAGCTCGGACGACGGACCCGCCGCTTCGAACCCGCAGAGCTCCGGCGGCGGTACAGCCGGTGGGTCTTCGCACACCGCGGGGGCGGACCAGGGTCGGGCGGGACCGGGAACACCGAACGGCCGTGACGGGACGACCGGAACCGCAGTGCCGGGAGGCTCACCTTCCGCGGATCACCCTTTATCCGTCGATCCGACTTCCCCGCTGACTTCGCCGCACGGCGGCATCGACATCTTCGCCTGATCCGAGAGGAACCCACGACCATGGTCGAACCGATCTCCGGCACCATCCCGCCCTCGGGAGTGCAGACCGGCAGCACCACACCCGCGTCCGAGCGCAAGAAGACGCTCGACTCCGAGGTCTTCCTTAAGCTCCTGGTGACGCAGCTGACCAACCAGGACCCCAGCTCGCCCATGAACACCAACGAGATGATCTCGCAGACCACGCAGTTGGCCTCCATGGAGCAGCTGACCGCCCTCACGGCGACCTCGACCGAGAGCTTCGCCCTCAGCATGCGTCAGACCGCTGCGGCATTGATCGGCCACGAGGCGCAGTACGTCGATGAGAAGGGTGTCACCCAGAAGGGCATCGTCACATCGGTGTCCTATGCCGGCGCCGTGCCGCTGGTCACCATCGGCGAGGCCTCCATCCCCCTCGACGCCGTCTCCGGCGTCTCCGTCGCTCCCCGTCCGCAGTCCTGACCAGTCCATCCAGAAAGGCATCACCATGCTCCGCTCTCTGTTCGCCGGAATCTCGGGTCTGCGTTCCCACCAGACCATGCTCGACGTCACGGGCAACAACATCGCCAACGTCAACACGACCGGCTTCAAGGCCTCGGCCGTGCAGTTCCAGGACTCGCTCTCCCAGCTCGTGCGCAACTCGATGATGCCGCAGCAGGCCGCCGGCGGTCAGAACCCCGCCCAGGTCGGCCTCGGCGTGCAGGTGGCCGGCATCAGCACCAACTTCGCCTCCGGGGCACCGCAGCCCACGGGCGTGCCGACCAACCTCATGATCGCCGGAGACGGATTCTTCGTCGTGCGCTCGGGCGGCGAGACCCTCTACACCCGCAACGGTGGATTCTCGTTCGACGCGAGCGGCAAGCTGGTCTCGGCAGACGGTGCCCTTGTCCAGGGCTGGACGGCGCAGAACGGCGTCATCGTCCCCGGTCAGGGCATCGGCGACATCCGACTTCCGGTCGGCGCGCTCAGCCCCGCCGCGGCGACCACCACGGCCCGTGTCACGGGGAACCTGCCCTCGGGTGCCGCCGTGGGCGAGCAGCTGGTGCGCGACATCAAGACCTACGACGCCGAGGGTACGGCGACCTCGCTGCGCCTCACCTTCACCCGCACGGCCACCGGCTGGAACGTCACCGAACCGGGCGGCACGAACACCGCTCTCACGTTCACGGACGGCAAGCAGGGCGCAGCTTCGTCCATCGTCTCCGGTGGTGTCACGGTGGACCTCTCAGCGGTCACCGGTTTCGCGGATGTCAGCGACGTCGCGATCAAGGAGCAGAACGGCAAGCCGGCCGGCACCCTGAGCTCGTACGCGCTGATGAACGACGGCAGCCTGGTCGGCACGTTCAGCAACGGCGACACCGAGGTACTCGCCCGCGTCGCGCTGGCCGGATTCGTCAACCCCGGCGGACTCGAGAAGGCGGGCTCCTCGCAGTACCGGCCGAGCGGGAACTCCGGAGAGCCGACGCTCGGTCAGGCGGGCTCCGACGGTCTCGGCGGCATCATCAGCGGCGCTCTCGAGATGTCCAACGTCGACCTGTCGCAGGAGTTCACCAACCTGATCGTCGCGCAGCGCGGCTTCCAGGCCAACGCCCGCATCATCACCACGAGCGACGAGGTGCTGCAGGAGCTGACGAACCTCAAGCGCTGAGCCGTCGGGGAGCCGCGGCGGCCTGCATGCTCACGAGCGCGCCGCGGCTCCCCCGACGTCAGACGAGCTCGCTCACCAACTGTTCGATGCGCGCGCGGATGTCGTCGCGGATGGGGCGGACAGCGTCGATGCCCTGGCCTGCCGGGTCGTCGAGCTTCCAGTCCTCGTAGCGCTTGCCCGGGAAGAACGGGCAGGCGTCGCCGCATCCCATCGTGATGACGACGTCAGATGCCTGCACGGCTTCGGTCGTGAGCACCTTGGGCTGCTCGGAGGTGATGTCTATGCCGAGCTCGCTCATAGCTTCGACCGCGATCGGGTTGATCTGGTCGGCGGGCATGGAACCGGCAGAGCGGACGTCGATGCGGTCCCCTGCGATGTCGCGGAGGAAACCGGCCGCCATCTGGGAGCGTCCGGCGTTGTGCACGCAGACGAAGAGGACCGAGGGCTTGGTGGTCGTGTCAGTCATGGTTGCTCCAGGTGAGAGGTCTTGTCAGTTGAGGAGTTCGTCGACGAGCGCACGCACGCGTTCGGCGATGTCGTCGCGGATGGCTTCGACGCCTTCGCGCGACGCGAGGGCAGGATCTCCGACCGCCCAGTCGTCATAGCGGACGCCGGGGATGATGGGGCAGACATCACCGCACCCCATGGTGATGACGACGTCGGCTGCACGCACGGCGTCATCAGTGAGCGGCTTCGGGAAGCGCTCTGCAGCCTGGTCGCCTTCGATCTCTGCGAGAAGCGAGCGGACGTGCGGGTGGACGACGTCGGCGGGGGCGGAACCCGCAGAGCGTGCAACGACCTTTCCGGCAGCCAGCTGGTTCACGAGAGCGGCAGCGAGCTGTGAGCGCCCCGCGTTGGCGACGCAGACGAAGAGCACCTGGGGTGCTGCAGCCTCGCGGTCGCGGGTCAGGTCCGCGAGCCGTTGACGGGCGAAGCGCTCAGTCAGCGGAACGAGTGCTGAGGTGACGCGTGCGGTGCGTGCGAGCGCGGTGTAGGACTCGCGGACGGTGGTGAGGACGACGTCTGCTTCGAGTTCGGGAACTTCCGCTGCGAGCTCCTCGGCGAGACGGGTCACCCGTGCGTCGAAGTCCGGTCGCAGTGGACCGTCGTCGTCTATGCTTCCGGGTGCGACAGAGGCGGGGGCGAAGGAGTCCAGCAATGCGGTGACGGCCCCGCGCCTGGTCGGGTTGATGCGGTACCAGACCCAGGTTCCGCGTCGTTCGGAGGTGAGGACATCGACGTCCTTGAGCACCTTGAGGTGATGGGAGACCGTCGGCTGCGAGACATCGGCGAGCTCGGCGAGGTCGCACACGCAGGACTCGCCGCGCGGGTCGGAGGCGATGGCCGACAGCATCCGCAGGCGCAGCGGGTCCGACAGCGCCTTCAGGGTGGCCGCCACTGAGGAGGCTGCTTCCAGACCGATGGCATGGGTGGCGACGGGACTGCAGGTGTCAGTGTCGGTCGCAGCGGTGACGTTCATGACGGCATCCTTTCAGCGGTGTACGGGTCGGTGTGGAACCAGCGGCGGGCCGCCCAGAGGGAGACGTACACGAGCCCGACGAGAACCGGGACCTCGATCAGCGGGCCGACGACGCCGGCGAGGGCCTGCCCGGACGTCGCTCCGAACGTGCCGATGGCGACGGCGATGGCGAGCTCGAAGTTGTTGCCGGCCGCGGTGAATGCCAGGGTCGAAGAGCGGGCGTAACCGAGTCCGAGTGTCTTCCCGGTGAACAGGCCGATGAACCACATGACCGCGAAGTAGGCGAGCAGGGGAAGCGCGATCCGGGCGACGTCCCACGGGCGGCTGGTGACCTGTTCCCCCTGGAGGGCGAACAGCAGCACGATGGTGAACAGCAGCCCGTAGAGGGCCCAGGGACCGATCTTCGGCAGGAAGCGGTCTTCGTACCAGTCGCGCCCCTTCGCACGCTCTCCGATGAGGCGGGAGGCGAAGCCGGCGATGAGGGGGATGCCGAGGAAGATCAGCACGTTCAGTGCGATCTGCCAGACCGAGATCTCCAGCCCCTGCGAGTCCAGCCCCAGCCAGCCGGGGAGCACGGTGAGGTAGAACCAGCCGAGCAGCGAGAACGCGACGACCTGGAAGACCGAGTTGATGGCGACAAGGACTGCGGCCGCTTCGCGATCACCGCAGGCGAGATCGTTCCAGATGACGACCATGGCGATGCAGCGCGCGAGCCCGACGATGATGAGTCCTGTGCGGTACTCGGGCAGATCGGGCAGGAACGCCCAGGCGAGGACGAACATCAGCGCAGGGCCGACGATCCAGTTGAGCACCAGCGACGAGATGAGCAGCTTCTTGTCACCCGTGACGGCGGCGACCTTGTCGTAGCGGACCTTCGCGAGGACCGGGTACATCATCACGAGCAGGCCGAGCGCGATGGGAACGGAGATCCCACCGAGCTTGAGGCCGGCCAGGAGATCGGAGACGCCCGGGATGAAGCGGCCGACGAGGATACCCCCGACCATGGCCAGGCCGATCCACAGCGGCAACCACCGATCCAAGGTGGACAGACGCCGAGCGGCCGGGGCTGTGGTGGGCACGGTTGCGGTGCACCCCGCAGGGCCGGACCCGATGATTCCAAGCTCAGCTTCTTGTATCGGCATACGTCTATATTGACATTCATAAATATAGAACGCAATCGCTGCTCGGGGAGTTCATCTGCCGGGCACCCTGGCAACCTGATTCGTCGGTTGGACATGGAAGGGCGGGCCTCCTCTGAGGAGCCCCGCCCTTCCGCCACCGGAAATCAGCCGACAGTGACGGGCCGCGCGCCGATCCGGATAGCCGAGGGAGCCGCACAGCAGCTGCCCGCGTCGTCGTCGAAGTCGCCGGATCCCCCGCACACGCCGGTATCGGGGAGGACGAGCTCGCTGCGCCCTGCGGCCTCATGATCTCCCACGAGGTGCGCGGCGACACTTCGCACCTGCTCGAAGCCGGTCAACGCGAGGAAGGTCGGCGCCCGGCCGTAGGACTTCGCGCCGATGATGAAGAACCCCTGCTCCGGCTGCGCGAGCTCTCGCGCTCCCGTGGCACCCACGGATCCGCAGGAGTGGATGTTCGGGTCGATCTCGGACGCGATGCCAGCGACCGCCTCGAGCGCGGGATCGAGATCGATCCGGAGCTCTCGCAGCATCTCAGTGTCCGGCCGAAAGCCCGTGAGTGCGAACACGCGACCGACACCTTCCACCTCGCGCCCGTCTTCGGCGACCACGGTCAGCCCGTCAGCGGTCTGCCGGAACGCGGCGACCCGGAATCCGGTCACCAGCTCCACGACACCCGCGTCGACCATCTTGCGCGCGCGCGAGCCGAGCGCGGCCCGTTCGGGAAGCTCATCTCCGGCGCCGCCTCCGAAGACGTTCGTTGCCGCCCCCCTACGGAGAATCCAGGTGACGCGGGTGCCAGGGGCCCGTCGTGCCAGCTCGCTCAATCTCAGGACGGCGTGCGCGGCAGAGTGCCCCGCTCCCACGACGACGACGTGCGAGCCCGCGAGCTCTGACACATCAGCCGGGATGCGGTACGAGATCAGATCCGATGCTGCGGCCTCCCCGAGGGCGGGATATCCATCCGCTCCCGCCGGATTCGGAAGAGCCCAAGTGCCGCTCGCGTCGATGACAGCGCGAGCGAGAACTCGCGACTCCTGTCCGTCCGCACTGACCGTATGCACGACGAAGGACTGGCCCCTGCGACCGCCCTCGACGACTTTGTCACGGCCGTGACGAGCGACTCCGGTGACGGTCGTCGCGTAGTGGACCCGCTCACCCAAGGCATTCGCCAGAGGCGCCAGGTAGCCGTCCACCCAGTCGGCACCGGTCGGATATCCCGACACCGGTGCAGCCCAGCCGGTCGTCTCAAGAAGACGACGTGCTGCAGCGTCCACGAGCTCCGGCCAGGCCGAGAACAGGCGCACGTGTCCCCACTCGGAAACCGCAGCAGCAGGCCCCTCACCACGCTCGATCACCATCACGTTCTCGTCGCGTTCGACGAGATGCGCCGCGGCGGCGAGGCCCTGCGGACCCGCTCCGACGATGACGACAGGTAGCTCAGACATGACATCTCCTCACATTGACAAAGTTCAATATGAAGACTGTCGCTCACCTATCGAAGATTGTCAATACGTGGCAGACTAGACCCGTGAGCGTGTCAACGACAATCGAAGCGACATCCTGCTGCGTTCCGCCAATAGCACCCTCGATGACCGTCGAGGATGCGGAACGCGTTGCCCGGGTCTTCAAAGCGCTTGGCGACCCCACGCGCGTCCGACTGTTGTCGCTCATCGCCGCCGGAGCTGGCGGAGAAGCGTGCATCTGCGACCTGACCGAGCCTGTGGGACTCTCGCAGGGCACGGTGTCCCACCACATGAAACTGCTCGCGGAAGCGGGACTGGTCACGCGAGAACAGCGCGGCAAGTGGGCGTACTTCGCTCTGAACGTCGACGCGATGGATGCGGCTGCCGCTGCTCTCCACGCGGTCTGAGCACCTCGATCGTCAGAGCTCGCGGAGCTCCGAGGTCATCTCCCCGCCGGCGTCCCCCGTGTTGACGGTCCCCTTCGGCTCCAAGAGGATGGCGTGCACTTCTTCGTCGGCTCGCGGGCAGTGCTCCACACCCTTCGGCACGAGCCGGCGTCACCGAGGCCCCTTCCATAGGTCACGGGCTTCCGCCAGGGCCCAGCTGATCCGAACACCCCGCGCTCCCCCGGTACTGTCGTATCCGGAAGAACGGAGCCGGAGATGAACGCCCTCGACGCATTCGGCACCATCGCCGAGGTCTTGTCCTGGATCGGGCTCGGCATCGGCCTGCCCCTGCTCGTCATCGTGCTCCTGGTGAAGATGCATGACGGCTCCTGGCTGCCTCAGGAGGTCGTCATCGTCGAGGAGCAGGATGGCCGGGCACGCGCCCGCTGGTTCGCGTCCGGCGATTTCCGGGAACGAGCGCTCCGCTCCGACGAGTCCGTCCACTGGCGCGGACGTGAGGAAGTCGACGCGTTCGTCAGCGCGCGTCACCCCGGCCTGATGCGGTTCGAGCCCCGACGACCGCTGCTCCATGCCTTCCAGGTGCTCGGGATCACTCTGGCCGCGGTCGGAGGCTGTGCGGTCGTCCTCTCCGTCGTCCTGCTGTTCGTCGGCTGAGGCACGGAGTCGGCACACAGTGTTCGCGGGCAGGATGGAAGACATGTCCGCATCACCGCTCGCCGCACGTCCCTGGCTCGATTCCTATGCGGACGGCGTTCCCGCCGAGATCGAGGAACCATCGCAGACGCTGCCCGAGATGCTCGCCGCGAGTGTCAAGGCGTTCTCTCGACGACCGGCGCTGGACTTCTTCGGTGCCGTCACGTCGTACCGTGACCTCGGCGAGCAGGTCGAAAGGGCCGCCGAGGGATTGCGTCGGCTCGGGGTCGGCGCCGGCGACAGGGTGGCCCTGGTACTGCCCAACTCCCCGCAGCACGTCGTGGCGTTCTATGCGATCCTCCGGCTCGGGGCGATCGTGGTCGAGCACAACCCGCTGTACACCGCACGCGAGCTTCGCCACCAGTTCGAAGATCATGGGGCGCGGGTCGCCGTCGTGTGGGACAAGTCCGCCGACACGATCGCTGGATTCCCCGCCGACGTCAGGGTCGAGCACATCGTGAGCGTCGACATCACCGAGGCGATGCCGCTGTCGAAGCGCCTCGCTCTCCGTCTACCTCTGCCCAAAGCCCGCGAGGCCCGCGCGAAGCTCACCGGCACCCCGAAAGCGCGGCACCTGATCGCGTGGAAGCAGCTCGCTGCGCACCGACGCATCTCACGCCGAGTGCCGGGGCCGACCTTGGACGACACCGCACTCCTGCAGTACACCAGCGGCACGACGGGCGTCCCGAAGGGAGCGATCCTCACCCACTCCAACCTCCGAGCCAATGCGATGCAGGGGCGGGCGTGGGTGCCCGGACTCGTCGACGGCGAGGAGACCTTCTACGGTGTGCTGCCGCTGTTCCACGCGTACGGCATGACTCTGTGCCTGACCTTCGCGATGAGCATCGGAGCGCGGCTGGTCCTGTTCCCCGCGTTCGACCTGGGCCTGGTCACGGCTGCGGCACGGACGACTCCACCCACGTTCCTTCCGGCCGTGCCGCCGATCTACGACGCTCTCGCCCGCGCAGCCGCCCGAGGGACCATCGACCTCTCGACCGTGCGCTTCGCCATCTCCGGAGCGATGAGCCTCCCTGTCGCGACGGTGAAACGCTGGGAGGAGGCGACCGGCGGCCTGCTCGTCGAGGGCTACGGCATGACGGAGAGCTCGCCGGTGGCGCTCGGCAACCCGATGGGCCCGACACGTCGCCCCGGCACCGTCGGTGTGCCCTTCCCGAGCACGGAGATCCGGATCGTGGACCCCGCTGACCCCGATGTCGACCTGTCCGCCGGCGATCCAGGGGAACTGCTCCTGCGCGGCGCGCAGGTGTTCCAGGGGTACTGGCGTCGTCCGGGTGAGACGGCCGACGCGCTGCTGCCCGACGGGTGGCTCCGCACAGGCGACATCGCCCAGGTCTCGCCCGACGGCTTCGTGACCATCGTCGACAGGCTCAAGGAACTCATCATCACGGGAGGCTTCAACGTGTCGCCGAGCGAGGTGGAGGATGCGCTCGTCGCCCACCCCGATGTCGAGGCCGCAGCGGTCGTCGGTCTCCCCAAGCCGCACGGTGGAGAAGAGGTCGTCGCGGCAGTGGTGCTCCGCGACGGAGCTGCTCTCGAGGTCGATGCGCTGCGCGACTTCTGCCGCACCCGGCTCACGCCCTACAAGGTGCCGCGACGGATCACGGCCGTCGACGACCTCCCCCGGTCCCTCATCGGCAAGGTGCTGCGGCGCCAAGTGCGCGACCAGCTGCTCGCCGACCGCTGAGTCCGCTGAATCCTGGCGTCGATCACCGACGGCGAGCCCGCCTAACGCGCAACGCCGTCCGGCCGACAGTCACCCCCGACAGCCCAGGACGGGCCGTCGGGTCTGTGCTCTTCGGAACGCGGACGGATCTTTCCAGGATGGAGCCCATGATCGTCCTCACGCGCCTGAACCGTTCGCGGTTCGCGGTGAATCCCGACCTGATCGAACGTGTCCAGGCAACGCCGGACACGACGCTCATCATGGTCGACGGTGCGACCTTCGTCGTCACCGAGACGATGGATGACGTGATCGCGCAGATCACCCGGTTCCGCGCCGGGGTGCTGGCAACCGCCGCCGCCCTGATCGCCGCAGCGGGAACCGATTCCGCGGCCCCCGCTTCTGAGGTCGGTCTCTGATGGATCCGTCTCTCATCCTCGGACTGATCCTCGCGTTCGGCGCCCTGATCGCCATGATCAACCTCGAGGGCGCGACCCTCGGATCGCTGCTGATCCCCGCCCCGATGGTGCTGGTCTTCGGAGCCACGATCGCCGTCGGCATCGCGAGCGGCACCATGCGCGATGCGCTGCATGCGGTCAAATCGCTCCCCCGCGCGTTCCGCGGTGAGCGCCGCACCGCGTCGAGCATGATCGACACGGTGGTCGGCTACGCCGAGAAGGCGCGTGCCGAAGGGCTCCTCGCCCTCGAGCAGGGACTCGGGGACGAGAAGGACCCGTTCCTGCGCCAGGCACTGCAGAGCATCGCCGACGGCACGGACGCGGAAGACCTGCGCACGCTGCTGGAGGACGAGCTCACCTCGACCGCCGCCCGCAACCGCACCGCCTCACGCTTCTACATGACGCTCGGAGGCTTCGCGCCAACGGTCGGCATCATCGGCACCGTCGTCTCCCTCACGCACGTGCTCGAGAAGCTCGACAAGCCGGACACCCTCGGTCCGATGATCGCGACAGCATTCGTGGCGACGCTGTGGGGTCTGCTCTCGGCAAACTTCATCTGGCTGCCCATCGGCGGTCGCCTGCAGCGGCTCGGCGAGCTCGAAGTCGAGCGCATGACGGTGCTCATGGAGGGCATGCTCGCGGTCCAGGCCGGCGCTCCGCCCCAGTTCGTGAACGAGCGTCTGCGAGCGCTGGTGTCCGAGCGTCCCTCTGCCCGATCCGGCCGGAAGGCCCGCACCTCAGCAGCCGAGGAGACGGAGCAGGCGTCATGAGCGTCCGTGCCCGTCGCCGCGTGCCGCAGGAGGAGCACAGCGGTCCGGACGAGCGGTGGATGGCGTCCTACATGGACATGGTGACCGTGCTGATGTGCATGTTCATCGTGCTGTTCGCCATGTCGACCGTCGACCAGGAGAAGTTCGAGGCTCTGAGCGCTTCTCTCGCCACGGGCTTCGGGCAGGAGCCGTCCGACGAGATCGACGCCACGACGGGCGTGGTCGTGCCCCCGGAGCTGGTCGACGAGAAGGGCGAGGACTTCGCCGACGTCGACCTGGCCGCCGCGCAGACCGAGTTCAACGAGCTCTCGGCGCTTCGCGAGCGTCTGCGCCAGGTGCTCGCCGACAACGGTCTCGAGGCCGATGTCACCTTCACGATCGACGAGCGCGGCCTCACGATCGGGCTGGTGAGCGCGGAGACGTTCTTCGACACGAACAGCACGACGCTCAGCGACAAGGCGCTCCTGGTCCTCGATGCGCTCGGCTCCGTACTGGTCACCACCACCAACGAGATCTCGGTCGAGGGCCACGCCGACGTGCGTGGGTCGGTCGCCCCGTACCCGACGAACTGGGAGCTCTCCGCCGGCCGCTCGACGCAGGTGCTGCGACACCTCGTGGAGGCCTCGGGCCTTCCCCCCGCCCATCTCAAGTCGGTCGGCTTCGGCGACACGCGTCCTGTCGCCGCCGGAGATGCACCGGACGCACTGGCCCAGAATCGCAGGGTCGACATCGTGGTCCTGTCCGATGCGAACGAGGAGGTGCGAGCCCTCATCCCCCAGGCCCAGGCGGGGAAGCCGGCCTCCTGAGCACCCTTCCTCCTAACGCACGCCGATCACCGCCCGATAGTCCGGTTCGTGGTGATCGATAACAGCGTGCGCTCCGAAGTGCGCGCGGGGACGACGGCGAAGGCCCCCGAAGTCGAGGTGTACGACTTCGGCCGTTCCGCGACCCTCTCCCGCGAGCACACCCGCGCCCTGGAACTCGCCTTCGAGACGTTCTCGCGGCAGTGGTCGGCGCAGCTGTCGGCGAAGATCCACGTGCGGGCCACGATCGCGGTCGAGCACGTCGGGATGATGACCTACGGCGAGTACGCCCAGTCCCTCCCCACCACGACCACCATGATCGTGTGCGCGCTCCCCGAATCCGAAGAGCGCCTCATCGTGCAGCTGCCCACCTCCGCCGCGACGGCGTGGATCGTGCAGATGGTCGGCGGCCGGGCATCGACCGCCTCGGAGGACCGCACCTTCACCCCGATCGAGCAGGCCCTGATCCGCTCGTTGATCGTCGACGCGATCGACCACCTCACCGGGGCGCTCGATGGTCTGCTCCCCGTCGGCGTCTCGTTCAGCGGTATCCAGTACAGCTCGCAGTTCGCGCAGGTCGCGGCTGCCGGTGAGCCCGTCATCGTCGCGCGGTTCTCGATGCGTCTGGCTGGTCGCACGGTGCCGACGAGCGTGATGCTGCCCGCCTCGGTGCTCGCGGGATTCACCGTGCGTCCCTCCGACCTCGAGCGCACTGCCGCACCCGACCGGATCCGCCGCCAGGTCGAGGTGGCACCGGTCGAGGTGGCTTTGCGGCTCGCACCCCGAACGGTGCTGCCGCGCGAGGTGCTCGATCTCGCTGTGGGCGACATCATCGCCTTCCCGCACTCCGCCGACCGTCCGATGGTCCTCACCGTCGGCGATCAGACCATCGCGACCGCTGCCGTTGGCAGCGCGGGCGCGCGGCTGGCCTGTGTCGTCACCACCACCGTCCCCGATCCCGCATCCGCCGAGGAGTCCGCGTGAGCAGCACCACCACCTACGAGTCCGCCGTCGCCGCCGCCTTCGCCGCATCGCTCCCGACGCCCTCCCCGCTCATCGCACGCGCCTCCCAGGTCTCGGGCGACACCGGCGACGCCGTGATCGTGCAGTTCGTCGGCGAGGCCAGCGCCCAGCTCGCCGTGCAGCTCTTCGAGCCGGAGATCCTGGTCGACGGGCTCGGCGGCACACCGCTCACCGATCGGTTGCGCGATGCCCTCGAGACCGCGACCAGCGCACTGGGCTCCGGCGCTCTCGGCGAGGCCGCCGTGGGCGATGCCTCCGCCCTCTTCGCGGACCCGGCTGTGCAGCTGTTCGATCTGCAGGACGACGCCGACCACACGGTCGGACGCCTGGCCGTCGTCGTCACCCGCGCGCCGGCAGGAGCCGCGAACCCGTCCCGCCGGCTGCACCGCATCGCCGGCGTCGAGATGGAGCTCACCGTCGAGATCGGCCGCACCAGGATGGCGGTGCGCGACGTGCTGGACCTGGAACCCGGACGCATCGTCGAGCTCGACCGCTCCGCCGGCGCCCCCGCAGACATCAAGCTCAACGGACGCGTCATCGCCCATGGCGAGGTCGTCGTGGTCGATCAGGACTACGCGGTGCGCATCACCCGCATCCTCGAGAACGTCGAGGCCTGACCCTGGACGACCTCCTGCTCGGCCTGCGGGTCGTGCTCTCGCTCGCCGCAGTACTCGGAGTGCTGTGGTTCCTGCAGCGCCGTGTCGCGCGCACGCAGGCCCGTCGTCGCGACAGTGAGGCGATCACGGTGCTCGGACGCCAGGGAGTCGGCCCGAAGGCGCAGATCGTCGTGATCCAGACCGAGGACGCCCGATACGTGCTCGGCGTCACGGAGCACGGCGTGAACGTCGTCGATCGGCTGCCGGTCAAGCGGACCGACACCTCGGAGGAGACACCCCGCCCGGCATGGTCGCCGGCGACCACGGAAGCGGCGTCCGACGCCGCGGAGTTCGACCGGATCCTGGCCGCGGCGGCCCTGACGGAATCGACGGACATCCCTCCGGAGTCATCGGCGCCGCAGCGCCGTGTGCGGCACCGCAACGATCCGCTGCGCGGCTCCATCCTCTCCCCCGAGACGTGGCGGCAGACCGCCGAGGCCATCCGGCGCACCCGATGAGCGTCACCCGTGGGGTCGTCGACGGGCGCGCGCTGCGACGAATCGCGCTGATCCTCGCCGCGGCACTCGCACTCGTCGTGGTCCTCACCCTCATCACGGGCACGGCCGCCCACGCACAGGTGACCCCGGACGATCAGGGCGAGGGCGTCACGATCGACATCAACGGCGTCGACGGCGGTCCGTCGGGGTCGATCCTGACCCTGCTGGGCATCACGCTGCTCTCGGTCGCCCCCGCGTTGCTGCTGATGATGTCGTCGTTCACGAAGATCTTCGTCGTGCTGGCGATGACCAGGAACGCCCTCTCGTTGCCGACCATCCCCCCGAACCAGGTGCTGGCGGGGCTGTCCCTCTTCCTGTCGCTGTTCATCATGTGGCCGGTGCTCACCGAGATCAACACGGTCGCGGTGCAGCCCTACATCGACGGCTCGCTCTCGTTCACACAGGCCATCGACGTGGGCCAGCTGCCCCTGCAGGAGTGGATGCTCCGCTTCACCCGCGAAGAGGACCTCGCGCTCATGACGCGGATGGCCGGCCAGCCCAACCCCGAGGACCCCTCGAGCGTCCCGATGTACACGCTCATCCCCGCGTTCATGATCTCCGAGCTGCGCGCGGCGTTCATCATCGGCTTCGTGATCTTCATCCCGTTCCTGGTGATCGACCTCGTCGTGGCAGCGGCGCTGATGTCGATGGGCATGATGATGCTCCCGCCCGTCATGATCTCGCTGCCGTTCAAGATCCTGCTGTTCATCCTCGTCGACGGCTGGGGGCTCATCATCAGAGCCCTCCTGGAGAGTTACGGAGGGGTCCGATGAGCCCCGAGGCGGTCATCGACATCGGCACGCAGGGACTGATCATCGCGGCGAAGCTCGCCGCCCCCGTCCTGGTCACCGCGCTCGTCGTCGGCTTCGCGATCTCGCTGTTGCAGTCCATCACCCAGGTGCAGGAGGTGACGCTGTCGTTCGTCCCGAAGATCGTCGCCGTCGGCATCGCACTGTTGATCGCCGGCAACTGGATGATCGCCGAGATGATCGCCTTCACCAACGAGATGTTCGCCCGCATCCCCTCGCTGTTGAGCGGATGACGGCGTGTACATCCCCATCGATTTCGCGTGGCTGGAGGCCACGATGCTCACCGCGGTGCGCATCACGGCCTTCATCATGATCGCTCCGCCGTTCTCCTACGGGGCGATCCCGGTGCGCGTGAAGGCGATGCTCGCGATCGGGCTCTCCCTCGCCGTCGGCACCGCCGTCGCCCCCGGGTACGAGAACCTCGACACCGGTCCCTTCCTCGGCGCGCTCGTCCTGCAGCTCGTCACGGGTGCCCTGCTGGGGTTCCTGGTGCTGCTGTGCTTCTCCGCGCTCCAGGCTGCGGGAAGCCTGATCGACGTCTTCGGCGGGTTCCAGCTCGCGCAGGCGTTCGATCCCCACTCGATGGTCAACGGCGCGCAGTTCACCCGGCTGTTCCACATCACCGCGCTCACGCTGCTGTTCGCCTCGGGCGGGTACCAGCTGATTTTGGCCGGGCTCGCGCGGAGCTTCGAGGCCGTGCCCGTCAACGGTATCTTCCAGGTGGCCGGTCCTGCCGAACTGCTCGTCGACGGGGTGACGCAGCTCGTGCTGGCGGCCGTGCAGATCGCCGGACCGCTCGTGCTCGTGCTGTTCCTCGCCGATGTCGGGCTCGGGCTCATCACCCGTGTCGCCCCTGCCCTGAACGCGTTCGCGATGGGCTTCCCGGTGAAGATCCTGCTCACGCTGCTGCTCGCCGGAGCCGTGTACGCCGTGCTCCCCGGCATCGTCGACGCCCTCGCCGCCAACGCCCTGCGGATGATGCAGGGGGTGCACCGATGAGCGGGACCGATACCGGCGAACGCAGCGAGAAGGCGACGGACAAGCACCTCAGCGAAGCGAGGAAGAAGGGACGCCTGTCACGCAGTCAGGACCTCACGGCCTGGCTCGGTATCGGCGCGGCGGCCGTCACGATGCCCGCCGCGATCGCGCTCGGTGCATCGGCGGGGACGGAGCAGCTGCTCACGCTCGACTCCCTGGTCGCGGCGCCGACGCCGGAGGCCGCGCTCGCAGCGCTCGGCCGCGGCCTGGCCTCCGTGCTCCCGACGCTCACCGTGATGCTGACGGCCGTCGCGATCGTCACCCTGATCGGCGCGGTCATCCAGGGCGGTGTGCACCTGCGCCCTCTGACGGGCCGCTTCGAGCAGTTCAACCTCGTCAACGGCGTGCGCCGCGTGTTCGGCATGCAGGCTCTCTGGGAGGGCGCCAAGGCCCTCATGAAGACCGCCGCCATCGGCATCGCCCTCTGGTTCGTGATCGCGAGCCTGATGCCCGTGCTGACCGCGAGCGGGGCGCACTCCGTCACCCGAATGCTCGGCACCGCGAGCGAAGGCACGACCGCCCTGCTGCAGACCGCGATCGGCGTGGGGCTGGCCCTCGCCGCGATCGACATGTTCGTGGTGATGCGACGCAACCGCAAGCACACGCGCATGACCAAGCGCGAGATCCGCGACGAGAGCAAGAACTCCGAAGGCGATCCGCTCATCCGCCAGCAGCGCCGTTCACGGCAGCTCGCTGTCAGCCGCAACCGCATGATCGCGGCCGTCGCCGGCTCCGATGTGGTGGTGGTCAATCCCACCCACATCGCCGTGGCACTGCGGTACGAACCCGGCAGGGCCGCGCCCAAGGTGGTCGCGAAGGGCAGCGGCGTGATCGCGGAGCGCATCCGCGACGAGGCCGTGCGCGCCGGTGTCCCACTGGTGCGCGAGATCACCCTCGCCAGGGCTCTGCACGCCGCCTGCGAGCTCGGGCACGAGATCCCCGAAGACCTGTACAACGCCGTGGCCCGTGTGCTCGTGTTCGTCGACTCGCTGCGACGACGCGGGGCCGCCCGCGGCATCCACTCCCTTCCCTACCGGAGGACCGCATGAGACAGCTGCTTCCCAAGCTCGGAGTGCCGATCGGCGTCGTGGGCATCATCATGCTCCTCGTCGTGCCGGTGCCGCCGTTCCTGCTCGACATCCTCATCATCCTGAACATCATGTTCGCGCTCGTGATCCTGCTGACGTCGATGTTCGTGAAGAAGCCGCTCGACTTCTCGGTCTTCCCCTCGCTGCTGCTCGTGGCCACGCTGTTCCGCCTGGGGCTCAACGTGGCCTCCACCCGTCTGGTGCTCGGCGAGGCGTATGCGGGGCAGGTGATCGAGGCCTTCGGCGCCATCGCGGTCGGCGGCTCGCTCATCATCGGCGCCGTCGTGTTCCTCATCCTCGTCGTCATCCAGTTCGTCGTCGTGACAAAGGGTGCGGAGCGCGTGGCCGAGGTCGGCGCACGATTCACGCTCGACGCGATGCCCGGCAAGCAGATGGCCATCGACGCCGACCTGAACGCCGGACTCATCACCGATGCGGAGGCCCGCGAGCGCCGCGCCGAGGTGGCGGCCGAGGCCGACTTCTACGGAGCCATGGACGGTGCGTCCAAGTTCGTGAAGGGCGACGCGATCGCCGGTCTCGTCATCATCATCATCAACATCGTCGGCGGCATCGCCATCGGGATCGTGCAGCACGGCATGACGATCGACGAATCCGTGAGCACCTACAGCCTGCTGACGATCGGCGACGGTCTGGTCACGCAGATCCCCGCCCTGCTGATGGCCGTCTCCACCGGCATGATCGTGACCCGCTCCACGGCGGAGGCGGAGATGGGGACGGCGGCGTCCGCCCAGCTCGGCCAGTCCCGCAATGCGCTGATCATCGCCGGATGCGCCGCGATCATCATGTCGCTCATCCCGCACATGCCGATGCTGCCGTTCGTCGCGATCGGCGCGACGCTGCTGCTGATCGCGCAGCGGATCAAGGCCACCCAGAAACGCGAAGAGGCGGCTGCGGTGCAGAGCCCGTCGACGGTTCCGACCGACCAGCCGGAGGAGCTCATCGAGAAGATGCGTGTGCATCCGCTCGAGATCCTGCTCGCCCCCGACATCGTGGATCTGGTCACCGGGGGCCCGGACGACCTCCTCGCACGCGTGAAAGCCCTCCGACGCCGCATCGCCCTCGATCTGGGGCTGGTCGCGCCACCGGTGCGCACCCGCGACAGCATCGAGCTGCCGCAGGCGACCTACGTCATCCGGATCGCCGGGGTCGAGACCGGTCGCGGTACGGCACCCGTCGGGTCGGTGCTCGCGCTCGGACAGGGGTTGGACAGCCTTCCCGGCACGGCGACGCTCGACCCGGTCTTCGGTCTCGAGGGCAAGTGGATCCCCATGGAGATGCGCCACAGCGCAGAGTTCGCCGGGGCCACCGTGATCGACCGCGCGAGTGTGATCATCACGCATCTCTCCAGCGTCATCCACGCCCACGCCGCTCGACTGCTCAGCCGCGAAGACGTGCGCCAGCTCACCGACGCCCTCAAGCAGGTCTCGCCCGCTGCGGTCGAGGAGCTCACCCCCGCTCTGCTCTCGCTGGCAGAGGTGCAGCGCGTGCTGCAGGGCCTCCTGGCGGAGCGGGTCCCCATCAACGACCTCAGCCGCATCTACGAGGCTCTCGCGTTGCGGGCCAGGGTGTCCACCGAGCCGGAGGGCCTGATCGAGGCCGCCCGCGCCGCCCTCGGCCCGGCGATCGCCGCCCGTTTCGCCGATGCCGGAACCCTGCGCGTCGTCATGATCAACCCGCTGCTGGAGCAGGCCATGCTCGAGAGCCTGCGCTCGAGCGACGAGGGCAGTCAGATCGTGTTCGATCCGCAGCGTATGGAGACCGTGATCGAGTCCGTGAAGCACGCCGTCTCCTCGGTGCGGGAAGGCGGCGAGCCGGTACTCGTGTGCGCACCCTCGCTGCGACCGGCCGTGCGGCGCCTCATCTCCGCGCAGACCGACGGCCTCCCCGTGCTGTCGTACAACGAGGCGACTGCCGCGGCTCTCACGATCGAGACGGTGGGCGTCGTGCACGACATCCCCGCACCGGCGGTCGGCGTCGTCCCCGCAGCACTAGGCTGAACGAATGCTGGTGTTGACGAGGCGGATCGGTGAGAGCGTGCGCATCGACGGCGACATCGAGGTCACGCTGCTCGAGATCAAGGGCGACAGCGTGCGCATCGGCGTGAAGGCGCCGCGCGAGACGCGCATCCAGAGGACCGAGATCATCGAGGCCGTGGTCGCCGAGAACGTGTCGGCCGCCGCCGAGACGGGTGACGACGCCGAAGGCGCGATCGTCGCTGCCCTCGCGCGAGGACGAGAGACCCGCACGCGGTAGTCAGCCCGCCGGTCGCACGCCGATCAGGTCGTCCGCGTTGGCGCGCTTCCACTGATCGCCGCCCGCCGCCCTGGCTCTGACCGCGGCCCGGTCCGCCGCAGCCCGCAGCAGGTCGTAGTCGTAGCCGACGACGGACACGGGCGCCCAGCCGATGCTGGCGGAGGAGCGGATACCACTCGCGGAGGCTCCCCTCTCGAGCATGGCGATGCGGGTGAGCATGGCGCGCAGGTGATACCGCACCGCTTCGTCGCTGCCACGGATGATCACGACGGCCCGCCCGTCCTCGATCCGATCGGCGTCCGCCGATGCCGGCAGCGCGTCTTCGATGTCGTCGTGGAAGCGATCGACGATGCGGGCGAACTCCGCTCCGGTCGATGCTTCGCGGAGGTCGACCGGATCGTCGAGGCGGATGTCGAGGACGGACCACGGCTGGTCGTTCTGCGCTTCGGCTTTGCGCAGACGTCTGCGGGCGCGATCCGCCCCGTCGGTGCTGCGACCGGCAGCGGCCTTCTCCCCCACGCGCACCAGCAGCACGAGGGTGAAGGCCGCGCAGGTGCTCACCACGAGGGTCCCGACGGCGTTCATGCCGCGCAGCGCGCTCAGTTGCTCCTGGGTTCCCGCACCGCCCACGACGAGGGCGGAGGCGGCGCTCACGACCGCCACGACCACGAATCCGCACGAGGCGAGAGCCAGCGGCAGCACGATGTCCCTGGCCACGGGCCGTCCGCGCAGGAGCTCGTACGCGACCATGCCGGCGAACACCCCGCTGACGAGGAAGACGACGTGGAAAGTGGGCAGATACCAGGGCGTCTCCGTCGTCGCCACGAGAAGCACGGGGGCGGCCACCAGGAAGGGGATCACCGCCCACCAGGATGCGCGGCGACCGAAGTGCAGCCGCAGTCCGATCCACACCAGCGGCTCGAAGCACAGCATCAGCGCAGAGGCCGCGGCGCGCAGCATCTGCTCATCGGTCTGCTGCCCGGCCAGCCACAGGTAGGCCCCGAGCATCCCGAGCCCGAACGCGCCGGCCCAGGTCACCGTCGCGCGGCTCGGGCGGGCGAGCGTTCCGAGCCCCACCACCAGCGCTGTCAGCACGGTGACGACGGCCACCATGCTGGTGGTGATGTCGACGCTCACCGGAACGAGCGGACTCATGTGTGCTTCTCCTTCGCTCGGTGATGCGGGAACCGCAGTGTCACCCTGGTTCCGGTGCCGGCCTCGCTGACCACATCGATGGTGCCCTCGTGGGCGGCGACGATCTCCCTGGCGATCCCCATCCCGAGCCCCGTTCCGCCGATGCCGGCGCGCATCGCGCTGTCCGCACGGAAATAGGGCTCGAACACCCGCGAGAGGTCTTCGGGAGACATCCCCGTACCGTTGTCGGAGACAGCGAGTTCCGCGTACCCATCGGGCCCTGTCGAGAGGTCCACGGTGATGATCCCTCCGGCGGGGGTGTACTTGACGGCGTTGCTGAGCAGGTTGTCCAGCACCTGGCGCAGGCGGAAAGCGTCGCCGGAGACGACGAGTCCGCCCTCCCCCTCCACGGTGAGGGTCTGTCTGCTGCCGGCGATGAGCGGTGAGTACGAAGCGGCGGACGCCTCGACGAGTTCGCGCAGGTCCACAGGGGCGAACGGCTCCGGAGCCGTGTGGCTCGTCTGCTCCAGGATGCTCCCGACGAGCTCCTGCATGCGATCGCCCGCGTGCGCGATGATCTCGAGCTGAGCGGGCACCCTGCCCGGGAGATCCTCGCGTTCGCGCAGCAGCTCCACGTGGCCGATGATCGCGGTGAGCGGGTTGCGCAGCTCGTGCGAGACGACCGCCGTGAACGCCCTGCGCTCCTCCTCGGCCTCGAGCATCGCGGTCACATCATCGATCACGACGAGAGTGATGTCCTCCCCCTCGCCGGCCGTGGCCATCGGCTGTGTGCTCACCTCCAGCGCCCTCCACTGTCCACCGCCGTCGAACAGCCAGACCCGCTCGGACTGCAACGTCTCTCCGCGCGCCGCCCTTGCCAGCGTCGTGCGCGTCTGCGGCACGGCATGGCCGCGACGCGCGTCGTACTCGACCGAGGCGGAGGGCAGAGCGGCGCCGAAGCGGTCGCGCCCGTACAGAGACCTGTACGCGTCGTTCATCTGCAGGATGCGACCGGACGATGTGACTACGACGAGCGCGGCGCCCAGCGCGTCGACGATCTGCGTGACCCTGCGCTGGTTGGCTTCGGCGCGCTCGGCCGCGCGATTGACCTGCTCCGACCGCCGTTGGAGAAGTCGGCGTGCCGCACGAGAGCGCTGAGCGCCGATGCGCACCGTGACGCCCAGGAACCCGAGGGTGATCACGAGCGTCAACAGCCGCAGCAGGATGTCCGCCGGAGTGCCGTTCTGATCCGCGAAGACCACGAGGGTGCCGCTGATGAAGGCGATGCCTCCGAGCACCCACGGCAGGGAGAAGTAGGTCGCCAGCCAGACCACGGGGAAGACCCAGAGGAAGCCCAGGCGGATGTCGGGCGCGTTCGTCGTGAAGCCGACGGCGAGGGCGTCCAGGAGCGGGATGGCAGCCACCGCGCTGTGCGGGAGTCGATGCCAGGGCACGGCCAGGGTCACCAGAGTGGTCACGACGACGAGGGCGATCCCCGTGACGATCAGAGGGTTGGCGAAGGTCTGGGGCTTGAAGGCGGTGATCATCACCACGATGGCGACGATGCTGCCCATGAACACCAGTTGCCATCGCCAGATCGAGACGGTGCGGATCATGCTCTTCGCCCGCCCTCCGGTCGATCCTCAGCTTTCCCGCAAGATTACTCAAAGATCGGTGCAGCCCGCTCTTCGGGCGGCCTCTCACCCCTAGCATTCTGAGTGGGGCCGAAACTGCGACTGGGGAACAACGCAGACGCCGGGGCCAGGCGAGTGGGGATTCGCAGGCATCCGGGGCCGCGGCTGGGGAGCCGCGGCTCCGCCCCGGTCAGTTCGTTTCGATCGTTGCGGGGGTCAGGCGGTAGCCGACCCCGCGCACGGTCTCGACGTAGCGAGGGGCGCTCGTGCTGTCACCGAGCTTTCGCCGCAGGTTGGCGATGTGCGTCTCGATCGCGCGCTTGTCCGGCTCGCTCACGTAGTCGCTCGAGCCCGGGGGAAGGCCGCGCAACCCCCGGGCGAGCTCGGCCTTGCTGCATACGCGCTGCTTCGCCTCGAGCAGTGCGGCGAGCAGATCGAACTCGGTCGGGGTGAGGTCGATCCGCCGTTGCCCGATCAGGACCATCCGCGTGTCGAGGTCGAGGCTGAGGTCCCGGTGCACCCGCCCACGCCAGGTGAGCACGGTCGCGCCGTCGGCCACGGGCTCGGGTTCGACCGGGGCACGCAGGCTCGACGCACTGCGGACGTCCGGCAGTCGAGGACGACGCAGGAGCGCCTCGATGCGGGCACGCAGCTCGCGCGGGCGGAACGGCTTCACCAGATACTCGTCGGCACCGGAGGTGAGCCCCAGAACCACGTCGGACTCGTCGGAGAGCGCCGAGAGCATGATGATGAAGGTGTCGCTGACTCGACGGATGCGCCGCGCCACCTCGAAGCCGTCGATGCCGGGCAGGTTGATGTCGAGGGTCGTGATCACCGGCTGGTGCCGCTCGACGGCCCCGAGACCGTCCACACCCGACCCCGTGAGGATCGTCTCGAAGCCCGCCGCGAGGAAGACCTCGTCGAGCAGGGAGCGCACACCGGGATCGTCCTCGATGATCACGGCGACCAGGGCGCGGACGTCCCCCGAGCTCACGAGGCGCTCTCGCGCGTGATCGTGACGAAGCGCGGCGCGTCGGCATCCAGCTCGGACGGGTCGACATCCGCCGCTCCGACGGGCCGTTCCACCTCGATGTCCCACCACGAGTCCGCCAGCTCCTCGGCCATGCCACGCCCCCACTCGATCACCACGACGGACCGCTCGAGGTCGAGGTCGAGGTCGTCGAGCTCAGCAGCCGAGCCGAGCCGGTAGGCGTCGACGTGCACCAGTGGTGCTCGGCCGACCAGGGAGGGATGAGTGCGGGCGATCACGAAGGTCGGGCTCTGCACCGGTCCGCGCACCCCCAGCCCCTCGGCGAGACCGCGGGTGAAGGTGGTCTTCCCCGCGCCGAGAGGACCGGTCAGCACGAGCAGGTCGCCCGCCTCGAGCTGCTCGCCGATGCGCAGACCCAGCTGCTCCATCTCCTCGGCGGTGGCGATCTCCCGGCGGCCGAGGAAGGCGGGATCCACGCTCACGACGTCCTCCGAGGCACCCGGGAGCCGATCCGGGTGACGATCTCGTAGTTGATGGTGTCGGCGGCTTCGGCCCAGTCCGCAGCCGAGGGCACCCCGAGGGTGGGGTCGCCGAACAGGACCACCTCATCCCCGATCGAGACGGGGGTGTCCCCGACGTCGACGATGAACTGATCCATCGCGATCCGTCCGACGTTGAGGAACCGGCGCCCGCCGATCGAGACCGGAAGCTTCCCCGAGGCGTTGCGGGGCACCCCGTCGGCGTAGCCGAGAGGAACGAGCACCAGGGTCGTGTCGCGGTCGGTGCGATGGTCATAGCCGTAGGAGACCCCGGTTCCCGCCGGCACGCGACGGACGGCGGCGATCGCGCCCCGGAGGGTCATGGCCGGCCGCAGCCCGAGTTCCGCTGAACTGCGGTCGTCGAAGGGCGAGAGGCCGTAGAGTCCCACGCCGATGCGGACGGCGTCGAGGCGCATCTCGGGCAGGTCTATGGCTGCTGCCGTGGCGGCGATGTGTCGGATCTCGGGATGGACGCCGAACGACGCAGCGGTGGCGACCCCCTCTTCGAATTTCGCGAGCGCCGCCCTGTCGTCGTCCACAGAGGTGTTGGAGAGATGGCTGAACAGTCCCACGATGCGCAGGCGCCCGATGCGCTCGAGCCGCGCCGCCTCCGCCAGCACACGTCCCCAGTCCGCCGGGGCGATGCCATTGCGCGACAGCCCGGTCTCGAGCTTCAGGTGCACTCCGACCGGCCGGTCGACAGCGGCTGCCGCGCCGGCTGCCTCGAGCTGATCGAACGAGGAGATCCCGACTTCGATGTCCTGTGCCGCGGCGTGCTCGAACCTCTCCCCCGGCGCATGCAACCACGCCATGATCGGCGCGTGCACGCCCTGTCTGCGCAGCTCGAGCGCCTCGGGGATCTCGGCGACGCCGATCCGCGTGGCACCGGCCGAGAGCGCGGCCACCGCTGCCGAAGCCGCACCATGACCGTAGGCGTTGGCTTTCACGATGGCGATCACCTCGACGCCGGTGAGGCGCCGGAAGTGCCGCACGTTGTCGGCGATGGCATCGAGATCGATGGTCGCTTCTCGGAACGGGACGGTCACAGCGGTGCTCCTTCGGCGACGACGAACGCCGCGGCGAGGCCGGCGTCATGGGTGAGAGTCAGATGCAGTGTGAGGATGCCCCGTTCCTCGACGACGGCGGCCGTCGACCCGGAGAGCACGAAGTGCGGGCGACCGGAGGGTTCCGAGGCGATCTCGATCTCGGTCCAGTGCACACCGTCGGATCCGCCCAGAGCCTTGATCAACGCCTCTTTGGCGGCATAGCGCGCGGCGAGGGAAGGCAGGCGTAACGTGCGCTCCGACGGGGCGAAGAGGCGTTCGCGAAGTCGCGGCGTCCGCTCCATCGTCCGCTCGAACCTCGGGATGTCCACGAGGTCGATGCCGGTTCCGATGATCACCCGTTCAGCCTACCGAGCCTGAATCCCGTTGAAATCGCCCAAATGGCTCCGTTTCCGCTGGAAACGAAGCCATTCGCGCGAATCGGAGGCCGGGTCTACTCGACCGTCACCGACTTCGCGAGGTTGCGCGGCTGGTCGACGTCGAGTCCCTTCGCCGTGGCCAGGGCCATCGCGAAGATCTGCAGCGGCACGACGGCGAGCAGCGGCTCGAACATCGGGCCGGCGAGCGGGATGCGGATGACCTCGTCGGCGAACGGCAGCACGGCCGCGTCGCCTTCCTCGGCGATCACGATCACCCTGGCACCGCGCGCGCGGATCTCCTGGATGTTCGAGACGACCTTGGAATGCACGAGCGCCGAGTGACGCGGCGACGGCACGAGCACGAACACCGGCTGCCCCGGCTCGATCAATGCGATCGGACCGTGCTTGAGCTCGCCGGCGGCGAAGCCCTCCGCGTGGATGTAGGAGATCTCCTTGAGCTTGAGCGCACCCTCGAGCGCGATGGGGTACCCCACGTGCCGGCCGAGGAAGAGCACCGAGCGCGTGTCGGCCATCCACCCGGCGAGTTGCGTGACGTGCTCCTGCTCGCTGTCGAGGACCTTGGCGATCTTCTCGGGGAGCGCTGCGAGCTCTGCCGCATCGAGCGAGGCGTCGGCCACGGCACCGCGGACCCGGCCCATGTGCAGCCCCAGCAGCAGGAGGGCGGTGATCTGTGCCGAGAACGCCTTGGTCGAGGCCACGGCGACCTCGGGCCCGGCGTGCGTGTAGACCACCGCATCCGACTCGCGCGGGATGGTGGCGCCCTGCGTGTTGCAGATCGACAGCGTGCGTGCACCGCGTTCGCGGGCGTACTTCACGGCCATCAGGGTGTCCATCGTCTCTCCCGACTGGCTGATCGACACTACCAGGGTGTCGGCACCGATCACGGGGTCACGGTAGCGGAACTCGTGTGCGAGCTCGACGTCGACCGCCACGCGCGCCCACTGCTCGATCGCGTACTTGCCCACCAGCGCCGCGTAGGACGCCGTGCCGCAGGCGGTGATGATGACCCGGTTGATGCCGACGAAGAGCTCGTCGAGCCCGTCGAGCTCCGGGATCACGACCTGACCGTCCTGGATGCGGCCGCGGATGGTGTTCGCCACCGCCTCGGGCTGCTCAGCGACCTCCTTGGCCATGAAACTCGACCATCCGCCCTTCTCGGCGGCTGCCGCGTCCCATGACACGTCGAAGGGCTCCGGCTCGACGGGTGTGCCGGCGAAGTCGGTGACCGTCACGGAGTCCGGGGTGATCGAGACGATCTGGTCCTGACCGATCGCGAGCGCCTTGCGGGTGTGCTCGATGAAGGCGGCGACGTCGGATCCGAGGTAGTTCTCGCCCTCGCCGAGCCCGATCACGAGCGGAGAGTTGCGACGAGCGCCGACGACGAGGCCCGGGTGGTCCTGGTGCATCGCCAGCAGAGTGAAGGCCCCTTCCAGGCGGTTCACGATGCTGCGGAAGGCCAGCTGCAGGTCGCCGCCGTTGCCGGCGTACTCCCGTCCGAGCAGGGCTGCGGCGACCTCGGTGTCGGTCTCGCTGCGGAACACCACACCGTCGGCGAGGAGCTCGTCACGCAAGGCCGAGAAGTTCTCGATGATGCCGTTGTGGATGACCGCGAGCTTGTCGTCATCGGCCAGGTGCGGGTGCGCGTTGCCATCGGTCGGACCCCCATGCGTCGCCCAACGGGTGTGCCCGATGCCGGTCGAGCCGTCGGGGAGCGGGGCATCGGCGAGCGAGTCGCGCAGGATGGCGAGCTTGCCCGCCTTCTTGCGCATCCCGAGCGTGCCGTCGCCATCGATGACCGCGACACCCGCAGAGTCGTATCCGCGATACTCCAGGCGTGCGAGGCCTGCGAGAAGGATGTCCTGGCTGGGGCGCGGGCCCACGTATCCGACGATTCCACACATGGGATCAAGAGTAAGGCGCGTTTTTTGCGAGTCGTCCGTACAATCGGGTGCCGGCGGCCGCCTCAGAGCTTGCGCAGGAGCACGCTCTCCACGTCGTGATCCGCGCCCTTACGCAGCACGAGCCGCGCACGGTGCCGGGTGGGCATCACGTTCTCGACGAGGTTCGGCATGTTGATCTCGTTCCAATATCCCAGTGCAGTGGTGATCGCCTCCTCGTCGGTGAGGTGCGCGAACACGTTGAAGTACGACGAGGGGTTGCTGAACGCGGCCTGACGAAGGGCGAGGAAGCGATCGACGTACCACTTCTCGATATGCGAGGTGTCGGCGTCGACGAAGATCGAGAAGTCGAAGAGGTCGCTCACGGCCACGTCGTTCGGCGCGGGCGGCGGCTGCAGCACGTTCAGGCCCTCGACGATGACGACGTCGGGGCGGCGCACCACCACGTTCGCATCCGGGACGATGTCGTAGCGCATGTGCGAGTAGAAGGGAGCACGCACCTCGGCGGCACCGCTCTTGACCTCGGTCAGGAACTCGATCAGGGCGCGGCGGTCATAGGACTCGGGGAAGCCCTTGCGGTCCATGATGCCGCGGCGCTCGAGCTCCGCGTTCGGGTAGAGGAACCCGTCGGTCGTCACCAGTTCCACCCTCGGGGTCCCCGGCCAACGGCTCATGAGTTCGCGCAGCAGGCGCGCGATGGTCGACTTGCCCACGGCGACAGACCCGGCGACTCCCACGACGAACGGGGTGGTGGTGTCGTCCTCCTGGAGGAACGAAGAGGTGGCGGCACCCAGGCGCTTCGTCGACGTCGCGTACAGGCTGAGCAATCGGCTCAGCGGCAGATACACCTCGCGCACCTCGGTGAGCGAGAGGCGATCTCCGATGCCGCGCAGCTCGACGACCTCGGTCTCCGTGAGTGGCTGGTCGAGTCCGGCGGCGAGGCGCGCCCACTCCGCACGCCCGATCTCCCGATACGGAGACAGCGGCAGCGTGGGGTCGGCGGTGGTCACGGGGTCCATCGTATCGGCGCGCTCACGGCGCGATGTCCGCGGGAGAGTATTCTCATCCCGTGCGCCTGGGAGTCCTCGATATCGGATCCAACACCGTCCACCTGCTCGCGGCCGACGTCCGCCCCGGTGGACGTCCGCTCGCGACGACGAGCGACCGGACGGTGCTGCGCCTCATGCGCTACCTCACCCCCGACGGGTCCATCGCGGAGGAGGGCGTCGTCGCGCTCGAGGCCGCGGTCGCGCAGGCCCGAAGGGTCGCGGAGAGCGAGCGCGTGGATGCCCTGCTCGCCACGGCGACGAGCGCCGTGCGCGATGCCCGCAACGGCGCCGACGTCATCGCCCGCATCGAAGCAGCGCTGGGACAGAGTCTCCAGGTGCTCGACGGCGAGACCGAGGCGGAGCTGACCTTCCTCGCGGTCCGTCGCTGGTTCGGCTGGTCGGCAGGTCAGCTCCTGCTGCTCGACATCGGCGGCGGCTCACTGGAGATCGCAGCGGGAGCCGAGGAGCTGCCGGACGCTGCGGTCTCGGTCCCCCTGGGCGCGGGGCGCATGACCGTACAGTTCCTGCCGAACGACCCGCCCGGTGAGACGGACGTGGAACGACTGCGCGCGCACGCGACGGCGACGCTCGCAGGGGTGCTGCCGAGGTTCGTCGCTCTCCCCCGCCCCGATCACGTGGTGGGCTCGTCCAAGGCCATCCGTTCCTTGGCCCGATTGGTCGGATATCCGGCCCAGGGATGGTCGGGGAGCGAACGGATGCTGCTCCCCCGCACCGCTCTCGGATCGTGGATCCCCCGGCTTGCACGTCTGCCCGCGTCCGCCAGACAGGAGCTGCCCGGCATCACCCCGGATCGGACGTTCCAGATCGTGGCCGCGGCCGTGTCTCTGCATGCCGCGATGACCGCCCTCGACGTGGACGAGCTCGAGGTCTCACCATGGGCGCTGCGCGAAGGCGTGCTGCTGCGCTACATCGAACAGCTGAACTGGAGCGACTCCTCCCGTTGAGCGGTGCGTGACATCGGATGAACATCCTCTGTTGCCCGCCCGGTCCGCGCCGGTATCCTCTGATCAAGCGAGCACCGGCCCGCCCGCTCGGAGGAGGACGGGAGGTGATCGCTCGGCGTGGCGGCCAGCTGGTCGACACCGTCGGTGGTCATCGGCGTCGGGGGGTGCTGAGTGGGTCCTGGAGATGAGAGCACGATCGACTCCGCGGAGCTGAGCGCGCATGGCGTGCACGCGGTGGATGAACGTGTCCCCCTCCTGGTGACGCGGCGGACGTCGGGTCCGGTGACCCTGTTGTCCCTGCAGGGCAGCACCACGGAGCTCGCCATCGACACCACCACGACTCACCCCGACCACGCGGTCTTCGCCTTCGTCGACGCCGCAGGGCTCGCGGCGAAGGAGCAGAACGGTCCGTGGATGCCCGTCGAGAGCGGGCTCGTGGTGGCCCCGCCCGGGGTCGCGGAGCGCGTGCGGTGTTTCGGCACGTGGCACATCATCGCCGCCTATGTTCCCCGCACCGCGCTCGGGACATACGTCGCCGCACTCCCCTCCTCGACATGGATCCTCGAGGAGCGACGTCCGCTCGATCGGGCGATGCAGGCGTTCATCGAGCAGGTGCTGGCCGTCGATGACGAGACGACCGCGATCGAACGATATGCGATGGAGCATCTGATCGTGGAGATGAGCGGAGCGGTGCTGCTCGACCGCGTGGACACCGTATCCGGACCGCGCTCAGCTCACGCCGCCCTGCGCGACCGAGCGGTCGCCCTGATCGCCCAGCAGTGCGGCGATCCGGGGCTGAACCCCGCGCGGGTAGCCCGCGAGGTGCAGACCTCCCTCCGCCAGCTCCAGCTGGTCTTCGCCGAGGTCGAGAACACGGTCGCGGGCGAGATCAGACACCGACGCACGCTCCTGGCGCGGTCGCTGCTCACCGACAGCCGATACGACGATCTGAGCGTCGAGCAGATCTCGCAGCGCTCAGGTTTCGCCTCTCCGATCAGCCTTCGCCGCGCCATCGAGGAGGACTACGGTGCCACGCCCCGCGCATTGCGCACCCATCGCGACGCCGCTCGGCACGGTGGGGAACGCGAAACGGCCGACCGCTGAGATCAGCGGTCGGCCGTGTTCGGTCGCGAGGTCAGAGCGACAGACGATCCTGCACGACCTCGGCGAGGCGACCGGCGTAGGCATGGACGGATTCCGCGTCGGAGGCTTCCACCATCACACGCACCAGCGGCTCGGTTCCGGACTTGCGCAGCAGCACCCTTCCGGAATCGCCGAGCTCCGACTCGATGTCGCGCACAGCCTGCTGCACGACCTCGTCCTCGGACACACGGTCCTTGTCGACGTCGCGCACGTTGATGAGCACCTGCGGGTAGACCGTCATCACCGACGCGAGCTCTGCGATCGACTTCTGCTGCCGCGCCATCTCGGCGACCAGGTGCAGGCCGGTGAGGATCCCGTCGCCCGTGGTGGCGAACTCGCTCATGATCACGTGACCGGACTGCTCACCGCCGAGCGCGTAGCCGCCCTCGTTCATGTCTTCGAGCACGTAGCGGTCGCCGACAGCGGTCTGCCGTACCGTGATGCCGTGCTCGCGCATGGCGACGTGCAGACCGAGGTTGCTCATCACCGTCGCGACGAGGGTGTCGTCGGTGAGGTGCCCGCGCTCCTTCATGGACACCGCGAGGATGGCCATGATCTGGTCGCCGTCGATGTGGTTGCCCTCGGCGTCGACGGCAAGGCAGCGATCGGCGTCGCCGTCGTGGGCGATCCCGATGTCGGCGCCGAGGCGCACGACGGCCTCGGCGAGATTGTCGAGATGGGTCGAGCCGACGCCGTCGTTGATGTTCCAGCCGTCAGGGTCGGCGCCGATGACGGTGACCTCGGCGCCCGCATCCCGGAACGTCTCAGGAGAGACTCCTGAGGCGGCGCCGTGGGCGCAGTCGAGCACCACGTGGATACCGTCGAGGCGGTTCGGGAGCGAGCCGAGAAGATGCATGACGTAGCGGTCCTCCGCGTCGGAGAACCGGTCGATGCGTCCCACCCCGGCGCCCGTCGGGCGCAACTTCTCGCCGGACATGGCCTCTTCGATGCGCCGCTCGACCTCGTCGGGGAGCTTGCGGCCCCCGCGGGCGAAGATCTTGATCCCGTTGTCGGGAGCGGCGTTGTGCGATGCGGAGATCATCACACCGAAGTCGGCGTCACGGTCGGCGACGAGGAAGGCGAGCGCGGGTGTCGGAATGACCCCCGCCTCGAGCACGTCCACTCCCGAGGAGGCGAGACCGGCAGCGACGGACGCCGCGATGAAGTGCCCGGAGACCCTGGGGTCGCGGGCCACGACTGCGGTCAGCCGCTTGCCTTCGGCCTTGCGAGCCTCCGCAGTACGGCCCTGGCCCAGGACGACAGCAGTCGCCTGGGCCAGGGTGAGCGCCAGGTCGGCGGTGAGGATGCCATTGGCGAGTCCTCGCACACCGTCCGTGCCAAAGATCGGCATCGGAGCAGTTGACCTTAACGCTTCGAGTACTGAGGCGCCTTACGGGCCTTCTTGAGTCCAGCCTTCTTGCGCTCCTTGACGCGAGCGTCGCGCGAGAGGAAGCCGGCCTTCTTCAGGGTCGGACGGTTGTTCTCCTCGTCGATGCCGTTCAGCGAGCGGGCGATGCCGAGGCGAAGCGCACCGGCCTGGCCCGAGGGGCCTCCGCCGGAGATGCGCGCGATGACGTCGTATGCACCGGCGAGGTTCAGCACGGTGAACGGGTCGTTGATCAGCTGCTGGTGCAGCTTGTTCGGGAAGTAGTCCTCGATCGTGCGGCCGTTGACCGTGATCGTGCCCGAGCCGGGGACGATGCGCACGCGGGCGATGGCCTGCTTGCGACGGCCGACAGCGGCACCCGGGACGCTGAGGACGGGGCGGGGAGCCGCCTCGACCGCGTCGGTCTCGGGAGTCGACGTCGAGAAGTTCTGGGGGGTTTCGGTGGTGTCCTGGATGTCAGCCACGAGTATGTCCTTAAGTCTTACGGCGCTTACTGGGCGACCTGGTCGAGGGTGTACGGCGTCGGCTGCTGCGCGGCGTGCGGGTGCTCGGCACCGACGTACACCTTGAGCTTGGACAGCTGCTGGCGGCCGATGCTGTTCTTGGGGAGCATGCCACGGATGGCCTTCTCGACAGCGCGGACCGGGTTCTTCTCGAGGAGCTCGGCGTAGGTGACGGACTTCAGGCCGCCCGGGTAACCCGAGTGGCGGTAGGCCATCTTCTTCTGGAGCTTCTGACCGGTGAGCGCGACCTTGTCGGCGTTCACGATGATGACGAAGTCACCCGAGTCGATGTGGTTGGCGAAGGTCGGCTTGTGCTTGCCACGCAGGAGCGTAGCGGCGTGCGAAGCCAGACGGCCGAGAACGACGTCGGTGGCGTCGATGACGACCCAATCGCGCTGGACTTCGCCAGCCTTGGGAGTGTAAGTGCGCGTCACGATAGTGCTGCTTTCTTGTGTCGAACGGAGAAGTTCGTGAATCCCACTCCGGGGTGGTTCTTCCCGACAGGGAGGAACACGCCAGTGGAGGGCTCACGTTCGGACGATGCGCTTTCTCCGCGGACGGGAAAGGCACCAAAGGGAAATCATACGCCACCGGTGCCGTATGCCCAAACCGCGGCTCAGTCGGGCTTGACCGTGACGAGGATCGGACGGTGATCGCTCGCCCCCTGCGGCAGGGTCGTGATGCGCTCGATCTCGAAGCCCGTCGACGTGGCGAAGTCGTAATGGCCCCGGAACACCCGGTAGCGCGTGTACGTGTGGTCGTCGCTGAGGGAGAGCGCGTAACCGTGGTCGCGCACGGCCTGACCGAGGTTCTCCTTGAAGATCGGATAGTTGTAGTCACCGACCATCAGCTGGGGCAGGCCCTCTCCGAGCGCGGCGAGCTCGGAGAGCGCGGCGCGGATCTGGTGACGGCGCAGGGAGTTCAACGCGGTCAGCGGAGCGGCGTGGAAGGAGGCGACGATGAAGTCCTGGCCGTCGTCGATGTCGCGCAATCGCGCACCGAGAACGCGTTCGTGTGCGGGTTTCGCGATCCGGTCGTGCAGGGATTTCTTGAGTCCGAGCATGCGGATCGCCTGCAGGTGGAACGTGCTCGCGCGATAGAAGAGTGCGAGTCCGAGACGGTTGCCCTGGGTGGCGTCGGCGAGCACGAGGTCGCCGATCTGCGTCGGCAGCGCGGGGACGTCGCACTCCTGCAGACAGAGGATGTCGGGATCGTGCTCGCGCACCAGAGTCACGAGCTCACCCGCGGCTCGATGCTTCTGGAGGTTGTACGAGATGACCTTCATGACCGTTCCACGCTACTCCGGCCCGCTGTGCATCTGCTCCGGGTTGCACACCGTGACTCGTCTGCGGTATTGCGCCGCATGCCCCCTGCTCGAGGCGCGCGTCAGTCGCGGTCTCGACGCGCGCGCGTCTGGATCGCTCGCGACGACAGCAGCTCGTCGGCGGGGTACCCGACCTCGGTGAGGATCAATCCCCGCGCGGCCAGCACCTTGAACTCGCTGGTGCGGGTGAGCGCATCGCGCAGCACCACGAGGTCGTCGACATCGAGGCGCCCCTCCCCCACGGCGACGCAGGCCCCGACGAGTGCGCGCACCATGCTGTGGCAGAACGCGTCGGCCTTGACCTCCGCGACGAGCACGCCGTCGGCATCGCGCTCCCAGCGGTAGTCGAGCAGTGTGCGGATCGTCGTCGCCTCTTCCCGAGGCTTGCAGTACGCCGCGAAGTCGTGCAGTCCGATCAGCGTCCGCGCCGCGGCATCCATCGCGCGCTCGTCGAGGCGGCCGCGGACGAGGGTCGTGTCGTGGCGCCGCAGCGGGTCGTACCCGGCCTGTCCGTCGGCGAGACGATAGCGATAGCGACGCCAGACCGCAGAGAACCGCGCGTCGAACCCCTCGGGGGCGATCGACGACCGCGTGACGGTCACATCCGAGTACGCACCGAGCACACCCCGCATGCGGCCCGCGATGGTCTCGGCGGGCTCCGACGGCGCCCGCCCCTGCCGGGCTTCGATGCGCGACCACTGCTTCTCGTCGAGGTCGACGTGCGCGACCTGGCCGCTCGCGTGCACGCCGGCATCCGTGCGACCTGCCACCACGAACTGCACGTCCGAGCCCACGATGCGCGCGAGGGCGGCTTCCAGCGTGCCCTGCACCGTGCGCAGAGTCGGCTGCTTCGCCCACCCTCGGAAATGGGTGCCGTCGTAGGCGATGTCGAGCCGGATGCGCACGCAGCAAGCCTAGGACACCGAGACCACCGGACTTCAGGCGGCGTTCACCGTTCGACCAGGATTCCGTCCCGATCGCTGTAGAGATGCGCCCCCGGCCGGAACACCACACCCTCGATCACGAGCGCGACATCGGTCTCACCGGCTCCGAGCTTCGCGCTCTTGCGCGGATTCGTCCCCAGGGCCTTGACCCCCAGCTCGAGGGCATCGATGGCGACACTGTCGCGGATGGCGCCGTTGATCACGACCCCGGCCCAGTCGTTCGCCACGGCGGACGCCGCGATCAGGTCGCCCATCAGTGCCGTCTCCAGCGATCCAGCGCCGTCGACGACCAGGACCGCGCCCGCACCGGGAGTCGCCAGCACCGCCTTCACCAGCGCGTTGTCCTCGAAGCAGCGCACGGTGCGGATCGGCCCGTCGAACGCCGACCGCCGGCCGAAGGAGCGCAGTTGCAGCGAGAGCGACTGGATCTCCTCCCCGAGCTCGTCGTAGAGGTCCGCCGTCGCGACCGCCATCCTCAGATGCCTCCGTCGATCGACCGGATGGTCACGGCAGGCTCGTCCGGGACCATCACCTCGGTGTCGCGGTTCAGGCTCTCGCCACGGAAGAAGCGCTTCGAGCGCGGGAAGAGGTACCAGACGAACATCAGCACCAGACCGAATGCCAACGAGCCGACGCCGATCACGAACGTGCCGCCGATACCGAACAGGACCGTGTATCCGTAGTCGACATCCCACATGTCGATGGCCGACTGGATGAACGCCCACGCGAGCATGAGCCCGCCCAGCAGCGGGAACAGCCCCTTGAAGAAGAACTCGCGCGCGGACGAGGTGAGGTCCTTGCGGAAGTACCACACGCACGCGAAGCCGGTGATGGCGTAGTAGAAAGCGATCGCGAGACCGAGGGACAGGATCGAGTCCTGCAGGATGTTGTCGCTGATCAGCGTCATCCCGACGTAGTAGACCGAGGCGACCACACCCATGACGATGGTCGAGAACGACGGCGTCTTGTACGTCGGGTGCACCTCCTTGAACCTGGCGGGCAGGGCGCGGTAGACACCCATGGCGAGCGTTCCCCGGGCGGTCGGCAGGATCGTGGTCTGGGTCGACGAGATGGCCGAGATGATCACGGACACCACCAGCACCCAGCCGAACGGACCGAGCAACCCGTCCTTGATCGCGAGGAAGAAGTCGTCGGCGTTCGCCTCGTTGCCCAGGCCCGTGCCGTCCTCGCCGAGTCCGGCGTACATCATCGCGGCGATGGTCACCGCGACGTACGTGAACAGCAGGATCACGGTGGTCAGCAGCGCGGCGCGTCCGGGGATGCGCTTCGGGTCCTTGGTCTCCTCGTTGAGCGCGAGGCAGGTGTCCCACCCCCAGTAGATGAACAGCGCCAGAAGGATCGCCTCCGTGAAGCCCGACCAGTCGGTGAACGCGAACGGGTTCATCCACTCCCAGTCGAAAGGCGTCGCGTTCGGAGCCGTGCCGTCGAAGAACTGCCACAGCGCCGCGACGATGAAGATCGCCAGTGCCAGGTATTGGATCGCGAGGAGGATGTTCTGGATGCGCTCGCCGATCTCGACGCCGCGCCAGCTGACCCAGGTCATCGCCGCGATGAAGAGCACGGCGACGACGACGACGCGCCAGTCGTTGTTCTCCAGATCCTGTCCGATCAGGGACCAGAAGTAGACCGAGGCGATCTGCGCGAGGTTGGCCAGCACGACCATTCCCGCGACGGCGACTCCCCACCCGCCCATCCAGCCCACCCAGGGACCGAACGCCTTGGTTCCCCAGGTGAACGTCGTGCCGCAGTCGGGGACGGCGTTGTTGAGCTCGCGGTACGCGAAGGCGATCAGGAGCATCGGGACGAAGGCGATGATGAACGCGATCGGAGCCTGCGCCCCCACCGCGAGCACCACGAAGCCGAGCGTCGCCACGAGCGAGTACACCGGTGCTGTCGAGGCGAGACCGATCACGGTCGATCCCCAGAGTCCCAGAGTGCCGGCGGCCAGACCCTTGCCGTCGGGTCGTTCCAGATGAATCGGCGTCGTTGCTGCCATGTCAGAACAGTAGAGCCACAACGGTTCTCGCGTCAACGGCTTTCTCAGACAGCATGAATCCGAAGCAAAGAAGTGGAGCTCACGACGGAATCCGCAGATTCAGCCTCTTTCGAGCATGCCGTCGGCGTGGTCAGCCACCCACTCCATCAGCGGCAGCATGCGCTCCATCAGGTCACGCCCCAGCGGGGTCAGACTGTACTCCACGTGCGGAGGGACGGTCGGAAGGGATTCCCGGTGCACCAGGCCATCATCGGCGAGCGTCCGCAGCGTCGAGGCCAGCATCTTCTCGCTGATGCCGTCGACCTCCCTGCGGAGGGCGCCCCAGCGGTGGGTGCCGTCGGACAGGCAGGAGAGCACGAGCACTCCCCACTTGCTCATGATGTGATCGAGGACGACACGCGTGCCGCAATTCTGGTCGAACACGAACGGAGTCGATTCCTTTATCTGCGCGAAACTAACCGTCATGTGTGTACCTTACTTCAAAGTGGGTACCGTCAGATCGGAATGCCGAACACCCGATCGCGGGTTGTCGTGGGTGTCACTTACGAAAGGACCCTCATGACCATCCTCGTCACCGGTGCGACCGGCAACCTCGGCCGCCTCATCATCGCCAGCCTGCTCGAGCGCGGCACCGACCCGCAGTCGATCGTGGCAGGAGCCCGCGACACCGCGAAGGCCGCAAACCTCGGCGTTCGCGTCGCGCACCTCGACTACACCGACCCCGCATCGATCGCGTCCGCACTCGAAGGCGTCGACACGGTCATCCTGGTATCCGGCTCCGAGGTCGGCCAGCGGGTCCCGCAGCACCGGGCGGTCATCGATGCCGCGAAGGCGGCCGGCGTCTCCAAGTTCGTCTACACGAGCGCTCCGAAGGCCACGACGAGCGACCTGATCCTGGCCCCCGAACACAAGGCGACGGAAGAGCTCATCGCCGCGGCCGGGTTGCCCGCCGTGATCCTGCGCAACAACTGGTACACCGAGAACTATGTCGCGGACCTCGCCCGCGCCGCGGAGACGGGTGTGCTCGCCGCCGGCACGGGAGAAGGGCGGGTGGCTTCCGCGAGCCGCAAGGACTTCGCCGAGGCCGCAGCCGTCGTCGCGCTCGAGGACGGACACGTCGGCGAGGTCTACGAGCTCGGCGGCGATGTCGCCTGGAACTACACCGATCTCGCTGCTGCCATCGCCGAGGTCACGGGACGCGAAGTCGCGTTCGTCGCGCTCGACCACGACGACCAGGTCGCCGCGCTCCGCGAGGCCGGGCTCGACGAGGGGACGGCCGGATTCGTCGCCGCCCTCGACGCCGGCATCAAGGACGGCGCGCTCGCCGATACCGACGGCACGCTCGCTCGCCTCATCGGGCGCCCCACGACCCCGCTCGTCGAGGGACTCCGCGCCGCCTCCGCCTGATCGGCCCCGCAAGACCGAGTGCCGCCGTCCCCCCGGACGGCGGCACTCGGTGGTTCCGTGCCTCAGGAGGTCGCAGGCACCTGAGGGCGTTCGGCCGGCTGCACATGCGCGACCGTGAGGGTGATGCTCTCGTGCCGCAGGCCTCGGGCGTCGAGCAGCGCGTCGACGGCCCCGTGCCCGGCGTGGAGGATGTCGCCCGATCTCGCCGTGGACTCGACCCCGAGTGTGGCCTCGACCACCACCCCGCCGTCGGTGACGATCACCGAGACCATGGGCTCATCGTCCTTTCGCGCGCCGATGGCCTCAGCGCCGAGTCGCAACAGCTGAGAGATCACAGATCCCGATCTGTAGACGCTGCGCACCCCCGGGGTCGATCGCAGGGTCGCCTCGATCGCCGCAGCGAGTTCCTCGCGCTCCTCCGCCTGCATCACGTCTCCCCCACTCACGTCTCCGCCGCTCACGACGACACCTCTCTGATGTCTCGGATCGCGATGTCGATCGCGACCACGTTCAGTTCGGTGTGCGCGCGAAGGCGACGATCCACTTCGGCTCGAAGTTCGTCCGCGACCTTCGGGATCGGCTGTCCATGCAGCGCGCTCGCATCGATCCCGACGCGGATCGGGGCGCCTGGCCGGGTCACATCGCCCTCCAGCCGGCACCGGCCGATGAGGAGACCGGGAACGGCGTCTTCCGAGGAGCGCACGAGACCGCGAACGGCTCCCTCGGTGATGGCGAGATCCGCCTTCGGATCGGGCGATTCGAAGGGGATGCGGCGTCCGGCCCGCGCATCCATCGCGATGCCGCTCAGGATGCGGTCGACCCAGCTGTCATCGACCTCGGGTTCGGCTGCGGCTTCCGCAGCGAGCAGCTCCGCGCCGAGCCCTCGCAGACGCTCAAGCGCATCCAAGGCCAGCTGACACCCGGGCGACTCGTCGATGGAACGGTCGGCCGGGCGTCTTCCGGCGTCGAGGTAGTCGGTGAGCTCGTCCAGGGTGTGCCCGTCGAGGTCGGTGGGCTCGAGTCCGAGTCTGCGGATTTCAGGCGCGTCTCTGTCGTCGGTCATCGCCACTCCTCCATCCGTACGATCATGTATTTTCTGGCGCGGGCCAGTAGGCCGCGCGCCGTGGAGATCGGGATGTCCAACTGCTCCGAGATCTCCTCATAGGTGTAGCCGCCGATCTCGCGAAGCACCCAGCACTCGCGTTGGGCGTCGGGCAGCTCCCGCAGAGCAGCACCGAGGGCTGCGACACCGGCGCGAGCCTCGACGACCGCGGACGGTGCCGCATGAAGAGGTGCCGGTCGGTCGATCGAGTCGATGTCGACGGCCGGGCGGATCGCACGGATGCGGTCGACCGCCTTCCGGCTGACGATCCGCATCAGCCAGCTCTTGACCTTCGCCGGATCCTCGAGCTCGCCGAACCGCTGCCACGCGACCACGAAGGACTCCTGCACGATGTCATCGACGTCGGCGGAGGCGTTCAGCATCCGCTGCGTATAGGCACGCATCATCGGCGTATACCTGCGTACCAAGACGGCGAACGCCTCGACGTCCCCATCCATCGCCCGTCCGGCGACGATGCCGTCGTCCGCATCCTCGAGCGCTGTCCGAAAGCGTTCCTTCTCCATCTACCCCACCCCTCGATCCGATCCCCGAAGGAATTCGGAACAGATGCCCCATCGGATCGGATCATGTCTCACCCGCCTGTGAGGGATCGGGGAGAGGCGGTGCGGCCTCTCCCCCGGTCCCGCCTACTTCTTGAACGCGTCCTTCACGTCCTCCGCCGCGTCGCGCACGTTGCCCTTGGCCTGCTCGGCCTTGCCCTCGGCGACGAGCTTGTCATCGTTGATGACCTTGCCCACGGTCTCCTTGGCCTTTCCGGCGACCTTCTCGGCTGTGGCCTTGATCTTGTCTTCAGCGCTCATTTCTTCTCCCTTTCTCGTTACGGCCCCGGGTCTCGGAGCCGTGTCTTGGATGTGGCGACTACTCGCTCGCTGCCACAGCGGTCTCGCCCTCGACGTCGTCCGAGGGGACGTGCACATCGTCGATCGTGACGTTGACCTCGACGAGGTCCGCCCCTGCCAGCTCGACGAGGTCTCGATGGATCGCCGCCCTGACCTCGTCGGCGACCTTCTGCAGGGCGACCGGATACTCGGCGACGATCGTGATGTCGACGGTGATCTGCGCCTCGCCGACCGCGACGGACACGCCCTGCGAGAGGTCGGTCGTGTTGAAGGCATCCCGGATGGCTCCCACCATGCGCGCAGCGCCCCCGCCGAGCGCATGAACCCCGTCGACATCCCGCGCGGCGATGCCGGCGATCTTCGCGACCACCGCATCCTCGATCGTCGTCGTGCCCACTGCAGCCCCCTGCAGCGGTGCTTCGACGTGGATCTCGGGCTGCGTGCCCGGAGTCGTGTTCGCCATCATGAGCTCCTTCATCCGTGTTCTGCCCGTAGGGGCGCCGGTCGCGGTCGGCGACGCTATGACTAGGACGGATCGCGAGCAGCGGATGTCACAAATCGATCCGAAGAAAGTCGCCGACAACGGATACGAGCACTTCACAGTGCACTCCAAGCTTCCAAGTGCAATATTGCACTCTATGAGCGACAGTGCAGAATCCTTGCGGGAACAGCGCAAGCGGGAGACCTCCCGAGCCCTCACCGATGCCGCACGCCGGTTGACCACAGAGAAGGGGTTCGCCGGATTCACGGTCGAGGAGCTGTGCGCCGAGGTCGGAGTCTCGCGGCGCACGTTCTTCAACTACTTCGAGAGCAAGGAGAACGCGGTCTTCGGCTTCGCGACGATCGATTCCCGCCAGGAAGCTCTCGAGGAGGAGTTCGCCACGCAGCGCGGAGACCTCCTCGACGACTTCATCCAGCTGACGATCCGTCGCTTCGAGCTCTTCAACCCGGTCGATGATGCGCCGGCGATGTTCGCCGTGATCGAGCAGGAGCCGCGGCTGCTGAAGGCGGCCTTCGAACAGCTCGCCAAGAACGAGCGCCGTGACCAGACCCTGATCCTCCGTCGCACCGAGGGCGGCGATGATGCCGAACTCCGCGCCGAGGTGGTCGTGCACACCGTCGGCGCGCTCGTGCGCATGAGCATGGACCAGCTCCTGCACCACCAGTCCCCCGAGCCGTTCGCCGATCTCATCGGGCGACGCCTCGACCTCGCCCGCTCGCTCTACGCACCGTCACAGAAAGCCCGTTGAATGTCCGCCACCGCCACGAAGGATGCGCCGTTCCTGCTCACGAAGCGCCGCATCTGGATCATCTTCAGCGCTCTCATCGCGGGAATGCTGCTCTCCAGCCTCGACCAGACCATCGTGTCCACCGCCATGCCGACGATCGTCGGACAGCTCGGCGGCGTCGACCACCAGGTGTGGATCACCACCGCCTACCTGCTCGCCACCACGATCGTGATGCCCATCTACGGCAAGTTCGGCGACGTGCTGGGCCGGCGCAACCTGTTCCTCGTCGCGATCGCACTGTTCACGCTGGCATCCGTCGGCTGCGCGTTCGCCACGGACTTCTGGATGTTCGTCGTGTTCCGCGCCCTGCAGGGTCTCGGCGGCGGCGGCCTGATGATCCTGTCCCAGGCGATCATCGCCGACATCGTGCCCGCCAACGAGCGTGGCAAGTACATGGGTCCCCTCGGGGCGGTCTTCGGCCTCTCGGCCGTAGCCGGCCCTCTCCTCGGCGGCTACTTCGTGGATCACCTGACCTGGCAGTGGGCGTTCTACATCAACATCCCGGTGGGGATCGCGGCCTTCATCATCGCCCTCATCGCCCTCAAGCTCCCGAGCAAGAAGGCCGAGAAGCCGATCGACATCTTCGGGGTCATCTTCCTCTCGATCGCCACGACGTGCCTCATCTTCTTCACCGACTTCGGCGGTGACAAGGAGTTCGGATGGGACTCGCTCGCGACCTGGGCATGGGGTGCCGGGCTGATCGTCGCGGCGACGGCGTTCGTGATCACCGAATCGCGCGTGCAGGACCCGATCATCCCGCTGAGCCTGTTCCGCAACCCGATCTTCGTGAACGCCACCGCGATCGGACTGGTGCTCGGAATCGGCATGTTCGCGGCGATCGGATTCGTGCCGACGTTCCTGCAGATGTCCTCCGGCACCTCTGCGGCGGAATCCGGTCTGCTGATGATCCCCATGATGGTCGGCCTCATGGGCACGTCGATCTTCTCCGGGATCGCGATCTCGAAGACCGGCAGGTACAAGATCTATCCGATCCTCGGCACGATCATCACCGGTATGGCCATGGTCGCGATGACCACACTCTCGGCGTCGACTCCCATCTGGCTGATCTGCGTGTTCCTGTTCGTGTTCGGAGCGGGGCTCGGCCTCATCATGCAGGTCGTGGTGCTGGTCGTGCAGAACGCGGTTCCGGCGGGTGAGATCGGCACCGCGACCAGCACGAACAACTACTTCCGGGAGGTCGGCGCGTCTCTCGGCACCGCGGTCTTCGGCACCATCTTCACCACTCGCCTCACCGAGAACCTGCTCGGGGTCTTCGCCGGCGCCGGCGAAGACCCCGATGCCGCCTCAGAGGCCGCATCGACGATCGACCCTTCCACGCTCAACTCCCTGCCGGACGAGGTGCGCGACGGCATCGTCACCGCGTATGCGGATGCCCTCGCCCCGGTCTTCTGGTATCTCGTGCCGTTCATCGCCCTCGCGCTGCTGCTCTCGCTGTTCCTGAAGCAGATCCCGCTGTCGGACACCGCGGGGCTCGTGGCCAGGGGCGAGGCCATCAGCGGAGAGGAAGCGGAGCGTCTGGAGGCCGAGCAACGAGGCGTCGAATGGTCGGGAGCTGCAGTCGCGTCGTCTGGCGCACCGGAGGAGTCTGACTCGACACCGCCATCTCGATGAACACGCCAGCTCGGTGAACACGGCGGCCCCTGCCCCCTCTGGAGCAGGGGCCGCCGTCTGTCAAGGGGCTCCCGCCCCGGCTCACCTGCGGGCATGCTTCATCGTGGGGACAGTCAGGAGAATGATGGATCGCGTACCAGACCCACGGTTCGCTCTCGAGCAGGTCAGCGCCACGGATTGGGCCATCGTCGATCTGCAATACCCGGACGTAGATCACCGGCGGGTCGTGTGCCGCGTCTATGAGGATGCGCCGACAGAGGTCGAAGTGCTCTGGCTGCGTGACCTCCCCCTCGCCCTGCGCTACTCGTCCGTGAACGACGTGCTCACCGCTGTCCAGCGCTTCCACGACACCTCGCGCGCCACCCGCCCGATCCCGATCCCTCGTCTACCTCCGCCGACGGGGAGAGCAGGGCGCGGGACGCGCCCGCGATGACCAGGCGGATGGACGCGGCGCCTACGGCTGCGCCACACTGATCGGGAGAACCGTCCCCCCGAGCCCTGGAGCTCTCATGACCGCACCCGCCCCCGCCGCCGCGACCGGCACCCCTTGGAAGAGATTCTGGGAGAAGGGCGGCTGGTGGCGCGCACTCCTTCTCGCGGCCGTCTACTTCGTGCTCTACAACGGACTGTCGCTCGCCTTCACTCCGCTCGCGGCACAGATCGACGACCCGACGGGCCCCACCGGCATCCTGGTCTTCTACGCACTTCCCGTTCTCGTCGGCTGTCTGCTCCTGGTCGGCTTCGCCGCGTCGGTCAGCTGGCTCGGCGAACTCTTCAGACGGCAGCCGATCACGGGCCGCGGCTGGATGTGGATCGCGATCGTGATCGTGCTGCTGTTCAACGTCCTGCACCTGCTCAGCATCGACTACGGCGAGGCCGGGTTCCAGGTGGTCGCGACCTGGCTGCTCGCCGGCGTCTTCATCGGTTTCGCCGAAGAGGTGCTCACTCGCGGTCTCGTCGTGAACATGCTGCGCAAGGCCGGATACCGCGAGATCGTCGTCGCCGTGATCTCGGCCGCGGTGTTCGCCGGACTCCATTCCGGGAACCTGCTCAGCGGTCAATCACTGTTCGCCACCGCGTTCCAGGTGGTCTACACCTTCGCTTTCGGAATCTGCATGTACCTCGCCATGCGGGTCACCGGCACTCTCATCGCGCCTATCCTGCTGCACGCCAGCACCGATCCGAGTATCTTCCTCCACACGGCCTATCCGGTCGAGGGTCCGGTCTCGACGCTGGCTGGGCTCGGAAACCCCGCCGTGATCGTGGTCGGTCTCGTGCTGCTGTTCTTCATCCGCGGACGTGTCGGCGTCGCAGACGCTACGGCGGGAGACGTGGGTCCGGCCTTCGACGCACCGCAGCGCTAGGGGCGTTCCGCCTCTGGCCAGTCGGTGACGAAGACCTTGCCGATCGTCCGGGAGGCCTCCACGATCTCGTGGGCCCGACGCATCGTCGCGGCGTCCAGCGGAATCCACCAGGTTCGCGACGCTCTCCAGGAGGTCGTGCTGGTAGTGGTCGGAGGGATCGGTGACGGGCCTCGTGAACATGAGCTCCCAGTGCCAGGTCACGCTCTTCGCCTTGAGCGCGTCGATGCTGCCCCCGGTCTCGTCGATGGAGACGACCCGTCCGCGCGGACGGATCACGTCGGCGATCGCCCTGACGTTGCCGGGAGTGAACGAGGTGAACACGTAGTCGACGCCGGCGGGGGCGAGCGCCGACACCTCGCCGGCGAAGTCACGGCCAACGACGTGGTCGGCCCCCATCTGACGCACCCACTCCGCCGTCTCCGGGCGCGAGGCCACGGCGATGACCTCGAGACGCGTGAGGGCCTTCGCGAGCTGGATGATCAGCGCGCCGACGCCTCCTGCCGCGCCGATCACCAGGAGCACTCCCGTGCTTTCGCGGGTGAGCGCCAGGCGGTCGAACAGGCTCTCCCACGCGGTGATGACCATCAGCGGCAGTGCGGCCGCCTCGGCGACCGACAGCGTGCGAGGAGCATGGCCGACGATGCTCTCGTCCACCAGGTGGAACCGCGCGTTCGTGCCCGAGCGATCGATCTGCCCGGCGTAGAACACGCGATCCCCCACGGCGAAGCGGGTCGACTCCTCGCCGACGGCGACCACGACCTCTGCCGCGTCGTAGCCGAGACGTGCCATCACCGCGCCGACGACACGCGTCGCGCCTGCGGTCCGTCTCGGCACTCCGCCATACCCTCAGGGACATGACCGTCGAGGATCCGGAACCTGCCCATCGCGACCGTGCGCACCGCTCCGCACTCGCCGTCGCCCTCTGGTTGCTCGTTCCGTTGCTCGTCGTCGCGGCGTACGTCGCGCAGATCCTCGAGTCGTTCAGCGCCGTCGGCTGCGAAGGCGATTGCGACCTGGCAGTCGCTTTCGGCGCCCGCGCCGTCTTCCCGTGGGCGGTCGCTGCCTCGGTCATCGCGGCGATCGTGGCCGCGTTCACGCTCCGGCATCGGAGAAAGCCCGCCTACTGGGCTCCCCTGCTCGGCGTGGTCCTCGTGCTGGTGTCGGCCATCACCACCAGCGCCGTCTTCCAAGCCGGGCTCGCCCCCATGTACGCGCGCAACGACAGGATCGCGAACGGTGAGGTTCCCGCCGAGACGACTCCGCCACTCCCCGACCCCGTCGGGGGCTGGGAGGCGAGCGTCGACGGAGCGACGTTCTTGTCGTTCAGTCCCGACGGGACCGTCACGGGCAGCGACGGGTGCAACGATCTGAGCGGCCGCTGGTCGCAGGATTCGGCGGGAAGGATCGAGCTGGAGACGCTCCTCCCCCAGACGGAGAACGCCTGCGACGGCATCGACGCATGGCTCGGCCGAGGGCGATCCGCGGACATCATCGACGGCTACATGTACGTCAACGGCGAGGCTGATTCGCCGATCGGTGGGCTCCAACCGGCGCGCCAGTCCCGCGACTGAGCTTCGACGCGCTGCCCCCGTGAACGACGAAACCCCCGGGAATCCGGGGGTTTTCATCTGTAGCAGGAGCGGGGCTTGAACCCGCGACCTCACGATTATGAGTCGTGTGGAATCTGTCGATTTCGACTTGCTTTCCGGCGAAATCTACGTATATGGTGGCTTTAACGGCAGTCAGCAACCGCTAGCCGCCGTTACCGATGGGTACACCACCGGGTACACCGACCTTGGCCGGAAGGGAACAGCTGTGACGTACGTCGTAAGCAAGAGAAGAAGACCCTCGGGTGTTGCCCGAGCACGCGGAACTCAATCACCACGAAAGGGCAACCATGCGAGGCAAAGGCGAAGGCTCGATCTTCAAAGACAGTCGAGGGCTCTGGACCGGAGTGATCGAACTCCCGTCGCTCAACGGCGAGCGGCGTCGCAAGAAGATCCGGCGCAAGAACAAGGCCGATCTTCTCCAAGCGATGAATGAAGCGAAGGCTGAGCTAGAACGCCTCGGCGACCTGCCCACCAAGAACCAGACCGTGGAGCAGTGGTTCCTCTACTGGCTCAAGCAGGTTGCCAAAGAGATCCGCCCCAACACGTTGGACGGATACCGTCGCACGGTTCAGAACCACATCATCCCGGCAATCGGGAAGGTGAAGCTCGACAAGCTGACAGCGACGCACATTCGCCGCGTCCACGACTCCATCATCTTGAAGGGGCTGTCGTCAACCACCGCTCTCCTTGCCCACCGCACGATGTCCGTCTCTCTAAAGATGGCCGTCCGGGAAGGCCGGATCGGACGGAATCCGGCCGCACTGACCGCGCCTCCACGAAAGGCGCGCTCCACACTCGAGGCGCTCACGTTGGCCGAGGCTCTGGCGTTCATGAAGTACGCGCTCGACGACCAGCCGGCGTACCGCCCGCAAGGCGCATTGTGGGCCACCGCCCTCCTTACCGGCGCTCGGCGCGGGGAAGTGCTTGGGCTCGAGCGGGACCGGATCACCGACGTCCTCGATCTGTCCTGGCAGCTATTGCGCTTGCCACTCTCGGACACCGATGGGCGCCCAGACGTGCCGGTCGACTATGAGTACCGGCACCTCACCGGTGGGCTCTACCTCACGCGCCCCAAGTCCTCGAAGTCGTGGCGCGTCATCCCCTTGATGGATCCGCTCAAGACCATCCTGGAACGCCACATGAACGAGACCCCAGAGAACGAATGGGGGCTCATGTTCACGAAGAACGGACGCCCGATCGGCCCTGACCAGGCATCACGCGACTGGCGAACCGCTCTGGCTGAGGCTGGCCTGGAGAAGAACGTACGCCTTCACGACGTTCGCCACACGACTGTCGATCTGCTCTACGCGGCGGGAATTCCAGAGGACATCATCATGACCATCGTGGGGCACTCCACACGCGCCACGACTCGCGGCTATCAGTCAGCGCAGAACCGGGACAGGCTCACCGCGGCGTACGCCCAGTTCTCCGCGTTGTTCACGCCGCCCGCTTCGCCCGATCGTCAGCTCGACGCTCCGCCCGCTGCCTGACCATGCGCGCTGTCGTGGGGTCGGCAGCGATCCCCTCGACGGATTGTGCAGCTCTGGCAAGGAGCACGTAGTACCTGACCTCTGTGATTCCGAGCTCGTGGCGGATGCGTGATGTCTTGGTGGGGGTGTGGCGCGGGTGTTGGGCCTCGAAGGCGAGTAGGTCGGTGGGCGTCATGGGGTGGAGTTTGCCGTGAACCTCTGACGTTGAATGGTTGCGCGGTGTATATACACCCGGTACGATGGATGCATGTCAAGTCTCAACGCTCAGCAGCAGCAAGCCATGGATGACTACTTCCGGTGTGCCGCAATCGAGATCGGCGAAGCTGCCCACGAGGCATCCAAAGGAATAGCCGACGCGATTGCCAGCTTCGAATCATCTCGTGGCGAATAAGCCGAAGACGCCTCACATGTCGTTCAGGATCGACGGTGACCTGAAACGTGACGTACTGCACCTAGCCAAGATCAATGGCGAGTCAGCGTCCGACATCGTGCGGCGGGCGTTCGAGAACTACCGCAACGAGTACAAGGATTTACTATGAGCGTATCTGCGGACGCCGCTCGTGCTATGCGCATGGGCATCAACCTGGGTCGCTTGATTGCCGTGGAAGTCGCGATGGACCGTCTTGCTTCTGATCCCATGGCTGCCTTCAGCACCTCCCACCCGGCAGGTGCGGTGAACGTCGCCGTGGACGATGCGGACATGAGTGACACGATCACCCATGCCCCCACCGGCACGTCAGCGATGCTCACCGCGGGACTCAGAGAGTCATTCACACGGGTGTACGCGGTTCCCAGCACTGCGGCATCAGCCATGACTACCTCCGATGCCCAGAAAGATCGATCAGCCGACCGAGGTGACGTTGACCGTGGGAACCACGTTCACCACTGTCTGACTGGGAAGCGGCCCGGTCGGGGACGAGAGCGCGAAGCCGCCAACGAACGTGCCGCCGGTAGCAGCCGTCCAAATGCCCCCATGCGAGTAGTTACCGCTGGCGACATCCACGGCCACGCTGGAGCCGGACACCACGCCGTCGACCGCACCGCCAGCCCATGCGGTCTGCTTCCGCGCGTACGCGGGAGTGCCCCCGGTGGCCTCCGATGCGCCCGTGACGCCCGGGTCAGCCGTGTGGAGGCTGATCCAGTTTCCGCGCGCGGTGACGGCGAGTGCCGCCGCTTCCTTCGAGTCGTTCGTGAACGCCATGATCAACCTCGCTTCCGGTCGCGGCGGAGCGTGACCCGCTGGACGGCCATCTCGACGGAGGCCTCAGCTTCGGGCGCGTCCAGCACGGCCTGGCGCACCAGCGTCACGTCGGCGTAGTCCTTCGGGATCCCGTTCGACACGATCGAGAGCGCGGACGCGGCACCAGCGAGAACCGCCGTGGCGACCGCGCCAGCCGCGGCGAGGCCGATGCCGAGAAGCGCGTCACCAGTCGTGGGGATCGCGATCGCTGCGATCGGGATCACCGATGCGAGCGACTGGGTAGCGGTGCGGATGAATCCGCGCTTCGCGGCGAGCTTCGTCGCAGCGGGGATGATGGGGTCAGTCATGATGTGGGATCTCCTTCGGGACGGGGGTGGTGCTTGCGCAGCCATGTGGGAGGAATGGTGTCTTCGATCAGCGCGATGTCGGACGGATCAAGGTCGGGACCGTGGTCTGTCGGCCACTGGCGAGCGATAGCGCGCAGGATGCGAGCGAATGCGGACGACTTGAGACGGTCCTTCTCGGTGAGCGTCGCGACATCCGTCTTGAGAGCCGTGATCTCTGTCCATGCACCCTCGAGCTGCTCACTCACCCGCTTATCGATTCGCGCATCGAGCGCGGTCTTCGCATCAGTCTTGGTCTTGCCACGCGTGGCGAGGAAGGTGAGGACAACGCCCATCCCGCCCACGCCAGCGCCGATGATGGTGATGATCGTTTGCGGGTCCATCAGGCGCCCTCCTCTCGCCGTTCCTTGATCTCCTCACCGAGCAGGGTGAGCCGGAAGATCGGGAGCGGCAGAGCGAGGACAATGATGAACGCGACGAAACCGGCAGACGCGGCGGGATTGGCCCGGAACAGCACCACGGCAGCGGCGTAAGCAGCGAGAAGCGCTACCAACAGCGCTTTGCCGCAGATCTCCCACCGCCACAAGCGCGGAAATGCGACGCCCAGCAAGCAGGTCGTGGCAACGATCGCGAGCAGCGTCCCCATGGTGTCGATCACCGGTTCATCGAAGAGCTCGTGCAACACGGGAGAGCCGAAGAGCGCCGCCCAGATCCCCGCACCGATCGCGATCAGGTCGTACACCGGCAACCAGACGCGCTTCAGTGACCGGTACTTCCACTCATCTGGTGGAATCGCGTCGGGGTGCCAGATCGACGCGAGCCATACCCTCCGCATCATCCCTCGACGGCCGGCACGGAGGCGGCAGTCTTCTGTAGGCCAGCGATGGTCTGAGCGAGCTGGGATGTGTCGATCTTCTGCTCCACAGCCCGCGACCAGTACCGGCCCCCGACAGCTCCCGAGATGTCGTAGGCGAGACCACGCATGCACGCGTCGAGCGCCGACCACGGCACCCCGAAGGTCTTCAGAGCGGTCGTCAGTCCCGCGTCGTCGAGCTCGAGGTACTTCTGATCGGGGTTGTGGATGATCGCGGCGTTGATCGCGTCCACAGGGACATCCTGGTGGGAGACCTTCTCCTCACCGAAGGTGAAGACGTGCTTGCCGTTCCAGCGGATGGTGCGCATGGCGGGTTCCTCCAGGGTCGTGATGGCCGCTGCGGTCGTCTTGCCGCCAGCGGGTGCCGGGTCGTTGCGGTGCTTGTCGCGCTCCGGGAAGTACTCGAAGTGCCACGGTTCGACGAGCGTTCGGCGACCGTTGACCGTGCGGTAGACGGTCTGAAACCACCCGTGCTCGTTCATCAGGGCGACGTTGCGCTCGTCGGTGTCCTTCGCACGCCCCTTCTGGTGCACGCTCGGGGTGTCCGGGTGCAGCGCGATCGGCTTCCCGTACCTCAGGAATGTGAGCCAGTGCGCGTTCTGTTGCTCCCACGATCGACCGGCCTCGGTGATCTGCTGCGGATGCCCGAGAGCTCGATCGATCCGCGCCTGACTCTTCGCCGCTTCGGTCTCGAGCCACCCACGTCCGTGACCGATGTCCGTCTTGCTCAATGTGCCGCCCATGTCGACTCCTAGATGTTCTATCTCGTGACGTTGTTGACACCCGCGGGGTGGAAACGAAGAAGAGACCCGGTGATGAACACTGGGTCTCTTCTGTCTCCGCGGGCGGGTAGCTACTTCTTCTCCCGCGCGTACTCGCGTAGGAGATCGACGACGACTCGGGAGAGGGTCTTGCCCTCTGCTTCCGCTTTCGCTTGAGCCGCGGCCTTGATGTCGGGCGGGATGCGGAAGTTCGTCACGGGCGTCTTGGTCACAGACGACATCTTTACAGATGTCTTTACGGCGGTCATGCGTTCCCCTGCTTTTCACTGCCCCTCAGCGGGACATGGTTCGATTCCCGGTAGGGGTTCCCTGGTCCGGTGTGCCCGTTGATGCCAAGCCAGTATCCCTGATCCCACGCATCGGCCTGACGGGTGGCAGGTTCGGTCTCGCAGTTCCTGTGGCCCTTTCGTGTGCAGTACGGCCGTTCGTCGGTTGCGGCTACTGCTGGCACGAGGCTCCATGCCGAGCGTTCCACCAGGACTGCCCACATCGCGTCGATGTCGCTTGCGATCGTCTCCACCTCGCGGAACTTCTCGAGGGCCGCTGTCGCTTCGTCGTACGACACCTGCGCGTCTGCTGAGGTGGGAGTCGCCGTAGGTGGAAGACCGGCGATTCCTCCCACCTCATGTCCATCGCGCTCCCACTCGGCCCCCGACACGAAAGCGTTGTGAACGCGGTCTTCGTTGTTCGAGTAGACCTCATCTCGGTCCGCTTTGACGTGTGCGGCAGCGGCGTTCTCTCGCTCGATGTTCAGCGGTCCACCGGTCATCGTGCTACCTCCGCTTCGAGCCGAGCGCCTTTCAAGTGTGCGCGGCCCTGGCAGACCATCGTGCGGTACAGAGCCCCACACACGCAGCGGCCCGGGCTGGCGGCCTTGCAGTCGAAGCACGTCGCGTGCCCGTCCTTGACGACCGTGAAACCCATCGGGTGACTGCAGGTGGTCGAGCAGTCGACATGTCCAGCACCAGGAGTCGCCAACTCGTTGAGCGTGAGCCTGCACCCGTCCGGCCATGTCGGGGACGCGAGCACGCCGCCCTCAACTCGCTTCTCTGCGACACGCCGTCGATCGCCGCTCGACTGATGTTCGACCTGAACAGGCATTTTGCTCCTTAGTGTCTTTACTTTCGTCTTTACATTAGCGTACCATCGAGTAAAGACAGATGTAAAGACCTCTGGACGATCGAGTCAGATTCGGAACGCTTGTGCGATAGTTCTTCGTAGCGAGACGAGAGAGCAAGAGGAGCCACACGGCTGGTGCTTCAGGGCGCCCTTACTCATGGAACTCTCTTGCACGCGAACTCGCCGCTTACCCCCGAGGGGAAGAGACGACTCATCGAGCGCCTGCAGACGGGCCGCCCGATCGCACACGTCGCCACGGAGATGGGAATCTCTCGGCAGACCGCCACGAAGTGGTGGGGCCGCTACCTCGCGTACGGGTTCGACGGGCTACAGGAAGCGTCCTCACGGCCCCTCAGCAGCCCCACAGAGACGACGGAAGACGTCGTCGAGATTCTCGTAGCGATTCGCCTATCGAAGAAGTGGGGAGCCGCGCGGATCGCCGCGTTCATGCTCTCCGAGTACGGGGTAGAAATCTCCCCCTCGACCGTGCACCGCGTGCTCACCAAGCGCGGGCTGAGCCGCGTGCGTGACCTGGACCCTGCCACGGGTGAGATCAAGAAGCGCCCCACGTACAAGACCATGGACCCGAAGTACCTCGGCTACATGGTGCACATCGACGTGAAGAAGGTGGGCCGCATCCCCGACGGCGGCGGGTGGTTCATCCACGGCCAGGGCACCGACCTGCACCGCAAGTCGAAGCGCGCGGGCGTCGGCAAGGTCGGCTACATCTACATCCACACCGCCGTCGAAGCATACTCACGGCTCGCGTACTCCGAAGTGCACCTCAACGAGAAGGGGACGACCGCGGCCGGCCACTGGCTCCGCGCGCTCGAGTTCTTCGCCCACCACGCGATCACGACCGTCGAGAACTGCCTCACGGACAACGGCGGTGCGTACCGCTCGCGGCCCTTCAATGAGGCACTCGAAGCGACCGGCACTCACCACCGGTTCACTCCGCCCTACACGCCCCGCGTCAACGGCAAGGTCGAGCGGTTCAACGCCACTCTGAAAGCCGAGTGGCTCCAGGTGCAGGGCTACGAGTCCGAAGACGCCCGCATCGAAGAGCTGCACCGCTTCCTGAACTACTACAACCACGAGCGGCCACACACCGCGCACGGTATGAAGCCGCCCGCGTCAGTGGCCCCCAGCGACTTCCGACTGAGTCCTCAGGTAATGGTCTGGCCGGAGACCGTCATACCCGTGGGTCATGACGAAAGCCGTCTCTTCGATGACGTCCTCGAGTTCATGTCGAGTGAACAACGTCCTGAGACATGACACCTAGAACTCGAATCGGCCGGTGCCGAAGAAGGCGTGGTTGGCGACACCGCCAGCGGTCGTCATGGTGCCGTTGACGACCATCGACTGGAAGAAGATGCTTCCGTCTGAGCCGACGTACCAGCGGGACGCGCCGAGGTTCCCGCCGACACCGATCGTCCCGGAGCCCAGGGGGGCGTTGCCGGGTGGGCGCACACCTGCGGGGAGGACTCCGACGACGACTGCGGCGCCGGCGTTCACAGCGAGGTTGGATCCTGTGCGGGTGACCTCGAACGCGGAGATCTCCGCACCGCCCGGTGTGAGCCGGTAGCGGATCGCGCCGCTGCTAACCGCCCACCCGGATGCAGGAGTCAGGGTCACCCAGTCGGTTCCGGGCGCTGCGAGCACCCAGGCTGCGTCCTTCGACCGATAGATGCGCCCGGTGTCCGTCTCCACCCACAGCATGCCGTTGCGGTGCTTCGCGGCGGGCAGAGTTTGACGTTCCGTGCTCGAGCCCACTCGCACGTTGGCGAACGACGCCGCGAAGTCGGCGATCGCTTGCAGGTCGACCACGGTCTGGGTGGGTGTCGGGGAGACAACCGGCTTGCCGTAAGCATCAAGGGTGTAGCCCATGAGCTACCTCGTTTCTGTTGGCGCGCGGCTGAGCTCACGCGAGAGTCGTAGGAAGAGGGAGGCTCAACGCCACTTGATGCGCAGCGCGCCAGAGAGGCCGTCTTGAGCGAGGGAAGCGAACTTCGAATACCCGCCCTGGTTGAGCCCCACACCGTAGAAGGAGCCCCCCGCGATGAGCGCGGCGAACCATGCATTGTTCGGTACCGGGTTCCACCCGTTCGGCGGATCCCAGGGGAACAGGCTCCCCATCGCGGGAACGCCCGCCTTCCCCGGTGAGGTGTGGAGCGCGAAATTCGGCGAGGAGCCCTGGTCCTGCACCCGGTTGATGAACATCTCCATCGACACGAGCTGAGAACCGGCAGGGATCGTGTCCTTGATCTGCGTGCCGTAGAACCATGCCCCATAGGTCGAGTTCGACGCCCACGGCTGCGCCGTCCACCATCGCGTCGCTCCCCTGTCGGTGGAGCCTGCGTCGATGGCTCGGAAGGTGGCTTCCTTCACCGTCACCCCGCCCCCGCCAGGGGTGGGAGGAGGCGTCGGGGACGCCGGTTGAACCGACAGCGCACCAAGGCACACCGGCCCGGGCCACGAGATCCCGACCGTCTGCCCCGAGGTGGGAGCCGTGCCGACCGAAGGCATCGAGAACTCGCCGAAGTCGGTCGTCACATTCACGACCCCGGAACCGACCGTCGTCACAACCCCCACTCCCGGCCGGCCCGTCGTGGGACCGAGCAGAAACCAGGAACCATCGACCGACCACACGTGGACGGGTTCGTTCACGGACGGCACGTAGGCGGTGAGGAACGCGGCGGGGAATCGGGACTGGTCGATGTCGATGAGCGCTTGACCGGCGGAGATGCCCGCGAAGGTTCCCACGCGGGTGATGACCTTCGACTTCTTCGCGATCAGGTCGAGGAGGCGGTCGGTGTCATTCATCCGCCACCTCCACAGTGAGCCGCGTGGCCTCATCACTGTGAGACACCTTCAGCACCCGAACTCGCGACCCTTCGAAGCGCAACACGTCACCGACCTCGCGCAGCGGGTTGAAGCGCTCCGTGACTTCCCTGGTGACCCCACGCACACGCGATACGCGCGGAAGCAGTTCGGCCGCGTAGTCGTAGCACTGCTTCGTGGTGGTGAGGAGATCCGACGAGTACGTGTAGGTGGCGACGCCGAAGGGTGATGCGGAACCGTCAGCGTTCCCGACCCGCAGGAAGCCATCCGTCACGCTGGCGACACCATAGACCGGCTCGCCGGTCGGGCTCTTGCCCTTCACGACAACCCGGTTGTACGTCTTCTCAGCCGTCAGCGTGCGCGGTGCGGACACGTAACCGGTCAGGTCATCGACAGGTTCGGGCCATGCCTTCGGGCGGGCTGTCAGTACACCGGAGGCGTTCAGCGCCGGCCATGCGCCGAGCCTGTCGAACAACTTCGATACTGCGGCATCCTTCTGCTCATCGTGTGCGACCGGGGTCGCGATCGTGGCATCCGCGACGTTGCGCACGAGCGGCAGACCCGTGATCGCTTGAATCTCGCCCCATACCGACGTGGACGCCGACTGGGTGGGCACCGCGAATCGGTCGCGGATGACGCGCTGCAGTCCATCCTTGAGGTTCAGCTCGAACGACTCGCCGGGGTGGATGACTCGGCCCGTCCACGGCATCTGCGACTCGACCGACGTCGGCACGGAGTCGATGACGAACCGACCCATCGCGATGCGTTCCGTGAACTCCCCCGCTCCCACCAGACAGTCGATCTGGAGTTCGGACCCGAAGGGCGAGAACCAGTCCCCCACCTGTTTCGGAATCATCGACGTCGCATGGTCATCCGCCCACACCACGGTGCAGGAGCCAGACCCTGCGACGAACTGGTTCCCGTCCCAAGACAGGTCCACGTCGGAGATATCCAGGTTCGCCAGCCGACGCTGACCGTCATACATCAGGTCAGCGACCCAGACGCGCGAGAAACCACCGCTGCGAATGAGATCGAGGGTGCGGGCTGAAACATCACGCATCCCGCACCCCCGTTTCACCCAGCAAGCCCCGCCAGGGAGTAGTCGCGATCCTGTGCGTCATACGACGCATAGGCGGCATCTCGAGCCGTGTACGACGCATACCCCGCGTCGAGGTCGGCGTAGGACAGTGTTGCGATCACGAGCGCCGGCGCAGGCGGGTTCACTTCATCGACCGTGGTCGTGAATCCCAGAACATCGCCGCCGTAGCCTGACCTGTCGACTTCTGAAAGGAACGGGACGTGGCAGAAGAACACGGAAGGCCAGCGCCCCGATGTAGATCGGATCAGCCAGATGGGCAACTGCGGGGTCTCGTAGGTGCCCAACGTTGCGTGCAGCGTCTCGAGGTCAGCATCCGCGACCTCGAACACCACGGGGACTCCCTGCAGCGAGCGACGGGGACCGAAGCCCACGTAGTCGGGTGTTGCCTCTCCCGAGGAGAAGACCAGGCCACCCGGTGTTGCTCGCGTGAGCTCTGGCGCCGTGCCCCAGTTCAGTTGAACCTTGACCGCCAGGGACGGATCCAGCGGTTGCTGGATGACAGTCCCCCCAGTCCATCCGATTGTCGACGACCCGATCGCGACTCGTCCCAGCGGGGTGCTACCCGCCCAGCATTCCGCCTCGTAGGAGAACGATCCCCGAAGGGGCGGCTCATAGTCGATCAGGGACAGTGAGCCCGTACCCGCCGACTCGATCGAGGCGCTCGCGTTCACCGCGCCCAACCATGACGGCGCGTACCCCAGGTAGGGCGTGGACGAACCGGAGAACCACCGACCGACACTGTTGGCCGACTCGGTGAGGAACCCTGTGACGTCCAGTCGTGCACCCACGGGGACTGTGCCCGTGATGCGGAAGATCGGCACTGCGCGCACTGCGCCGGCAAGCCGCGGGACAGAGAAGCCCACACGGTTCCACCCGCTACCGATGGAACCAGTCGCAACATCCGAGGTGCCCAGAAGAACGTTGGATGAGTTGTACTGCTGGATGTAGACCCGTCCGATGGGATCCGAGATCGACGACGGGCGAACCCAAGCCGAAGCCGCGATGTCCGGGCCCAACGGGGTCTTCAGGACGTTGTTTGTCGCCGTGCCGCGCACATCCAGGTAGGTCGATGCGGCTGTCGCTTCGACACGCACGAACGTGTCGATCCCCATCCCGCCAACGTTCATCCCCAGCGTTGAGGTGGCCGTGAACGTCGGTGAACCTGCCCCCGATTGTGACGCCGAATGGGATGACGTCGAGGTGCCGGCGGGGTCGACGTCAACGTTCCGTCGAACCTCCAGAGGAGGCCCGCCCGCGAACGCACGGTCGACCCCGCCGCGCACCTTGATCTCACGCCCATCGGCGATACGCCATAGGGTCACCCGGTTGGTACCCGCGAGCACATCAGCCGACTCGATCACCATCTCGACGCGAGGCACCGGGGTCATATCCGACAAAGGAGTGAGAACAACCGTCATGCCGACACCTGCCCTCCGCTGTACGCAACAGCATCCGTCTTGGCCTTCGCAACGATCTGTTCTTGGACGATCGCCCGCACCGGATTCCCGTCGACCAACAACGTGAACTCAGCCCCAGCAAGAGATACCTGAATGGGGGCAGAAGACGACGGGCGCTGCGACTGGGTGAAGCCCATTCGATCTCCGAAGGTCTGCCAGATTCCGTGAGTGCGGTCCCTGTACTTCGGGTCAGTCGTCCCGTACATCTCGTCGTAGCCAGCTTCAGCCATGACACGGTGCTCGATCCCACCAGGCGTGGCCGGATAGATCCCAGGCAGGAAATCACCCGCCGCGAACTTCTTCACGCCGCCCTGGTAGTAGCCGCCAGTGGCGTTCGGAGTCACGTCGAACTTGCCGACCGAGAAAGACTCGAGGGTGATCCGCTTGTACCCGGGAATCGCGTCGAGGCGCGCCTTTACCTCAGCCAGCTTCGCAGCGGCCTGTTCGGCTTCGACTCGGTACTTCGTCTCGCGGTTCTCGGGCAAGTTCAGCCACGCCTGATAGACGTTCCCAAGCGCCGACGTGACCTGTGAGGCAGATCCGAGGTTCTTGTCAGCCCACGCTGTCGCCGTGGCGATGTCCTCACCCTTCGCGACACGCATCTCGATGACCTTCTGCCGGCCCTTCTCCCACTCCTCCGTTGCCGCTGCGAGAGTCCCACCGTTGTTGATGATCGCCGTAGCGGAATCGAGGTGCGACTGCTCCACCTCACGCATGGCATCACGCAGACGGATCGAGGCGTCGTTGGTCCCGTCGAGGACCGCCCCCTCCTCTTCGGCAGCCTTGGCAAGCGAGTTCAGCGACGACAGAGCGCGATCGCTCGCGTCCCCCATCGACATCGCCGCATCGCCAACATCAGTCAACGCGGTAGCGGTGCCGCGAAGCGCCTCGTCCGCCTCTGTCGCCTCTGTCTTCATCTCTGCAAGCGCGGCCTCAGCCTCAGCAGTAGACCCCGGAAGCTCGCCCATCGCGAGCTGCAGGAACTCCGTGCTGTCCGCAGCGATGCCTTGCCCTGCCGCCAGCTTCAAAATCTCGTCACGATACGCGGGCATCTCATTGAGCAGCTGTCGTGTCTGCTCGGCGGTGAGCTTGTTCTCATCCCGCAGCGCGCGGAAAGCGAGCTGCGCCTTGGGGAGATCGCTCGAGGCCATCTCCGAGAGAGCTCCGCCGTAGCGCTTGAGCGAGTCGTAGGCACCACGCTGAGAAACGGTGGTGGAAAGTGCATCCGCCCAGTTCTTCTGAGCATCGATCGCGTGGTCGAGCAGCCCAGGAAGATCCTTCAGTTCTTCGGCGTAGTCCCCGGACATGAAAGTCTCGAGCGATCCTCGCTCAAAGGCTGCGTTCAGGCTCTCTGCCGCGCTGGCAGACGTCTTGATCGCGTTGAGGATGTCCGCCTGAGCAGGCACGCCATCCTCGATCTGCTTGTTGAACAGTGCGACAGCCGCCGTAGCCGCGAAGAGCGCAACGCCCCACGGGCCACCCAGGAACGAGGAGAGGCCGCCCAAACCAGAACGCACCGCGCTGGTAACACTCGGGAGGGACTGCATCGCGACCTTGAACGCCACAACCTTCGGGATCGCAACCAGGGCCGCGCCCCCGATGAGAGCCGTGACGCCGACGACCCCGGTAAGCACACCGATGATGCCCTGAACGGGCTCGGGAATGTCTGCGAGGAAGCTCGCGAACTCCTTCAGCCCGCCCGCTGCTTCCGCGACCGCAGGCAGGAACACCGAGCCGAATGAGATCGCCGCGTCGTTGACTGCGTTCCCCGCGATCTGCATCTGCGATTCGACGGTGTTGTACCGCTTCTCCGCCTCAGTGAGCAGCGCGTTGTTCTTCTCGAACTCGCTGTTGCCCATGCCCATCGCGCCGGCGAACATGTCCGCTGCCGAGGCAGATCGCAGGAGCGCGTCGCGCATCCTGACTTCGGTGATACCGAGCTCCGACAGGACACCGAGAGTCGATGAACCCTGTGACTCTGCGTCCGACAGCCCCTTCACGAACAGCGACAGGGCCGCAGCCGGGTCAGACTTCCACTTCGCGGCGAACTCATCCGCTGACGTCCCCGCTGTCTTGGCGAACAGCTCGAGGCGTGAGCCTCCCTCCTCCACGGAGGCGGCGATGTCGATCATCACCTTGGACATGGCGGATCCGCCAGCCTCAGCCTCGATACCTACAGAAGAGAGCGCAGTGGAAAGTCCGAGAACCTGACCCTCAGTGAGCCCAACCTGCTTGCCGGCACCAGCGAGACGCATGGCCATTTCCATGATCTCGGCCTCGGTCGTGGCGTAGTTGTTGCCCAGACCGACAATGGCCGAACCGAGCTTGTCGACGTCACCCTGAGCCGTGCCCATGATGTTCATGAACCGGGCGAGCGAAGTGGCCGCGTCATTCGCTGACAGGTTGGTCGTCTCGCCGAGGTCGATCATCGTCCGTGTGAAGGCGACGACGTTCTCAGTCTTGATGCCGAGCTGTCCAGCAGCTTCGGCAACCGCGGCGATCTCGTCGTGCGAAGCGGGGAGCACAGAGGTCAGGCCGCGAAGCCCATCCTCTACTGCAGCCAGCTGCGCGGGCGTACCCTCCACAGTCTTGGTGACGCCAGCCCAGGCAGATTCCCAGCCGATCGCGGCCTTGATCGAGAGCGCCGTCATCGCGGTCATCGCTGTACCGACACCCAGGGCGACCGTTCCTAGCTGGTTGAACGCCTCGCGCTTCTGCGCAAGCTGCTCGGAGGCAGTCCCGACCTTGCGAGTCTCGCTTGCGGCTTCCTCCATGCCGCGCTTGAAATCCGCAACCTCAGCAAGCAACCGAACCTTGACGACGCGATCGGCCATACGAACACCCCCATGGCTCGCGACGAACCGCTACCATCAGGGAATGAGCACAAAACTCGGTGGCGCGCGGTTCACCTTCGCGGTGTACGTCCTCTTTGGCGCGCTCGCACTTCTGTGCATCCCTGTCGCAGTCGTCTTCTTCTTCTTCGCCCCGATGGGCGGATTCGTGTTTCTGATCGCGGCAGGAATCCTCTGGGCGCTGTCAGCCTCAGTCGGACGGTCCTACAAGGAGCTCGTCGGCAAGAATTAGTCGTCGAGTTCGACGCGGAAGCTGAGGTAGCGAAGCATCTTCTCGCCGTACTTCTTCTCGGCGGCTTCCATCCCTTCAACGCGCGCTTTCAAAGCGAAATCGGTGACAGGATCGCTCAGCTTGAAGCGACCCATGTTCTTCTTGTCCGTGGCGTCGGACATCTTCCAGCCGGTGCTGCTGCGTGGCTCATTTGCTGCTCGACGGGCGCCGAGAAGCGCCCCCACCTCGTACGGCGTGAAACGCGCCTCGGCGAAGGACACGGACAGCAGTGTCCCATCCGGGCTGTAGGTGCGCGTCTCGGTGGCGTGGCCCTGCAGTTCCCGCACTGTGACGCCGAGCTCCAGCGCGAGTTGGGCTAGCTCTGCGGCGAGCCCGTCCGTGCTTTTCCCGCCGTCTTCAACGCCTCCTGGTACCAGGAATCGTGGATCATCCACAGAGCGAAGGCGAGGTTCTCGCGGTCCTGGCGGGAGAGAGTGTCATACACCTCAGGCCATCGGTAGACCGTCTCACCATCCGCGTTCGTCGCGAGGAGATCGTCTGACTCGTCACCGTCGACCAGGACGACGCCCTGGTACTCGCGGACAGCGGAGTCAAGGTTGGTGGCCGCGTTCAGGTCCAGGCGGACTGCCTCGCGCGGAGGATGCAACAGTGTGTAGGCGCGCCAGTCGTCATCAGACATCGCGGTCATCTTCACGCCGATCTGCGCGTCGTTGAAGATCACCGGCTGCACGACCGTCTCGCGCTTCTCGGCTCGCGCGCGTGCTTTCGCGATCCCCGCGTCGATATCGATCATTCAGAGACCTCCGTTGCAAGCCGAGCTTCGAGCTCGTCGACCTTCGCAGCCCACTTCTCGCGGCCGTCTTTGAGTCCGCCGAGACGGGCGGAAAGATCGCGTCCGCGAGGTGTGCGGCGGGCTTCGCGGTTCATCGCCGCGTACTCGTCGAGCTGTGCGATGAACTGCGCCAGCAACAGCCGAGCCGTGGTCAGCTGCGCCTTCACTGGGCGCTCAGTTGCGACATCCATGAGACCTATTCCTCACCATCCTCACCAGAAGAGAGATGACCCGGGGGTGGAGCCTGGTGAGGGAAACCCCACCCCCGGAGCTTGGGGCTACGCGACGACAGCGACTTCCTGCTCGACGCGACCCGTGATCGACGGCATGGTCTGCTTGTGCGCGTCCGTGTTCGCCGTCGCCGGCACATCGACCGACGTTGCGGTGCGGATCGGCACCACGTCGTTGATCTTGTCGCCCGCCGCGAACGTGTGACCGGACTCGTAGCCGAGCGCGTGGACGATGTACCCGGCGACACCCTTCGTGCCGAGGATCGTCTCGACCTCGGTCGGCGTCTCGCGGTTGTAGACGTAGAGCAGCGTCAGCTTGTACTTCTTCGTGCCCTCAGATGAGAGCTCCTGCTCGAGCGTGTAACGCGTCGAGGTGCGCTCGTTGATGGTCGTCTCGAGCGCGTATCCGGTCGGGCCGTAAAGCCCGTACGTGATCGGGGTGCCGGCCGCGAGCTCCGCGACGGTCGGCTTCGACGGGTCTGCGATCGTGGTGCAGTGCAGCACCACGCCCATCCCGTCGTAGCCGAAAGACTCCTGCACTTCCTCGGTTGCCATTAGTTCTCCTCAGGGGTAAGCCCCTCGGAGGGGGCGTTCGAATCCTCACCAGGACTGGTCGCCTGCTTCTTCGCAGACTTCGCACGCTTGGGACGTGCGGAACTCTTCACCGGCACCGTGCCGGGAAAGTGAGAAGCCGGTCGCTGTGTAGCAACCGGCTCCGAATCGATGACCTTGTATCGGTCTGGGTGACGTTCAACCCATGACTGGGGAACGTCCACCTCATGTAGCGGCCCACCAGGAACCGCGCTGCGCACGCGAATGAACATCACGCCCTCCTTGAAACGAATTCGAATGACAGGTCGAGGTAGTGGAGGTCAGTGACCGGATCGAACCGGCCCTTCCCTTCCTCAACCCCGGGAACAAGCGACACCGGGTCACACCGACGCCCCGACACAGCCGGGATCTTCCCGATCACTGTCATCACCGCGTCGGCAAGCTCCAGGAGCCCGTCTGCGGTCGTCGCGACGATCCGCACGTCGTACCGCCACTTGGACCGGGAATCGGCCCTCTGGCGGGACGTGAACCTGTTGTCGTTGAGTTCTGCGGGTGCGTCAGGGAACAGGACAATGTAGTTCGCGCGGACGGGCTTGCCATCGACGCGACGAACGTTGTCGTACACCTTCCCCACCAGGACGGCCACGGCGAGCAGGAGCGCACGGAACGCGGCGAAGTGAGAGAACATCAGCCCTCCACCTTGTCGATCACGGCCTGCGTGATGGCGATCTCAAGGCCACGCGCGAAGTCGGCTTCGTTCGCTTCCAGGGCGTCACGTCCGGCGTGCTGTGGGGCCGCCTGCACACCACCCGGAGCATCCTCCAGGAAGCCTGCGGAAGCGCCCGCGCGACCGAGCTCAGGACCGATCTCCGCTTCGATTCCGTTGAGCGGGTACTTGATGTCGTAGAAGATCGATGACGCGTACCGCTCGGAGTAGCCATCGCCGCGGCCAACCTCGGCCCCCTGCCGCCAGTCTTCCTTCACGCTCCTGGCAGTGACCTCGAGCGCCTTCTTGATGTTCCGGTTCGCTTCCGGGGGGACCGCGGAGAGATCTGCGGCGAGTTCAGCGAGTTCGGAGAAGTCGTCAGCCATCAGCTCAGCTCCTCCAACGGGTAGCGGTAGGCGGTCACCTGTCCCCCACCGGCCGCGCCTGCGATCTTGAACCGCCGACCGACAAGCATCGGGTCATCGGATCCGCTGCACTCCACCTCGTCGTCGGTGAAGAAGCGTGCCGTGCCGAACGGGACAGACAGGTACGGTTCCTGCATCGCGACTGGGGAGCCTGTCGCCTGGGAGTTGGACACTTCGCGCGACCCCCATCGAATCCGGCCCTTGCCGGTGTACCGCTCGGCGTCGAGGACGCGCGTGGCATCCTTGGTGTCTGGGTCGATTCCGTCACGGAACTTCCCCACGAGCACCGTCTCGAACATCCGCGATTCGGCTTCAGCGCGCAGCTGCGGCAGGGCTGCAGCGATGTCTGTACCGAGGGTCACCATTCCCCCAGCTCGAAGATCGGCTTCCCCGCGATGTCTACCCCACAGGAGCAGAACGTCGCCCCGAATGCGAGGGAACACCAGGGAAGATGCTGTGACCCAACCGGGGGGATCATGTCGATCGAGAACGCGCCACTGTCATCCGGGTCAGTGAGGCCGAGAAGGGTCCACCACTCGTCGATGATGTCGATACGGCCTTTGCCCGACTGGTAGGTACGCGCTGTCGTGCCGTCGTCAACGGTCACAGAGACTTGTGTCGCGTCGTCTGGACGCTTGATGTACGCGGCGACAGCTTCACGCACCACGTAGTCGAGCTTCACCTCGGAGATCGTCGACATGTCGACGTCGAGCTCCTCGGCTCGGTTCTGGATGAGCATCAACGCATCGTCGATGTCCATGTCCCACTGCTGCTCCGTGATGGAGCCAGGTTCGGGGGCGGCCCTGCCGAGCTTGACCGCGATCATTGCGGGAGTCACAGTCATGACCGCCCCCTTCCCTAGTTAGTCCTCTTCGGACTCCTCTTCGCCGGATTCCTCTTCGTCCTCCGAGCCGGACGCACCAGCGGCAACGATGACCGCGAGAATGTCGTCCTTCTTGGTGGCATCGCCGAGGTCAATCCCGTTCTCCTCGGCATGAGCCTTGAGATCCGCGACCTTCCATGACTTGTCGGGAGCGTCCGATCGCTCCACGGCCTGCTTCGCGTCCACATCGGCCCACTGAGAGTCGGACACGATCGGGTGGTCATCGCGAACGTTGACCACCACCCCAGTGACGATGTTCAGGAGACGCATCAGCCCGCGACCTTGTCCACGATCAGCGCGAACGCGTCGAGGTCCGCGATCCCCCAGCCGTAGACAACCTCTGCGCGGAACGCGACCTGGTTGTTGCGCTTGAGGTCGCCCTGGCCATCCGGGTCGCCGTAGCGAATGAGCTCGAGGCCGAGCGCACGCTGCACGCCCCAGCGGAAGGCGGAGAAGTCTCCGACGATGCCGAGGATGTTCGACGCGACTGCGAGGACGCCGGCGCCGCCGACCGTGCGGGACACCGACGCGCGGTGGCCTTCCAGCTCGGAGGGATCCAGCGACAGGCGGAAGTTCGGGTAGAGCTTCTGCTCGCTGTTCACGCCACGCAGGGCAGAGAACTTCGCAGCAAACGCCGGGTCGAGGGCGATGTCGCTCGGAGTGTAGCCATCAGCGAGAACGAGCGCGTCAGCGGCGTCGAGGTTCGCGTAGGGCTTATCCGAAGCGACGCGCTCAACCTGGTTGGTTGCGGCGGAGAGCTTCTGCGTGATCGAGGCCGCGACGGCACCGGTCTTCGGGTTGACACCGTGGATGCCACCGAAGTCCAGGGCACGCGAGAGCGCCGGCTGGATCTGAGCGAGGATGCTCTCGACAGCCTGCAGCTGGTGATCCTCGTCCGCCCAGATGACTTCCTCGTTCATGCGAACGGTCTTCTGGAACTTGTGAGGCTCGACGGTCTGGATCTTCTTCGTGATGTCGTTGGAGGACTTCTGCCCGCCCTCGGACACCAGCTCGGCTTCACCCGAGTCGAAGATCATCGCCTTGCCGGTGCCGAACTTCTGCGGCTCGGAAGGCGACAGGGTCGCGATGGTCGAGCCCGCGGCGACCTTGCCGAGCCACGGGTCGATGATGTGATCGGGGAGCTCAAGGAACCCCGTTGCAAGTGCAGCCATGTGGCTACCTCCCTATTCGGTCTGTGCCGACGCGAACAGGCTGCGGGTGAACTCCCGCATGTCCTTGTCCTTGTCCGGCGTGGTTGTGGTGCCGCCCTCTTTTCGGGCGACGTTGCCGTTCTTCTTCTGATCCGCGATGCGCCCCGCGACCCGTTCGGCCTGCTTGGTCATCGCCTCTTCGTCGGAACCAGTGAGGAGCAGTTCGGCGTCGGAAGGCTCGCCCTTGGCGCCCTTCTCGGTGCTGATGCCGAACTTCGCCGCGACTCGGGTGCGTGCAGCCTCGGATCGTGTGGTGCTGAGTTCGCTTTCCAGCGTGCCCAGCCGATCCTCGAGCGTCTTCGCCCCGTCTGCCTTCGCTTTCAGGTCGGGGTAGTCCGCGTACTTCGCTTCGACACGTTGGACGCGTTCCTGCACGATGCGGTTTACCTCGGCCTGCTGTTCGGGCGTGAACGTCTTTCCCTCGGCGGGCTTCGGCTCGCCCCCCGCGCCAGGATTCGGCTCGGGGTTGGGAGTTCCTTCGGTCATTGGTTCCATCCGTTTCTGTGCCGTCGCACGTCAGAACCCCGAAACTGTCGGGTACAGCCCACCGAGGCGGGAAGTCAATCGGGGTAGTTCCCCTTGAGGTAGTCGCGCAGGAACGCCTTCTCCTTGGCGGTGCGCCGGCGCTTCGACGCCAGGTACTGAGCGGTGTCAGCCTCGGGGCCGATCTCGCCACCCTGGAAGACGGGAGCAGCGGTGCACATGCAGTCGTCGTGAGCCGCGAACGTGGCCGTCTCCTTGCGGTACACGGCGCCACGGTCAGCGAGCATCCGGCAGAAGCTGCACGACTTCGAGTCACGCGTGATCCGCTTCCACCCGACGCACGCCGGATCCTGCTTCCGATTCGCGATGATCGTGTCCCGGTACGGGCGCGCCATCTCCGTTCGCATCAACTGTGCGAACCGCGCGGCCGCGAGCTCGTCGTCGTCGATCGACAACGGATCCGATGCCCACGCGACACCTCTGCGGATCTTCACCGTCCGGTCGAGGACCACCGGAGTCGCGCTGTACGCACCCTCGGCGACCCCGAAACGGGAATCATCGTAGAGATCCGCGGCCAGTGCAGCGGACCCCTCCGAGTAGTACGCGAGAACCCCAGGTATCGTGTCGAGAAGCTGCAGCCGACGCGACTCCCATGACCCGGAGGACCGGCGCAGCATCCACCGCACCTGATCTTCCGCGTCATCACCCAGCAGGGTTAGGAGCTGCTTGGACTCGAGTGGCGTCACCATTCGCGACCTCCGCTTGACGTGCCGCTATCAGGGACTCGGCCGACTGGCGACCACGCATCTTGTCCCGATCCGCCTGCAGTCGGGCGATCTGCTGAGTGCTGAACCCGAGAACCTCGAGACCCACCTCAGTGTCACGAACCCACTCAGGAGCCGCGGCGATCTGCTTCGCGCCGGCGTCGGCCTGCGACGCCTTGGACAGGTACATCGGCGACCGCCACTTGGTGTCGATCGACGCCCACTCCTTCGGAATCTCCGACAGGCCGTTCTGGATAGCGAGCGCGGTCATCACTCGGCGACGGATCGGAACAGACCAGTCATCCGTCGCACCCTCCGCCTCAGCGATGAGATCTTCACGCCCAGCGATGTAGGAGCCCTCGGAAGTCGGGTTCGCCATGTCGGTGAGCGCGAACGCAGCGTCAGGAAGGTCGTACTCGCGCGCCTCGAGCTTCGCCAGCGCATTCAGGTCCGCGAGATGCGGCGCCGGGGACTGCGCGGCGATGTGCTCGACGGCGGCGCGGCCGCCCTCAATCACGTCACCGCGCTCATCAACCGCATCGGGCAGCATAAGGGCTCGGCCCAGTGCGACCTGCCACGCGGCCTTGTACGATCCGTCAGCATTCTTGAACATCGACTCGTTGGCACCGAGCAAGATGAGCTGCGGGATCGCGTAGATGTCCATGTGCGCTTCGAGGCGGACGAGCTCGCGAATCGCGGCGTACTGGTGAGAGATCGCAGCCGGCGTGATCCTGGAACGTCCCATGCGCTTCGATGACCGCGGCTTGTAAACGAGCGGATCGACCGGGACATGCCATGGGTGTTCGGAGCGGTCGATCTCCCACTTGCCGTCCACGATGTCGGCGTTGATCGTCTCGCCGTCGAGGTACAGCACGAGCCCGGTGATCTTGTTCCGCTCACGCGAGGTCACCGAGAGCAGGTTGTCGAGACGACGCTTCCGGTTGTTCCACTCGCCGGTCGCGTTGAGCGCGTCCTTCGCGTGAACCAGCGCCTTCGGCTCATCCTCGCCACCCTGCGTCGTGATCAGGTAGGAGATTCCGTGGATGAGAGAGTCCGTGCGCCCCTGGGACAGCTCGGAACGGAGGAAGTTCGAGTCCTCGAGTTCCTGCATTCCGAGCGCGTCCAGGTCGCCGTCAGCCCACACCATCTCGTCGAGGTTGCACCGGCGAGCGAGACCATCGACGCCCTTCGCTGTCCACCCCAGGGCCAGCCCCAGCCGGTGGTACTGCGGTGGAATGATCGTCCCCACCTGACGGATAGCGGACTTCCCGTCGTACAGGTCAGAACGCTTCTTGTTGTGAGGTGACTTGTCCTCCAGCTGCTTCGCGAGGAAGTTCAGGTCCACCGTCTCGTCGTCAGAGAGTCCCGGGACTCGCAGAGTCTCATCAACCATGCGGTCCCCCATCCCTACAGCACCAAAGCCGTACGTTCCGTTGCGCGGCGCCGCGTCGGGCGTTCCACGTCGTCCTTCTGAGCACCCCACAGGGCGAGAGTCGCTGACACGATCGGAGTGATGTCCGACTCTGCGTCCTTCCGGTTCCACGCCCACGCGCCAGCGAGCGGGCGCTTCCGGGCGAGGGAAAGGGCCACGTTCAGTTGCGGCTGGTCCGTGTGCCGAAGCTTCGGTGAAGGCTCCATCACTCCGTCGAAGAACTGCCCGCACGCGATCGCCATATCCCGGCCCTCAGCAGCAGCGAGCGTCACCACAACATCGGTTCCGACCAGATAGTTCCGGCCGCGTCGCTCCTCGACGAGTCCGGTCATCTCATCCACGACGACCGCGTGCAGCTGATTGCGTTCCGCACGAGCTTTCACCCACGCAGACACCCACTCCACCGACCGCTTCTGCTCATCGAGCTCCACGTGCCACAAACCATCAGCACGCTGACCAGCCAGAGACACCGAAGCCACCGAGCGATCCGGGGCGACATCGATCGCAAGTGTGATCCGATCGATCGCCATCGACGCGGGATCCTTGACAGCACCCCACGAGTTGTCATCGATGACCTGCCCGGAATCGAGCGCGTCGTAGATGCCCATCGCTTCGCGCTTGAATGAGTCCTCGTTCTTGAGCTGCTTCCGCATGCGGAGCATCGACTCGAGCGGCGTGCGGTGCGGGAAGGACGGATTCGCTTTCGCCCACTGCGCCCGGTCATCCGGATCGGCATCCTTGTCCGCTGAGAACTCGACGTACACCATGTCGTCGGACAGACCCACGACCTGATCGAGCGGCTTGACCTCGAGCGCCTCGCTGCGACGCCCCAGCCATTCCTCACCAGGATCGGTGGGCCGTGGCGGTGTGCCCATGAAGAACAGAAGTGCGCCGGCCGGCTGGCGGGACTGGTTCGTCGCCGCCACCATGTCTTCGAGCGCCTTCTCGCCGAGGATCTGCGCCTCGTCGAACACCTCGACGTCGACCTCATCGAAACCACGGCCGAAACCACCCTCGCGGGCGCCGAACATGATCACCGAACCGTTGCGGAACCGGATTTCTTGTTCGCCATTCGCTGTTCGAATGCCGTCATTGCGCCCAGCGGCGAGATGACCACGGATCTTCTTCTTCCGGACCATGCCCTGCATCGTCTGGAAAGTCTTCGTGGCCGTCTTCGTCCGGTGTGCCGTCCACAGAACCGTCATCTTCGGGTTCAGGATGCACAGGGCGATGATGATCATGCCGACGAGGAACGTCTTGCCGACCTGACGCGGGATCGAGAGGACAATGCCACCGATCGTCGCCGCGTACTTGCCGTCCTTCGACTTGCCCAGTGCCACCGTGCCGATGCCGTGCTGCCACTCGTCAAACTTGACGCCCATCGCGGCGCACTGGGCAACCACTCGAGGCCACGCCGTCGACACGATCCCCTTGGGGTAGACCACGTGGCGGGCGAGGTCAGTGAGCTTCGGTTCAGATCGCGGCGGCGTCGAACTCTCCGTCTTCGACATTCGCGCCGCCCTCCGCGTCTTCCTCGCCGCCGCGCTGCAACGCCTCAATCTCCTTCGACAGAAGCGAGAGCTGACGGTGAAGCGCAGCCTTCGCCGGCCCCTTCTCATCAGGGAGGTCATTCGCGATCTCGCGACGCTGCGCAAGAAGGATCTGCAAGTAGTCACCCGACTCGATCGCCTCAGCGAGAGTCAGAATCTTCGGCGGCTCCGGCACCTCATCAGCCTTCACCGCCCGAAGAACAGACGTTCGATTCTTCATCACGGCCCCTTTCGAGGAAACGAAAAAAAGACCAGAGAGAGAGAACGGCAAGCCCCGGAGACCCGCTGTCGATGCGGGTGAGGGGGCACTCCCCCTGGGGTTCGGAGTCGTGTTCGAAGGTCAGTTGAGTGTGCCTGACCTCTTGATGATCGGGGCTACCAGGCGTGCGCGCTTCTTGCTGTTGCATCGCCAGTGTGCAGGCTGTGCGTTGCTCAGGTCGTGACGTCCGCCCTTGTCGATGGGGATGTCATGGTCGGCAACGAATGCTTCAGGGTTTGGTTTGCGTGTCCCTGGCAGGAAGTATGGGATCGTGTAGTCGATGGGTTCACCGCAGATGCGGCAGTTTCCCCCGAGGCGGCGTACGTGCTCCCTCATGCGGTTCTGCATGTTGCTGTTGCGGCGGACCATCGCGCCCACCTCCTCAGTCGTAGCCGAGTTGGTAGCTGACACCGTGCCTGTCGTCCCCGCTGTGCTCGTATCCCGTGAGGTGATCGTGGGTGCAGCAGGTGTCGGCGTCGGCTGGGGATGGCCATGGGGTGCCGCACTGGGGCAGGTGTGGGGCGCCATGTCAGTCGTCTTCCCACCTGTGCATGGGGCGCATGATGCGGGGGCTGACGTGGTTCTTGCGGGCTGCGATGTTCTCGGCGTGGCATTCCTCTTCGCAGGCCATCATGGCGGCGTAGGTGTGCCGGTCGATGCCGCAGAGCTCGCAGACGTAGGCGCTCATGGTTCGTCCGTGTATGCGTCGATGCGGGCTGTGAGGTTGGCGATGCCTGTCTCGTAGCCGCGGATGATGTTGACGAGTTCGCGCTTGTCGAGGCGGTGAAGGTCACGGCGCCGCTGGAGGTCATTCGGCTGGTGTGCGGCGTTGACTTCGCGAATGTCACTCATCAGTCGCCTCTCGAGAGTGCCCATCCGAGGGCAGGTTTCCAAATGATGTGGGCGAGAATCGAGAGGCTGATGCCGGCGACGATGCCGAGCGTGAGTTTCATTCCCGCTCCCTGCATGAGATGGGATTAATAGCCGTATTGGCTATTCGATTACGCCGATCGCTTCCCCGTGTTTGGTGGGGTGGAGTCGAAGGAAAGGAGAGGGTGCCGAGCTTTGCTTACGCGGGTGCACGGCGGACCTCGATAGCACCTTGCGGTGTCGCATACCTCCCAGGAATCGAACCTGGTACGGCGCGGTTTTGGAGACCGCCGCTCTGCCAATGAGCTAGAGGCATGTACTCGGCCACGCCATCACGCGGGCACCGAGTGTGTTCAGTTGGTGAGCTCCCGTCATGGGGTGCTCTATGTGCCGCGTGTCATTGCGGCGTCCTGCGACCGAGCTAACCGCGACTCTGGGTCAACGATCTGCCGGGAGGCTTGGGGATTTCTTCTCGCGGTATCGGGCTTTTGCCTCTCGGCTGCATGGCCTGCAAGCGCGACCGGTCTTCGTCCGGATTGTGTTCGCAGGCGTGAACTCATGTCCATGTATGCAGTGCGTCTTGGTGGAGTTGCGCGCCGCGATGGTTGAGGATGTCGCCAGGAGGTTGGCCCGTTGCGAGACCGCCTCAAGGTGCCTGGGATTCACGCAGCTCCGGTTCTCGCATACGTGATGGATAACAACGTCAGTGTCGAGGAGCGGTCCGTTGGAAATCACCCACGCAACGCGGTGAGCCGCGTACTCGCGCCCCGCGAAGCGCAGATGCCCGTACCCTCGCTTGGCTTTGATCCTGTACTCATGACACCCGCTTGGGGTCTCCTGTATCCCCGCGGCGAGACGCTCGCGAGCGTGGAGGGGAACATCGCTCAATGAGTTAGCATTCTTCATATCGACTCCTTGAAGTCGGTCACCGCCCCGAGCTGTTGGTAGCAGCGTCGGGGCTTCTTAACGAGAAGTAGCCCCTTACGGGGGCCAGGCGGATCGTTTCGCGGATCAGGCGTGAAAGCAAGAAGCCGCCCTCGTGTGAGTGGCGGCTTAGGGGGCTGGGAACATAGTTCTTGAGCCTCGCGGCTACTGTAGCAGGTTTTGCAGATTACTTCCTCGGGCGTCCCGGTGTTTTCTTGGATGCGTTTCTGAGGTCTCGGATGTTGTACCAGATGACATCACCGGGCCTGACGGTGCGGACGGTTCCTTCTCTGGCCCACCGGTAGATGGTGTGGGTGGATCTGCCAGTGATTGTGGTGGCTTCGTCAAGCTGCACCCAGTCGTCTAGTGCGCCCAATGGCTTCCTCCGTTCGTTTGATCTCGGCGTTGACGAGTTCGACGAGGGTCTTGAACTCGTCCTCGGTGTAGGTGCGTGCGCATTCGGTGCACGCGATCTTGACGGGCTGCCAGATGCCTACCGGTGGCGTGTAGCGGATGGTCTCGCCGGCGCAGCCTTGGCAGCGAACGTGGCGGACCTTGCGGGGCTTGTCCTCGATCGGCCAGCGTGCCATCGCGGTTTCGACCTCACGGGTGAAGTCTCGTGCGGTCATGGCGCCGATGTCGTCGTTGGCGATGTCTTCGAGGTTGGCCCAGTATCGGAGCTCGCGGGAGAGCCTGGTGATCTCTTCGGCCGCGAGCCACGTCGGCGGAATGCCGACTGGGTGGTTCGATGACGGGGCGCGCACTTCCTCGACTCCGCCCTTGATGTACCCGGCGACGCGGAACCATGGGACGACCTTCTGTGAGTTGTGCACGGCTTTCTGGAACCGGTCGAACTCTTCCCAGGTGAGGTAGCCGACGTTTGCATGATCGCTCATTTTGCGGCTCCCTCGATCGGTTTGGCGTTGAGGATGGCTTCGGCTTCCTCCGGGGTGATGAACGTCACGAGTTCGACGGTCAGCTGGACTCCATCGCCCCAGCCCTCCATGCGCCATCCTTCGCGGGTCATCTTCATGCCCGCGTTGGGGAGCTCGAACAGTGCACCGATTCGTTCAGCGATGTTCTTACGTTGCTCGTCCGTGTAGTGCGTGACGATCGCCATTACTCGCCCTCCTTCGTGTCGTGGCATGCGCACTCGCAGGCGCATGGTCGATCGGTGGTGTTGTTCCATGCGTCGCACGTACAGGCCGCACACTTCCCGTCCCTGCAGTCGGGGCCGAGGACGTCAGGCATCGGTCGCTCCTTCAGCCTGGATGAAATGCACCAGCCTCAGGTGGCGCGCTTTGTTGCTCCGGTGCATCCTCCGTCCGCAGTGACCGCAATCGATCTTCCGAGGTGAGCCGTGGTGCACGGTTTTCACGTGCTGTGCGACGTTCTGCTCAAGAACCTTGAGCCAGCCTCCCCAGCAGCACGAACCCAGGCCGAGAGCGTGCCGCGGTCGCGAGGCTCGGGCACGACATACTCGCGTCCGCCGATGTCGTACCCGATGATCTGACCTGTCGTCAGGTGCGGGTTGCCCGCCGAGATCCCGCCGTTACCCGTCGCGTGCGAGTCGTAGTCACCCTCGTGGCGTCCGCTCGCGTTGCGATCGAGGTCGGACAGCATGCGTCGGTAGCCTTGCAGTGCGAGGTGCTGCTCGTGCTCGCGCTCGTACAGCTGCTTCCATGACTGTTGCACGCCGTCGATGCTGACGTTGCTCAGGTGCGCGTCGGACGGTTCGCCCTGTGGCTCAAACGCTGCGTGGAGAGCGGTGCGCTCACTCAGGAACGACAGGATTCCGCCCGCGAGGAACTCGCCGACCCCATACCCTGCGTCTCCGTCGAGCGCCTTGTCGATGAACTCAGCAAGCGCGATCCGGTCGCGGTGTTCGGACGGTTCGCCCTGTGGCTCCGATCCGTTGGACCGAAGCGCGACCAGACCCTCAGCATCCGGGCAGTCCTCGACGCTCGGCTCCGGTACCTCGGTGCGACGGAAACTGAACCGCACCAGGATCACATCGGCGAGCATCTCCGAGAACGTACGCCCCTGCGACTCCTCGGTGAGCGGCGCTTCGAGGATCGCGACCAGCGCTTCCCGCTCGTCGTCGGTAGGGGTGAGAGCCGCGATGATGAGGTCACGCACCGCCTCGGCTTCGTCCCTTTCAGCCCGGCACGCGTCGTGCTCAGCGTTCGTGACGACGCGGTCGTTCTCGACGAGCATGGAGTCAGAGGTCGCGGTGTCGATTACAGCGCGCAGTCTCTCGATCAGCTTCTTGTTGTCGGTCACTGTTCGTTCTCCTGGTCGTCTTCGTGGATGCCGAACCGGGTGACCTCGGCCAGTTCAGACGGGGTGAGGTCAGTGGTGGGCTGCTGCGCGCCCGACCTTCGATGGATGCTGTGGACGTCAATGACACGACGCATTGAGAGCTCGTACTGCCCTGATTCGAGGGCGTCGAGGATCTCCACCGAGCCGGCGTCCTCGCGGTTACTCAAGTCCCAACCGCCCCCGAGGGTATTGAGCGAAGACCGGACGAGTCCGGGGCCGGTGCCGTTTCGACGTCCGTCCATGCGTCCGGTAACGGTGTACTCGACTGTGCCCTTCGGATGGAACGGCGCCTGCCTCACCGCGACGACATGATCGTCGTTTCGGTGAGTGACGGTCCACCATGCGCGCTCCCGCGAGTCAGGTTGGAAGCGGATCTGGTCACCGACTGCGATCTGAGAATGATCTACCTGCTCGTGCTGGCTTGTGCGCTTGCTCATGTGAGTCTTTCCTTCGTGAGTTGGTCGACCTGTTCGGGCCGGTGGGTGATGTCAGTGACGATCAGCTCGAAGTGGGCTGTGTCGGTGTCGCGTTTCTCGATTCGGGGTGCGATCTTCACGCACCATTCGGGGCTGTCGTCCGGGACGAGGTGTGCGGACACTCCCCTGTCGGATGCGAGACCATCAGCGGCGGCTTTTAGGAGCGGGAACACGTTGTCGGCGTCCCGTTTCCGGTTGTCCGTCACGACCCACACCAGTTCCACCTGCATGCGGCCCATGGTCGGGATGCGGGCGTTGCGGGCGAGGGTGACGACGAGTGCACGCACCTCCGCCGTGGACTTCGCTTTCGGTGCCCAGTGGCCTCGGTAGTTGGCTGACAGCCCCTTGGGTGGGCGGTCGTATGGGAGCTCGAGAGTCCAGGTCATGACGACGAGTCCTCCGCCGTGAGCAGATCGGTGAGCTTGGGCGCTGCGATCTCCGCTTCGAGCTCATGCAGGTACTGACATGCGGTCCGCCAGTACGAGGGCTTGAGCTCGATGCCGCGCGCTCGGCGCCCAAGCCGGACCGCAACGTGGAGTTCCGACCCGACGCCGGCGAATGCCGAGAACACCACTCGTGCACGACGGCGAGCGATGAACTCGGCGTATGGAACCGGCGTCGTCATGTGTTCTCCTGGAACGAAGAAGCCCCCAAGGTTGCGGGGGCTGGGTTGGGGGTTGGACGCCGGTTCCGGTCCGGGTTGCGTTCATACCCGGCGTTGCGGCGTGACCCGGTGACTTGGCGGCGGTTGAGGCCGAGCTTGGTCGCGATTTCCCGGTCTGTGAGTCCCGCGTTGAGGAGTTCGCGGAGGGTGTGGCGTGGGATGAGTGCGAGGCCGTCGCCGCGTGCCCTGTTGGCGGCTGCACGGCGGTCTTCTCGGCTTGCCCCGGCACGTACACCTGGGCGGGCTCGTTTGGCTCTCAGATCGGCTTGTGCGGCTTCCTGTGCCTGCTTCTGTTCGGCGGCGACGATCTGTGCTGGGGTCATCCCTGCGTTGATCTGTCTCCTGAACGCCCAGTCCCCTGCGTAAAGGCGTTGCACGTCTACGCAGGCAACTGGGCTTGGGCAGCGAGAGCCCCGACACCCAAGCGTGAACCCATCAACAGTTCCGTGCGGGAATCCTTGATCGTGCAGAATTTCGGAGCTCATTGCTCCCCCTTCCTTTCGCGAGCGCAGCGCGCACGGCTCTGGTCTTTTCGGCAAGTTCGACAGTTTCGACTTCCGGTCGAAGGGATGACATACAGGTTGTCTCCCGACAATGGATGCCCTCGCAGGCAGTGGGTCTTCGCCGCGTTGACTGCGGAGAAGTTGACACCTCGGAGCGTGTTCTCCCGCGATGTCACCGCCTCGAGATGGTCCGGATTGACACAGGATCTGTTCCGGCACAGGTGATCGATGACTAGACCGTCCGGGATCGCACCAAAGCGCAGCTCATAGGCAATGCGGTGCGCCTTGGCCATCGTTGGGCGGCCATCGGGAAGCGTGATGGCGAAGTGCCCGTAACCCCGATGCTTGACGCCCGTCCACTCGACGCATCCGGCCTCGGTCACGCGGGTCTTCGCCATGAATCGCTCCTGCAGCGACTTCTTCTCGAGATCCATACCGATCCCGAGCTTTCGCCTGGCGTGGTGGAGACTGCACATGCCCTTCGCATGGTGCGGCTTGTCGCACCCGGGATGTTCACAGACCCTCGGCTTGCGAATCCCCTTCATGCGATGTCCTTCTCTCGTTCGCCGGCGAGGTATCGCCGTAGCTGTTCGGTCTTCTCCTGGAAGGTGACGGCGAGGGTGTCCTTCACGGGGAGGGCGACGATTCGTTCCCGGTGGAGCCTGCGTCGTCGTGTGGGTGAGTTCTGGAGGTCGGTGATGAAATCGGTGAACCATTCGTCTGAGAGTCCCCAGTCGGTTGGCCGTCCTGGTGTTGGGGGCATGTCTTCCTCCGTCAATGGGAAAGGCCACCAGCCCGTGTGGGTGGTGGCCTGCGATCGGTCAGCGGTCAGATGAGCGCTGATTCGTGGATGTACTGCTGCACCTCGGCGGGCGACTTCGTGATCGACCCGATGATGTAGCTCGTGGGTGCTCGCGGTGGTTGTGGGATCTTGTTCAGGATCCACATCGACACGTTCACCACGTCGGGCGGTGCGAGTATCAGGCCGAGCTTGTCGTCAAGGTGCTTCCGCACCCGGGCGACGTCGATCCCGTACTGCGAAGCGAGGGTGCTCTTGTACGGCTCCGCAGATTGCTCGTCCGTCCCGACGCTCGCGCGTGTATCTCGTGACTGACTCTCTGAAAGGTGAGTAGAGTCCGGGGACGGGGACGGGGACGGGGGGAATCCCCCGGGAATCGCAGAAGGGATCGCAGGTGGGATCGCACCTGCGATGCAGTGCGAGCACCCCTCGACCTGGATACCTCTAGCGACGTGCCAACGGTCGTGATTCCCGAGCGCTGACGCATCCTGCTTCTTCTGTCTTCGCTCCTTCGAGACAACCGCGTCAGGCTGGTAGTCGTCCCAGTCGTGGAACAACCAGGTGCGGTTGTCCTGCTGGTCCCACAGCCCCGCATTCGTGAGCTCTGTGGCTGCGTCTCTGTCGGCAGCAAGCATGCGGATGATCCCGTACGTCACCACCCCATCCGTCAGATGCTGTGCGGCATACGACCCGGCACGCACCCAGAGGGCAACCGCCTCGGCGGACAACTCGACGACCTTCGGATGAGACCAGAACTGGTCATCTACCTTGAACCAGGGCACCGTTCACCCTCCTTTCAATCGACACATCGGCATGGCCTGATACAGAAGCAGTCCGGGCAGACGACCTCACGGGGTCCGATGTCGAACTTGGACCGCTTCGGGGTGCACTGGTCGTGCCGCAGCTGGTCATCGTCGTCGTACCTCACCGCGTCTCCGGGGTGGATGCGAGATCCGCATTCCGCGGCGCAGACGCCGTCGTAGCGGGCCGGGAACACGTGACCGGGAGTCATGACAGCCCCTCGTTGATGCGAGCGATCGTGTCGTCGTCCAGACCTCGGAGGCCGAGCGCACCCGTGTACGGGATCGGCTCAGGGAGCGCCCGAGGGTTCGCGAGCACGAGGTGATGCGCCTCGTCTTGTGCCCACTCGGAGCAGTAGCCACCACGCGCGATCAGGCCACCGGCACCGTTCCGAACCGGCAGGGCGTCGAACGCTTCGCGATCCGTCCGGTAGAGGTCCACTGCGTGCTGGATGCTTTCGTCGTAGCACTTCGCGGAGTCATGTACATCCGCGAGGTCGACGACGCCGATGATGTGTCCGCGGTCAGACCACGCAGGATCGAACTTCTTGGGCTGGGCCGTGCGCGCGCGGTACCAATCGGAGTGCTGCAGCCAGAGCGATTCGGGGGCGGCCTCAGCGTCGGCGCGTGCGACGTGAATCGCAACCGGCCCCCGGTATCCCCCGGCCACGTTCCGCACCCGGTTCTCGATGTCCTTCCCGCCGTGGATGATCGCCCAAGCCCAGGGCTGGCGAACAGTCAGGATTCTCATGGTTAGTCCTTCAGGTAGATGAGTCCCCAGTGGTGCAGGAACAGTTCTTCGGCGGGGTCGCAACGCCCAGATGGGAGCGACCACCCTTGAGGCGGGTTGGGTCCGTGAGCGAGCCCGTGACAGCCGGTGTGGTTCCCCCACCCGCACAGTGCGACGAGATTCGACAGGGTGTGCTTGCCGCCACGTGACCGGTACTTCCGGTGATGCAGTTCGAGGGGTGCGATCTTGCCGCACCCCTCGCATCTGCCCTGCGCCCGCTCATGCACTGCTGCACGGACCTTCGCGGGTATCGCGCTCACGTCCGGAACCTGATGAGCTCGGCCAGGTGGTCGGCTTCACTGAGCCGCAACGGACGTTCGCCCTTCTCGATCTGGGAGACGGTGGCCTGTGACCACTTGAAGCCGCGGGTGGTCATGACGAGCGCCAGCCCCTTCTGGGACAGCCCAGGCATCTTCTCCCTTGCCGCCTGAACCTCGGCGCCGATCTGCTCCTCGGTCTGTGGTTCACGGATCTTGGCCGGCTTGGCGCCGTCGAGGATGCCAAGGTTGCGGAGTGCCCTTGACCTTGCGATGGTGTCGGCAGACTCGAGGGGCGAACCGGCGATGATTGCGTTGTCGTCCTTCGTGGAGCCTTGTGCCCATGCGGTCGCATCCGGACGTGACACCATCCCGAATCCGGGGCGCTCGAGGTAGGCGGCGGCGTTCATCACGTAGGTGACATGCCCGTCCGGGTGTTCCAGAACCCGGTCAAGGGTGGCCTCCACGTACCCGTTCGGGTGCTGCTCGCGGAATGCGGCGAACCGTTCCGCTGCAGTCACGAACTCTTCATCCATGACCTGTGCGTGAGGTTTCGGGAGACGGGATCTCCTCGTGTCCTCAGGGATGGCAATGTCGGTCATTCTGGAACCTCGATTCGTCTGCGAGCGATGCGAGGCTTGACGCCCCGATCTGCCCGTCGAGCTCGCGCTCGGATGGCTTCACAGATGCGGCACCTGCGTCCGTAGCCGTTGCCGTGTGGAAGGGTGTTCTCTGCGTTGAACTCGTGGCCTCGGATGCAGTGCGTCTTGCGTCCGTTCTCAGAGTGGGGACTGTTGCTTCTCCGCCCGTTCTCCAGCGCGCTCACGGGTTCGAGGTGATGCGGGTTCACGCACCGTCGATGCGGGCAGTCACGTGCCAGAGTGCACCTTGTGAAGTCATGGCACCTGTGGTCGATCTGAACGCTGCTGTCGAGTGGCCCGTTCAGGAGCATCCAAACGACGCGATGCGCGCCCGCCGCGTTGGCGCGACCACCATCCGGGTAGGCGCGCCCATACCCGAAGCTGTCGACCCACCCTTGCCACGGCCAGCACTCTTCTGGGCTGAGATCGTGGAACAGCAGAGATCGCTTCATCGTCGGCCAACGCCGCTTGCCGATGGCCTCAGCTATTCGATCTCGGCTGTACGAGTTCGAGCCCGTTGTCATTGAATCTCTCCTGGTACTCATAGATGGCGTACATCGGGACGTCGAGAATGCCGATGGCTCCCCCACTGCGGTTCGGATAGCCCGGCCAAGAGCCGGACTCGACACACCGTGCGTAAAGCTCGCGTGCCGCTCGAGCTTTCTGTGTGCCGATGCGCTGACCGTCTTCGCTCAGCACATGCACGTTGGCGAGGTACGGCGCTGAGGTCTCGACGACAACGAACAGCCACGGCGGACGCTCCCCCGTGATCAGCTCGTACAAGTGCGAGTACCAGCCGAACTGGATCTCGTACCCGAGACTGAACGCCTGGCGCGCGAACCCGGACTCGGATGCGTCCCCCGCGGTCGTCTTGAGGTCGGCGATTCGCTTGCTGAGGTAGTCCAGGCGTCCTCGCATCGGAATGCCTGTGATGGGGTCGGTCGCGAACATGGAGACCTCCGCATCCCCGCCCTCGAAGAGCGCGCGAGCGGTCGGGTTCGACAGCACCGATTCGGCCATGATGTCCACCACCCGTGCAGTGACGCGCTTCACGGGGATCAGTCCCCGGTCGCGTGCGTCAGCTTCGAAGGCCTTCGCGGCCTTGGTGGAGATGGCACCGTTCGATGCGAGCACGTTGTCGAGCTCGGTCCCGTCGTACTCGAACCGTTCCGGGCCGTTCCCATCCGGGTAGATGGCGATGCCAGCGCCGACGCCGAGCACCTTCGTGTGGACACTGGACCCCAGGTCGAAACCAGCCTTGGGCTCTTCCGGGTGCTCCGCGTAGTGGCGGTAGTGCGCCGGGGACTGGAGGATCTTCTTCGCCCCGGTGGAGCTCAGGCCGGGCTGACGGTGGTAAAGATGCTCATCAAGTCCATGAACAAGTCCTGAGTACGTCATGCTTTCCGCGCCTCCCTGTACTTCTTCTCGTTCTCTCGCGCGCACGCTCTGCACTTCTGATGCCCCTTGGCGTTCACGCGGGTGTTCTCCTCGTCGAAAGCGTGACCACGGACGCACTCGGTCTTGTGGATGAGGCGCCGGTCACCTCGCGCTCTGCGCTCCGCGGTCTGACGGGCCGTGACCGCGCGCGAGCAGACACGACAGCGTCGTCCCCCGTCTGGCTGCGTGTACACGTTCGCCGGATTGGTGATGTCGTGGCCGTGGCGGCACTCGGTGCGCACACCTCCGTACCCGCTGGCGCCACGACGAACGTTCACTGCGGGAGGCACAGCTTCGAGGTGTTCGGGCCTCACGCATTTGGTGTTCCGGCACAAGTGATCGATGTGGAATCCGTCGGGTATCTCGCGTCCGGATAGTCGGTATGAAACGCGGTGGGCGTAGTCGTTCTTTCCGGAGCGGCGAATGTTCCCGTACCCACCAGACGTCGTGCTTCCGCGCCACTCCCAGCACTCGCCACTGCGATCAACCTGATCCCAGAACTTCTCAGGCTCAGCGGTGAACACGTCGGTCATGTCTGGTCCTTCCAGTAGGTGTGGGGGCAGTCCATCCACACGGTCGGGTTATGGGTGATGACCACTTCGTCGCGGTCAAGGCATAGGGGGCACGTCATGAGCAGATCTCGAGACTGACGATGTTGAGGTTCTCGAACGTGGCCTGTTCACGGGCGTACTCGTAGGCGCGATGCCATGCGGTGAAGACAGCGATGCGGGTTTCGCCGTGCATCACTCGCCACGCCCCATATGCTCCGTGAACGACTCTCCAACGGTCTTTCATGTCTGGTTCCTTTCACCCAAAGCAGGCCGTGCAGGCGCAATGGGGGACGATGATGGGCCGACGTGTGCACGCCAGCGAGGGGTTGTGGGGCGGCTGGCCCGGTGTCGGGTGTGCGCACTTCGGGCAGTCAGGGTCCCCCATTGAGGAGCACGAGCCCGTAGACGAACCACCCACCAGCGAGGGCGCCAGCGATCCCTGAGGACACGGCAGTGAACGTTGCCCACGCCCGGGTGTCACGGAGGGGTACGAGGCGGATGGGTCTGGTGTCGGCACGCTCCACCAGGACAGGAGGGATGCTGTTTGCGGTCATGACACGCTCCGACTCTCGGCATCTGCCGAGAGCGTGGGCATCAGGAGGCGGGATCGCCCCTGCTCGTCCCACACGTCCCCGATGAACGTGGCTTCCTCATCCACGGCGAACAGGTAGCGGCCGTTCACGAGGCCCACGGTGGTGTACGGTGCGACCCCTGCGGGATGGAACATCGACACTGCGTAGGGCGGCTCGCCGACGTCGCCCATGAGCGCCTCGGCGTCGTCGATGAATGCCCACGCGCGCTTGACCGGATCTCCCCACGTTGCGGGACCACCGGGAAGCCCGACCGACAGCGCCTCGGCCAGCGTCCAGGTCTTCTCGTCGTGCCAGCACTCGTCGGCCATATTGCTATCCCGGCACCCCGGGCAGACGTACTCAGACATCGCTCTGCCTCCGAATCTCGACATCGGCGGGAGCGTGCAGCGGGCACGGCCCCATCGGCGGTTGGACGTTGTACTCGACGTTCATGCGCTCACGCTCAGCGCAGTACGGGCACTTCTCAGGCATGGTCTTGTCTCCGAATCTCGTGGTTGTTGGCCTGTCGCCCGCTCCCTGAGCAGGCGAGGCATTCGATCTCGTTCTCGTAGTCGGTCCCTTTGCGGACCGTGGTACTGCCCCACCCGAAACAGGGACGGCAGTAGTCATGGATGGCCGGGTTAGGTCTGCGCTCAGTCGTCATCGACGTCTTCCCACCAACACCAGCCCCGAGGGTTCCGCGGGAGTTACGGCGGATTCCTGCCCGCCTACAAACTCAAGAGACCGCGAACCCGAGTGCCCGTGCGCCGATCTGCGAGCGCACGCACGGGCCGAAATGGCTAACAGGTGCATGGGTGCTCAGCGCACGTGTGGCCGTCGCGTGAGTCCTCCTGTGACAGGTGCTCGCACGGTTGCGGGCACTCCGGGGTGAAGGCGAATGCGGCACGCAGTGACATCCGGACTCGATGTTGCTCAAGTGAGCTCACGGGGCCACGATCGCTGTCCCGTAGTCGTTCGCCACACCCGCATCGGGGTACATCATCTTCTCCGTACGCCCATCGTTCGTGCTTCCACTCCTCGAGCAGATACCGGTCGAGGATCGCGTCGGATGGCTCCTGGATCGACTGCATTCGGTCGAGGAGTCCCGTAAGCCGTTCGAGTCTGAGCCGTGCAATGTGCGACTCGACGTCCCTGTCTCGGATGATCTTCTCCACGGCTGCGACACCCGATTCGAGCGCCGTGCGGGCCTCTTCGTAATGGTCATGCCAGCTCATCGGCCTGCTCCTCTTGCTTAAATCGGTATCCCCGCATGAAGCCCGCAAGCCACACGGCCTTCAGAGCAACGTGACCCTTGTGCTCGTCGGGACAGATATCCATACCGGCCCGCATCGCCTGTATGGCATTCGAGTCAGTCATCGCCTGCCTCCTTCGCATTCGTGATCCACCGGCCATTCCCCGGTCGGATCGGAGTGGTGTTCGCCCCAACAGCGGAAGTGCATCGGACCACCGTCCACACGGGTGTCGGGTCCAGGGCGTCCGCAGCAGTAGCACCGGATCATCGTGTGCTTCGTTCGTCGATGTCGGCTTGTGCTGTGGCGCTGGGAGCTTCGGTCGTCTCCCCGCAGTCATGGCACGTCATCCGCACCATGCCTCGACCAATGTGGAGAGACGTGAAGCTCTCGTGCGGGCAGGTGTCGGGGCGCTCTGCTGGCATCAACTGTCCACACCTACACGGGCTTTCCTGGCCCTCCGGACCCCAGTCCGCCTCGCATGCCTCGTCATGCTGGGCACTCATAGCGTTTCCCAATCGCTCGTCGGCACGAACCGTCCACCGGAGACGACACCGCGCAGGATTGACGTCGGGCGCGCTTCGCTGTGCTCTTCCTCGCGGTGGGCGATCAGGTCGCCGTCGAGGCGGAAGTACAGCAAGCACTCACCACATTGGATATCCGAGTGACTACTCGGGCACTCATGTCCAGCCATTGAACAGCCTCTCTCTAGTGATGTTCGTGCGCGCCGATGACTGGCCACCGGTGTACTCCCTGGTTCACGCGGACACTAACCCTGTGCCCTGGTTCACGGCGACTAACCCCGTGCCATCCGCTTGACCCTTCGCGGCTGGTTCCGCCCGTGTTGCACGGCGGCGAACTGTCGAATCTTGTACGCCTATTGGCGTTTCCTTTCCTTCGACCCCTAAGCCCTACGTCGCCCGCTCCAGCACGACGCCCAGCCAGCCGCACCAAAGGGTCGCTTGCAGGGGTTCACGCCGCCGTGGTTGACCCCACGATGGTGGGGTGCGGTATTCGGTGACGTTCCGCTCGCAGTTCTCGTAGCCGGGGCGCGTACCCAAGGCGACCTCCGATATCCCGAGGGATCAGCGAGGGGTTACTCCTGCGAGTTCTGTTCAGTTGAAAGCGGCCCGTTTCCGGGTACGCCGAGTAGCGCTACCCCCAGCGACGGGGAGTAGAGCCGGAACCTGTAACGGGGATCAGCCGGTTCGGCGCCGCCAAGTGCAGTGCGCCTGCTTGCCAAAGTGGACTAGCCGAGATCCGCCATCTTGAGGAACATGGTGGCTACGCGGCCAAGAGGAAGCATGCGGTCCTCGAAATACTCGCGATAGGCAAGCAGGATCGGGTTCGTCGGGTTGGTCTGCGGGTACAGGGTGGAAGCGAACTGACTCAAGATGCACTCTCCTCGACCACGCGTGCGTGCTCATCCCACGCCCTAGCGACGCTGCGAAAACGGCGGGCGTTCTCGCGATAGACGGATGCCAGAGGTTCCACCTCTGACGGGCCGAGCCGGTCGTGAACCAGTCCGCCGTGATCGGTGCGCTTGGCCTTCGATCCCCACATCCACCGGGCGAAGGGCTGATCCGCATCGAGTGTCATCGAGAAAGACTTGCCGTCACCGTGCGCGGTCACGGTTCCGAGCTCTCCGTAGTCCACGTACTCCTTGCGTCCGTACGTACGCATCACTCGCGTTCCGATTTCGGGACGTTTCTTCATCGCACACCTCCTGCGCTCTTACATGCGTACGGACGGGAGTCTCGACGGACACCAGAACCAGTAACCACGACCGGATCGGTTGCGTCACGCTCAGCCCAATACCGGGCCGACGCGCGGAACTCCAGAACGAGGTAGCAGTACGTCGCGAACACGGCGCCACCGATCGCGAACCAGAGAGGAATGGTGTCAATCACGCCGCGTCCTTCCACCACGATCCGAGCGAGTTCGTGCCGCGGAGGCCGGCGTTGTAGATGTCGGTGACGGCGGCGGCGACACAGGTCGGGATGGGCTGTCCGGTCTTCTCGCGGATGAGTGCAGCCCGGTTGAGGACACCCTTCACGCCGCCGCTAGTCGCGTTGAGCTTCTTGATCAGGCGCTCCTCTTCGATCCGCCCGTCGTAGCGGCCACGGAACAGAGCCAGGCCCGTGATGATCACGGACTCGAACCCGCGGTCACCGAAGGCTTCGCGAATCACGTAGAGGGTGCCGACGAGCCCGCGGGGACCGTGCTTCTTGTAGGCGGACGTCAGCGCGGTAACTGCGGAGATGGCGCCGTGCGACTGAGCTCGAGCGACCTTGAGGTCGAGCGAGCGGACGATGCGATCAACGTCGGTCTCGATGGGGCGGCCTGCCGTGACGCCGACCTTGAAGCGGTCGTACGCGGAGACCGCGAGGACTTCGTTGTGCTGGAGGAACTTCTCGGCCTCCTGGTCTTCGGTGAGGTCGAAGTACGTCCATGCGGTGACCTCCCACTCCTCGAACCCTTCCCCGAAGAACTCCTTGAGGGCCGTGTAGCGGTGCTGGCCGTCGATGAGCCAGTAGAACCCGTCTCTCCTTGAGACCGTGAGGGTGCCGAGACGCTCCATGTCGAGCGAATCGACGATCTTGTTCACGCGCGCCGCGTTCACGTCACGCTGTGCTGCCGGCGAAATTCGGATGTCGGCCAGGCGGATCGTCCGGAGCTGCGCCTGACGCTTGATCTTCTTGGCCGCGTCGATGGGCGTCACGGTTGCCGTTGCGTTACTCACCACTGATCTCCTTCAGTCGGTTCTTCATTCGATTGATCGCACGGAGGGGGGAGGTGAGTCGTTGCAGCAACTCGGCCGCCTGCTCCGGCGTGATGCTCTCAAACTCCACGAGCCCAAGAACGCTTTCGTCGGCCTCGATACTGGCGACAATGCGCTCCAGCACGTCCAGGCCGTTGATCCTCTTCGTCTTCCCCAGAACCTCATCGGCGGGAAAGGTGATGCCGCGCTGAGCTGCGCCCTTACGCATGCCCTTCTCCGACATGCCGACCTTCTTCGCGATCTGGGCAGAAGTCAGGCGATCGTTCGCGAGGTCCGCGATCGTCTGCCACTTCTCCGCCTGCGCCTCCGAGAACGTCGGCAAGTTCTTGATCTTGCGGACGACGTTCGACCGCGAGAGGTTGCCCTCCTCCTCCGCCTCGTCGAGAGCTTGCGTGACGTGCTCGGGGTCGGCATCTGCCATGGCATAGATGTCAGCCGCCTCCTTCGAGCTGGGAAGGAACTCCTTGGGTGATCTGCTGCTACTCTCCACGTCAGCAGCAGCAGATCGCCCATACTGATTCGCCACCGTGGCACGCTGACCATTCGTGCGGATCTCACCGGCTTCTTGCCCCCGACGTACCGCGCGGCCAAGCGCGTCTTCTGCGCGACGCTGTGTCTTCTGCGCCTTGAGTACGATCTCGCCGCTCAGCTCTTTCTGGCGGGCGGCTTCGGTCACCGTGGCAACGAATGCGTTGAAGTCCTTGATCTCGTACACGGTGGACTGTCCGAGGTTGGCACGGTCAATCCACTGATTCGCCTGCTCAAGGGACTGGGTGACGACGATCTCCTGGTTCGCCTTCGGGAGCGAGTCAAGAAGCGCAACATCAGTCACTGCGGTACCCTGGGCGTACTGATCTCCATCAGTCCCAGCCCCAGCGTGTTGCAGCACTGCTGGGGCTACTTCGTTCACGACCAGGGCGCTCATGCAACACGCCCTGGTTTCTCGTCCGGCAGGCTGTCGAACCAGCGCATGAGCTCCGTGAACTTCACGAGGGGCTTGCTGCCGAAGTACTTGGCGGGCAGCTGGTTGTTCTTGATCGCCTTGGTGATGGAGTCTCTCGACAGGCCAACCTCTGCGGCGGCATCATCGACGGTCAGCCCGATGGGCTTTCTGCTGTCAGTCTTGCTTTCCGCGCTCACGCGGCCTCCTCCATGAATCGAGTGGCAGGGGTGCGCAAAAAGCCGCCGACACGCACCAGTTCATCGAGCTGGAAGTCGACGCGCCCAGAAAGGCGGTCCTCCAGTTCGGGAGTGGTGATGTCGGCGGCTTGTGCGACAGTGTTCAGGTCGAAGCCGGCCTCGCTGATAGCGAGGTCGACTCTTCTTGCGATACCGATTCCGGTTGCTTGCCTGTCCATATCGATAGGCTACATGCCGATAGCGATGGCTGCAAGCCGTTAGTGAAAGTTTTTCAGTCGATTTCGATGGATTCGGAATCTAAACTGGTATCCATGTCCCCTTCGCAGCCACTGATCAGCCGAGTCGCAGCCGATGTTCTCACCGGTTACTACAAGAGGAAGCGGCTCACACAAGAGGAACTGTCCGAGCGATCGGGAATCCCCCTTCCAACGCTGCAGAAGAAGCTGAAGGCGAACGCCCCGATCACGGCTACGGACCTCGTGATGCTCTCCCGCGCAATCGGGGTTGATCCCGTCGATGTGATGGCCGAGATCATGAAGGACACCGAACATGAGGAGCGGCTAGCGTCCGAGGGTATCCCTACGATCGCTAATCAAGCCCGCAAGAAGAAGCCATCCGAGATGACTGAGGAGGAGTTGGATGCATTCGAAGGAGAATCCGCAGCCAACACGGACCCTGAGCTTGGCTTCGACGAGCCTGACGCTCCCTAGGGGGCGCGCCTACGATCCTTTCGAGCACGCGGACGCTCTCGGCATCCCCGTGTATGTGCGCCGGCTCCGGACGGCGAACGGCCGCTACTTTCGCGAGTACGGGGAGATTCTTCTCAGTGACCGTCTTCGAGCACGCGACCTGCGGCTCACGCTCTCCCATGAGCTCGGGCACGCTGAGTTGCTGCACCCCGATGATCGCCCGAAGCACGAAAAACAGGCCGACCAGTTCGCCGCACAGAACTTGATCTGTCCGGACGAACTGGCCGACCTGTATGGCTGGTGCCGCGATGAGAGGCGGATCGTTGCCGAGCTCGGAGTGACGACGACGCTGTTTCGGTCGTTCATTCTCAGCCGGGCCGCGTGACCCTCGCTCCGCGAGATTCAGTGGATCGGGGACACTATCGGGTCCACCTGGGTGGTACTTTCTGTAGCAGGAGCGGGGCTTGAACCCGCGACCTCACGATTATGAGTCGTGCGCTCTAACCAGCTGAGCTACCCTGCCGCGAGGCATCCGTCCGCGTGAGAAGAATGCTTGCGAGCCCCGAGTCAGGATTGAACTGACGACCCCTTCCTTACCATGGAAGTGCTCTGCCACTGAGCTATCGGGGCGTGCTGCCCCTCGCGGGGCAACCGTACGAGAATACCATTACTGTGGCGTCCTCATGAAATCGAGCCGGTCACTCCTCCGCGGTCAGCGACGATCGACCGGCGTTCGCCTTGAGCCACGGCATCGGGTCGATGGTCGTTCCGTTGACAATGAGCTCGAAGTGCAGGTGAGCGCCGTAGGAACGACCCGTGTTACCCGTCTTGCCGACGATCGTTCCGACCTTGACGGTGTCGCCGGCCTTGACGTTGAGGGAGCCGTACTGCATGTGCGAGTAGTGGCTCGTGATGACCTGGCCGTCGATGACGTGGTCGATGTAGACCGTGACCCCGAAGGCCCCGCCCTGCTCTGTGGCGATGCGGACAGTGCCGTCGGCGATGGCCTGGATCGGCGCACCGTTGCCCGGCACGAAGTCGATGCCCTCGTGGAGGCGGCCGCTGCGCATCCCATAGCCGTAGCTCATGCCGACACCGACGAGGAACGGCCACTGGATGGCGGCGTCGGGGTCGTTCGTGAAGATCTCACCCGAGTAGTTGATGCCCTGCTCGGCGGCGACCTCGGCGAGCGAGACCGTGCTGAAGTCATCGGAGCGGGAGAGCGGGACGCTCTCGACGCCGGACGGTGCGACGAAAGCCTGGATCTCGTCCTCGGCCTCGTCCTTCGAGTCGGCGGCAGCAGCGGAGACCAACGACATGGATGCGGCCGAGCCGCCCCGCACACCGGCGACCGCCTCCGCGGGGAGCGTCATGGACACCGCGAGAAGCCCTGCGAGGCTCATCACACCTACGGTTGCTCCGACCGTGACCACCTTGCGGAGGTTACGGGGGCGACGAGGGGCCACATGCGAGGGGACGACAGGCTCAGCGTCCGAACTCGCTGCGGACGACGAGCGCTCAGCCGTGGAAACCGTCGGAACCGCACCTGTCGCGCGGAAGGCACGGGAAGCGCGCTCGAACGCGTCGGCTTCGACCGCCGGTCCACGCCCGGCCTCACCGGTTTCGCGGACCGGAGCCGCAGGAGCCTCGACCGGCTCCGAGGCGACAGGAACCGCGGGAACATCGGCGATCACCGGCTCCGAGTTCGTGGCGACGAAAGGCTCGATCAGCGCTTCCGTGACCACCTCGTCGGGTGCCGGCCGCTGACGGGCGGCGCGTCGGGAAAGGGGGGCGACAGCAACGAGGGCGACGGCAGTGGAATCAGCGGCAGAAAGGGGTGCCGTCGGTCCCGCCGCGGGGGCCTCGGAGGCCGCAGTGCGGAGTCGGCTAGATCGGCGCGTGGGCGCAGAGGCAGCCTGGGAGTTCTCGAGGGGCAAAGCGTTTCTCTCGGTCGTGCGTCGTGCTCGGGGGGCGCAAACTTTGACTTTCACCTTCGGGTGATGAAAGTAACGATCGGGTAAACCCTACCGTGACCAGGCTGAGAATGCCATGAATCGTTCACGGATTCTCCGCGAGGATCGCGAGCAGTCGGGCGTGCACATCGACTCCCCCCGCCACCAGCATCGGGCGTGGGGAGTCGACATCCGTTCGGGACACCACGCCTCCGGCTTCCTCGACGAGGAGCGCACCGGCGGCGAAGTCCCAGGGGCGAAGGCCCCGCTCGAAGTAACCGTCCAGTCGCCCCGCAGCGACGAAGGCCAGGTCGAGTGCGGCCGCACCCATACGTCGCACATCGCGAGCCATCGGCATGACCCGCGCCACGGTCGCGATGTCGCCTTCGTGGGTGGCGGGGTCGTAGCCGAAGCCCGTGGCGAGGAGAGCGCCGGCCGGGGTCGTGTCCGTCACCGCGAGACGAATGCCGTTCGACCAGGCGCCATGACCTCGCGCCGCTGAGAAGGTCTCTCCCAACGCCGGGGCGTTGACGGCGCCGGCGAGCGCTTCCCAGGTCTCGGGATCGGGTTCCCCGCGGACCGCGCCGATGCTCACGTTGTACGCCGGGATGCCGTACGCGTAGTTGACGGTGCCGTCGATGGGGTCGACGATCCACGTGATCCCGCTGCTCCCCGCTTCGGCCCCCGTCTCTTCGCCGAGAAAGCCGTCGTCCGCCCGCGCCGCGCGGAGACGCGAACGGATGAGCGCTTCGACCTCTCGGTCTGCGTCCGTGACGATGTCGGCCAACGACGACTTGGTCGCCGCCAGGCGCACCCCTTCCTGTCGTCGAAGTCGCGCGAGCTGCCCTGCTTCCTCGGCGATCTCGGTCGCGAGGTCGCGGAGTTCGAGTTCCAGCGTCACTGTTCGGGCTGCCGGGGCGCGGGCGGCGGCGGCGGGAAAGCCTGCGAAGCCTCCTGCGGGGAGGCCGGGATCTGCGTGGCCGGGGCAGGGGGCATCGGGTGCTCGCCCGGAGTCGAAGGCGCGGGCTCTGCGGGCTGCGAGAACTGCGGCGGCGCGAACTGAGACGCAGCGGGCTGCGGCGGCGCGGGCTGCGGCGAGACGGGCTGCGGCACGACGGGGAACCCCGAGACGGGCGCTTGCGGGAGTGCCTGCTGGGGCGGGGCGACCGTCGGGTACCCGGTGTAGTAGGCGTTCCAGTCGGGCGATGCATCGGGCAGCGCCGGAAGCGGGGTGATGCCATCGGCGTAGGTCGGCCACGACGGCGCCGACGCGACGGCACGGTTGGCCGGGGTCTTCTTCTTCGGCGCGAAGAGCGCATTGAGCAACGGGATCAGCGTGGTGCCAACGGCCACGAGGATCGTGAGTGCGACCACGATGCGCCAATACAGCTCGCCGTAGTGGAACGTGTGGGGGAAGGCGAGGAAGAACACGAGCATGCCGACGAGACCGACGAGGAAAGTGACCGTCACGATGTAGATCACTCGGGTGAAGGTCGTGACGTATCGCTGCGCTGCCGGCGTGAACAGGCGCACGTGCAGCAGGGCCAGCTGGAGGATGCCGATCACGAGGAGCAGCTGGAAGAAGCGCTCGGCGCCGAAGTAGAACCCGTCCTCCGGGAGCCAGATCTTCACGGCGCCGACGAGGAGAGCGACGATCCAGCTCACCATGCTCGCCAGCTGCAGCCAGTCGGGGCGGTTCGGCGCCAACCCGGCCTCGAGGATCGCGATTCCCGCGAACGCTGCCAGCAGCAGGATCGTGAGGAACGCACGACCGATCAGACCGTCTTGGTCACCGATGAGCACCCAGATGACGCACACGAGGGCCGCGGCGATGAGAGCGCCGATGGCGATCCACAGGGAGCCCCTGATCAGCAGCGACATGTTCTTCTTCTCACCCTGCGGTCGATGCGTGGTGATGTCCGGCTGGGACATGGCGTTCCTCTCGTCGAGCGGCGATGCCTTCATCCTGCCATGCGCGCCGACGGTTGCCAGGGGTTCGACCCCGTCGCGAGAAGTCTGTTGACCCTTCGGGTCTGGGGAGGAGAGGTCAGCCGGTCTTCTTCGCCGACGCCGCAGCGAACGCCGCGACCCTCGCCTGCGCGTCGGGTGTCTCGAGGGCGGCACCGATCGAGCGCGCCTCTTCGCCCAGCTGCTCGACGAAGGAGCGTTCCGGCTGCTCGCGCACCAGCCTCTTCGCCTGACCGTAAGCGTCGGCGGCACCCGCCAGCCAGAAGCGTGCGATCTCCTCACCGCGCGCTCGCACACGCTCCGCCTCCGCGGCGGCGTCCTCACCCTCGACGGCCTCGGCGACGAGTCCCCACTCGACGGCCTCCGCTGCGGTGAGCAGCCGATCCTGCAGGACGAGCTGCAGGGCACGGCGCTGGCCGACGGCACGAGCGAGCTGAGCGGAGACCGACAGGTCTGGGGTCAGACCGATGTTCGCGTACAGGCTACCGAGCTTCGACCGCGAGCCCACGACGGCGTAGTCGCTGCACAGCAGGATGCCCAGGCCACCTCCCGCGGTCGTGCCGTGGGCCGCGGCGACGACAGGCACCGCTGATTCCGTCAGCGAGCGGATACCGGAGTTGATGACCTCGGCAAGCGCGGTGATCTCCGCACCGGACGCGCCCATGGTCGTCGCCATGTCGATCACGTCGCCTCCCGCGCAGAACGCAGGACCCGCGGCATCGATGAGGATCGCCTTCACGTCGGTGCGCGACGTGGCCTCGGCCGTCGCGTCCTTCCAGGCGTGCGCCAGGTCGGCGTTGAACGCGTTGAGCCGAGCGGGCCGGTTCAGTGTGAGCCGAGCCATCCCCTCTTCGACGGCGAACAGGATGGCGTCAGTCATGGCTTCTCCTTCGAGCACAGAACGTGTCGCACCAGCGTAACCGCGATCAGACCCGCTCCCAGACCTGCGAGACGAAGCTCTCCATGCGCCGGCGCGTGCCGTCGAGACGGAAGTCGACCTGACCGGGCGACCTGACCTCGTTCGGTGCGAGCGGGTGCGCGAGGCGCACGTTCTCGTGGCAGGAGAGGTCGGCGCACATGTAGGTGCCGAACGAATCCCCCCGCTTGCCCGCTTCGCCTGCTCGACGGGCGGAGAGGAGGGCGACCTGGTTCCCCGGCTGCATCGTGTGGCAGATGTTGCACATGCCCGACCTCGCGCGACCGGGGTCCGTCGCACGCAGCACCACTCCGATCACCTCGTCGTCATGCGGGATCAGCACATAGCCGCGACGGCTCGCTCCGGGGTCCTGCCAGGCGAAGAAGTCGAGGTAGTCCCAGTCGACGAGCAGAAAGTCATGAGGCATCTCCATCAGACGCAGCTCGTCATCGTCCGCATTGACGAACGATGCCCGGACTTCGGCTTCGGTGAGCGGTCGCATCTCTCCAGTCTAGGAAACCGTTCGCGGGGGCGGGGTGGGGACCCCCCGCCCCGCCCCCGTTCTGCGAATCGACTCGAGCCGCGTCAGCTCCCCTGCAGTGTGTCCGCTCTGGCGTTCACCTCTGCCAGCGCGGGTGCTCGTTGCGCGCGCCACCCCTCCTCGACCAGCGGCACGACCTCTCGCAGGAGCACGCGGGCGCGATCAATCGTCTCGGCCCTGTCGAGCACGGCCGGATGGATGCCCAGCACCAGCTCGTCGGTCAGCGCGATCGTGGGGTCGGCGAGCAGATCGGCGGCGAGCGCCTCAGGGCTCCCCCAGGCGAAGTTGTCCGACAGCAGCTGGTCCGGGATCGACAGCGACAGATCCACGCGTCCGGCTGCAGCGCTGGCGACGTTCCAGCGGGCGGTGCGCTCTCCGGCGAACGCGAGGGCTTCCTCGGTCGTGCGGCCGGGGAAAGCGGAGCGGGAGGTGACGACCCAGGGAGTGCGCGTCGATCCCCAGGTGTCCGCGAAGACCCGACGATACTCTCGCACGGAGTCCGCCTGGCGCCGCTGGAATGCCGCCCGTGCATCAGGGTGCCGCTCCGGCCCGTTGCCGAACCGCTCCAGGATGAAGCCGTCGCCGGTGCGCCCCGCGAAACGGATCGTTCGATGTTCGAGCTGCCGTGGAACAGCCGTCCCTCGAGCGCGGTGTTCTGTGGCCAGATCGCGCCCGTGCCCCCATCGACCACGCCTCCCTGGAGCGCCCAGTGCAGACGGTCGATCTGATTCTCGAAGCTGGTGTCGCGGTCATTCGTCCAGGTGTGGAACACGTGATAAGAGTCGGAAGGGACTCCCTTCCCGAGGCCGAGCAGCAGCCGCCCACCGGCGAGATGGTCGATCGCGGCGACCTCCTCCGCGGCGCGCACAGGATCGTCGAGGATGATCGGCAGCACCGCGGTACCGAGTCCGATCGTGCTCGTCGCGGCGGCGAGCGCCCCCAGAAACCCGTACGGGGAGGGAAGAGCCGCCCACCCGGAGTGGAAGTGCCGTGTGGCGATCCAGGCGCTGTCGTAGCCGAGCTCCTCGAGCTCCTGGATCAGACGGATCGTGTCTCGATAGACGAATCGCGGATCCTCGCTGTGGTCGAGGTGCGTGATGAAGCCGATACGCAGACGGTCACCGATCGTGGTAGAGCCGAGGGGCAGGTCGGTGCCTCCGAACGGGGAGGTTGTAGTTGCGGTCATCCGCGGGCCTCCTGCACGCGAGGGCCGGCACTGAGCGCGCGCTCGGGAATGCGGGGATCGACATAGTCGACGGCCGTGCGCACGGCGTCCGCCTGCAGCGCGGGCAGTTCCGCCGCGAACAGCTCGATCGCCGTCAGCGCCTGCAGTTGGCTGATCCCCGGTCCCTGGAACTGGATCGCGGTCTGCTCGGTGCCGTCGAACTGGTCGTTCCACTCATGGACCTTGTCGGCGACCTCGGGTGCGGTGCCGATCGCGAAGCTCAGCTGCTCGGCGATGTCGTCGTAGTCCTCGGAGTCCACCCCTCCTGTCCAGTCCAGACCGAGATAGATCCGCGCGTACGTGCGCAAGAACTCCAGCGCTCCGGCGCGTGCGGCGTCCTTCGTCTCGGCGACGAGACCGGATCGAAGATGGATGATCTCTCCGCCGGGTACGGTGGCGCGATACTCGCGGCTGAACCGCAGTCGTTCCTCCAGCGGGAGCGGACGCGGGATCATCAGCCGGTAGCCGTGCCGGGCCGCCAGGCCGATCGCGTTGCGGCCGGCCGCCGTCCAGATGAGGTCGCGTGCGGGACGCCCCGCCGGCGGCGAGATCTCCACACCGTGGAAGGAGTAGTACTCCCCCTCGAAGTCGACGACCTTCTCATCGATCGCCTGCCGCAGGATCTCGTGGACCTCGGCCGACCGCGCGGAGGACGAGGCCTTGTCGATTCCCCACACGGCGAAGAACTCCTCCGAGCCGACGCCGCTGCCGACCCCCAGATCGAGCCGCCCACCGGATACCGCGTCGAGCAGCAGCGCCGACTCCGCGAGTCGGATCGGGTGGTAGAACGGGGCGCACACGATCGAGGTCCCGAGCCGGATGCGGCTGGTCACTCCGCTGAGTCGTGCGAGGAAGAGCAGCGGGTCCGGCACCTCCCCGCGCATCGTGAGGTGGTGCTCGGTGATCCAGACGCCGTTGTATCCGAGCTGGTCACCCAGGATCACCTGTTCCTCGATGTCGCGATAGAGCGAGACCGGACTCTGTCCGGGCGAGACGTCTCCGTAGTAGAAGAGATCGATGCGTGGCATGTGCTGGTCCTTTTCCTCTCAACAGGGGTGGTGCGTCACTCGGAGAGCCAGGTGTCGTAGAACGAGTCGGTGTAGCCGACGGCGTCGAAGGTCCATCCGTGAACGGCCGGAGTGGTGCCGACGATCTTCTTCGGGATGTACAGCGGAACCGCGAAGCCCCCGTCGAGGATGCGGGCCTGCACGATGTGCGCCGCTTCGATGCGCGCCTCGGGGTCGCCGTCGGACTGCACGATCGCGTACTGCGCGTCGATGACCTCGTCGTTCAGCAGGCCGTAGTTGATGCCGTTGCCGCCGTTGCGCGGGTCGGCGCTGGAGGTGAAGGGCGAGACGGAGGTGCCCACATCGGCGTAGCCGCGGGAGGCGTCAGCGAGGTTGTGCTCGTTCTTCGCGATCGCCGCCGTGAAGGAGGCGGTGTCGAACGGGATGCGCTCGACCTCGAATCCGGCGTCCTTGAGCGAGGAGGCGATGGCCTCGCCGAGCTGCTGACGCTGATCGGTCTGCACGTACAGGCTGTCGAAGTACCAGTCGATGTGCAGACGCTCGCCGTCCTTGACCCGGTAGCCCGCGGAGTCGAACTCGTCCCAGCCCGCTTCGTCGAGCAGTTCCTGCGCCTTGTCGAGGTCGTAGCCCCATGAGCCCTCCAGGCTCTCGTCGTAGGCGCCGACCGGCGGGGTGCCGGGCAAGGTCGTCGTCCAGGAGCGGCTGTAGACACCGCCGTAGACGCTCTTCAGGAGGGCATCGATGTCGATCGCCTCTCGGAACGCGAGGCGCACGTTCTTGTCGTCGAAGGGAGCGATGTTCGTGTTCAGCGCGAGATAGTAGGGCGTTCCCGTGTTGTCCTGCGTGATGACGGTGTTGCCGGCCGCCTCGACCTCGCCGATGTTCAGCGGCGGCACCTGATCGATCGCGTCGGCCTGCTTCGAGTTGAGAGCACCGATGCGCGCCTGCGTCTCCGGCACGAACTGGATGACGACCTCGTCGAGGTAGGCGGGCCCCTCGTGGTCCGCGGTCTCGGGTGCCCACGCGTAGTCGGGATTGCGCTCGAGCACGAGCTTGGATCCCTTCGCGTATTCCTTGACGCGGAAGGGGCCGGTCCCGATCGACAGGGCCGGGTCGGTCCCGAGCTCGGCGGGGGTGTGCTCGCTGAGCACCTTGCCGGAGTAGATCGGCCAGTGCGGGGTGGAGAGCGCGTGGATGAACGCGGCGTTCTTGCGACCCAGGGTCACCTGCAGCTCGTCGTCGCTCAGGACAGCCGTGGAGACGATGGCATTGCCCGCAGTCGCCAGACCGACCTCGTTGAGCGGTCGGTCGAGGTTCTGCTTGAGCACAGCCGCGTTGAACGGGGTTCCGTCATGGAAGACGACGTCATCGCGCAACGTGAAGGTGTAGACCAGTCCGTCGTCGCTGATCTCCCACCCTGTGGCCAGATGCGGCTTGTACGTGCCGTCCTCCGCCTGCACCACCAGCGGGTCGAAGATGCTGCTGTTGATCGAGTTCAGGTTGAGGGAAGGGACCTTCTATCCGTCCCAGGTCCCGGGCTCGGTGTTCGCGAGATAGGTGAGCGTCCCACCGGAGACCGGCGAGGCGTCCGCGGCATCCGACGACGACGGCGCCGATGCGCCGCCGGCGCAGGCGGACAGGGCGAGGGAGGCGGTCAGGACGGCGCCGAGCGCGAATGCTGCTCGTGTTCTGTTCATGGTGAAGGTTCTTCCTTGGTCGCTGTGTGCGGGTGTGGTCGGGTGGGCGGTCAGGGCAAGAGGCGCGGGACGGCGGCGAGCAGTTCGCGGGTGTAGGGCTGGGCGGGAGCGGCGAAGATGTCGTCGGCCGGGCCCGACTCGACGACACGTCCGTGCCGCATCACGACGATGTCGTGCGCCAGATGGCGGACGACGCCGAGGTCATGACTGATGAAGAGGAGCGAGACGCCGAGCTGCTCCTGCAGCGCCTGCAGCAGGTCGAGAACCTGTGCCTGCACCGAGACGTCGAGCGCTGACACCGGCTCGTCGCACACCAGCACGTCGGGGTTCGTCGCGAGCGCCTTCGCGATCGCGACCCGCTGGCGCTGCCCACCGGAGAGGTCGAGGGGACGGCGTGCGAGCACGGCACCGGTCAGTCCGACCTGGGTCAGCAGCTCCTCGGCGCGCTCCCGACGCCGCTCGCGAGGAACAGCACCCGCGGCGATCGCTTCACCGAGCAACGCGGCCACGTCATAGCGCGGGTCGAACGAGCTGAGCGGATCCTGGGAGATCGACTGGATGCGCGGACGCCGGCTTCGTCGCTCCCGCTCGGGGATCCCCGACCAGGGCTTCGCGTCGAACACCACCTCGCCGCGATCGGGGGCGAGGGTGCCGAGGACGATCTGCGCGGCCGTGGACTTGCCGGAGCCCGACTCCCCGACCACGCCCAGGGTGGTGCCGCGGCGGAGGGCGAAGGAGACGTCGTCGAGAGCCGTGAGGACACCACCGGGCGCGCGGTACGTCTTGTGGAGGCCGCGGGCTTCGATCACGGGGGTCGCGCTCTGCAGGGTGGCCTCCGATGACCGCCGCTCCTGCAGCACCGGCAGCGGGGCGGTCGAAAGACGCGTGCCGCGACGATGCTCGGCCGGAATCGCGTCGATGAGCCGACGCGTGTACGGATGCTGCGGGTCGGCGAAGATCGTGCGTGGAGCTCCCCGCTCGACGACCACGCCCTGGTTCATCACCAGGATCTCGTCGGCGATGCGGCTCACGACGGCGAGGTCGTGGCTGACCAGGAGGATGCCGGTGCCGGTGGTCTTGAGTTCGATCAGCAGATCGATGATCTGCGCCTGCACCGTGACATCGAGCGCCGTCGTCGGTTCATCCGCGATGAGCACGCGCGGCCCACCCGCGATGGCCGACGCGATCAGAGCACGCTGTCGCAATCCACCCGAGAGCTCATGCGGACGCTGCTGCGCGCGCATCCGAGGCTCGGGGACACCGACGCGACCGAGCAGCTCCTCGACGTTGGCCGCACGCGCCCGCCGGGAGCCGATGCCATCGAGACCTTCGGCGACCTCGGCTCCGACCCGACGCAGCGGATCGAGCGAGACCAGCGCGTCCTGATGCACGAGGCCGATCCCACTCCCCCGCACGGCACACCATCCGCGACCACGCAGCCCCCTCAGGTCGATCGCGCCGTAGCGGAGCTCGGTCGATGTGATCTGCGCGCCGCGGCCGGACAGTCCGAGAAGACTGCGCGCGGTGACACTCTTGCCCGACCCCGATTCACCGACCAGGGCCACGCAGCGTCCGGCAGTGACGGCGAACGACACGCCGTCGACCGCAGGGGCAACGGCCCCGGGGAAGCGCACACGCAGGTCGCGCACCGAGACGATCGCCGTCTCGTTGGCTTCCTCGTCGACGGTCGACACCAGGGGGTGGGAATCGACGACGGTCACAGCGACCTCCTCCGCGAGACGACGCTCTGCTGCCACCAACGGCCGGTCACCGTGACCGAGACCACGGTCAGGGTGATGAAGACTCCGGGCCAGACGCTGACCCACGGAGCGAGCGAGAGGTACTGTCTGGCCTCCGACAGCATCAGCCCCCATTCCGGGGTGGGCGGCACGGCACCGAGTCCGAGGAAGCTCAGCGACGCGCCGAAGATGATGCACACCCCGACGCCGAGCACCGAGTTGACGAGCACGGGGCCGAGACTGTTGGGAACCACGTGCCGCGCGACCACCGTGAGCGACGGCAGCCCGAGCCCCACGGCCGACGAGACGTAGGAGGATCGGCGCACCTGCAGCACTTGAGACCGCACGAGGCGAGCCGCACCGGGGATACGGCCGATACCGACGGCCCAGATGACGCTCGACATCCCCGGGCCGAGCACGGTGATCAGGATCAGCGCGAGCAGCACCTCGGGAAAGGCGAGCAGGATGTCGAGGAACCGGCTGATCAGCCGGTCGGCCAAGCCGCGGGAGTATCCGGCGGCGACCCCGAGCACGATGCCGCCGACGAGGCCGATCGCCGTCGCGAGCAGGCCCAGAGAGAGCGAGTACTGGGCGCCGTGCAGAACGCGTGAGAGCACGTCGCGACCGAGCTGATCGGTACCGAAGGGGTGCGCCACACTCGGCGCCTGGAGTGAGGAGAGCGGATCACCCTGCAACGGGTCATATGAGGTGAAGGCCCCAGGAGCGAGGCCGATCACGAGCAGGGCGGCGAGCACCGCGATCGCCAGGAGCACGCCGACCGGCGGATGCACCCGTCGGCGCACGAGGCCGTCGGCGGGGGCCGGTTGCAGGACGGCCGAAGCGGTCATGAGCGCGCCTCCTTCAATCTCGGGTCGAACAGCGGGTACACGAGGTCGACCACGATGTTCACGACCACGAACACCAGGGCCGCGAAGACCACGGTGCCCAGCACCACCGGGATGTCGCGGTCGGCGACCGCGGAGACGGCGATGCGGCCGAGGCCCGGACGGGCGAACAGGGTCTCGAGCACTGCTGCGCCGCTGAGCAGCGAGCCGAAGATCAGGGTGCTCAGCGTGAGTGCCGGAATCGCGGCATGGCGCAGCACGTGGTGCGAGCGCAGCCGACTCTCCGAGACACCACGGGCGAGGACGGTCGTCACGAAGGGCTCGTGCAGCGTGTACTCCATGCGCTCGCGGAGCACCTGGGCGAGCACCCCGATGAGCGGCACCGAGAGGGTGACGGCGGGGAGCACGAGGGAGGCGGGACCATTGGCGCCGAAGGCCGGGAAGATCGGGAACGTGAACGAGAGCAGGTTCATCAGCAGGATGCCGAGCCAGAACGACGGCACCGAGATCGCGACCAGCTCGATCGCCTGCGCAGCCAGACGCGCCGAGCGGCGACGTCCGGAAGTGGCGAGCGCGAGTCCCACCGCGACGATGCCGGCGATCGCCATGGCGGTCACCGTGAGCTCGACCGTCGCACCGAGCTCGGAGAAGATGATCTGTGTGACGGGGGCGGAGCGTTGGTAACTGATCCCCAGATCCCCCTGCACCAGGTTCGCGAGGAACGTGAGGTACTGCACGAACACGGGTTGGTCGAGGCCGTAATACGCGGCGACCTGTTGGCGCAGCTCCGGCGGCGCATCGAGCACCCCGGCGAGCAGGCTGTCGAGCGGATCGCCGGGAATCAGCTTGAGCGCCACGAAAGCGAGGGTCGCCGCTGCCCAGAGCACGATCACCGCGTCGAGCAGCCGGTGCAGGGTGAACGGCAGCCACCCCCCGAAACGGAGGCCGCGCACCCGGGTGGCCGGTGCGAGCGCTGCTGTCGCCGTCATCCGTCCCCCCAGCGGTACCGTCCACCGGTCGCGACGAACTCGGCGGAGACCGCCGCCTGCAGCCCCTCGTCGGCGAGGTAGTCGAGTGCTGTCGCGGCGAGACCGATCGCACCGTCGACCAGCGTGTCGAACGCAGGAGGACGCACGGTGGCATCCGCGAAGGCGGCGTTGTGGGGCAGCACGTCGGAGGCCGCGCCCAGACCGAGCGCCGGGTGTATCGCCGGGATGAACTGACTGACGTTGCCCATGTCTGTCGATGGGCCGCCCTGCCGCACGACCGCCGGCCGTACGGGGACGGATCTGCCCTGCCGGGTGAGGGCGGTGGCCCAGCGCTTGTTCAGCTCGACGTTCGGGCGCAGCGGGAGGTAGGGCGGCTCGAAGTCGACGTCCAGCTCCGCCGTGGTGCCGGTGCTGAGCGCCGCCGCTTCGAGGATGTCGACCACTCGCTGCGTCAAGGCGTTCAACGTCGCCACCTCGGTCGAGCGGATGAGGAACTCCGCAGCGGCGCGCTCCGGCACGACGTTGGCCGCCGCGCCGCCGTCGGTGATGATGCCGTGGATCCGGTCGACGGGCAGGATGTGCTGACGCAGCTGCGCCACGCCCTGGTAGGCGGTGACCACGGCGTCGAGCGCGTTGAGACCGAGGTACGGACTGAGCGCGGCGTGGGCCGCGCGACCGCGGTAGGTCACCCGCACGCGGCGCACGCCGCTCGTGCCGCCTCCATACACCGGGGAGACACTGGTACCTCCGCCCGGGTGCACCATCGCCGCGGCATCCACGTCGTCGAAACCGCCGGCGCGGATGATGAGCTCCTTGCCCGCCCCGCCTTCCTCGGCCGGGGTACCGATGATCGACAGGCGCCCTCCGCCCGGCGCGAGATGATCCCGTGCCGCCAGGAAGGCTCCGACTGCCTGACCGGCGATGATGTTGTGCCCGCACGCATGACCGACCTCCGGCAGCGCGTCGTACTCCGCGATGATCGCGAAGTGCGCGTCGCCCTCGCCCACCGTGGCCCGGAAAGCGGTGTCGAGTCCGAAGGCTCCGCGCTGGACGTCGATGCCGTGTGCGTCGAGGAGGTCGGCGATGCGTCCGGAGGAGTAGACCTCCTGGAAGCCGATCTCGGGGTTTTCGTACAGATCGGTGGCGAGCGCGACGAGCTCGGGGCGCAGAGCCCTCACCGACGCGGCGATGCGGTCGTGCGTGCCGTCCGCGGCACCGTCGAAGGCACTCTCGATCGAGGCATCGGCGGGGATGCTCCCCCGCTGCGGTGCGGCGGTGTCGAAGGCCAGATACGCGTCGAGCGGGTCTGTGCCGGGTCGGATGTCGAGGCTCATCTCTCGTCCTCCGCCGTGCGACGCGGGTCGAAGGCGACGCCGCCGAGCGCATCGGCGACCTCGGTTGCCAGCCGACTCGTCACATCATCCGGCAGTCGCAACTCCAGGGCACGTCGATTCTCGGCGAGGTGTCGGAGGGAGCGCGACCCGACGAGGGCGAGTCCGTTCGGACGCGTGCTCAGCGCCCAGGCGAGGGCGGTCTGCGCTGCCGACAATCCGAACGGTGCTCCCCCCGCGCCGAGCACCCGGAAGACCCGGTCGTACTCGCTGCGCGCCAGCCCACGACCGATCAGCGCCCAGTAGGCGACGAAGGGCACGCCCAGCTCCGCGGCTCTGTCGGCGACCACCGCGTTCGCCGGCGCCGCGATGTTGTACAGGCTCTGCACGGCCGCCGGCACCTCGATTTCGACCAGTTCGTCGAGCTGGATGAGGTCCGGCTCGCACACACCGAGGTGACCGATCAGCCCCTCGTCGCGGAGCTCGCGCAGCGTTCCCCACTGATCGGCGAGCGGGACGGCAGGGTCGATGCGGTGCAGGTACAGCAGGGGGATCTGATCCCGGCGCAGTCGGAGCAGCGTGGCGTGCACCTGCTGACGGAGATAGTCCGGTCGGCCGAGCACACCCCACCCGTGCGGACCGGTGCGCAGCATCCCGACCTTCGACGCGACGAGCACCTTCTCAGAGGGACGGACGACGTCTCCGATGATCTCGTCGCTGATGCCGGGACCGAGCGCATCGGCGGAGTCGACGTAGTCGTATCCCTCGTCGATCGCCGCACGCAGGAGCCGACGTGGCTCGCCCTCGTCGGAGGCGCGCCCCCATCCGTCACCTGCGGTGAGCCGGGCGGCGCCGAAGCCGAGCCGGGAGACTGGTCGCCCGGCCAGGGTGATGCTCGTCTGCGCCGATGGCGCGACGGCTGGGATGCTGACGGTGTGCACGGGACTCCTCGGGTCGACTTCTGCCCGAAATCTATGGGCTCGCCCGCACCTGCAGCCCGTCCGCAGTCACCGTTCGTCGTCGATGGATATCCGGCTTCACGACGCGTAACAGGGAGACTTCGTCGAGCCCGTCGACGTGCGATGCAGGTCCGGTCCCCCCTTCACACGGTCCGCTCCGTCGAGGGCCGTGCAGCGGACGTGGCCAGGCGACGACGGCGGTGACGTCGGATACGCACGCCGACCCGTGTGGATGCTCGGAACGCCGTCGCGGGTGCCCGGGATCGGGCTCGCCCTGACCGGCCGTGTCACGTGGAGGTCGCGCGGCTGGTTCGAGGAACAGCTAAGGCCCCGAATCTCGCGTGTATCCGCGGATCTCGGGGCCTTGATTCTGGTGGCGAGTGAGGGATTCGAACCCCCGAATGCAGTGCAGTCTGATTTACAGTCAGATCCCTTTGGCCGCTTGGGTAACTCGCCAGAGCGCACCCGTCCGACTTGAACAGCCAACCGGGGGCACGAGAGACAAGCATACCTGTCCGAGGCGGGTGCAAGAAATCGAAACGTCAGCTGCCGTTCACGCCCCGCCCCGAGTCGGCCAGAGACTCCGGAGTCCGCAGCAGGCCGCCCTCTGCGCGGCAGGTCGCAGCGGCGATGTCCATGGCTCGCAGCAGGAGCACGCGCCACTGCGCCAGGTCGGACGGCGACGCCGAGACCAGGCCCTCGGAGACCGCCGCGAGCGTCGCGTCACCCGCCCCGACGGTGTCGATCACGGCTCCGGGAAGCTGGGCGATGGGCGCGGAGACGACACCGGCGTCCGCATCGATCATGGCACCTTCCGCTCCCGCGGTCGCCAGTACGGCAGCGGCTCCGAGGTCTCGCAGGCGCCCCCGCAGTGCGTCCAGGTCGCCGTCGTAGAGGATCGCTGCATCATCCGCGCCGACCTTGACGACGGCCGCCGACGTCGCCAGCCGCTCGAACCCGCGGACGAACTCCTCGCGATCGCTGAGCATCCCGGTGCGCGGGTTCGGGTCGACGGCGACCCTCGCATCGCCCAGGGCATCGACCAGGGCATCGACCTCTGCCGGCACATCGAAGGGGAAGCAGCTGATGGCGACGAGCGCGGCGTCGGAGATCGCCTGACGTGCCTCATCGGAGTATCGGATGCTGCGCTTCTGCGCCGCCTCATTGAACACGTACTGCGGCTCGCCATTCGACGCGCGCTGTACGACGGCACGAGAGGAGCCGTGCGGGGCCTCGCTCGAGATCAGGCGCACCCCGTGATCCCCGAGGTACTCGCGGATGTGGGCGCCCGCTTCATCGTCACCGACCATCGCGATCAGCGTGGTGTCGACCCCCAGCCGACGAAGGCCGACGGCCACATTCAGCGCAGCGCCGCCGACGAGCTCGCGCACCCCCGAATCATCACGGATCTCATCGATCAGGGCATCGCCGATCACGACCACGGAACCGGCAGCAGAAGTCACGTTGCTCACCCGCTGACACTATCGCGGTGCCGGGACGCCCTGACAACACCGCGATCCTCTCGCGTCCCGACGCCGGAGGGCAGTACGGTGTGGCCATGAACCCCCGCCTCGCCGGCGCCGCCGTGGCCCTCTCGCTCCTCATCGCCCTCACGGCGTGCACTCCGCAAGCCGGCGCGGGAGCAGGGTCCTCGGCGCCCTCAGCAGCGAGCGACGCGCCCAGCCCGGACTCGACCAGCACGGAGGGGCCCGGAACGCCCTCCCCCACGCCCACCGCCAAGGCCGTCACGCTCCCGACAGACTGCCGCGCGATCCTGTCGGAATCCGTGCTCGCCGAGCTCGGAGACATCCCGCTCAACGACGCCGCCTTCGGACCCTCGGGCGTGGGTGCGGACGGCGCCCTCACCTGCAATTGGGCCGACCCGCGCGCAGACACCACGAGGCTCACGACCACCATCTCGCGGATGAACCGCGGTCCCGCGCTCGACATGCTCAATGCACTCGCCGACAACGAGGGCTTCTCCTGCTTCACGCCGGACGGCGGCACCCGATGCGAGAAGACCTGGCCCAACGAGCAGTACCCCGTGACGGACGGCCGCACCCTGTTCTGGCGTGACGACGTCATGATCGACACCCGCTACTCGAACCTGGCGCCGACCGGTTACACCTCGAGCATCATCGAGCACATCTTCGACTGACCCCGCCGCGCCCGGAGCCCCGTCGACGGCATGGCGTGAAACCCGGGCACGAAGAAGGCCCCAAGGCGAACCCTGGGGCCTTCTTCGTCACTCAGCACTCAGTTGTGTCGCGACTTCGTCGCTCGACAACCTCAATCAGTTGTAGGTGCCTGGGGTGATGTCGTCCGTCGAGAACGCGTCGAAGTCGACGTAGCCGAAGTCACCATCGGCGTACGCACCGTCGGATGCGAAGATCCGGTTCGGGTAGCGCTCGCTCTTGGCTTCCTCTGTGGCCTCGACCGTGACGTCGCGGTACTTCGAGAGACCGGTTCCGGCGGGGATGAGCTTACCGATGATGACGTTCTCCTTGAGACCGACCAGCGGGTCGCGCTTGCCCTGCATCGCAGCCTCGGTGAGCACGCGGGTCGTCTCCTGGAAGGAGGCGGCCGACAGCCACGACTCGGTCGCGAGCGACGCCTTCGTGATACCCATCAGCTCCGGACGGCCGGACGCGGGGCGCTTGCCCTCTGCCACAGCCTCGCGGTTGATCGACTGGTAGCGCTTGAGGTCGACCATCTCACCCGGGAGCAGGGTCGTGTCGGCGTGATCGACGACGGTGACCTTGCGGAGCATCTGACGGACGATGACCTCGATGTGCTTGTCGTGGATCGGCACACCCTGCGAGCGGTACACGCCCTGGACGCCGCCGACGAGGTAACGCTGCACCTCGCGAGCACCCATGACGCGCATGATCTCCTTGGGGTCGAGCGTGCCCACCAGGATCGGCTGACCGACCGTGACGTGCTGCCCGTCCTCGACGAGAAGCGTGGCACGCTTCAGCACCGGGTAGATGACGGGCTCGTCGCCGCTGTCGGGCGTGAGGATGACCTTCTTGCCCTTGTCGGTCTCGTCGATCGCGATGCGGCCGTCGGCCTCGGCGATCGGCGACGCGCCCTTGGGGGTACGCGCCTCGAAGAGCTCCTGCACGCGGGGCAGACCCTGCGTGATGTCATCCGCCGATGCCGAACCACCCGTGTGGAAGGTACGCATCGTCAGCTGGGTACCGGGCTCACCGATCGACTGGGCCGCGATGATGCCGACGGCCTCGCCGATGTCGACGGTCTTTCCGGTCGCGAGCGAACGGCCGTAGCACTGTGCACACACACCGACGGCGGAGTCGCAGGTCAGGACCGAGCGCACCTTGATGGTCTCGACACCCAGAGCGACGAGCTTGTCGATCAGCACGTCACCGACGTCCTCACCGGCTTCGGCGAGAACCTCGCCCTTGCTGTCGACCACGGCCGAGGCCAGCGTACGGGCGAACACCGAGTTCTCGACGTTCGCGTCGCGCACCAGCTCACCCTGCGAGTTCGGAGCGGCGATCGGGAGCTCGAGGCCCTTCGACGTGCCGCAGTCCTCTTCGCGGATGATGACGTCCTGCGAGACGTCCACCAGACGACGGGTCAGGTAACCCGAGTCGGCGGTACGCAGAGCGGTGTCGGCGAGACCCTTACGGGTACCGTGCGTCGCGATGAAGTACTCCGCAACCGACAGACCCTCGCGGTACGAGGAGATGATCGGACGCGGGATGATCTCACCCTTGGGGTTGTTCACCAGACCACGCATACCGGCGATGTTCCGGATCTGCAGCCAGTTACCACGAGCACCCGACGACACCATGCGGTTGATGGTGTTGTCCTCGGGGAAGTTCGCCTTCATGGCGGCCTGAACCTCGTCTGTGGCCTCGGTCCAGATCTTGATGAGCTCCTGGCGACGCTCCGAGTCGGTCGTCAGACCCTTCTCGTACTGCGACTGGACCTTCGCGGCCTGCTTCTCGTAGCCCGCGACGATCTCCGCCTTGTTCGGCGGCGTGAGGATGTCGCTCAGGGCGACGGTCACACCGGAGCGCGTTGCCCAGTAGAAGCCGGCGTCCTTGATGCGGTCCAGCGACGCAGCCGTCTCGACCTTGGGGTACTCCTCGGCCAGCTTGTTGACGATCTGCGACAGCTTGTTCTTGTCAGCCTGCTCGCGGACGAACGGGTAGCCCTTCGGCAGCGTGTCGTTGAAGATCGCCTGACCCAGCGAGGCGTCGACGAGACCGTGACGCTCGTAGCCCTCGGGAGCTTCGCCCTCGAGGAACGTCAGGCCGGGGATGCGGATGCGGATCTTCGCCTGCAGGTCGAGGGAGCCCTCGTCCTTGGCCAGGATCGCCTCGCCCACCGAACCGAATGCACGGCCCTCGCCGGTCGCGCCTTCCTTGACCGTGGTCAGGTGGTGCAGACCGATGATCATGTCCTGCGAAGGCAGGGTGACCGGACGGCCGTCCGACGGCTTCAGGATGTTGTTCGACGCGAGCATCAGCACGCGGGCCTCGGCCTGAGCCTCGACCGACAGGGGCAGGTGGACAGCCATCTGGTCACCGTCGAAGTCGGCGTTGAACGCCGCGCAGACGAGCGGGTGCAGCTGGATGGCCTTGCCCTCGACGAGCTGGGGCTCGAACGCCTGGATGCCCAGACGGTGCAGGGTGGGTGCACGGTTGAGCAGCACCGGACGCTCGCGGATGATCTCCTCGAGCACGTCCCAGACCTCGGGACGGGTGCGCTCGACGGCACGCTTGGCGGCCTTGATGTTCTGCGAGTGACCGAGGTCGATCAGACGCTTGATGACGAACGGCTTGAAGAGCTCCAGAGCCATCTGCTTGGGCAGACCGCACTGGTGCAGCTTGAGCTGCGGGCCGACGATGATGACCGAACGGCCGGAGTAGTCGACACGCTTTCCGAGCAGGTTCTGACGGAAACGACCCTGCTTACCCTTCAGCATGTCGCTGAGCGACTTCAGGGCACGGTTGCCGGTACCGGTGACGGGGCGACCACGGCGACCGTTGTCGAACAGTGCGTCCACGGCCTCCTGCAGCATGCGCTTCTCGTTGTTGACGATGATCTCGGGGGCACCGAGGTCGATCAGACGACGAAGACGGTTGTTGCGGTTGATCACGCGGCGGTACAGGTCGTTCAGGTCGGAGGTCGCGAAGCGGCCACCGTCGAGCTGGACCATCGGGCGCAGCTCCGGCGGGATGACCGGGACGACGTCCAGGACCATCGACGCCGGGCTCATGCCGGTCTCGAGGAACGAGCTGACGACCTTCAGGCGCTTGATCGCACGGATCTTGCGCTGGCCCTTGCCCTCGGAGATCTGCAGACGCAGGTTCTCCGCCTCGGCCTCGAGGTCGAACGCCGCGAGGCGACGCTGGATCGACTCGGCACCCATGTAGGCCTCGAAGTACTGACCGAAGCGGTCCTGCAGCTCGTGGAAGACGTCGTCCTCCGGACGGAGTGCGCCGACCTCGAGCGTGCGGAAGTCCTCCCACACGCGCTCCAGCTTCAGGATCGCCTCGTCGGCACCCTTGCGGATGAGCGACATCTCCTTCTCGGCGGCGTCCTTGACCTTCTTCTTGGCGTCGGCCTTGGCACCCTCCGCCTCGAGAGCAGCGAGCTCCTCCTCCAGCTTGGCCAGGCGCTCCGCGATCTTGGCGTCGCGGCGGTCGCCGAGCGTCTTCAGCTCGAGACGGATGTTGTTCTCCTGCGTGCCCAGGTCGCGGTGACGAGCTTCCTCATCGACCGAGATGACCATGTAGGCGGCGAAGTAGATGACCTTCTCGAGGTCCTTCGGTGCCATGTCGAGCAGGTAGCCCAGGCGCGAGGGCACGCCCTTGAAGTACCAGATGTGGGTGACGGGAGCGGCGAGCTCGATGTGACCCATGCGCTCACGACGGACGGAGCTCTTGGTGACCTCCACGCCGCAGCGCTCGCAGACGATGCCCTTGAAGCGGACGCGCTTGTACTTGCCGCAGGCGCACTCCCAGTCGCGGGACGGGCCGAAGATCTGCTCTCCGAAGAGACCGTCCTTCTCCGGCTTGAGGGTGCGGTAGTTGATGGTTTCGGGCTTCTTGACCTCGCCGTAGGACCACGCGCGGATGTGGTCTGCGGTCGCCAGGCCGATGCGAAGCTCATCGAAAGTTGTGGACTCGAGCACTAGTTCTCCTGTGTCGGAAATTCTTTTTGAGAAGTCTGCTTCGGGGGGCCCGAGACGTGGGTCCCGGGCCCTCCGAAGGATTAGATCTCGTCGATCGAGGCGGCCTCGAAGCGGCTGGAGATGTTGATACCGAGTTCCTCTGCGGCGCGGAACGCCTCATCGTCGGTGTCGCGGAGGTTGACCAGCGTGCCGTCGGCCGAGAGGACCTCGACGTTCAGGCAGAGCGACTGCATCTCCTTCATGAGCACCTTGAAGGACTCGGGGATGCCCGGCTCCTGGATGTTCTCGCCCTTGACGATCGCCTCGTACACCTTGACGCGGCCGAGGATGTCGTCGGACTTGATCGTGAGGAGCTCCTGGAGCGCGTACGCGGCGCCGTAGGCCTCGAGGGCCCACACCTCCATCTCACCGAAGCGCTGTCCACCGAACTGCGCCTTACCACCGAGCGGCTGCTGGGTGATCATCGAGTAGGGACCCGTGGAACGTGCGTGGATCTTGTCGTCGACCAGGTGGTGCAGCTTCAGGATGTACATGTAGCCGACCGAGATCGGGGCCGGGAACGGCTCGCCGGAGCGGCCGTCGAACATCTGGGCCTTTCCGGTGGAGTCGATCAGACGGACACCGTCGCGGGTCGGGATGGTCGCGTCGAGGAGACCTGCGATCTCCTCCTCGCTCGCACCGTCGAACACCGGGGTCGCGACCTTCGTGCCGGGGGCTGCCTCGAAGGCCTGCTCCGGCAGACGCACTGCCCACTCCGGTGTGCCCTCGACCTTCCAGCCCTGCTTCGCGATCCACCCGAGGTGGGTCTCGAGCACCTGGCCGAAGTTCATTCGACCCGGGATGCCGAGCGGGTTCAGGACGATGTCGACCGGGGTGCCGTCCGCCATGAACGGCATGTCCTCGATCGGGAGGATCTTCGCGATGACACCCTTGTTGCCGTGACGGCCGGCGAGCTTGTCACCCTCGGTGATCTTGCGCTTCTGGGCGATGTAGACCACGACGCGGCGGTTGACGCCGGAGCCGAGCTCGTCGTCGCCGTCCTCGGCGTTGAACTCCTTGACCGCGATGATCGTGCCCTGCTCGCCGTGAGGCACCTTCAGGGACGTGTCGCGGACCTCGCGGCTCTTCTCGTTGAAGATCGCGCGGAGCAGACGCTCCTCGGCCGACAGCTCGGTCTCACCCTTCGGCGTGACCTTGCCGACGAGGATGTCGCCGGGGCGGACCTCGGCACCGATGCGGATGATGCCGCGCTCGTCGAGGTCCTTCAGCAGCTCCGGGCTGACGTTGGGGAGGTCACGGGTGATCTCCTCCTTGCCGAGCTTGGTGTCGCGGGCGTCGACCTCGTACTCCTCGATGTGGATCGAGGAGAGGGTGTCGTCCTTCACCAGGTCCTGGCTCAGGATGATCGCGTCCTCGAAGTTGTAGCCCTCCCACGTCATGAACGCGACGAGGAGGTTCTTCCCGAGGGCCAGCTCGCCGTTCTCGGTGGCGGGGCCATCGGCGATGACCTCTCCGACCTCGACGCGCTCACCGGCGTTGACGACGACCTTCTGGTTGTAGGACGTGCCCTGGTTCGAGCGGTCGAACTTGCGCAGGTGGTACTCCTGCGTTCCGCCCTCGTCGAGCATGACCACGACGCGGTCCGCGGAGACCTCGGAGACGACACCGGCCTTCTCGGCGGTGATCACGTCACCGGCGTCGATGGCCGTGTAGCCCTCCATACCGGTTCCGACGAGCGGCGAGTCGCTGCGCAGCAGCGGCACGGCCTGACGCTGCATGTTGGCACCCATGAGGGCGCGCTGTGCATCGTCGTGCTCGAGGAAGGGGACGAGCGAGGTCGCGACGGACACCATCTGGCGCGGCGAGACGTCGATGTAGCCGATGTCCTCGGGGAGGAACATGTCGACCTCGCCGCTGCCGCCCTTCGGGCGTGCCAGGACGTGGCTCTCGACGAAGCGACCCTTGGCATCGAGCGGGGCGTTGGCCTGCGCGATGTTGAAGTCGACCTCTTCGGAAGCCGTCAGGTAGTCGATCTGCTCGGTGACGACACCGTCGACGACCTTGCGGTACGGGGTCTCGATGAAGCCGAACGAGTTGATGCGCGCGAACGTCGCGAGCGCACCGATCAGACCGATGTTCGGGCCTTCAGGAGTCTCGATCGGGCACATGCGGCCGTAGTGCGACGGGTGGACGTCACGGACCTCGACACCGGCGCGGTCACGCGAGAGACCACCGGGGCCGAGCGCGGAGAGACGACGCTTGTTCGTCAGACCCGCGAGCGGGTTGTTCTGGTCCATGAACTGCGACAGCTGCGAGGTTCCGAAGAACTCCTTGATCGCGGCGACGACGGGGCGCACGTTGATCAGGGTCTGCGGCGTGATGGCCTCGATGTCCTGCGTGGTCATGCGCTCGCGGACGACGCGCTCCATGCGGGACAGACCCGTGCGGACCTGGTTCTGGATGAGCTCGCCGACCGCGCGGATGCGACGGTTGCCGAAGTTGTCGATGTCGTCGGTCGCGAGACGGATCTCGGCCTTCTTGCCGCCGCGGATACCGGTGAAGGTCTCCTCGGTGCCTGCGTGCAGACGCACGAGGTACTTGATCGTGGCCACGATGTCCTCGACGGTGAGCACCGACGAGGTCAGCGGCTGGTCGAGGCCCAGCTTGTGGTTGATCTTGTAGCGACCGACCTTGGCGAGGTCGTAGCGCTTCGGGTTGAAGTAGAAGTTGTCGAGAAGCGCACGCGCGGCTTCGGCTGCGACCTGCTCGCCCGGACGGAGCTTGCGGTAGATGTCGCGGAGAGCATCTTCCTTCGTGACGATCGTGTCCTTCGCGAGCGTCTCCTCGATCGAGGTGTAGCCGGCGAACTCGGCCAGGATCTCCTCGCTGGTCATGCCCAGCGCCTTGAGGAAGACCGTGACGGACTGCTTGCGCTTGCGGTCGACACGCACGCCGACCTGGTCGCGCTTGTCGATCTCGAACTCGAGCCATGCACCACGGCTCGGGATGACGCGCGCCGAGACGATGTCCTTGTCACTCGTCTTGTCGGGGGTCTTGTCGAAGTAGACACCCGGCGAGCGCACGAGCTGCGAGACGACGACGCGCTCGGAGCCGTTGATGATGAACGTGCCCTTGTCGGTCTGGAGCGGGAAGTCGCCCATGAAGACCGTCTGGGTCTTGATCTCACCCGTGAGGTGGTTCATGAACTCGGCCTCGACGTACAGCGGAGCGGCGTAGGTCTTGCCACGCTCCTTGCACTCCTCGATCGAGTACTTCTCCGGCTCGAGGTACGGGTTCGTGAACGACAGCTGCATCGTCTCGCCGAGGTCCTCGATCGGAGAGATCTCCTCGAAGATCTCGCCGAGGCCGCTGTTCTCGTTCACGTCGGTACGACCGGCGGCCTTGGCCTCGGCCACGCGCGCCTTCCAGGCGTCGTTGCCGACCAGCCAACCGAAGGACTCGGTCTGCAGGGCGAGAAGGTCAGGGACCGTCAGCGTGTCGGAGATCTTGGCGAACGAAAGACGGGAAGCTCCGCGTCCGTTCTTGGTGGTGGTGGATGTGGATGCGTTGCGAGCAGCAGCCAAGGGAATAACCTCCGTGAGCCCCGCAGGGCTTCTCGATTCCTTTGTCGTCAGGTGGAGTGTGCGCCCGGGAACTCAACAGATGCCGACCACCATATGAGGGCAGGGAGAAGCGAGCGCAACTACCAACTATACGCACGATTCTGCGACATGGCAAGCGCAATCCTTGACCAATCTTCGAACCTGCGGTATTGGCACCCCGCCGGAGTCGTCCACACCCACCGTCAGCGCCGAGACCCATCGCCGCAGACGTCTGCGGCGATGGGTCTCGGCGGGCGGGTTGGGTGTCGGCGAACGGGGCCTCAGGAGGCGATGTTCAGCTCGTTGCCCGGGATCGACGCCAGCAGACGCCTCGTGTAGGGGTCGCGCGGGTTCGTGAAGATCTCCTCCGAGGTCGCGGCCTCCACCAGCTTCCCGTCCTTCATGACGCACACGTAGTCGCTGATCAGGCGCACCACCGCGAGGTCGTGCGAGATGAACAGGTAGCTCAGGCCGTACTCGCTCTGCAGGTCGCCGAGCAGCTTCAGGATCTGATCCTGCACGAGCACGTCGAGCGCCGACACGGGCTCGTCGCACACGATCAGATCGGGCGAGAGCGCGAGCGCACGGGCGATCGCGACGCGCTGCCGCTGACCGCCTGAGAGCTCGGACGGGTAGCGACGCAGCATGGACTGCGGCAGCGCCACGTCGTCGAGCAGTTGCCGCACGCGCTTGCGACGATCCGCAGTGCTCCCCCGCTTGTAGAACTCCAACGGTTCGGCGATCAGCCGCTCGATCGTGAACATCGGGTTCAGGCTCGAGTACGGGTCCTGGAAGATGGGCTGCACCCGCTGGCGGAAGTCCTTCGTCTCCGCCCGGCTCAGCGACGCGATGTCCTTGCCCTCGTAGCGGATCAGCCCGCTCGTGGGCTCGATCACCTTGAGCAGCATCCGCGCGGTCGTGGTCTTGCCCGAACCGGACTCCCCCACGATCGCGACCGTCTCCCCGCGCGGGATCACCAGCGACACGTCGTCGACCGCGACGAAGTCCTCCCCACGGCCGCGTACCGGGTAGACCTTGGTGAGGTTCTCGATCTCGACGATGTTGCCCTTCGACGAGCCCTGGGAGCCGGGAACCCCGGGGGTCGCTGATCCTGTCGAAGCGTCCGTCGCCGAGTCCACCGGCTCCTGCACCCGGAACGCCTCCGGCCGCAGACGGGCCGCCGCCACCGAGGGTGCCGCCTTCACGAGCGACTGCGTGTACGGATGCTGCGGATCCTCCAGGATCTGCCGAGCATCGCCCTGCTCCACGACCTTGCCGCGGTGCATCACGATCACCCGTTCCGCGCGCTCGGCAGCGAGTCCCAGGTCGTGGGTGATGAGCAGCACCGCCGTTCCCAGCTCGCGCGTCATCTGCCCGATCTGATCGAGGATGGTCTGCTGCACGGTGACGTCGAGGGCGCTGGTGGGCTCGTCGGCGATCAGCAGGCGCGGCTTGCAGGCCAGACCGATCGCGATGAGCGCCCGCTGGCGCATGCCTCCGGAGAACTCGTGCGGGTATTGCTTCGCGCGCCGCGCCGGATCAGGGAGCCCTGCGGCAGTCAGGGCCTCGACCACCTTCGCCTGCACGTTCTGCCGCGTGGCGAGGCCGTGCGCGAGCAGCGTCTCCGCCACCTGTGTGCCGATCTTCGCCACCGGGTTCAGGTTCGACATCGGGTCCTGCGGCACGAGGCCGATGTCGCGGCCGCGGATCGTGCGCAGTTCGTTCTCCGGCGCTCGGGAGATCTCCTTCCCGTCGAGGCGGATGCTGCCGGAGGCGATCCGGCCTCCCCCGGCGAGCAACCCGATGATGGCCATCGCGGTGGTGGATTTGCCCGAACCGGACTCTCCCACGATCGCGACCGTCTCACCGGGACGGATCTCGAGGTCGACGCCCTCGACCGCGTGCACGACGCCGTCCATGGTGGCGAAGTCCACGGCGAGGCCCTGGACCGACAGCAACGGCTCGGTCGACATCTGCTTCTCCTTCGCGGCGCTCATCGCGCCCTCGTCCGTGGGTCCATCGCCTCGCGCAGCGCCTCACCCAGCAGGGTGAAGCCGAGCGCCGTGACGGCGATGCAGATGCCGGGCAGGAAGGCGAGCCAGGGTGCGATGGCGAGCTCGGCCTGTGCGTAGGTGAGCATGCGCCCCCACTCGGCCGTCTCCGGGCGGCCTCCGCCGAGGCCGAGGAACGACAGCGCCGCCGCATCGATCACGGCGGTGGCGAGCGTCAGGGTCCCCTGCACGATCACGGGGCCGATGGCGTTGGGCAGCACGTGCGACATGGTGATCTTGCCGCGGCCGAGACCGAGCGTCTGCGCCGAGAGCACGTAGTCGCTGGAGCGCTGCTGCAGCATGGATGCGCGCAGCAGCCGGGCGAAGATCGGCACCTGCGACGCCCCGATCGCGATCATGATCGCGAAGGGCGTCTGCCCGAGGATCGCAGCGATCGAGACGGCCAACAGCAGGTTCGGCACCGACAGGATGATGTCGACGATGCGCATGATGAGCGTGTCCACCCATCCGCCGAACGTGCCGGCGAGCAACCCGAGGATCATGCCGCCGACCAGGCCCATCGCGGTGGAGATGACACCGATCATGAGCGACGCCTGCGCACCCCAGATGAGCTTGGACAGCACGTCGCCGCCGAAGCGGTCGAGGCCCAGCGGGAACTGCGGCAGCTCCCCCGGCCCCGGGATGTAGGTCGGCGTGATGTACTTCGCGCCGGGCAGCGCCGTCTCCGGGTAGGGAGCGATCAGAGGTGCGAGAGCGGCGATGAGCAGGAACGCCACCACGATGGCCGCGCCGATCCATGCCGTCGGATTGCGGCGGAGGCGGCGGAACACATCCCGCCAGAAGCCGCCGGAGCCGTTCTTCAGGTCGGCCTGGGCGATGGCGACGGTGTCGATGCTGCCGCCGCTCTCCGCCGAGGGACCTTGGGCGGGCGGGAGTGCGATGGTCATGCGACCGCCTCCTTTCGGACGATGGAGAGGGACATCACTGGACCCTCACTCTCGGGTCGATGAAGCTGTAGGAGACGTCGACCGCCAGGTTGATCAGCGCATACGCGATCGCGATGAAGATGATGAACCCCTGGAGGACCGGGAAGTCCCTGGTGAAGATCGCCCTCGCCAGGAACGAGCCGATGCCCGGGAAGGCGAACACCGTCTCGGTGAGCACCGCCCCGGATATCAGCAGCCCGGTCTGCAGGCCGATCGTGGTGATCACCGGGAGCATGGCGTTGCGCAGGATGAAGCGGTTGCGCAGCGTCGGCGCACCGACGCCCTTGGCCCGACCGGTGCGCACGTAGTCCGCGTTCTGCACCTCCAGGACACTGGCCCTGGTGATGCGGACGATGATCGCGAGCGGGATCGTACCCAGCGCGAGCGCCGGGAGGATCAGGTGCAGGATCGCATCCCATGCGGCATCGAACTCTCCGGTGATAATGCCGTCCCACACATAGAACCCGGTGGGATGGGTCGCGTCTATTCGTGGATTCTGTCGTCCGTCCGACGGCAGCCAGCCCAGCTGCACCGCGAAGACGTACTTCAGGATGAAGGCGAGGAAGAACACCGGGATGGTGATGCCGATCAGGCTCAGCACCACGGATGCGTGGTCGGTGAACTTGCCGTGGCGGCGGGCGGCCCAGTATCCGAGCGGGATGCCGATGCCGACCGCGAAGATGAGCGCCATCACGCTGAGCTCGAGCGTCGCGGGGAAGCGCCGCATGAACTCCTCGGTCACCGGACGGTTGGTCTGGATGGAGGTTCCGAAGTCTCCTTGGAGGAGCCGCCCGATCCAGATGAAGTACTGCTCGATGAGCGGCTTGTCGAAGCCGTAGAGCTCGTTGACTCTGGCGACGGCCTCGGGTGTGGCCTTCTCGCCGAGCAGGGCGACCGCGGGGCCGCCGGGAAGGGCCCTGACCCAGGCGAACAGCAGGATGCTGAGCCCGAACAGGGTGGGGATGAGGAACAGCAGTCGCCTGCCGATGGTGCGCAGCACGAAGATCTCCGTCGATCAGAAGGTACGTCGTTCCCCGGTCCCGCCGAAGGGGTGGGACCGGGGAACGACGTATCAAGTGGTCAGGCCTACTTGGTGAGGACGATGTCCGTGAAGACCTCGTCGTTCACCGGGCTGGCGGGGTAGCTCTTCACGCGCGGGTCGAACGCCAGGGTCGGCGCCGGGTGCGCGAGCGGAACACCGGGGATGAACTGGGCGACCATCTCGTTGATCTCCTCGTACAGCGCCGTCTGGTCCTCGAGGTTCGAGACGCCGCGCGCCTCGTTCAGCTTCTGGAACAGCTCGGGGTTGTCGAAGCCCCACTCGGAGCTCTGCTGGCCGAAGAAGACGCCGACGAAGTTGTCGGTGTCGTTGTAGTCACCGGTCCAGCCGAGCAGGTGGATGCCATGGTCCGAGGTGCCGGTGGTGCGGTCGAGGTATTCGACCCACTCCTCCGAGACCGGGGTGGTCTCGACGCCGACCTCTGACAGCTGCGACGACAGCACGGTGAAGATCTGCTCGGGGTCCGGCATGTACGGACGCGACACGTTGACCGGGTAGTTGAAGGTGAGCTTCAGCGGGTTCGCCTCGGTGTAGCCCGCCTCGGCCAGCAGCGACTTCGCCTTCTCGGGGTCGTAGTCGTAGGTCGTGACATCGGGGTTGTAGCCGTTGACGACCTCGGGGACGAACTCGATGGCCTTCTGCGTGCCCTCCGGCAGCACCTGGCTGATCAGCGCGTCCTTGTCGACCGCGTACGAGAGCGCCTCACGCACCTTCGGGTCCTGCAGCTCCGGCACCGCCTGGTTGAAGGCGAGGTACAGGATCGTGAACGGCGGGCGCGACACCATCGTGAAGCCGTCGTCCTCGAGAGCCTTGGTGTCGGCCGGTCCGACGAGGTCGTAGCCGTCGATCGAGCCGGATTCGAGCGCCTGGCGGCGTGCGGTCGGGTCGTCGATCGTGCGGAAGATGATCTCGTCGATCTGCCCCTTCTCGCCCCAGTACCCGTCGTAGGACTTGAGCGTGACCTGCTCGCCCGGCGCCCACTCGTCGAAGGCGTAGGGGCCGGTGCCGACCGGGTGGCCCATGGCGTACTCGGACAGCTGCGGGGCCTCGGCGGAACCGCTGACCTCATCCGCACCGAACTCCTGCATCGCCGAGGGGCTCTGCATGGCGAAGGCCGGGAGCGAGAGCGAGGCGACGAAGCCGGCGAACGGCTTGTTGAGCTCGATCGTCACCGAGTTCTCGCCGTCGGGGGTGCAGGACTTGTAGACGGCGTCGGCCGCGTTGGAGGCGTACCCCTTGAAGAGCTTGTTGTAGTAGTACCCGAAGGCTTCGGAAGCCGCGAGACCGGTCCAGTTGAACCAGCGGTCGAAGTTCACACAGACGGCCTCGGCGTTGAACGGCGTGCCGTCCTGGAACGTGACGTCCTTCTTCAGCTCGAAGGTGTGCGACATTCCGTCTTCGGACGATTCCCACGACTCGGCGAGCAGCGGTGCCGGGTCGGCGGTGCCGGGCTCGGTGCCGACGAGACCCTCGAAGATCTGGCGCGAGACGCGGAAGCTCTCGCCGTCCTGCGCGAAGGCGGGGTCGAGGCTCGCCGGGTCCGAGGACGCAGCGAACACGAACGTCCCGTCGACGTCGCCCGATCCTTCCGAGCCCTCGTCGCCACGCTCACTGGCGACGCAGCCGGCGAGCGCGAGCGCCGCGATCGTGGCTCCGGTTACGGCGATGAGTCCTCGCCGACGCTTGACTGATTGGTGCATTGTGTGACCTTCCCTGTCGGGCGCTTCTTTGCGCGTCCCGAGGCTTCCTCGCCTCGGTGACGGTGATGACTCGACGGTACCCAGCAGATCCTCAGATACCAAACGCATCCAGGTTGCAATCCGATATCGGCGGGACCGGCATCGATCCGGTAGTGTCCAGATCGTGCCAGACACCACTCCGCTCGCCGTCTGCTTCGGAGAGGGCATGGTCGCCCTCGTCGCCGCCACCGCGGGTCCGCTCGAGGACTGCCGGACCTTCCACCGCTCCCTCGCCGGGGCGGAGTGGAACACCGCGATCGCTCTGGCGTCGGCAGGTGTGCGCACGTCGGTCCTCTCCCGCGTCGGTGACGACGGCTTCGGGCGCTTCCTCACCGCTGAGCTGCGTGCCCACGGCGTCGACGACTCCGCGGTCGAGGTCGACGGCGACGCACCCACCGGGCTTTACGTGAAGGAGCTGTCGGCACGGGAGGACGGTGCCGTCGACGGCACCATGCACTACTACCGCGCCGGGTCGGCCGCCGCGTCCCTGTCGCCCCGGACGCTCACGACGCCGGTGGCATCCGCACTCCTCGGCGATGCGGCGCTCGTGCACACCTCGGGGATCACACCCGCGTTGTCGGCCTCAGCCCTCGCCGCCCAGGAAGCGCTGTTCACGGAGCGACGCCCCGGCCGCCTGCTCAGCTTCGATGTGAACTGGCGACCCGCGCTCTGGCTCGGACGCGAGGCCGAGGGCCGCAGGATCGTCGCGGACTTCGCATCCCGCGCCGACATCGTGTTCTGCACCCGACCCGACGCGGAGGCCGTGTTCGGCACGAGCGAGCCGCAGCGGATCCGCGCCCTGTTCCCCCACCCGCGCCATCTGCTCATCACCGACGCGAGCGGTGCCGTGGCGTTCGACGGCACCGAGACCGCCGAGAGCGACGCGCTCGACGCGCCCGTGGTGGAGACCATCGGCGCAGGCGATGCCTTCGCGGCCGGCTTCCTCGCCGGGGTGCTCACCGGCCTCTCGCTGACGGGGAGTCTCGCGCGCGGACATCGCATCGCGACCCGCGCCCTGGTCAGCACCCGCGACCACGTCGACTGAGCCTTCTCGAGCCTGCCTTCTCGCACCGGTGCTTCTCGCCGGGCCTCAGCTGCGACGCCGGGCCTCAGCTGCGACGCCGGGCCGGGACCGCGTCGTGAGTGCGCTGCAGCGAGACGGCGACCGGCTCCCCGCGGTGCTGCACGACCCGCACGAAGAGCACATCGACGAGCGCGAGCTGTGCGATGCGGCTCGACATCGCGGCCATCCGGAAGGGGGATTCGTGCGCGTGTGTGAGCAGCACGACATCGGCCGCCAGTGCCACAGGCGAGTCCGCAGCGCTGGTGACCGCGACCGCGAGCGCACCGGCGTCGCGGGCGACCTCGAGGGCACGCAGTGTCTCGGTGGTCTCGCCGCCATGGGAGAAGGCGATCGCCACGTCGGCGGCACTGCGCAGCGAAGCCGTCGTGACCGCGAGGTGCGGGTCGGCCGAGTGCGAGACGGAGCAGCCGATGCGCGACAGCTTCAGCTGCAGGTCCTGCGCCGTCAGCGATGACGCGGCCTGGCCGAAGAGATCGATGTGCCGGGCATCGACGACCGCACGGGCGACCCTGTCGAGCGCGGCCGCGTCGAGGGCGAGCGCGGTCTTCTCGATCGCGTCGATCTCCTGGGCGGCGAGCTTGGCGGCGATCGCGCTCGGACCGTCGTCGGGGTCGATCGCGGTGGTGTCCAGACCGAACCGTGCCTGCTGCGCCTGCTCCAGGGTGATCGCGCGGGCGACCGCGACCCTGAGTTCGCGGTAGCCGCTGTATCCGAGGGACTGGGCGTAGCGGGCGACCGTCGAGAGCGAGGTCTGACAGAGCTGGGCGAGGTCGTTGATCGCCAGGTCGACGACCAGGGTCGGGTCGCCCAGGATCTTCTCCGCGACGCGCGCCTCTGCGGCGCTCACCTTGGGAAGGGAGCGCCGCACCAGAGCGAGAACGTCATCGTCCATGGAGGGTCCTGTCTCAGCCGGCGCTGGTCATCCTCTGCTGCGCCGTGAAGCGTCCGAGGAGTGCTTCACGCGCCGTCTGGGCACCGAGCCTACTGGCTGCGGCGACCTCCACGGTCGGCAGGGGCAACGGCTGCGCCGTCGGAAGCCCCACGTTGACGACCACAGCGTGCGGATCGCGCACGGCAGCGCGTTCGACGAGTGCCCGCTGCGCGGCGTCGGTGTCCGGCCGGTCGATCAAGAGCACGGTCGTCGCGGAGGCTGTGGCCGCCGCGGCCGCCATCTCGTCGAGCACCCGGTCCTGCTCGGACAGCGGCGCGGACGCCACGTCGAGACGCACGCGCAGGCCCTCCTCCGCGAGCGCACTCGCGACGTACGAACCCGCGCTGTCGACCGCCAGTGTCGATCGGCGACGCGCATCGATGACCGCGAGCTCCGTCGACACCTCGGGAGTACCTCCGGAGATCGTCACCATTCGGCGCAGGATCCCGGCGGCGTCGAAGTCGCCTGTCGGCTCCTGCGTGGCTTCTACCGCGGCCGCGGCGGAGCGGAGCTTGGTCGCGAGCGCAGCGACCCTGGCTGCTGCCTCCTCGACGCGCTCACGCGGGAGCGAGCCGTCGCGGAGAGCCGCGACGATCCCGTCTCTCGCCGCGCGGAAGTCCTGCTCGTCCTGGTCGGGCAGAGCCGCATCGCCCGGGTTGGTAGGGTTTCCGATGCACAGGAGGTCGGCTCCGGCGGCGAGGGCCATGGCCGCTCCCCCGCCGAGTCCGACCGTCTCGCGGATGGCCGCCATGTCGAGAGCATCAGTGATGATGACGCCGTCGTAGCCCCAGTCACGCAGCATGCCGAGCACACGCGGATTGAGGGTGGCCGGCTGCTCGCCCCAAGCCGGGACCACGATGTGAGCGGTCATGACGGCATCGACGCCCGCATCGATCGCCGCGCGGAACGGCTCCAGATGCACACGCTCGAACTCCTCGAGGTCGAGCGTGATCTCGGGAAGCGAGTGGTGCGAGTCCATGTGGGTGTCGCCGTGACCCGGGAAGTGCTTCACGCACGCCGCGACCGCGCCGTCCTGGATGCCGTCGATCGTCGCGACCACGTGCCGGGAGACGAGCGCCTCGTCGTCACCGAACGCGCGAACGCCGATGACCGGGTTGCGGGGGTCGGTGTTCACGTCGGCGACCGGACCGAGCACGACGTTGGCGCCGACCGCACGCACACGACGTGCCAACTCCGCTCCGGTCTCCTCCGAGGCGACGAGATCGTCGAGCAGGCCGAGCTGCGCGGCACCGGGAACCGTCGACCCGGTGGCGGACTCGAGCCGGGTGACGCTGCCGCCCTCCTCGTCGATGCCGATCAGGGCATTCGGGTTCGCGTCGAGGATCTGGGCGCTCAACGCAGGCAGGCCCTCTCCGACGTTCTGCCCGAAGTACACGACTCCGGCCAGTCCATCACGCAGTTCGTCGCGCAGCCACGCGGGCGCCTCGGTGCCGAAGAAGCCCGGCCACAGCACGCCGTTCGCGAGACGTTCGAGCTCGTCGGTCATCCCTTCACCGCTCCTGCCACCATGCCGGAGGCGAGCTTGCGCTGCACCAGCACGAAGAAGATCATGACGGGCACCGTGATGATGGTCGACGCGGCCATGATGCTGCCCCAGTCGTTGGAGTGCAGGCCGAAGAACGACTTCAGACCGATCGAGACCGTGTACTGGTCGGTCTGCGCACCCAGGATGGTCATCGCGAAGATGAACTCGTTCCATGCGGTGATGAAGCTGAAGATGCTCGTGGCGACGAGGCCCGGCATGACCAGCGGCAGCAGCACCGAGCGGAACATCCGCCACCAGCTCGCACCGTCGATGTAGGCGGCCTCTTCGAGCTCGACGGGAACGGCGGCGACGAAGCCGCGGAGCATCCAGATGCCGAAGGCGAGGGAGAGCGCGACGTAGACGACCATCAGGCCGAGGATGCTGTTGAGCAGACCGAGGCTCTTGACCTGCAGGAACAGCGGGATGACGAGCGCTTCGAGCGGCACCATCTGCACGATCAGGATCATCATCAGGATCGTGGTGCGGAACTTGAACTTGAAGCGTGCAACCGCGACCGCGGCGAGCAGGCACACCAGAGCGCTCACGAGCACCGTGACGAGCGCCACGATCGCCGAGTTGCGCAGGTACGTGCCGAATCCGCCGTCGGTGAGCACGAAGGCGAAGTTGTCCCACGTGAACTCCTGCGGGAGGAGCGACTGTCCACCGCTGGACGCCTTGCCGTCGAAGGCGCTGGAGACCATCCAGTAGACGGGGAAGAGGGTGAAGATCAGGACGGCGGCGACCGCGATCCCGATTCCGATGCGGGAGCGGAGCCTCGGACGCGGGTTCACAGCTCGTCCTCCTTCATGAGGGAGCGGATGTAGACGATCGTGATGCCGATCAGCACCAGCGTGAGCAGCACGGCGAGAGCCGCACCGAAGCCGTACCGGTTCTGGCCGAAGGACTCCACGTACGACCAGACGCCGAGGTTCAGCACCTGACGGTTGCCACCGCCACCACCGGGCATGAGGTACACCTGCGCGAAGACCTTGAAGTCCCAGATGGTGGAGAGGATGATCACGACCGAGAACACGGGCTTGAGCGTGGGGAAGATGATCTTCCAGAACCGGCGCCAGGCGCCCGCGCCGTCGAGCGCTGCGGCTTCGAGCATCTCCTTCGAGACGCCCAGCAGGCCGGCGAGCACCGTGATGGCGACGAACGGGAAGCCGTGGTGTACGACGTTGAGGAGCACGATGGCGTAGAACGACCACTGGTTCGTGAACCAGTTCACGGGATCGTCCATCAGGCCGAGGTCGCGCAGGACGGTGTTGAAGATGCCGCGGTCGGCATCGAAGATGAAGGTCCAGACATACGTGCCGGTCACCGCGGGCATCGCCCACGCGACCATGATGCAGCTGGAGACGATGACGCGCCAGGTGGTGCCCAGCCGCGCGAGCAGCAGCGCCACGAGCGTGCCGACGGCGACCGTGACGAACACGGCCACGGCGGCGAACCCGACGGTGTTCGGCAGCACCACCGTCCAGAGAGTCGGGTTGGTGAGCGCCTCGACGTAGTTGTCGAGACCGATCCAGTTGTTCTCCCCGGTGTTGATCTCGCGCAGACCGTAGTCCTGCAGCGAGTAGATGAACACCTGGATGAGCGGCCAGAGCATGAGCACCGCGAGGATGGCCAGCCCGGGCGCGAGAAGGAGCCAGGGGCGGGCCGCGACGATCGAGAGACCGCGTCGCTTCCGGCCGCCGGCCACGGGAGCGGAGGGGGACTCCGCTTCCGTGGCCGGCAGTGGCGCTTGCACCATCGACATGGAAGGAATGCTTCCTTACTTCTGGTTGAGGAGTTCGGTCATCTCGGCGGCGGCGTCCTTCGTCGCGGTCGCGACGTCCTTCTGCCCGCTGAGGATGGCCTGGATCATGGAGTTGGTCGTCTTCTTCGCCTGCACGGCGCCGAAGTTCGGGGTGACCGGGACGGATGCGCCACCGTCGACCATCTGCTCGGCGAACGGTGCGACCAGCGGGTCGGTCGAGGCCAGCGCCTCTTCCATCGCGGACTGGACGCCCGGGAAGTAGCCGGTCTCGTTCGACCACTGCTCGGCGAACTCGCCGGTGGTCATGAGCTTGACGAACTCCCACGCGAGGTCGGCGTTCTTGGTCGTGTTGAACACGGAGAGGTGTGATCCGCCGAGCACGGACGGAGCGATACCGCCGTCCTCACCCGGGATGACGGCTGCGCCGATCTTGCCCTCGAGGTCGGGGTTCGCCTCGATGAGCGACTTCGGCGTCCAGGAGCCCGAGAGCATCATGGCGACGTTGCCCTGCGTGAACGCGTCACGGAGGTCGGTCTCCTTCCAGGTGGTGGCACCTGCGGAGGAGAAGCCGTGCTCGGTGGCGAGGCCCGTGTAGAACTCGATGCCCGCCTGCGACTGCGTGCTGTCCAGCTCGCTGGTCCAGGTCTTGCCGTCCTTCGTGGCGATCTCGCCGCCGGCGCCCCAGACCCAGGGGTAGACCTGGAACTCGGCGTCACCGGGAACCGGGAAGGGGAGCATGTCGGGCTTGGCCGCCTTGATGGCGTCACCCGCGGCGACGATGTCGTCCCACGTCTTCGGAGCCTCGAGACCGAGCTCCTCGAACACGTCGGCGCGGTAGACCAGCGAGCGGACGCCCGCGTACCACGGCATGCCGTACAGCTCGCCGTCGTAGGTGCCGGCGACTTCGAGGCCCTCGACGAGGTCGTCGCGGAGGCCCTTCTCGGTGTCGACGTACTCATCGAGCGGCTCGAGCGCGCCGGCGTCGGCGAACTCCGCGGTCCAGGTGGTGCCGGTCTCGGCGATGTCGGGGGTCGTGCCACCGGCGATGGAGGTCACGAAGCGGTCGTGGGCGTCGGCCCACTGGATCTCCTCGATCTTGACCGTCGCGCCGGTCTCCTTCTCGAAGGCGTCGGACACCTTGTCGTAGAAGGCGGAGGCGTCGGGGTTGGTGCCCTTCATGATCCAGACGGTGAGCTCCTGGCCCTTGCCGTCGGTGGAGCCGGTGTCGCTGCCGCCGGCGCAACCGGCGAGGGCGAGCGTGGCCACGGCGCCGAGCGCCACAGCCGAGAGAATGCGCTTGTGCATTGCGGGGATCTCCTCTTTGAAAAGTCCTGGCAAGCATCGGGTACTCACCGGGGGTTAGGAAAAAGTATCCACGACTAACTAATTACCTGCAAGTTCCTCTCACAATCGTCATGTGGCCGTAACATCAGGTTCCCCCGGTAGGCTCCCCGGATGGTTCGCCGCACTCCTGACAACGACCGCTCGACGGTCGCTCGCCACGCGACACGCCCCGCTCAGAAGCCCGCCAGAGGATTCCTGAAGATCGCCGGGATCTCCGTCGGTGTCATCCTCGTCGCCGCGATCGCGGTCGCCGCGTTCGTCGTCACCGACTACTTCAACCGCTTCAACGAGGGCGCCGTCGCGTTGGAGGATGCCCCCGAGGTGGAGCCGCCGTCCATCAGCGCCTACCCCGGGGAGTTCAGCATCCTCGTCCTCGGCACCGACGAATGCGGTGCCGTGTCGACGGGTCTGCTGGGCGAGCGCTGCTCGAAGGCCGACGGTGGGATCCTCAACGACGTGAACCTCCTGGTCCACGTCTCGGCAGAGCCGCGCAACGTCACCGTCGTCTCGCTTCCCCGCGACCTCATGATCCCGACGCCGGAGTGCACCAGAGAAGACGGATCGATCGCCTCGGAGACCCGCAAGACGCAGATCAACTCGATCTATCAGAACGCCGGGATGTCTTGCGTCGCGAAGACCGTCACCGAGCTCACCGGGATCGAGATCCCCTTCGCCGCCAAGATCGACTTCGACGGCGTGATGGAGGTGACCGACGCGATCGGCGGCGTCGAGGTGTGCATCGGCGGCGACGGCATCCGCGACCGGCACACCGCGCTCGACTGGGAGCCGGGTCTGCGCACCGTGTCGGGCTACGAGGCCCTGCAATTCATCCGCACGCGGCACGGCGTCGGCGATGAGAGCGACATGGCGCGCGTGTCGAACCAGCAGCAGTACATGTCCCGCCTCGTGAAGAAGATCATGAGCGACGAGGTGCTGTCCGACCCCGGCAAGGTGCTGGGGCTCGCCGACACCATCGTGGACAACATCGATCCGAGCGTCGAGTTGGGAAACCCCATCCGGCTCGCCCAGCTGGCCCTGTCGATCAAGGACGTGCCGTTCTCCGAGTTCGTGTTCCTCCAGTACCCGGTCTTCGCCGACCCCGACGACTCCGACCGCGTGATCCCGAACGAGCAGGCCGCCGCGACCATCTGGGACGCTCTGAAAGCGGGTCAGCCCGTGCAGCTCACCGGCGACGTCAGCAACAACGGGGGCGTCGAACTCGTCGAACCTGCGCCGGGCACGGAAGGCGAGGCTCCGGTGACGGATCCGCCGGCGACGGATGCTCCTGCCACGGACGCGCCGTCTCCCCGTGCGACGCTCGACTCGGCGATCTCCGGTCAGACGGTCGATCAGGAGACGTGTGCGAACGGCAAGCAGCGCTGAGCCGCTGAGACGCTGAGCAGCGCGTAGGCTCGTGCCCATGGGCCGGACGAGATCGCGCGACACCGAGCATCCCCAGGTCCGGCTGGACCACGGCGGCATCGCCGGCATCGTGCCCTCGGAGTTCACGAGCGGCTTCGAGCTCATCGTCGACGGCACCCCGCAGTCCCATGTCGACCTCGACGACCCGACGCACCTGCACTTCGAGTACATCGTCCGCATGGGCGCGGTCATCGATCAGCTCGCCCCCGGCCCCCTGACCGCCGTGCACCTCGGGGCCGGCGCGCTGACCGTACCGCGCTACATCGACGCGACGCGGCCCGGCTCACGTCAACAGGTGATCGAGCTCGAGGCTCCGCTCGCGCAGCTGGTGCGCGAACACCTCCCGTTGCCGAAGGGAGCGCCGATCCGGATCAGGATCGGCGATGCCCGCGAAGGAGTCGCCAAGCTGCCGAGCGCGCTCCGCGCGAGCTGCGACCTCGTCGTCTCCGATGTCTACTCGGGTGCGCAGACACCCGCGCATCTCACCAGCGTCGAGTTCTACCGGGAACTCGCAGAGCTGTTGGCCCCGGGCGGGGTGCTCCTCGTCAACGTCGCCGACGGGCCGGGACTCGCTTTCGCCCGCCGCCAGGCCGCGACGATCGCGGACGTGCTTCCGGAGGTCGGCATCCTGGCCGACACCCAGGTGCTCAAGGGCCGGCGCTTCGGGAATCTCGTCATCGCCGCCTCCGCCGCTCCCCTGCCGACGGAGTGGCTGCCGCGCATCCTGGCCGCGGGCCCCCATCCCGCCAAGATCGCTCAGGGCGCCGAGGTCGACGCCTTCATCCAGGGGGCGCGGATCGTGACAGATGCCGACGCCGTCGCCTCACCGCGGCCGGACGCCTCGCTGTTCCTGCGCTGACGCACCGCCCGCTCCCCGCGCGCGAGCGGCTCGGACGGCGCCCCCGGAAAGCGATGGCGGCGTGTCGAAATCAGGATGCGGCAGACCAGGGCGCGCCGTCGGGTGGACCCCGCGCACGGAAGGCAGACTGGGTGGGGACGCTGCGGAAGGAGAGCAATGAGTTTCATCCGGGGATACGACCAGGAGACCCTCCGCGAAAAGGTCGATCTCGATGAGTGCGAGGCCCGTCTCGCGGAGATCGATTCGCAGCGCAGCCTGCCCGCTCTGCTGGAGCGCGTGTGGCTGCTGAAGGTGCTCGACCGCCTCGATGAGGCGCTCGCGCTGGCGGACGAGACGGTGCGCCAGGCGCGCATGGCGGGGACTCGCAAGGACGTGCTTCGCGCACGCGTGCTGCATGCGACGATCCTGCAGTATCGGGGTGCGCACGCCGCAGCGGAACAGGAGCTCGCGACCTGCGCCGCCGAGGCCGAGGGCCAGCGGTGGCTGTCGATCGCGGCCTTCGCGTACCAGCACCATGGCAAGAACGCCTACGACGCCGGCGACTACGAGACCGCGCGCGAGAGCTTCAAGCAGTCGCTGTTCCTGCGTCGCGAGTCCGGGGCCGAAGACAGCGAGCTCGAGACCGCGCTCCTGGCGATCGAAGCGGTCGAGCGTCGGCGCCCACCGCAGCTCATCCCCGGCTGAGGCCCGGCGCGGCCGCGATGTCACCGGCATGGCTTAGCCTGATCGCATGGCGGAACTTGACCGTGTGCGCGTCTGGGGCGAGGCACTGATCACGCTGCATCTCGACGACAGCTGGTCGTTCGGCTTCGACAATGCCAAGCGTCGGGCCGGTCAGTGCGACTACACGAAGAAGCGGATCACCGTGTCGCGCTACCTCGCCGCGCGCTTCGACGATGACGACATCCACCAGGTGCTGCTGCATGAGGTCGCGCACGCCCTCGCCGGCCACGAAGCCGCCCACGGACCGATCTGGAAGCGCGTCGCCCGCGACCTCGGCTACGTCGGCGGCACCACCCATCACGGCGAGACGGCGGTGGAGCTCGCGCCCTGGGTGGGCAGCTGCCCCGCCGGGCACGTCACGTACCGGCACCGCCGGCCCACGAGGCCGACGTCGTGTGCACGCTGCTCGCGCACATTCGACTCCCGGCACCTGTTCGCCTGGACCCGACGTGAGATCACGAGCGACGTGCGGCTCGCCGCGCAGCTCCCGCGCTGACCGCGACTCACCTGTCGGAGTCGTCGACGCCCTCCGTCTCGACCGGTGCGGATCCGTCGATGCTCTCCGCCGAGCTGCGCCGACGACGCACCAGCGCCGCGATCGCGCGCCAGCCGACCAGGAACACCCCCAGCACGAGCGTCGCGACGATGATGAAGGGCACCTCCGCCGTATCACCGCTCAACACGCGGATGAGCATGCCACCGGCGACCGTCACGATCCAGACCACCGCGCCCCACAGCAATGACCAGGGGCGGCGGGGTCGACCAGGCAACAGGGCCGCGAGGGCATGCCCCACCAGGAGGGCGATCAGGAACGGCCATGCCGTGAGGAGGAACCCTGCGGGGTTCTCGTCATGGGAGGCGCGACCGATCGCCGCGAAGATCAGCACGAGCACGACGTCGACGACGACAGCGGGAAGGTACCTCATGACACGACCCTACGTGTCCTCGCCCACACCGGCGCCTGCCCCGCGGCATCCGGCACACATCTGCGTGCCGGCAGGATCGCGCCGGACGGGCCGAGGCGACATCACTCGAAGCGGGTGAACACCCCATCACGCAGCACGGGGACGACGTCGACCGCGTCGAGCACCGCCGCGTCGGCGACCGTGGTGGGTGTCAGTCCTGCTGCTTCGATGCGGGCCGTCGCCGCGACGCCGCCCGCGATCTCCCGCCCGGAACCGCTCGCCCCGACCATATGCCGCACGGCGGCGCGGAGTGCGTGGAACCCCTCGGCGGCGACCGCGGCGTCCGGGGCCGTGTGATCGATGCCCCGAGCCGAGAGCGCGGCGATGACCGCGCCCGCACCGAGCTGGTCTTCCACGGCGAACCGGAGAAGCTCGTTCTCGTCGAGCTCGCCGGCCGCGATGACGGCGACGGAGGTGCGTGCCTGCCGACGCTCCTGGATGGTCTGCACCGCGCGAGCGACGGCGCCGGCGTTGCGGATGCTTCCCACGAGCACCGTCGATCCGCGGGAGGCCGCGACCGCGACCGCCGCGCCGTTGCGCGACCAGGTCTCCGCCTCGGCCACACCGACCTCGGCGCCGGACGCGACGGCGTCGACGACGATCGAGGAGAACCTCAGCACATCGACGACCACGACGACGTCGGCGCCGGCGAGCCGGTCGAGACCTGCTGTCCCCCAGTCGAGGCGGACCTGATACGTGGACTGATCGAACGGCGACGGCACCCGACCAGCCTAGAGGCGTCAGTCGGCTGCGAGAGCCTCGACCGGGGCCACCCTGGTCGCCAGTCGCGTCGGCGTCGCGGCCGCCACCAGCGCGAGCACCGCCGTCGCGACGACGATGATGACCACGGGAACCCACGGGATCTGGGGCGCGACGAGCCCCGCCGGCGTGAAGTCCGGCAACGTCGGCACCGAACCGAGCAGCGACTGCGCGGCGATCCAGCCGTACACGACCCCGAGCACGAGGCCCGTCAGAGTCGCCGCGACCGTGATGTGCGTGGCTTCGAGCAGCACCATCCGTCGCACCTGGCGATTCGACAGACCGATCGAGCGCAGCAGTCCGAGCTCCCTGCGTCGCTGCACCACTCCGATCGTGAGGAGGTTCACGAGGCCGACAGCGGCGATCACCGCGGAGACGGCGACCAGCACCATCATCACCGCCGCGAAAGCGTCCATCGGGGCGAAGAACTCCGGAGGGACCTCTCCCGTCGACTGGCTCATCATCAACGCCTTGGCCGATTCCAGGGCCACGGCGAACATCGTCACCAGGGTCACACCCATCACCACGCCGATCGCCATCCGCGACGAACGCTCGGGGTAGCGCAGCGCGTTCTCGGCGGCGAGGCGAGCGGTGGCGCTCGACCCGAACATCCGGCCGACCAGACGCAGCACGGGCGGCATGAACAGCACGGATCCGAGAGCGAGGCCGGTGAACGAGAGCACACCGCCGACGAACGCCACGACGACGCCGAGCGGCGTCATGAGCCCCACCAGAATCCCGCCGACCAGGAGCAGCGCACCGGCGATGAGCAGCACCCAGGCGCCGATGTGCCGGCCCGGCTTGCCGGAGACCTCGTCGAGGGTGCGCTCGACCGAACCGCCCAGCGACTGCAGCGGGGTCACCGCGAGCACGCGTCGGGAACCGGCCCACGCCGCCGCCCATGTCGTGAGGGCCACGCCGATCGCCGGAAGCGCCACGAAGGGCTGAGCGAGGGAGAAATCGGACGGGGCATTGGTGATCAGCTGCCCGCCGATCTGCACTCCGACGGCCGCGAGCCCGATCCCGACCAGCAGACCGATCGCTGCTCCGAGGAGTCCGACGACGAGTCCCTGCCTGCCGACCTCGGCGCGCTGGGAGCGCGCGGTCGCACCGATCAGGCGCATGAGCGCGATCTGCCGCGTACGACCGGCGATGATCGTCGAGAAGGTGTTGGCGGTGACGATGGCCGCGACGTACATCGCGACGACGGTCAACAGGACGGAGAGCAGGGCGACGACGAAGGCGAGAGTCTCGCTGTCGCCGATGAACGGATCGTTCTGCAGCACGGCGCCGATGTAGGCGGTGATCTCCACGAGGAGCACGCCGAACGCCGCGGACAGTGCCGCGACCAGGATGCTGGCCCCCATCCCGCGGTCGCGCAACCACGCGAGTCGGGGTCCGGTCGCCCGAGTCTCGGGGACGACCGTGGCGACGGCGCTCATGCGGCCACCTCCGCGGCGAGCATGTAGGCCGAGATCTCCTCAGCGGTCTGACGGGGGTGGTCGGCGACGATGCGTCCGTCGCCGAGGTAGAGCACGCGGTCGGCGTGGCTGGCGGCGATCGCGTCGTGCGTGACCATCGCGATCGACTGCCCGTGCTCGCGGCTCGCGGTGGCGAGCAGGCGCAGCACCTCACGGCCGGTCTTCGAGTCGAGGTTGCCGGTGGGCTCATCGGCGAACACGAGGTCGGGTGCCGTGGCGAGGGCGCGGGCGATGGCGACACGCTGCTGCTGACCGCCGGACAACTGGTGCGGACGGTGGGAGAGCCGCGAGCCCAGGCCGAGCGTCTCGACGAGCCCGTCGATGCGCGCGCGCTCGATCGCACTCGGACGGCGACCGTCGAGCTCGAACGGGAGCATGATGTTGCCGAGGGTGTCGAGCGTCGGGACGAGGTTGAAGGCCTGGAAGATGAAGCCGACCCGGCGACGCCGCAGGATGGTGAGGTCGATGTCGCCCAGGCCGGTGATCTCGGTGTCGCCGATCCACGCGCGTCCCTCGGTCGGGCTGTCGAGTCCCGCCATGATGTGCATCAGGGTCGACTTGCCGGAACCCGAAGGCCCCATGATGGCGGTGAACTGCCCGCGGCGGATGCCCACGCTGACGTCGTCCAGCGCGTGGACGGTGCCCTCGCCGGAGCCGTAGGTCTTCTTCAGGTGCTGGACGCGGGCGGCGAGCCCCAGGTCGGTGGTCGTGATCTCCATGTCTCCGACGCTATTTCCGCCGCCCGTGGCGGGTCATCGCCCGCGGGGCGCATCGGCATACATCGCAAGGATGATCCCGTCCCACCCAGGCGTGCGTCAGGCCAGACGTGCGTCAGGCGAGACGTGCGTCAGGGGATGTCTGCGTCAGGCGAGGCCGTGCTCGAAGGCGAACACCACGAGCTGCACCCGGTCGCGCAGCGCCAGCTTGCTGAGGATCCTGCTGATGTGCGTCTTCACCGTCGCCTCGCTCAGGTACTCCCGGCTCGCGATCTCGGCATTCGACAGCCCTCGGGCCGCGAGCGCGAAGATCTCCCTCTCCCGGTCCGTCAGGTCGGCATACTGCGGCGGAACGGGTTTGGGAGCCTCGGCGAAGTGCTCGAAGAGATCGCGGGTCGCCGAAGCAGCGATCACGCTCGACCCGGAGTGCACCGTGCGGATCGCCGCGAGCAGGAACTCGGGGTCGGCGTCCTTGAGGAGGAATCCGCTCGCGCCCTGCCGGATCGCCCTCGCCGCTGCCTCATCCAGATCGAACGTGGTGAGCATGACGACGCGCGGGGCATCAGGGCGGGCCAGGATCTCCGCAGTCGCCGTGAGCCCGTCCATCACCGGCATCCGGATGTCCATCATCACCACGTCGGGGCGGGTCGTGCGGACGACGTCGATCGCCTCCTGGCCGTTGCCGGCTTCGCCGACCACCTCGAGGTCGGGCTGTGACGCGATGAGCATCCGGATTCCGGCACGGAAGAGCGCCTGGTCGTCGACGAGCACGACTCTGATCATTCGGAGACTCCGATCGGGAGCGTGGCGTGGACAACGAACTGTGCCCCTCTGCGCTCGGCTTGCAGACTACCGCCGACGAGCTGCGCACGCTCACGCATGCCGATGAGCCCGTGTCCGCCGGGGACGGAGGTCGCCTCGCTCGCGACCGTGTTCCGCACATCGACGTCGACGCGGTCGGGAAGCCAGGCGATGTGCACGTCGACCGCGCCGTCTCCGTGGCGGATCGCGTTCGTGAGCGCCTCCTGGAGGATGCGGTACACGGCGAGCTGGATCGCGGCGGGCGGCTCCCCCGGCGGCATCGGATCCACGGTGACGCGCGGCTCGATCCCGGCCTGCCGCACCTGCGCGAACAGCGCCTCGAGGTCGGCGAGCGTCGGCTGCGGACCGTCGCCCTGTCGATGCCGCAACTGCGTGAGCAGCATCCGTACGTCGCTCAGAGCTCCGCGCGCGGTCTGGGCGATGGTGCCGAGAGCCTCGGTCGCCACTTCGGGCTGCACCGCGGCCGCGTACCTGGCACCGTCCGCCTGGGCGATCACCACGGCCAGCGAATGCGCGACGACGTCATGCATGTCGCGCGCGATGCGCACCCGTTCCTGCTCCTCGGCGGCGAGGGACTCGGCCTGCAGCTGGGCCGACCTCGTTCGGCGCGCGCGCAGCACGACACGCCACAGCAGGCCGCACACCCAGGCGAAGCCGAGCGCCATGACCGAGAGCACGAGGAGCAGCGTCCCCGTGGTGATCTTCTGCCATCCGTCGCCGGTTCCGAACGCCACACCGTTGACGATCACCATGAATACGGCGGCCACGAGACCGCCGAAGAGCGCTGAACCGAATCCCCACCAGAGCACCCGGCGCGTCCCCCAGGCGGAGGTCGCGTACAGCACCAGCAGGATCGCGACGTCGATCGGCAGTGGCCCGAAACCGGCGATCATCTGCAGCACGGCGCCGGCCCAGGCTGTGGCCAACGCCCATCCGGGCGCGAGCCGTCCGATGGCGACGGCGCCGGACATGAGCACGCTCGCGAAGACGAGGATCACGATCGCCGCGCCGCCGACGGCCGGGTTGTCCGTGACGGGCCCGTAGAACACCAGCGACATCGGTGCGAGCACGAGGAAGAGCAACGCCGCCCCGACGATGTCGAGGATCAGCGCGGTGCGGGAGAGCGGGCGGATCACTCCCCCACGCTACGCGAGCGTCTGCGCGTGGGCATCCGTCGAGGGATGTATCCGTGCCGGGTCAGGCGCGTGCGACGATCTCGCCGTGCGGCACCAGGTACCAGCCGTCGCCGTCATCGGCCCAGCGCTTCCAGGCGTCGCTGATCTCCTGTAGATCAGCGGGCGTCGCCATGTCGCTGTCGACGAGCTGCCGTGCGAGCGCGGATTCGAGGATGCGGTCGGCCCACATGCCGCCCCACCAAGCCCGCTCTTCCGGAGACGCGTAGCACCAGGTCGACGCCGTCGCCGAGATGTCGGTGAAGCCCGCAGCGCGTGCCCAGGCCAACAGCCGTCGTCCCGCATCCGGCTCTCCGCCGTTGGCCCTGGCCGCGGCGCGATACAGCGCGAGCCACCGGTCGAGCTCCGGCAGTACGGGGAACCACACGAAGCCCGCGTAGTCGGCATCGCGTGCGGCGACGACACCGCCCGGAACCGTGACGCGGCGCATCTCGCGCAGAGCCTGCACGGGGTCGCCGACGTGCTGGAGCACCTGGTGCGCGTGCACGACGTCGAAGGATTCGTCGGGAAAGCTCAGCGCGTGCACGTCTTCGACGGAGAACGACAGGTTCGTGAGGCCGCGATCGGCGGCGAGCCGCTCCGAGAGGGACAGGGCGTTCTCGTCGATCTCCGTCGCTGTCACGTGCGCCACGATGCCGGCGAAGTCGACCGTGATGCTCCCAGGACCTGCGCCCACGTCGAGAAGTCGTGTGCTGGCCCCGAGGTGCGGACGGAGGTACTCGGCGGAGTTCGCGATGTCGCGGACGTTGTGCGAGCGGAGGACGGTTTCGTGGTGTCCATGCGTGTACGAGGCCATGGGGTCAGTCTGGCAGAGCCCTTCGAGACCGGTCGTGGCACGCCTCAGCGCAGCTCGGCGACCATCCGTCGGAGGGACTCGCGGTCGGGCTTGCCCGAGGACAGCACGTCGATCTCGTCGACCACGATCAACCGTGCAGGCCTGGCATGCTTGCCGAGCTCTTCCTCGACCGCGCCCCGGGCGTGCGCGAGCTGCTCGGACTCGCTGCGCCGGAGCACCTCCCCCCGCGCCGCCACGATCACGGATGCCTCGCCCCACCGCTCATCCTCCACGCCGACCACCACGGCCTCGTGGAGACCGGGGACGCGGCGGACGACCCGCTCCACACGGTCGAGGGAGATGTTGATGCCGCCGGAGACGATCACGTTGTCGGCCCGGCCGTGCACGCGCACGGTGCCGTCTTCGACGAGGCCGAGGTCGCCGGTGCGGTACCAGCGGATGCCGTGCTCATCACGCACGAAGGTGCGCGCGGTCAGTGCCGCATCTCCCAGGTATCCTTCGGCGAGCATGGGCCCGGCGATGCGCAGCTCTCCGTCCACCGTGCGGACGCCGACCGTGTCGAGCGGTACGCCGTCGTAGACGCATCCCCCGCTGGTCTCGGTCGAACCGTAGGTGCGCACCAGTCGCACCCCGAGGTCGGCTGCTCGCTCGCGCAGCGGCTCGGGAAGAGACTGGCCGCCCACGAGGATCGCCCGATACGCCGTCAAGGCCGCACGGACCGACGTCTCGTCCGCGGCGTCGAGCAGCGTCGAGACCTGGGCGGGCACGAGCGAGGTGTACAGGTCGGGCATCCCCGTGCTCGACGACGGCCGCATCATCTCGTACGTCGCCTCGGCGAAGACCTGCGGCGAGAATCGCCCCTCGATCCGTGTGGGCTGCGTACCCGCGAGGATCGACCGCACGAGCACCTGGAGCCCGGCGACGTAGCCGGCGGGCAGTGCGAGCAGCCAGCGGCCGCTGCCGATCCGTGCCGCCGTCGCCTCTGCGCTCGCCCTCAGCGCCTCACCGCTCAGGGCGACGCGCTTCGGGATGCCGCTCGATCCCGACGTCGCGATCACCGCCGCGAGTGCGTCCGCTACGTTCTCCGGGGCATCGGCCACCATCCCCAGCCCCAGAGCGGGGCCGCCGTCGAGCGCCCGCTGCAGGGCCTCCCGCAGCAGAACCGGGTCTTCGGCATCTGTGGGGATCAGGGCGGTCATGCGTGTCTCCGACTCTGTGGGACCGACGGACTCAGTAGTGCCAGGGGAAGGACGACCAGTCGGGGTCGCGCTTCTCGAGGAAGGAGTCGCGCCCCTCGACGGCCTCGTCGGTGCCGTAGGCGAGGCGAGTGGCCTCGCCGGCGAAGACCTGCTGGCCGACGAGACCGTCATCGACCGCGTTGAAGGCGAACTTCAGCATCCGGATGGCGGTCGGGGACTTGGTCAACACGGTGCGCGCCATCTTCAGCGCCTCGCGTTCGAGGTCGACGTGCGGCACGACGCGGTTGACCGCACCGGCCTCGTACGCGCGCTGTGCGGAGTACTCCTCCGCCAGGAAGAACACCTCTCTGGCGAACTTCTGTCCGGTCTGACGCGCCATGTATGCAGAGCCGTATCCGGCGTCGAAGCTGCCGACGTCCGCATCCGTCTGCTTGAAACGCGCCTCTTCCGCCGAGGCGATCGTGAGGTCGCACACCACATGCAGGGAGTGGCCGCCGCCGGCCGCCCACCCCGGCACCACCGCGATGACGACCTTCGGCATGAAGCGGATGAGCCGCTGCACCTCGAGGATGTGGAGTCGACCGACCGCCGCGCGGCTCGCCCCGTCGACGATCGCCGTCTCGGCGTCGGAGTACTTGTATCCATCGCGACCGCGGATGCGCTGGTCGCCACCGGAGCAGAACGCCCAGCCGCCGTCCTTCGGGCTCGGTCCGTTTCCCGTGAGCAGCACCGCACCGATGCGCGCATCCTGTCGGGCGATGTCGAGGGCACGGTAGAGCTCGTCGACCGTGTGCGGACGGAAGGCGTTGCGCACCTCCGGCCGGTTGAAGGCGATGCGCGCGACTCCGCCGTCCCGCGAGACATGCGCGGTGATGTCGGTGTAGTCCTCGGCGCCGGGCGCGAGCACCCATTCGGCCGGGTCGAACAGGTCGGAGACGAAGGCATCGGTCACGGCATCCACCCTATTCCTGTTGCTCCGGTCGTCTGTTCGCGCGGGCGGTCTTGAGCCAGCCGTCGACGATGTCCCACCCGACCCCGATCGCGACGCCGAATCCGAGCAGCACGGCGAGGATCCTGAACACCCCGCCTTCGTCGGCCGATTCCGCCTGACCGGCGGCGAAACCCTCGCCACCGGCCGTCGCGATCTGTGCGAGGAACTCGGGGTTCACGAGCTGATCCGTCAGCAGCAGGCTCACGACCCAGGCGAGGAAGGCCAGGGCCAGCACCGTGTTCGCCACGGCGAGACCGATGCTCCATCGCCGCCGCCGGTGGAGCACCAAGGCGAACACGACCTCCGCCGCGATCAGCACGAACAGAACGCCGATCCCCCACGGCCACAGCTGGGGGTTCAGGATCGGCAGCGCCTCACCGTCCACCTGGACGAAACCGCGGAAGCGGTCCCAGAACAGCGCTCCGACACTGATGCCGAGGAACACCAGCGAGGCGATCAGCTCGCTGCGGCCCACCCCGTCGTCGGTCGGCTCGGGAAGCTGATCGACATCCCATCTCACCCCGGTGTCGGTACCGGCTCGCTCCAGGATCACGAAGACCAGGGTGGTCCAGAAGCACAGGTGGAGAATCGTGCCGCCGGTGGCGAGGAGCGACGTGGACATGATCTCCCCGATCGGGGCCGCGGAGATCGTCAGGCCCAGCGCGACGGCGGCGAAAACGCTGACAGGGACGAACTTGAGCAGCAGGATCAGCAGACGCCACCAGGTGAGGTAGTAACGGGGCCCGATCAGGTACAGGGGGCGGTCGGCATAGCCTGCCGCGAGAGCGCCGGGATCGCCGAGCTCGGTGAGTACCGCGCGTTCGGCATCCTCGGGCGCTTCTCCCTGCTCCACGCGCGCCTCGACCGCGTCGGCGATGGAGGCTTCGAGCTCGGCACGGACATCCGCCTGCGCTTCCGGCGGCAGACTGCGGATCGTGGCGCTGACGTAGCGTTCGGTGAGAGTGGTGGTCATGTCAGTTCTCCTCTGAGGTGAGGGACGCGATCGCCGCCGTGAGCGACCGCCATTCGTCGGTGAGGGCGTCGGCGAGGCGGACGCCGGCTTCCGAGGTGCGGTAGAACTTGCGGGGACGCGCCTCGTCGGTGTTCCACTCGCTCGTGAGGTACTCCTGCTTCTCCAGACGGCGCAGCAGCGGGTACAGGGTGTTCGCATCGGTGGCGAAACCGCGCTGCTCGAGCATCTCCAACAGCGCGTAGCCGTATCCCGGCGAGCGCAGCAGCTGCAGGCAGGCGAGCACCACGGTGCCGCGCCGCAGTTCCTGCAGGTGGATGTCGAGGGTTTCGTTCATGCCCGTCACATTACTGTGTGTCGCACACTATCGTCAACCGCACACCGAACTGAGACTCACCCCTCCACGGGCCACGCCCGCAGGGCGACTCGGAGCAGAATGGGCACATGATCCCGCCGCTCGCAGACCTGCTCGACTCGGCCAGGGTCGTCGCCCTCCCCATGCACAGCCGCTTCCGTGGCGTCGACACACGGGAGGCACTGCTCCTCGAGGGGCCGGAAGGCTGGGCGGAGTTCTCCCCGTTCGTGGAGTACGACGACGTGGAGGCGGCGACCTGGCTGGCTGCCGCGATCGACTTCGCCTGGAATCGTCAGCCGACCGCGCTGCGGGATCGCATCGGCGTCAACGCCACGGTTCCGGCCATCGAGGCGTCACTGGTGCCCGAGCTGCTGGCGCGCTTCGCCGGCTGCCGCACGGCCAAGGTGAAGGTCGCCGAACCAGGGCAGACGCTCGGCGACGATGTCGCGCGCGTCCGGGCGGTGCGGGAGACGATGGGTCCGGAGGGCCGCATCCGCATCGACGCGAACGGCGCCTGGAACGTCGACGAGGCCGAGCACGCGGTGCACGCCCTCGGCGAGTGCGACCTCGAGTACGTGGAGCAGCCGTGCGCGACGGTTCCCGAACTGGCGGAGCTCCGAAGACGCGTGAAGTACATGGGCATCCCCGTCGCCGCCGACGAGAGCGTCCGCAAGTCGTCCGACCCCCTCGCGGTCGCCCGCGCCGGAGCCGCCGACCTGCTCGTGATCAAGGCGCAGCCCCTCGGCGGGATCACGCACGCCCTGCAGATCGTCACCGCCGCCGGCCTTCCCGTCGTGGTCTCGAGCGCGCTGGACACGGCCATCGGCCTGTCCCAGGGTGCCGCCCTCGCCGCCGCGCTCCCGATGCTCGACTACGACTGCGGGCTCGGAACGGCTTCCCTGTTCCTGGACGACGTGGCAGATCTTCGCCCGGTCGACGGCTCGATCCCCGTCGGCCGCGTGACGCCGGACGCGGAGTCGCTCAGCCGGCTCGCGGCGCCCGACGAGCGTCGCGAATGGTGGCTCGCCCGGCTCGCCCGCTGCTACGGCGAGCTGTCCACGACCACGCGCTGAATCTGCGGAACCAAAGCCCGGCCTACGACTCGATGAGCAGCTGCACCAGGCGCCCGAGTTCTTCGCCACCGGAGTGCCGGAGCTGGGCATCGTCCTGTCCGGCCATCGCCCCGCGCACGGTCATGCCCTCCCAGATGATCATGAGCATGCGGGCGGCGACCACCGCGGGCAGTCGCAGACGCAGCAGACCGGCCGCGACGATGTCGTCGACGATCTGGGCGATGCTGGCGACCATCTCCCGCTCCTGCGCGAGGTACGCCTCGCCGAACTTCGCGTCGCGCAGCGCACGGATACGGATCTCGCTGAGCAGCATGACGCCGAGCCTGTCGTCGCCGCCGAGCTCCATGATCTGCTGCACGAGCTCGATCGGATCGCAGCCTTCCACCAGGGCACCGGCGGCCGTCAACTCCTCCACACGGGTGCGCACGGCGTTCACGCGCACCTCGGAGACGCTGGCGGCGAGCATGAGGAACAGCTCATCCTTGGACTCGAAGTTCGAGTAGAACGCGCCGCGCGTGAATCCGGCGCGTTCGCACACCGCCTCGACCGACGCTCCATCGAGCCCGACCTCGGCGAAGACCTGCGCCGCGGCTTCCAGCAGGCGAGCGCGCGTGTTCTCGCGGCTGCGGGTTGCGGGTGTCGACATCGAAACCTCCTAGCCCTTCACTCTCGCATGATTCACACCCCGCACACAGGCTTGGCCGGGCGGGTCACCTTACGATACATCTATGTATTGGATACACCTGTGTATCCACCCCGCACCCCTCGGAGGAACGCGTGTCCACTCTCCTGTCCTCGCTCGGACGCTGGTCCTTCCGGCACCCGTGGCGGGTCCTCGTGTCCTGGTTGCTCGCGCTCGGCATCGCCGGCGCCGGAGCGCTCGTCCTGGGCGCGGGAACCGACAACACGTTCTCCATCCCCGGCACCGAGTCGCAGGCCGGGCTCGAGCAGCTCTCGCGCTCGTTCCCGCAGGTGAGCGGCACCAATGCGCAGTTCATCGTGGTCGCCGCCGACGGCGACAAGATCACGGACGCCGAGTACCAGGACGACATCGAGGGCGCGGTCGATGAGCTCGGCGACCTCGACGGCGTGCTCGCTGCCACCTCGCCGTACGACGAGATGGTCAAGGGCATGATCAACGACGACGACACCGCCGCCATCGTGCGCGTGCAGTTCGACGGCGAATCCACTGACGTCTCCGAGGAGACGAAGGATGCGCTGCGCACGGTCGTGAGCGACCTGGGAGCCGAACTCCCGACAGGGTCCCAGACCTCGCTCGGCGGAGATCTGTTCGCGATCTCGATCCCCGGCGTCACGCTCACCGAAGCCGTCGGACTGCTCATCGCCCTGCTGGTGCTGATCGTCACGTTCCGCTCATTCGTCGTGGCCGGCCTCCCCCTGCTCACCGCGATCCTCGGTGTCGGCATCTCGATGGCCGGCATCTTCACCGCGACCGCGTTCGCCACCGTATCGTCCACCACCCCGCTGCTGGCTCTCATGCTCGGGCTCGCGGTGGGTATCGACTACGCACTGTTCATCATGGCGAGACATCAGGACCAGGTGCGCGACGGCGTCGACCCGGAGGAGTCGGCCTCCCGTGCCGTCGGCACCGCCGGATCCGCCGTCGTGTTCGCCGGTGTCACCGTGCTCATCGCCCTGATCGGCCTCGGCTTCGCCGGCATCCCGTTCCTGACGACCATGGGTATCGCCGCCTCCGCCGCCGTGGCCGTCGCCGTCGCTATCGCCGTCACCCTCACTCCCGCCCTGCTCGGCTTCATGAAGGGCAGGGTCGTCGGGCGCCCGAAGAAGGTCAGGACCCCGAAGACGAACAAGACCGCCGCCGGTCAGGCGGACGATTCCGTGCCCTCGAAGCCGGTCGTCCCGGTGAAGGGCAGCGCCCGGTGGGTCGGCGGCGTCATGAAGCACCCCGTGCTGGTGTCGATCGCAGTGGTGCTCGGCCTCGGGATCGTCGCCGTCCCCGCGCTCAGCCTCGACCTCGCTCTGCCGAACGCCGGCGTGCTACCCAAGGACAACGAGGCACGGCAGACCTACGACCTCGTCGGCGAGGAGTTCGGCCCCGGCTTCAACGGTCCGATGATCCTGACGGGCACGATCGTCACCTCCACCGATCCGCTGACGCTGATGGAGGACCTCGGCGACGCGGTCGCGAAGGTCCCCGGCGTCAAGGAGGTCGCCCTCGCGACCCCGAACGAGACCGCAGACACCGGGATCGTGCAGATCGTGCCGGAGACCGCGCCCGACGACCCTGCGACCGCCGACCTCGTGCGCGAGCTGCGCAGCCACCACGATGAATGGCTCGACGAGTTCGGCATCGACCTCAAAGTCACCGGCTTCACGGCCGTCGGCATCGACATCTCCGACCAGCTCGGCAACGCGCTGCTGCCCTTCGGCGTCTTCGTGATCGGCCTCTCGCTCATCCTGCTGACCATCGTGTTCCGATCCCTCTGGGTGCCGATCACCGCCGCCATCGGCTATCTGTTGTCGATCGTGGCCGCTTTCGGTGTGGTCGGCGCCGTGTTCGAGTGGGGCTGGTTCGCCGATCTGCTGCATGTCGCCAAGGTGGGACCGATCATCAGCTTCATGCCGATCATCCTGATGGGCGTGCTGTTCGGCCTCGCCATGGACTACCAGGTGTTCCTCGTCTCCCGCATGCGCGAGGACTTCGTGCACGATAAGGACGCGAAGAGTCCCGACCGCGCCACCCGCAGGGCCGCTGCCCTCCGCGCCGTGCGCAGCGGCTTCACCGGCTCGGCGAAGGTCGTCACGGCGGCAGGACTCATCATGTTCGCGGTGTTCGTGGCCTTCGTCCCTGAGGGCGACTCGTCGCTCAAGCCCATCGCACTCGGCCTCGCCGCCGGCATCGCGTTCGATGCCTTCCTGGTGCGGATGACGCTGATCCCCGCCCTCATGGCCATCCTGGGCGAGCGCGCCTGGGAGCTCCCGGGCTGGCTGGAGAAGATCCTCCCCCGCATCGACGTCGAAGGCGAGGCCGTCGAACGGGAACGCCACTTGGCCGCGTGGCCGGGCGACGGATCGGTCGTCGCCGCCGACGACCTCGAGATCAGCGCGGATGCGCCGCTGATCGAGAACCTGTCGATGCGGATCCCGGAGGGCGGTGCCCTCATCGCGACCGGTGGCGACCACCGCAGCCGCCGCGCACTGGCTCTGACGATCGCGGGACGTCTGACCCCGACGGAGGGACGACTCAGGGTTGCGGGGCACCTCCTCCCCGGCCGCGCCGCCTGGGTGCGCGCACATGTCGGTTGCGTGCTGATCGACGATGCCGACACAGGGCTCGACGATCTCGCAGAAGCCCTGCGCGGAAAGTCATCCATCGTCGGGATCGACGGGATCGACCGGCTGAGCGGCGGGCAGCGCGACCAGGCGACGGCGATGCTCCGCGATGCTGCAGCGACCCGGACGATCGCGGTCTTCACCACCGCATCCGATGCCGACTCGGCACGGACGACCCTCGCCGAGGCCGGATGGCCAGACGCCCAGACACTCGACACGCGCGCCCCTCGCCCGAGCGCCGCAGAATCCACCGAGGTGACCGCATGACCCTCCCCATCGAGCGCGCGCGCTCCCGCAAGCCCATCACGTGGCTGACCATCCTCGGCGTGCTGCTGCTGCCGGCGGCGGTCGGCGGCATCCTGGTCGCGGCACTGCAGAACCCGACCGAGCGGCTGGACTCGATGACCGCGGCGATCGTCAATCTCGACGAGCCCGTGACCATCGACGGCCAGATGACCCCGCTCGGACGTCAGCTCGCCTCGGGCCTCGTCGAGGGATCGGACGACCTCGATTCGAACCTCACGTGGGTGATCTCGAACAAGGACGACGCCGCTGACGGACTCGCCGACGGCTCTTATCAGGCCGTCATCACGATTCCCGAGGACTTCTCGTCCGCCGCCACCTCGGCCGGGACCGCGATCTCCGACGGCGGAGGGAAGGCGGAGAAGGCCACCATCGAGGTGACGACCCCGAAGGACGGACTCGTCGCCGACGACCTCATCACGGGCCAGATCGCCGACGTCGCCGCTTCGACCATGGGCACGATGCTCTCCGAGGCGACGACCGAGAACATCCTGGTCGGCTTCACCACGATCGGCGACCAGATCGGCGAGGCCGCAGATGGTGCCGTCAAGCTCGCGAACGGAGCACGCGACGCCGCCACCGGAGCCGCGGCGATCCCGGACGGTGCGGCGAAACTCGCCTCCGGCGCGGGTGAGCTCAGCACGGGTGCATCCTCACTCGCCTCGGGGCTCGACACGATCGCGGGCAAGACCCGTGAAGCTGCGGCGGGTGCGGGACAGATCGGGTCCGGGCTGGCGGCTGGTGGTGCGGAGCTGCAGCAGAACGTCGGCGGGGTTCAGAAGCTGGTCGGGGCCGTGCAAGGCGCTTCCGCATCGGCGCAATCGGCAGCGACCAGCTCGGTAGCGCTCGCGCAGCGTCTGGGCGGCCTGGCTCAGCAGGCATGCACACCTCCGGTCACCGACCAAGCGCAGTGCGATCTGTACTCGTCGCTTGCAACCGACGCCGGAGCTGTCGCGAAAGACGCCGGCACGGCATCGGGCATCCTCACAAACGACGAAGTCGCCGGTGGTGTCGCAGCCCTCCCTGGCACCTTCAGCACTCTGGCGTCCAGCATGTCCCAGGCCGGCGCTGGCGCCACGCAGCTGTCCTCCGGCCTCACCCAGCTCGCCGACCAGGGTATCGGGGCATCCGCCTCTGGCGCGCGCAGCCTCGCATCCGGTGCGACCCAGCTCGCCGGCGGCGCGACCGCTCTCGCCGACGGCGCGACCGAGCTCACGACCGGACTCGACACGCTGGCGACCGGCACGGGCGACCTCGCGGGCGGGCTGCGCACGGCATCCGACTCGCTCCCCTCGTTCAGCGACACCGAGTCGAAGTCGCTCGCCTCGGTGATCGCCGACCCGGTGTCGTCGAACTCGTCGGTGGACACGATCTTCGGCCCCACCGCGATCCCGCTGCTCGCCGCGGTCGTGCTCTGGTTCGGTGGACTCGCGACGTTCGTCGTGATGCGCGCCCACACCGCTCGCACGCTCACCTCTCGACGGTCTTCGGCGGGTCTGACTCTGCGCGCGTTCGCTCCGGCGGCGCTGATCGGTGCCGGTCAGGGTCTGCTCGTGTCGTTGATCGTGCAGATCGTGGCGAGCTACGACGCGGGCACCTGGTGGGCCTTCGCGGGCACAGCGGTCCTCGCCGGAGTGGTGTTCGCCGCCGTCAACCAGGCTCTCGTCGCGGTGTTCGGCGGCGTCGGTCGCTGGATCTCGGCCCTGGTGGGAGTGCTCGCCGTAGCGACGGGCCTGATCTCGACCGTGCCGGACTGGCTCGCCGGCATCGGTGCGGCACTTCCGACGGCCCCGGCCTTCGCAGGGCTCATCACGGCCAGTGGTTCGGCCGTCGCCGCGCTGGTCGTCTGGGGCGTGCTGTCACTCGTGGCCACCACGCTCGCCGTGACGCTGCGACGCACCACCTCGGCCAAGGCGGTCCTCGCCACCACCTGACTCCCTCCTGCTCTGCCCCCTCCCTGCCCCCTCCCTGCCCTGCCCTGCCCTGCCCTGCCAAAACGGAGACCATCTCCCCTCAGCTCAGCGCGTCGACATGTGACGCGCCGAGCCGTGCGCGTGACGGTCTCCGTTTTCGCATGCGGTGACCAGGACCTAGGCTCCTGACATGCGTCGACCGTTCATGGACACCCCCGACCAGCTCGAGAGCTTGGAGGGGCAGCAGTACCTCGTGCTCCGGCCCACTGTCGAGGTCGCCGATACCTACCGGGAAGTGCAGGACACTGCACTCGCACGGCTCGGCGCTCCGGTACGACGACCGCACACCGGGCACGTCACGCTCCGAGGCTTCTACGAGCCCGAGCGGCGCGACGAACTCGCCACGCTGATCCGCTCCTGGGCGGCGCAGCAGACGCCGATCGAGATCACCGCCGAGGCCGTGGACGAGTTCCCCACGCCGTGGCAGATCCTGATCGTGCGCCTCGCCCGCACCGCATCACTCGTCTCGGCGTACTCGTCCCTGACCACCGCACTGGATGCCACGGACTTCCGCCGCCTGGGCGAGCTGCCGTTGGAGGAGTGGACCTTCCACCTCTCGGTGCTCTACGGCAAGACTCTCGACCCGGAGGTCTGGTCGCACTTCGCGCAGCCCGAGTCGCGTGCTCTCGAGCCTGCGCCCGCCGAGACCATCACCGAAGCCGAGCTGGTCTGGTACGAGGACGGCATCGAGCACGCCGAGGTCCTGCCGTTGGGAGGCTGACCCCCACTCCCCACTCCCACTCCGGCCGAAACAGAGACCTCCCGCACTCTGCCCCGCGTGTCCTGTGTGGACGCGCCGGGCCTGATGCAGGAGGTCTCTGTTTTCGCAGCTGAGTGTTCGCGGCCGGGATTTCGCAGCCGAGTCGTCGCAGCCGAGCGCGGCTCAGCTCAGGCCGGAGTAGGCGTGCAGACCCTTGAAGAAGACGTTCACGATCGTGAAGTTGAAGATCACGGCCGAGAATCCGACGATCGCGAGCCACGCCGAGGGGTTGCCCCGCCAACCGCGGGTAGCCCGTGCGTGGATGTAGCCGGCATAGATGACCCAGATCACGAAGGTCCAGGTCTCCTTCACGTCGAAGCCCCAGAAGCGACTCCAGGCGTAGTACGCCCAGATGGAGCCCGCGATGAGAGTGAAGGTCCAGAGGATGAACCCGATGATCGTGAACATGTACGCCAGGCTCTCCAGGCGCACCGCGTTCGGGAAGGTGCGGAGGAAGCCTGGGCCCGTCTTGGTCGCCCCCTCGCCCAGCAGGCGCTCACGTCGCGACTGCATGAGCTGGATCACCGAGAGGGCGAAAGCCAGCGCGAAGAATGCCGTCGCGAGCGAGGCGACGAACACGTGGATGACGAGCCACACGCTCTTCAGCGGGTCCATCAGCGGCGAGACGTCGACGTAGAAGTTGGTCGCTCCGAGGCCGAGCAGCACGACGACGAGGCCCGTGATGAACGTGCCGAGGAACCGCAGGTCGATACGCGTGAGCACGACGAGGTACACGGCGATGATGAGCAGCGTGCCCATCATCGCGAACTCGTAGAGGTTCGCCCACGGCACACGACCGGCCGCGATGCCACGCGTGACAGCGGACGCGAGGTGGAACAGGAAGCCGAGCACCGTGAGCGAGGTGCCGATCCTGGCCATCACGAATCGCTGCGGGGCGGAACCGGCATCAGACCCGCCCGACGCTGCGGGGATGCTCGCTCCACCGGCCCCTACGAGCACCGACTCCCGCACGTTCTGTGCATCGGCCGTCGCCTGCGAACGCCGCGCGAGATCGAAGGCGTAGGCCACGAAGGCTGCCGCGTAGATCGCGATCGCCGTCCACAGCAGGACCGGCGAGATCACGTTGAGCTCGAGCATGGTGTCAGTCTACTTTCCGGGTGTCGGTTGCCGGGGCTTCCACCTCGGCGGACTTGGTCGCGATGTCATCAGCCACGGTGTGATCGTCCGCGGTGTCGTCGGCAGGGTTCTCGTCGTCCTCGGCCCGCACCGTGGTGCCGCCTGCCGCGTCGAGCAGTCGGGCGTGGCCGGCGACGAGGTCGTCCACCGCTGCCGCGAGCGTCGGGTCTTCCCCACGGGCGAGCGCCGCGTATTCGAGGGCGACCTCGCCGTCCTGCGCCGTGGCCTTGACCCACACACGTCGCCGCGGAACGAACAGCGCGATCATGAGACCGCCGAGGGCCAGCAGCGCGAAGCCCAGCACCCATACACCTGACTCGTCACGGTGGATCTGCAGCGAGGCGAAGCGCTTCACCGACTGGGAGGCATCCGTGGCGCCGGCCGGAGACTCGTCCTCGAAGGTCACCGAGCCGAGGCCGTTCGGCAGCTGCGCGGTCTGCCCGGGGGCGAGCTCGATCGACTTGACGTCGGTGGTGCGGCCCGTGAGCTTCGTCATGCCGGTGGTGTCGAGCACGTAGACGGAGCGCGGCACACCCTCGTTGATGCCGAGGTCACCCGTGTACACGTCGAGCGTGAGCGTCGGGTTCGTGAGGTCGCCGTACGCGGAGAAGAACGCACCGCTCTCGAGCACACCCGTGGTCGGGTAGAAGAACCCGACCAGGCCGACCTGCTCGGCCAACCCGTCCGGCACCTTGAGCACGCCGAGCGAGGTCATGTTGTTGTCCTGCGGCAGGAACGGCGTGCTGTTGGTGAACACGACATTGCCCTCGGGATCGCGCACCGTCACCGTCGGCGCGTAGCCGTTGCCGAGCAGGAACACGTCGTCGTCGGCGACACCGAGGGGCTCGTTGACCTTGACGGAGCCGGTACGTTCCTCGCCGTTCTCCTGCACGGTGACGTTGGCGGAGAAGTCGCCGGCCTGACCGGACCCCGGCTCACCGAACGGCTGGTAGGTCACGTCGAAGGAGTCGAGGCGCATCGAGTACGGGGAGAACGCGTCGTCGCCCACGAACCGTCCGCGGTTCATCGAGTCGTAGTCGAGGAGCGTGTTGGCGAAGGTCTCGCCCTCGACCAGCACCCGCTGCCCGGTGTAGGAGAACCCTCCGCCGATGCCGACCGTGACCAGCACGCCGACGAGCGCGAGGTGGAAGAGCAGGTTGCCGGTCTCGCGCCAGTAGCCGCGCTCGGCGGAGACCGAGAACGTGCGTCCGCGGTCGTAGCGCTCCACCCGGTAGCCGAGGGCCTTCAGCTGCTTCGTCGCGACGTCGATGGACGCGGCCGCCTCCGCTTCCGCATCGCCGGTCTTGGTTCCGGAGTCCGCCGCGGGATCGCGCGTGACGGCGCGGTAGTCCTCGAGGCGCTGCAGCCGGGCGGGGGTACGCGGCGGGCGGGCACGCAGCGCCTTGGCGTGGTGCTTGATGCGCGGGATCACGCAGCCGACGAGCGAGGCGAACAGGAGCAGGTAGATCGCCGAGAACCACGGCGACAGGTAGACGTCGAAGAGCTTGAGGCCGTCGAGGATCGGGAACAGGTCGGGGTTGTCGCGCTCCCACTGCGTCACACCGTTGGGGTCGGCCATCCGCTGCGGGAAGATCGAGCCGGGAATGGCGGCGATCGCCAGGACGAGCAGCAGGATCAGTGCCGTGCGCATCGAGGTCAGCTGACGCCAGCCCCAGCGCAGCCAGCCGACCAACCCGAGGCGCGGCTGGGTGATCGAGTCGTCTCCGTCGACGTGGTCGGACGGGCGGAGCGGATCGCTGGAGTCGCTGTTCGCGGCACCCTTGTTCTTGGTCATGACCTTCTCAGTGCGGGGAGTTTTCTCGGGACGGATGGGCTTGTCGGGACGGCTACCATCTCGCTCGCTCGTCTCGGGATCGTCAGAGCGGGAGGATGACACTGCCGATCACCGCCGTCAGTCTCGACATGATGTCGGTCCAGAGTCCGGTGACCATCAGGACGCCGAGGAGGAGAAGCATCACGCCGCCGATGATGTTCACCACCCGGATGTGCCGACGCAGGAACCCGATCGCCTTCGTGGCCCAGCCGAAGCCGAGCGCGACGAGCAGGAACGGGATACCGAGGCCGAGCGAGTAGGCAAGGCCGAGGAAGCCCGCCCGCACCGGGTCTCCGGCATTGAACGACAGCGCGAGGATCGCCGCGAGCGTCGGTCCCATGCAGGGAGCCCATCCGATGCCGAGCGCGATGCCGAGGAGCGGCGCCCCGACGATTCCGGCTCTGGAATCCACGTGGAAGCGGAATTCCTTCTGCGCGAACCCGAACAGCCCGAGGAAGACCAGGCCCATCCCGATGATGACGACGCCCAGGATGCGGGTGATGAGGTCGCCCCACTGCAGCAGGAAGACCCCGGCCGTTCCGCCGAGCACGGTGTAGAGGATGAAGACGATCGTGAAGCCGAGGATGAACAGCAGCACTCCCCCGACGAGTCGCCCCCGCGTCGCGGTTTCTGCCGTCTGCGTCGTCGTCCCGCCTTCCCCGCCGGCAGCAGCGGTCGACCGAGGTGCGACCGCACCGCCGAGGAAGCCGAGGTAGCCGGGAACGAGTGGGAGCACGCAGGGAGACAGGAACGAGACGAGTCCCGCGAGCATCGCGACGGGAATCGCGATCCAGAGGGCCCCGGAGCCGATGATCGCTTCGGGACTCATGAGCAGTCCTGGCCGCTCACGAGTCCTCCGCGAGGGCGTCCTTGACGAGCGTGGAGAGGATCGACTTGCCGTCGATCGGCCCGATGATGCGCGCCGCGACGCGCCCTTGCTTGTCGAGCACGAGAGTCGTCGGCGTCGCGGCGATCGGAGTCTCCTTCGCGAAGGCGAGCTTGGCCTGAGCGGTGTCGACGTCGATAAGACTCGGGTACGTGACGTCGTACTCGTTCGCGAAGGCCACGGCGGTGTCGGCCTGGTCACGGGTGTTGATGCCGATGAACGCGACGTCCTGATCGCTGAAGTCCTGCCAGACGCCTTCCAGATCTGCCGCTTCAAGACGGCATGGCGCGCAACCGGCGTACCAGAAGTTGACGACCGCGACCTGACCGGCGATGTCGGCGCTGTCGAACTCCTCGCCCTTCTCCGTCACGCCGCTGAACACGACGGGCTCGCCGCGCTCGGCGACGGGGATCTCGACGATCGCGCCGTCGGCTGCGACGTAGCCGGTGTTCTCGCCGTTCAGGAACGATTCGCTGACCGGATCGGGAGCGCACGCGCTCAGACCGATGGCGAGCACCGCAGCGAGCGCGGCACCGACCGCACGACGCGAACGCCGGGTGCGGGAGGAGCGGCCGCTGCGGATCTGACGGACCGTCGAATCGCTTGGCACGACTCCGAGTTTACGCAGAGGATCCTATGCGCGAGCCGGAAACGGGACCTCCTCCGACGCCCCTCAGAAGCGCGCCAGGATGTCGTCCACACCCGCCCGGAAGCGTGGACATGTGGCGATGTCGTGGGCGCGGCAGCCCATCGCGTGCTCGGTCATCTCGCGCGATCGACGCATCTCCTCCATGCGCCTGTCGATGTCGTCCAGGTGCTGCTGCAGCACCTGATGCCGCCCTGCACTCCCGTCATCGAGCAGCACGGCGATCTGGTCGAGCGTCATCCCCGCGGCCTTGCTGCGCTGGATCACGGCTATGCGCACGACCTCGTCCTCGCCGTAGCGCCTCCGCCCGGCAGCGTCGCGCGGAGGGGTGAGCAGCCCCACCGACTCCCAATGCCGCAGAACGTTCGTCGGCAGGTCGAAACGGGTCGCGACATCACCGACGGACCACGGATGCTCGGAACTTGACTTCATGTTGACATGAAGTCACAGACTGGCGTGGAACGCAACATCCAGAGGAAGGACCACCATGTACGACGCCATCGTGATCGGCGCAGGACCGGCAGGACTGCAGGCCGCTCTGACCCTCGGACGGATGCACCGCTCCACGCTGCTGCTCGACTCGGGCGAGTACCGCAACGGCACCGTCCTGCACATGCACAACATGATCGGGGAGGACGGTGCCGCTCCCGCCGGCCTCCGCGCGACCGCCCGAGAGGAGCTCGCCGCCTACGACGACGTGGAGATCCGCGACATTGCGGCGACGAGCATCACCGGCGTCGAGGACGCGTTCGCGGTAGGCATCGCCGACGGATCCGTGGTCGAGGGGCGCCGGGTCATCCTGGCCACCGGGGTCGCCGACGATCTTCCGATCGTGTCCGGACTGCAGGAGTTGTGGGGCACGCTCGCCTTCAGCTGTCCGTTCTGCGACGGGCACGAGCACGCCGGCAAGGACATAGCGATCGTCGGCGCCGCGCCCCGCGCCGAGCACCTCATCGGGTTGCTGGGGAGGATCGTCGCGAGCATCACGGTCGTGCCGGTCGAGGAGGCGTTCACGGACGAGGACATCCGCACGCTCGAGGCGAAGGGCGCGCGGGTGAGTCGCACCCCCGTCGCCTCCGTCGAGAAGGTCGAAGGCGGCGTGCTCGTCCGCACGGACGACGACGAGCGTGTGGTCGCCGGAGTCTTCATCGCCGCAGGGGCGATGCGTCAGCGGTCGCCGTTCGCCGCGCAGCTCGGACTCGGCATGCTCGAGTCCGGGTGCATCGAGATCGACGAGTTCGGACGCACCTCGCACCCCGGGGTGTTCGCCGCGGGCGACCTCGCCCACCGTGCGACCCTCCCCGGCCCGATGGCATCCGTGCTGCTGGCGGCCGCCGCGGGTCAGCTGGCCGCTGTCGGCATCATCCAGTCACTCCTGGCCGCCGAGCACTGACCCCGTTTCGAATCGCGCACGTGGGTCCATCCGTCGCCGGAATGGAACCACCTGCGCGATTCGGAAGTGGGGGTCAGACCGCGCCGACGTCGACGGCACCGCCGGTCGCGGCAGGCTCGACATAGGCGACCTCTCGCCAGACGTCACCGACGCGCTCGAAAGAGGTGACGCTGGACAGCGCGCAGCGTCGGGTGCGTGGGTCGTGTTGCAGCGGAAGCCCCGCGACGCGGAGGTGCGTGATCCAGATGGGCGCCTGGTGCGACACCATCACGACGTCTCCATCGGGTGTCGCATCCCACGCCTCGTCCATGACACCGAGCATCCGCTCAGCGATGGAGGAGTAGGGCTCGCCCCAGCTGGGAACCGAGGGCTGGCGCAGATGCCACCAGTTCAGGGGGTTCATCAGGGAACGGCGCATCTGCGTCCCCTCGAACACGTTCGTCGGCTCGATCAGCCGGATGTCGATCTCCGGCACGAGGTCGAACGTCGCGGCGAACGGCTCGGCCGACTCCTGGGCGCGTTCGAGAGGTGACGCGTACAGCGCGGAGACGGGACGGTCGAGCGCGGCCACATGGTCGGCCGCTGCTGCGGCCATCCCCCGGCCCGCGTCGCTCAGGTGGTAGTCGGGAAGACGTCCGTAGAGCACGCGGGCCGGATTGTGCACCTCACCGTGTCGCACGAGGTGCAGCCGGGACGCCGTCATGTCACGCCTTGCTGTAGCGCGAGTCCCCGAAGCCGAGGATCAGGTACCCGATGTACGGGAAGAGGAACAGCAGGAAGAACGAGAAGACCCCGCCCTTGCCGAAGCGTCCACCGAGCTTGAACGCGACGATGATCGCCAGGATCAGGTTCGCGACAGGGATGAGGTACAGCAGCGCGAACCAGCCGGAGAGGCCGGCGATCTTCACCAGGAAGACGAGGTTCACGAACGGGATGATGGCGAGGATTCCCGGGTACCCGGCCTTGGTGAAGACCTTCCACAGGCCGACCGCGACGAGGATGTAGAAGACGAGCGCGATCAGGCCGGTGGTACCCGAGAAGATCGACGCATAGAGATCGGAGATGCCGTTGTTGTCCACGGTGCACTCTTTCTGTGTATGAGCTGTGTCGTGGCGATCCTACTGATACGCCGTCCCGGCCGTCGGTGACCGGGCCGATGACCGGCCGACCGCCCCCGTAGAATGGGCGGGTTCCCCATTTCCCAGATCAGAAGGAATACTCCGTGTTTCGCACCCACTCGGCAGGCTCTCTGCGAGCCGAGCACATCGGTCAGACCGTCACCCTCTCGGGTTGGGTCGATCGCCGTCGTGACCACGGAGGAGTCGCTTTCATCGATCTGCGGGACGCCTCCGGCATCGCCCAGGTCGTCATCCGCGACGAGGAGATCGCGCACCCGCTTCGCAACGAGTTCGTCCTGAAGGTGACCGGCGAGGTCTCGCAGCGCCCCGAGGGCAACGCGAACCCGAACCTGCCGACCGGCGAGATCGAGCTCATCGCGACCGACGTCGAGGTGCTGAACGAGTCCGCTCCGCTCCCCTTCCAGGTCTCCACGGCTCTCGCCGACACCGAGACCGTTGGCGAGGAAGCACGCCTGAAGTACCGCTACCTCGACCTGCGCCGCCCGGCCCCGGCCGCCGCCCTGCGCCTGCGCTCGAACGTCTACAAGGCGATCCGCGACGTGCTGCACGCCGACGACTTCACCGAGGTCGAGACGCCCACCCTCACCCGCTCCACGCCGGAGGGCGCCCGTGACTTCCTGGTTCCCGCGCGCCTGAGCCCCGGCAGCTGGTACGCACTGCCCCAGTCCCCTCAGCTGTTCAAGCAGCTGCTCATGGTGGGCGGCGTCGAGAAGTACTTCCAGATCGCCCGCTGCTACCGCGACGAGGACTTCCGCGCCGACCGTCAGCCGGAGTTCACGCAGCTCGACATCGAGATGAGCTTCGTCGACCAGGAGGACGTGATCGCCCTCATGGAGTCGCTCATCGTGGCGATGTGGGCGACCATCGGCGTCGAGGTGCAGACCCCGCTGCCGCGCATGACCTACGCCGAGGCGATGGCCAAGTACGGCTCCGACAAGCCCGACCTGCGCTTCGGCCTCGAGCTCGTCGAGGCGACGGAGTACTTCAAGGACACCCCGTTCCGCGTCTTCCAGGCCGAGTACGTCGGCGCTGTGCGCATGCCCGGCGGCGCGAGCCAGCCGCGCAAGCAGCTCGACGCCTGGCAGGACTGGGCCAAGCAGCGCGGTGCACGTGGCCTCGCCTACGTCCTGTTCAACGAGGACGGCACGCTGGGCGGCCCCGCAGCCAAGAACCTGTCGGAGGCCGAGCAGGCCGGACTCGCAGAGCTCGTCGGTGCAGAGCCGGGCGACTGCGTGTTCTTCGCCGCCGGTGACACCAAGCAGAGCCGGGCACTCCTCGGTGCAGCGCGCGTCGAGATCGGTCGCCGCCTGGGCTATCTGAACCCCGACGAGTTCGCCTTCACGTGGGTCGTCGACGCTCCCATGTTCGAGCCGGCGGCCGACGCGGTGGCCTCCGGTGACGTGGCAGTGGGCGCCGGTGCCTGGACGGCCGTGCACCACGCGTTCACGGGTCCCAAGCCCGAGTTCGAGGACACGTTCGACACCGACCCCGGATCGGCCCTCGCGTACGCGTACGACATCGTGTGCAACGGCTCCGAGCTCGGCGGCGGGTCGATCCGCATCCACCGTGAGGACATCCAGAAGCGCGTGTTCGAGGTCATGGGCATCAGCGACGAGCAGGCCGACGAGCAGTTCGGCTTCCTACTCGACGCGTTCAAGTTCGGCGCTCCGCCCCACGGTGGGATCGCACTCGGGATGGACCGCGTGCTGCAGCACCTGACTAAGACCGAGTCGATCCGCGAGGTCATCGCGTTCCCGAAGTCGGGCAACGGCTTCGACCCGCTGACCTCCGCTCCCGCTCCGATCACCGATGCGCAACGCGCCGAGGCCGGCGTCGACTTCGAGCCCGAGGACGAAGACTGAGTCCAGCCGCCTCGCGCGAGCACAGGCACACACGCCGGATCAGGCGGTTCTGCGAGGAACCTGCCTGATCCGGCGTTTCTGCCTGCGGCGGCGTCGCTTCGTTCAGCCTGCGATCGATGCGAAGGCCGGGACGATGTTCTCGTTCCACACATCGACTCCGAGCTTGCCGATCAGCGCGATCACGACCACGAGGAACACGACGCGGATGAACGTGGTCCCGCGCGAGATCGCCATCCGCGAGCCCAAGTAGCTTCCCGCGACGTTCGCGACCGCGAGGATGCCCCCGAGCAGCCATAGCACGGCGCCGTGCGGGATGAACAGCATCAACGCACCCGCATTCGTCGCGAGGTTGACGATCTTGGCTTTGGCGCTCGCCTGCAGGAAGTCGTAGCCGAGCAGCGCGACCAGCGTGATCACGAGGAAGGTACCGGTGCCAGGACCGATCATCCCGTCGTAGAAGCCGATCCCGAGTCCCGCTGCGCCCGCCATGATGTGGTGCTTGTGCCCATGGAAGCGCAGCTGGGTCGCCGCGCCCATCTGCGGCCGGAACGCCGTGAACAGGGCCACAGCGAGCAGAGCGATCACGATGATGGGTTTGAACGCGGCAGGGGGCAGCACGGTGGCGACAGCGGCCCCTCCGAAGGAGCCGATCAACGCGATGATCGCCATCGGCAGGGCGGTGCGCAGGTCGGGTTTGGCTCGTCGGTAATAGGTCGCACTGCTGGTGGCCGTGCCGAAGACCGAGGCGAGCTTGTTCGTCGCGAGCGCCTGCACCGGGGAGATGCCGGGGATCAGGAGCAGCGCCGGCAGCTGCAGCAGCCCTCCCCCGCCCACGACCGCATCGATCCAGCCGGCGCAGAACGCGGCGATCACCACGAGCAGCAGCATCCCCCAGGTGAGCTGCTCGAGTCCGAGCACGGCGCCGATATCCACCTCGCCATGATTCCAGAGAGTCGACGCCGCCCTCGCATCCGCCGACAGACTCATCCGCTGACAGACTGGAGCCATGCTCGAAGCCCTCCCGCTGCCCCACTCCTTCGAATCGCGCATCGGCACCGCGCTCCTGCGCCGCGCGACGGTCGACGACACGGATGCCGTGATCGCCCTCCTCGCCGACGACCCGATCAGTGCGGCACGCGGCGATGTGGCATCCGCTGAGGACCGCCCGGCCTATGAGCGCGGTCTCCGCGAGATCCTGGCCGAGCCGTCGAACGACCTGCTCGTGGTCGAGCTCGACGGTGCGGTGGTCGGCACGTTGCAGCTCACCTCGATCCCGGGCATGGCGCGTCGCGGTGCACGGCGGCTGCTGGTCGAGGCAGTACGGGTGCAGAGCAGTCTGCGCTCGTCGGGCATCGGTTCCGCCGTGATGCGCTGGGTCGGAGAGGTCGCCGCCCCAGCCGTCGACGCATCGATGGTGCAGCTCACCTCCGACGCCGCCCGCGTCGATGCCCACCGCTTCTACGAGCGGCTCGGCTACGTCGGCTCGCATCGCGGCTTCAAGTACACGGTTTCCCAGAGCTGAAGCCCCGGCGGCCCCGACCGGACAGCACCCAGCCACCATCCGTTCACCTGACCCGCGACGGGCGGCAACCTCCACCTCATAGTGTCCTCTCGCAACCCGACACCGGCTCACAGCGCCGGACACCGAGAGGACACTCATGGCTCGCTTCACCCGCCGCGCGCGCATCGGCGCGGGCATCGCCCTGGCCACCACCGCCGCACTCGCGCTCACCGCCTGCTCCGGAGCAGCGGACGCCACTGGTGGCGGCAGCTCCGACGTCGATGCCGCCGCAGCGGCCTCGGTCGCCGACTTCGGCACGTTCGCCGACCTCGAGGCTGCAGCCAAGGCCGAGGGCTCGCTCAACGTCATCGCGCTGCCCCGCGACTGGGCCAACTACGGCGAGATCCTCGACCTCTTCGCCGAGAAGTATCCGGAGATCACCATCAACGAGGCGTCTCCCGACGTCTCCAGCGCCGAGGAGATCCAGGCCGCCAAGACGAACGAGGGTCTCGACACCGCACCCGACGTCTTCGACATCGGTCTCACGGTCGCCCTGCAGAACACCGATGTGTTCGCTCCCTACAAGGTGCAGACGTGGGACGACATCCCCGACGAGCTGAAGGAGCCCACCGGCCTCTTCGTGGGCGACTACGGCGGGTACATGTCGATCGGCTACGACTCGTCGAAGTTCGACGCTCCCGCCGAACTTTCCGACCTGCTCTCCGCCGACTACAAGGGCGCCGTCGCCATCAACGGCGACCCGACGCAGGCGGGGGCCGCATTCGCCGCCGTCGGTCTCGCGACCGTGCAGTCCGACGGCACGCTGGACGACTTCCAGCCGGGCATCGACTTCTTCTCCGAGCTGCAGAAGGCTGGAAACCTGCTCAAGGTCGACGTGACCACCGCGACCATCGCGAGCGGCGAGACCCCGGTCGTCTTCGACTGGGACTACCTGAACGCCTCGCACACGGCCGACAACAAGGACTGGAAGGTCGTCGTGTTCGACGGCACCGGTTACGCCGGGTACTACAACCAGGCCATCAACGCCGACGCCCCGCACCCGGCCGCTGCCCGCCTGTGGCAGGAGTTCCTCTACAGCGACGAGGTGCAGAACCTGTGGCTGAAGGGCGGCGCCCGTCCGGTGCGGATGGAGGCCATGACCGACGCCGGCACAATCGACGCCGACCTCGCCGCCGCGCTCCCCGAGGCTCCGGAGGAGACCGTCGTCCCGACCGAGGAGCAGTCGACGAACGCCGGCACGCTGCTCGGCGAGAAGTGGGCCGCGGCGGTCCAGTGACCACCCTCACCGCAACGGGGGCGGATGCTGCGGCGTCCGCCCCCGCCACGCCCGCCGGGTCCTCGCAGCACGCGAGGGCCCGGCGGTCCGCTCCGTCCCTCGCCTGGCTCGGGCTCGTCCCCTTCGCCGCCTATGTCGTGCTCTTCCTCGCGGTGCCGACGATCCTGGCCATCGGCTCCGGCTTCTTCACCAAGGACGGCTCCTTCACCTGGACCAACATGTCGGCCCTCGCCGACCCGGTCGTGCTCGACACCTTCGCCAACTCGGCCGGCCTCTCGTTGCTCACCGCCGTGGTCGGGGCGCTCGTCGGCGCCCTCGTCTGCTACGCGCTCCTCGGCATGGACCCCGAAGGCCGCACCCGCTCGGCCGTGGATGCCGCCGCGGGTGTGCTCGCGCAGTTCGGCGGCGTCATGCTCGCCTTCGCCTTCATCGCGACCATCGGCATCCAGGGCGTCGTCACCGTGTTCCTGAAGGACACCTTCGGCGTGAACATCTTCGAGAACGGCACCTGGCTCTACGAGCTGCCCGGCCTCGTACTCCCCTACTTCTACTTCCAGATCCCCCTCATGGTCATCACCTTCATGCCGGCCCTCGCGGCCCTCAAGCCGCAGTGGGCCGAAGCCAACCTCACTCTCGGCGGTACCCGCGCGAGCTTCTGGCTCCGCATCGGCATCCCCGTGCTCGCGCCCTCGTTCCTCGCCAGCCTGCTGCTGCTGTTCGCGAACGCGTTCTCGTCGTACGCCACCGCCGCCGCTCTCGCCAGCCAGGGTGCCCAGATCGTGCCGCTGCAGATCCGCACGGCGCTCACGAGCGAGACGGTGCTCGGTCGGGAGAATCTCGCCGGCGCGCTTGCGCTCGGCATGATCGTGATCGTCGGAGTCGTGATGGCCCTGTACTCCCTCGTGCAGCGACGCGCGGCGAGGTGGCAGTCGTGAACCGGCTCGGCCCCTCCCGCACGACCCGGTGGGTGATCGGCGTCCTCGTGGGTGCGTTCTTCGCGGTGCCCCTGGTGTCGACGTTCCTCTTCACACTGCGCGACCCCGCCGGCGGACTCTCCTTCGCCCGCTGGATCGCGTTGTTCGACCCGGCGGCCGCAGCCACCCTCAAGCCGATCTGGACCGGTCTCGGCAACTCGCTGGTACTCGCCGTGGTGACTGTCGCCATCGTGCTGCTGCTGCTCGCCCCGACCATGATCCTGGTGAACCTGCGCTTCCCGAAGCTCAAGCCTGCCTTCGAGTTCGCGGTGCTGCTGCCGATCTCGATCCCCGCCATCGTGCTCGTGGTCGGCCTCGCACCGATCTACCTCCAGATCGGGCGGGCCCTCGGCACGGGCACCTGGACTCTCGCCTTCGCCTACGGGATCACCGTGCTGCCGTTCGCATTCCGCTCCATCCAGGCATCGATCGATGCGGCCGATCTCCGGACGCTCTCGGAAGCCGCGCGGTCCCTCGGCGCGAGCTGGCCGACCGTGGTGCTGAAGGTGCTCGCCCCGAACCTCCGACAGGGGCTGCTTGCCGCGTCCCTCATCTCCATCGCCGTGGTGCTCGGAGAGTTCACGATCGCCTCGCTCCTGAACCGCCAGGTGTTCCAGACGGCCATGGTCGTGGTGAACAAACAGGACCCCTACGCGCCGGCCATCTTCACGCTGCTCGCGCTGGTGTTCGTCTTCCTCCTGCTCCTCGTCATCGGCCGCGTCGCCCGCGGCACCGGAAAGGCCCGCTCATGACCGTCGACCACGCGCTGCCGCGCACCAAGGACAATCTGCTGCTCGCCGAGGCGGGCGAAGGCACCCGTGTCGAGCTGCGGGGCATCGTCAAGAGCTACGCGGGCAACCGGGTGCTCCACGGGGTCGACCTCGACATCGCCCCCGGCGAGTTCGTCTCACTCCTCGGGCCCTCCGGGTGCGGCAAGACCACGTTGCTGCGTGTGCTCGCCGGTCTCGAAGGCGCAGACGAAGGCGCCGTGCTGCTGGGTGGCGGCGATGTGTCGCGAGTGCCCACGAACAAGCGCGACATCGGCATGGTCTTCCAGTCGTACTCGCTCTTCCCGCACCTACGGGTGGCCGAGAACACCGCATTCGGCTTGCGGCGACGCGGCGTCGGCAAGGCGGAGGCCTCACGGCGCGCGGTCGACGCCCTCGCCCTGGTCGGCCTCGCCGACTTCGCGGATCGGTTCCCCCACCAGCTCTCCGGCGGCCAGCAGCAGCGCGTGGCACTCGCACGAGCGCTGGTGACCGAACCCAAGGTGCTGCTGCTCGACGAACCGCTCTCGGCGCTCGATGCGAAGGTGCGCGTGCAGCTGCGCGACGAGATCCGCCGCATCCAGCTGCGACTCGGCATCACCACCGTCTTCGTGACCCATGACCAGGAAGAGGCTCTGGCCGTCTCGGATCGGATCGCGGTGATGAACGCCGGCCGTATCGAGCAGATCGGGTCTCCCGAGCAGCTCTACACGATGCCCTCGACCGCCGGAGTGGCCGCGTTCGTGGGGCTGTCGAGCGTCGTGTCGGGCGTCGCCGAGGGCGATCACGTCATGGTGTGGGGGCAGCGACTCCCCCTGCAGTCGCGGGCAGACGGTCCGGTCGACGTGTACCTGCGGCCGGAGAACGTCTACTTCGCGTCGGAGGCCGACGCCGCAGCCGAGGCCCTGGTCGAGGAGAGCACCTTCCTCGGCAGCATGCGTCGCACGCTCGTGCGCACCGAGTCCGGCGAACTCGTCCGGGTGCAGCATGCGCCAGGAACTCATCCGGCCTTCGGCGACCGGGTGCGCATCGCGATCGCCGCGGAGCCCGTGGCCGTGCATCCGCGCGGCTGACTCACCGCTCTTCCCCTGACATACCCCGGGCGCTAGCGTGAGGGCCGAGGGGCGGGGTTCCCTCCATCCGAGAGAGAAAGGACGCCTCATGGCAGGCAAGTTCGAGCTGTACACCGACAAGTCCGGCGAGTACCGGTTCCGCCTGAAGGCCGGCAACGGCGAGGTCATCGCCATCAGCGAGGGCTACTCGTCGAAGTCCGCCGCTCTGAACGGCATCGACTCCGTGCGCCGCAACGCCGCGGACGCCGAGGTCGTCGAAGCCGACTGAGCTCGAGACCCACGTTTCACGCCGAGACCCCCTGTTGCAGACGTCTGCAACAGGGGGTCTCGGCGATTGCGATGGGTCTCGGCGAACCGGATCTCGTGTCAGAGCACGCGGGAGAGGAAGTCCTTCGTGCGCTGATGCCGCGGGTTGCCGAGCACCTCACGCGGGTCGCCCTCTTCGACGATGTAGCCGCCGTCCATGAAGATGAGCCGGGATCCGACTTCGCGGGCGAAGCCCATCTCGTGCGTGACGACGAGCATCGTCATCCCCTCGTCGGCCAGCGAGCGCATGACCTGCAGCACCTCGCCGACCAGTTCGGGGTCGAGTGCCGATGTGGGCTCGTCGAACAGCATCATGTCGGGGTTCATGCACAGCGCCCTGGCGATCGCCACGCGCTGCTGCTGCCCTCCCGAGAGGTGCCCCGGGTAGGCGTCGGCCTTCTCCGCCAGACCGACCCGCGTGAGCATGGCATGGGCGATCAGCTCGGCTTCCTTCTTCGACCGCTTCTTCACGCGCTGCTGAGCGATCGTGAGATTGCCGAGCACGCTGAGGTGCGGGAAGAGGTTGAAGCTCTGGAAGACCATTCCGATGCGGGTGCGCACGCGGTCGATGTCGACGTCGGGGTCGGTGATGTCGATCCCCTCGATGAGCACCTTGCCGCCGGTCGGCTCCTCGAGCAGGTTCACCGAGCGCAGCAGCGTCGACTTCCCCGATCCCGAAGGTCCGATCACGCACACGACCTCTCCCTTGGTGACGGTGAGGTCGATGCCCTTGAGCACCTCGTTGTCGCCGAACGACTTCACGAGCCCCTGCACATCGATCGCGGGGGCGTGGACATCAATCAGGTCGGTGATCATCGCTGCCTCGACATCCGTCGCTCCAGCCACGCGCTGAAGCGCGTGAGCGGGATCGTCACGATCAGGTACAGGATCGCCGCCATGATCAACGGCGTTCCGTTCGCGTTCTGCGTGCTCGCATCGCGGGCGAACGTGGTGAGCTCCTTCGACCAGATGAAGGAACCCGCCACGAACAGCAGCGACGTATCCTTCAGCAGCAGCACGAACTCGTTGGTCAGGGGCGGGATGATGATCCGGAACCCCTGCGGCACGATGATCCAGAACGTCGTCTTCATGGGCGACATGCCGAGCGAGCGGGCCGCCTCGGTCTGCCCCTTCGGAACGGCCTGGATACCCGCGCGGATCGTCTCGGCCATGTAGGCCGAGGCGACCAGGACGAGACCGATGAGCCCGAGCACGACCGGCCCACCGAGCTTCGTCCCAGGCACGCCCAGGGCGATCGGCAGGATGAAGGCGATGCCGAAGATCGTGAGGATCGCCGGCAGACCACGGAACAGCTCGATCCAGACCGTCGCGATCCAGCGGAATGGCGCGATGGTCGACAGTTTCATCAGCGCCAGCACGACGCCGAGGACCAGGCCGCCGGCGAAAGCGACGGCCGTGAACCATAGCGTGTTGACCAGGGCCGTGGTGATGATCCCGGGGAACATCTTCGCCGCGACTTCAGGATTGAAGAACAGCGGTCCGATCTTCGCCCAGTCGGTGCTCACGATCGCCCAGACGGCGATCGCGATCAGCACGACGTAGACCGTGTAGCGATACAGCTTGCTCTTGGTGGTACGCCTCAACGCCATCGTCGAGGTCCTCCCGCTCTACCGATCCCGCCGGTCACTTGGCCGCGAGGTACTCGTCGTAGATCTTCTGGTAGCCGCCGTCGTCCTGGAGCTCCTTGAGCGCCTTGTTGACCGCATCGCGCAGCTCGTCCTTCTCACCCTTGGCGAAGGCGAACCCGTACGACTCGTCGGTCGGGTACGTCTCGACGATCTTGTAGTCGGGGTCGTCCTGCTCGTGCACGTAGTTGACGGGCTGGTCCTGCAGGATCGCGTCGATCTGCCCCGCCTGCATGGCGGGCCACAGCTCGCCATCCGAGGGGTACTGCACGAGCTGCGCGCCCGGTGCGTTCTCGCCCGCGTAGGTCTCGCCGGTGGTGCCCTGCTGCACGCCGACGTTCTTCCCGTCGAGGTCATCGATGGACTTGATGTCGGAGTCGGCGCGCACCAGCAGCGACTGCAACGAGTCGACGTACGGGTCGGAGAAGTCGATGTTCGCCTTGCGCTCATCCGTGATCGTCATCGCCGACGCGCCGATGTCGCACGTGCCTGCCGCGAGGGTGGTGCCGGACTGCAACGCGTCGAACCCGACGTCCTGAACGGAGAGCTTCAGGTCGATCTTCTCGGCGATCGCACTGAGCAGGTCGATGTCGAAGCCCGAGTAGCCGGTCTCGCTGGAGAGGTCCTCGACCTCGAACGGCGGGTAGGGGACGTCGGAGCACACGGTGAGCGTTCCGGCCTCGACGAGGCCGTACTTGTCGTCGGCGGCGGGAGCGTCACTGCTGCCCGCGTCGGACGATCCGGTGGCGCAGCCGGCGAGCGCGAGGGTGGCCGTCGCCACGAGGGCGAGACCGGCGATGAGGTTGCGACGAGGCATGTCGGCTCCTGTGAGTCGAGGGCACGGAGGCCCGCTGACGGGTAGGAGTTCATCTAAACATGCGGCTCGTCGCGTGACCAATGACATCCACGTCCACGCACATTACGTTTGTGTTGCGAGTAGGCCCCGATCACACGTGGAAACCGAGTTCCCGAGCCGGCGCGACGCGGTCTCAGACCTCGAAGTCGACGGCGACTCGGGAGGCGACCACCGAGCGGATGTACGTGGCGACCTCGGCGTGCGCGGGATGCACCTGATACTCGTCGATCGCTTCGACCGACGCGAAGTCCGCGACGAGCGTGACGTCCCAGTTCGCCTCCGGGTAGGCGACGTTCGCCCCTGCCGAGATGGTGAGCAGCTGCGGCACGACGCCGTCGAGCGCGTTGAGGCGGCGGGCGACTTCCGCAGCCTGCGCCGCGCGCTCGGCAGCATCTTCGGAAGCGAGCTTCCAGGTCACGACATGGCGGATCGTCATAGCGCTTCCTTCACTCCGGTCTTCGCCGCCCCGTCACGGAGAGCGCCCTCGAGCGCCTCACGCAGTCGATCGGGTGCCACGCGCCAGTGCGCATGCAGCTCGCCGTCGATCAGGACCACGGGGATCTTCTCCCACCACAGCTCGTACAGTGCGGGGTCGTCCTGGATCGACGCCTCGACGATCTCGATCTGCTCGGCTGCGGCGTCTGGCAGTTCGGCGACCACGGCGTCGATGACGTCGGAGGCGACGTCGCACAGGTGGCAGTCGGGCTTGCCGATCAGAGTCAGCGTGGTCACGCCGACGGCACCTCGACCGCGCGGCCCTGGGCGATCCACTCGCCGGTCCCGCCCTCGACGTTCGTGGCGTCGTAGCCGCGCGACTCGAGCGCCTCGACCACACGCGCCGATCGACCGCCGGCCTGGCAGATGACGTCGAACGCCTCGCTCGGCAGCTCCTCGAGACGGTTGCCGATCTCCGACATGGGGATGTTGACGGCGCCGGGGACGTGTCCCGCGGCGAACTCGTCCACTTCCCGTACATCGATGAGCGGGGTACCGGTGCGCTCGGCGAGCTCGGTGACGGTGATCGACTTCATGACAACCTCTCGGCAGGACGGAGATGGGGCCGGAGACACAAAGCGCCCGTCCGAAGACAGGCGCTCGTGTCTGGTCGCTTACTTCTTGTTGCGACGCTGGTGGCGAGTCTTGCGAAGCAGCTTGCGGTGCTTCTTCTTCGCCATGCGCTTGCGGCGCTTCTTGATGACAGAACCCACGGAAACCTCACTAAGTCAGTGGCTGGGTGTCTCCGAAATCGGACACCCGGGTACGGGCACGGAAAATGCCTCGGGTCAGTCTAGCAAACCCGAAGGCGTGGGCTGTCACACGCGCCTTCCGCCCGAGGGCGGCCGAGCATGGGACAGCCTGCGACGTCAACCGACGTCGGCGATGGGTCGCTGCAGCGCATCGGCCACAGCGGACTCCGGAACACGATAGCTGCGGCCGAAACGGACGGCGGGCAGCTCCCCAGCATGAACCAGCCGGTACACGGTCATCTTGGACACGCGCATCAGCTCGGCGACCTCAGCAACCGTGAGGAATCGGACGTCAGGAACCTCGGGCATCCCACGTACCCCTTTCTCGATGTGCACACTCTATGTGGTAGCTGGGACACGTGTAAACCTCTGTGACCCGTGTGATCAGTGAGGCATCGCGGGACTCTGAGAGGCGCCCAGCCGGCGCATAGGCATTCTGCGGGCTTCGCTCAATCGCGACTGGCAGAGTCATCGCAGGTCTCGTGCGGCACCGCCGAGTCCGCCCCCCGGGTGTGGGGACCCGCACCTCTCCCCTGACGGCAAGCCCCCCGTGTCGTCAGGGGAGAGTCGTTGCGGGGATCGCCCGAACGTCAGGTGCCGAGGCGCTTGAGGGCCGACGCGACCACATGCTTCGCGGATGCCGCCGCGCGTCCGACGACCTCGGCCGCGTGGGCGGCGCTGTCGGGAAGCGAGGCACCCGGGTATGCGATGTCGGGCGCACCATCTCCGAAGGCATCCACCAGGAACGGCACCAGCCAGTCGTCGACGACCTCGAGCGGCTCGACCGCGAGGCTGTAGAAGCGACGCTGTCCGTCCTCGCGCACGGTGACGAGTTCGGCATCGCGGAGCACCTTGAGGTGCTTCGACACGGTGGGCTGGCTGATACCCAGATCGGCGACGATCTGGCTGACGCTGGTGCCGGCCTCTCCTTCGGTCGTGCGCCGCAGCAGGAGCTGGAGGATGTCTCGCCTCGTACCGTCTGCGATCACGTCGAAGATGTCCGTCATGAGTTCAGGGTAGTCGTCCCCGGCACGGAGTACCATGACGAAGGCTCGGCGACAGGCGCCGTGCCGCCGCCCGAGGCAGGGCGTGCGACGACACACAGGGGGCAGCGATGTCGGGCATCGTTTCGGCGTCGTCCCCGCGCGAGAGCCTGAAGAGCGCAGCCGGCTGGGTCAAGCACCTCGTGACGTCATCGCCGTCGCGCTTCGCGATCGTGATCTTCGCTCTGCTGATCCTCGTCTTCACGGTGCTGCTCTCCCTGCCCATCGCCTCCGCGTCCGGCAGGGTCACCCCCCTCAGCGATGCGCTGTTCACCGCCGTCTCCACCATCTGCGTGACGGGACTCGCCACCGTCGACATGGCCAACTACTGGTCGCCGTTCGGACACGTGCTGATCTTCCTCGGCGTGAACATCGGCGCGCTGGGGGTGCTGACCCTCGCATCGCTCATGGGAATGCTGATCTCGAAGCGTCTCGGTCTGCGAGCCAAGCTGATGGCGGCAGGCGACACGAACCCGATGCGCGCGCACGGCGGTGTCGTCAACGAGAGCCAGACCGTGCGACTCGGCGAGGTCGGCCAGCTGCTCACCACGGTCGCCGTCTCGGCGCTGATCATCGAGGCGTCGCTCGCGATCCTCCTCTACCCCGCCCTCGTGATGGCCAAGGTCGACCCGATCGCGGCGCTCTGGGAGGCGCCCTACTTCGCGGCGATGGCGTTCACGAACACCGGATTCGCGCCGAACGACGGCGGCGTCGCCGTCTTCGCCGACGACTACCTGGTGCTCTCGCTCCTGATGGTCGGCGTCTTCCTCGGCAGCATCGGCTTCCCGGTCATCTATACCCTCGCCAAGCATGTCTGGCACGTGAAGCGCTGGTCCCTGCATTCCAAGCTCACCATCGTCACCACCGTCCTGCTCTTCATCCTGGGTGCGGCCGTCTTCGTGATCCTCGAGTTCAACAACCCGAAGACCTTCGGCTCGATGGATGCCACCGACACCACGTTCCAAGCCTTCTTCCTGTCGGCGATGACACGCTCCGGCGGCTTCAACGTGATCGAGATGGACGACCTGAACGGCTCGTCCCTGCTCGCGGCGAGCATGCTCATGTTCGTCGGCGGCGGCTCCGCCTCGACCGCGGGCGGGATCAAGGTGACCACCCTCGCCGTCCTCGCCATCGCCGTCTGGTCCGAGGCCAAGGGACGCCAGTCCGTCGAAGCCTTCGGTCGCCGCATCCCCAGCGACGTGCAGCGCGTCGCCCTCAGCGTCGTCGCGTGGGGAGCGACGATCGTCGCGCTGTCGACCATCGTGATCGCGCAGATCACCAAGGCCGACATCAGTCACGTGCTCTTCGATGTGATCTCCGCGTTCGGTACCGTCGGTCTCTCGACAGGCCTCACCGGCGAGCTGCCGGATTCCGCCTCCTACGTCATGGCCGCGACGATCTTCATGGGCCGCGTTGGTACAGTGACTCTCGCCGCGGCGGTCGCCGCGACATCGCGAACGCAGTACTACTCACTGCCCGTGGAAAGGCCGATCGTTGGTTGAAGTCCTCCGGGGCGACGCTCCCGTCCTCGTCATCGGCCTCGGCCGGTTCGGTGCCGCCTGCGCCGGTGAGCTCGACCGCCTCGACCGCGAGGTGCTCGCGATCGACGACAACCTCGAGCTCGTGCAGAAGTGGTCCGACCGCGTCACGCACACCGTCCAGGCCGACGCCAAGAACATCGACGCCCTGCGGCAGATCGGTGCGCAGGACTTCCAGGTGGCCGTCGTGGCCGTCGGCTCCTCCATCGAGGCTTCGGTGCTCATCACGGCGAACCTCGTCGACCTCAAGGTCCCGCAGATCTGGGCCAAGGCGGTCTCGCAGTCGCACGGCAAGATCCTGGCGCGCGTCGGCGCCAACCACGTCATCTACCCCGAGCGCGAGGCCGGCGAGCGCGTCGCGCACCTCGTCTCCGGGCGCATGCTCGACTTCATCCGCTTCGACGACGACTTCGTGCTCGCCAAGATGTACCCGCCGAAGTTCATCCGCGGCGTCGGCCTGAACGAGTCCGGCGTGCGCTCGAAGTACAAGGTGACCGTCGTGGGCGTGAAGAGCCCGGGCAAGCCGTTCCGCTACGCCGAGGCGAACACCATCGTGACCAACCATGACCTGATCATCGTGTCCGGTACGAACAGCGACATCGAGCGGTTCGCCGGCCTCGACCGCTGACGTCTCCCTCCCGCCTTCCGAGCGACTCCCCCTCGCGGCGGATGCGCGACGCCCGGCGGCCGTGGTGGGATGGGGCCATGACCGACCCCACAGCGGCCCCGCCCGTCCTCGCCCTTCGCGGGCTTCGCAAGCAGTTCGGGCAGAAGGTCGCCGTCGACGGTCTGTCCCTCGACGTGCCGCCCGGATCCATGCTGGGCCTGCTCGGGCCGAACGGCGCAGGCAAGACCACGACGCTCGCGATGGCCACCGGACTGCTCCGCCCCGATGCCGGCGCGGCGTGGGTGCTGGGCGCCGACGTGTGGCAGAACCCCGCCGAGGCGAAAGCCCGCATGGGTGTGCTCCCCGACGGCATCCGCATGCTCGATCGTCTCAGTGGAGCAGAGCTGCTGCGATACACCGGACTGCTGCGCGGCATGGCAGAGGCCGACGTCGTCTCGCGGACGGGCGACCTGCTCGAGGCGCTGGGGCTCGCAGAGGCGCGAGACACCCTCGTCGTGGACTACTCCGCCGGCATGCGCAAGAAGATCGGGCTCGCCTGCGCGCTGATCCACGCTCCCCGCCTGCTCATCCTGGATGAGCCGCTGGAGGCCGTCGATCCCGTCTCGGGCGAGACGATCCGCCAGATCCTGCGCTCGTTCGTCGACGGCGGCGGCACCGTGGTGCTGTCGAGCCACGTGATGGAGCTCGTCGAGTCGATGTGCGACCGGGTGGCCATCGTCGCCGAGGGGCGCCTGCTCGCGCACGGTCCGCTCGACGAGGTGCGAGCCGGACTCTCGCTTCAGCAGCGGTTCCTCACGCTCGTCGGGGCGCACGATCTCGGGACGGAGACGCTCGCATGGTTGCGCTCCTCGTAAGCCTGCGCTGGCGGCAGCTGCGGCATCAACTGTCGCGGAACCCGTGGATGATCGTCACCCTGATCATCACGGGGATGATCGCCCTCGGGCTCCTCGCCGGACTCGCTGCGGGTCTGGTCGCTCTGCGCTTCGCCGCACCGGAGGGCGCTGTCACCGCCATCGTGCTCACCGGGTCCGTGCTCGTCCTCGGATGGTGGATCGGCTCCATCCTGGTCAGCGCCGACGACTCCCTCGCCCCCGAGCGCTTCGCCCTGCTGCCGGTGACCGCCCCCTCCCTGTTGCCGGGCTTCGTCGTCGCCGGAGCCACGACCATCGGCGGCATCGGGACCACGGTCGCCCTGCTGCTGATGCTCCTCGGCTGGTCGGTGAGCCTTCCCGCACTGCTCACCGCGGTGATCATGATGCCGGTGGCGGTCGTGACCTGCGTGCTCGGTGCCCGCGTGGTGAGCGGACTGCTCGCCGGATGGCTGGCCCGACGCAGCACCCGCGACCTGGTGCTGACCCTCGGGGTGCTGCTCGCCGCCTCGTCCGGCCTCATCCTCAACCTCGGGATCGGGGCGCTCACCACCGTGACGGACGTCGGGGGTGCCTTCGCCTCGGCTGCCGACATCGCCGCCTGGACGCCGTTCGGCGCCGTGTTCGGGGTGTCGGCATCGGTAGCGCAGGGCGACGTGCTCACCGCGACGCTGCGATTGCTGATCGCCCTCGCGACGGTCGTGGTCCTGTGGTGGGCGTCTCAGCGGCTGCTCGCCGCCCGGCTCGTCTCCCCCATCCAGAGCAGCGGCGGTGGACGGGTGCGCTCCGGCGGTCTGCTCGATCGACTGCTGCCGGCGAACCCGATGGGTGCGATCGCCGCACGATCTCTGCACTACTACCGCCGCGACCCGCGTCAGCTCGTCAACATCGTGATGCTCCTGCTCCTGCCCGCGATCTTCATCGGCATCGCGCTCATGAACGGCCTGCAGGAGGAGTCCCTCGGTTTCGCCCCCGCGATCACACTGATCCCGGCGATCAACGCTCTCCTCGCCGGGACGATCGTGCAGATGTCGATCGCCTATGACAACGATGCCGTCGCGGCGCACATCCTCACGGGTGTGTCCGGGGCGGCGGACCGTGCCGGGCGCCTGCTCGGCTTCGGGATGATCGCAGTGCCGGTGACGCTCGCCCTGTGCGTGGCGACCTGCCTCCTCGCCGGGCGGCCGGATCTGCTCCCCGGCAGCATCGGCGCATCCCTCGGTCTCACGGCGATCGCTGCAGGGGCCGGTGCCTGGGTGGGGAGCTTCCTTCCGGGCCGTGCGCCCGCTCCGGAAGCCAATCCCTTCGGGCGCGGATCATCCGGCGGGGTGCAGTCGCTGCTCGCGATGGTCATCATCGGACCCATCACGCTCGTCCTCGGAGCACCCGCATTCGGGTTCGCCATCGCGGCGATCTGGAGTCCCACGCTCGGCTGGATCAGCCTCGCGTGCGGACTCGCGTTCGGCGGCCTCGCGCTCTGGGGAGGGACCGCGCTGGGCGGGAAGTTCCTGGATCGCCGCTGGCCCGAGGTGCTCGCCGACGTGTCCAGCGAGAGTTGAGCGCGGACGGACCCCACGCGACACGCAGGCCCCGGGCACCAGGCCTCCCGCGACATCAGGCCCGACGGGTCAGGCGTCGATGTCGAGGACGACCTCGATCACGTCGTCCACCCCGAGGCCCTCGCCGTCCTGCAGCGTCTTCTTGATCGGCACGATGTAGCCGCCGTCTTTCGGCCACGGGGCCGTGGCCACGGTGGTGGTGCCTACGGAAACCCTGGCCGGGATCATGCCCCAGCCATAGGTCACGACAGAGGCGATCTCGTGGATCATCTCGCTCTCGGCAGGTGGCACGGTGACGAAGTGGAAAGGCGCGGGCCCGCGCCAGTACCAGATGGGTCCCTCGATCCTCAGCCGCATGGTTCAGGCTCCGGCGGCGAGCTCCCTGGCACGCGCGAGTGCGGCGTCCGCAGCCTCCGCGAAGGTGCGATCGAGGCGTGCTTCCTGCAGCACGGCGACCGCCCGCTCCGTCGTCCCCTTCGGGCTCGTGACCCGACGGCGCAGCTCTGCAGGAGCCTCGCCGGAGGCGTCGAGCAGGGCCGTCGCCCCGATGAACGTCTGCTCGACCATGAGCCGCGCATCCGCATCGGTGAAGCCCATGCCGACGGCGGCCTTGGTGAGCTCCTCGATCAGCAGGTACACGTAGGCCGGTCCCGATCCCGAGATCGTGGACAGCGCGTCGATCTGCGACTCGGGAACCTCGACGACGGCGCCGACGGTCTCGAACAGACGACGGACGAGGGCGATGTCTTCGGCGGGAACCGCAGCACCGGCGGCGAGCCCCGTCACTCCCTTGCGCACCGTTGACGGCGTGTTCGGCATCGAGCGGATCACCCTCGCCTCCGAACCCAGCACATCGGCGAAGGTCTGCAGCGTGACCCCGGCGGCGACGCTCACCACGATCGCATCAGCGGCGAGGTGCGGGGCGATCTCGCGGAGCAGGTCCGGCACCATCGCCGGCTTCACGCCGACGAGCACGATCCGCGCACCGGCAGCCGCCTCGACGTTGCCCTCCGGCCGATCGGCGAGCGCGATGCTGGTGACCCCGTCGAGGCCGGCGAACGCCTCTGCCTTCTCCGCCGTGCGGTTCGTCGCGGTGATCCCGCCATCGATGCGGACACCCGAGGCGACCACTCCGCGGAGGATCGCACCGCCCATCGAGCCGGCACCGAGGAAAGCGAGCGAAGGAAGCGAGTCAGACATGTCGTCATCCTACGGCGGGCACTCCGACATCCCCGGGCGGGCGGTTCTAGACTCGTCCCATGAGTGCATCCGGAGGCAACAAGGCCATCGTCGCGGCGTTCCTGGCGAACATGGGAATCGCCCTCGCGAAGTTCATCGCCTGGGCGCTCTCCGGCTCCGCCTCGATGCTCGCCGAGGCCATCCACTCCGTCGCGGACTCCGGCAACCAGCTGCTCCTGATGTTGGGCGGACGCAAGGCTCGGCGCGAGGCCGACCGCGCGCACCCGTTCGGCTACGGTCGCGAGCGCTACGTCTACGCGTTCGTCGTGTCGATCATCCTGTTCTCGGTCGGCGGTCTCTTCGCGATCTACGAGGGCGTCGAGAAGCTCACGAATCCGCATGAGCTCGACAAGACGTGGTGGTGGCTTCCGCTCGTGGTGCTCGTCATCGCGATCGGGCTCGAGTCGTTCTCGTTGCGCACAGCCGTGCGGGAGAGCAACCTCGTGCGGGAGAAGGGGCAGTCGTGGGTGTCGTTCGTGCGCCGCTCCAAGGCACCCGAGCTTCCCGTCGTGCTGCTGGAGGACGTGGGCGCCCTGACCGGCCTCACGTTCGCCCTGCTCGGCGTCGGCCTCACGCTGCTCACCGGCAATCCGATGTTCGACGCACTCGGCACCGTGATGATCGGTGTGCTGCTGGTGCTGATCGCGATCGTGCTGGGTGTCGAGACGAAGAGCCTCCTGGTCGGTGAGGGCGCGACCCAGGCCGACCACGACCGCATCGTGGATGCGATCAACGCCGGCGACGAGATCGAGAAGATCATCCACATGAAGACCCTCTACCTCGGCCCGGACGAGCTGATGGTGGCGGCGAAGATCGCCCTCAACGCGGACAAGCCGCTGCGGGAGGCCGCCGACGACATCGACGCGATCGAGGCTCGGATCAGGGAGGCCGTGCCGGTCGCGCGGGTCGTCTACATCGAGCCCGACGTCTACCGCCCCGCGATCGACCCGGAGCCCTCGACCGACGTCTTCGTGCTGAAGTCGTCGGACTGAACGGGGACCGCGTTCAGCGCCGCTGCTCGAAGAACGAACGCAGCAGCGCGGTCGCAGCCTCAGCCTCGACGCCGCCGACCACCTCGGCACGATAGGGCAACCGTCGATCGCGCAGCACGTCGTACATCGATCCGGCAGCACCGGCCTTGTCGTCCCATGCTCCGAACACCACGCGACTGATGCGTGCCTGCAGGACGGCGCCCGCGCACATGATGCAGGGTTCGAGGGTCACCACGAGTGTGTGCTGCTCGAGATTCCAGGACCCGACCGCTGCCGCCGCCCGACGGAGCGCCTCGACCTCGGCGTGCCCCGTCGGGTCGTGGGTCTCCTCGCGAGTGTTGCGTCCCTCCGCGATGATCCGGCCTTCGGGATCGAGGACCACCGCTCCGACCGGGATCTCGGATGCCATGGCCGCTTCGCTGGCGAGCTCGAGGGCACGCGTCATCGCGCGTCGGTCGGCTGCGGTCATGCGTCGAGCCTACGACAGCCGTCGAGCCCGGCCCGAGTCCCGATGTCGTGCCTGACCGCGTGGCGCATTACCCTGTATTCATGCGTGTTCACGTGGCCGACCACCCTCTCATCACTCACAAGCTCTCGGTGCTGCGCGATGCGCGCACGCCCTCACCGGTGTTCCGACAGCTCACGGAGGAGCTCGTGACACTGCTCGCGTACGAGGCGACCCGCAACGTGAAGGTCAGCCCGATCGAGATCACGACCCCGGTGACCACCACGACGGGTGTGAAGATCTCGGAGCCCCGCCCCATCGTGGTGCCGATCCTGCGCGCCGGTCTCGGCATGCTCGAAGGCCTCGTGAAGCTGCTTCCGACGGCTGAAGTCGGCTTCCTCGGCATGGTGCGCGATGAGACCACCTTCGAGCCGACCACCTACGCCGAGCGGTTGCCCGACGACCTGAGCGACCGCCAGTGCTTCGCGATCGACCCCATGCTGGCGACCGGTGGTTCGCTCGCCGCCGCGATCCAGTTCCTGTTCGACCGCGGCGCCAAGGATGTCACGGCCATCTGCCTGCTCGGCACTCCCGAGGGCGTCGCCGCGATCGAGGCGATGGCCGGCGACCGCGACGTGACCCTCGTGCTCGGCGCGCTCGACGAGCGTCTCGACGAGAAGGGCTACATCGTGCCCGGCCTCGGCGACGCGGGCGACCGGCTCTACGGCACGGTCTGATCCTCGGCAGCGTACGACCTCTTCGGCGCGTCTTCCGCCTCAGATGGTGAGGCGGTAGGCGCGCTCATCTCCGTGGTGAGTGAAGCCCGCACGGGCGAGGATGGGCGCTGACGTCGAGACGCGACCCTTCACCAGGGCCGTCTTCGCTCCCCATGCCGCACCCTGCCGCAGTCTCTCGGCCAGCACTGCGCGGTAGGCGCCGCGACCGCGGTGGCTCTCCAGTGTGGATGCGCCCCAGAGCCGCACGAACCCGTCCTCGATCGTGCATCCCCCGGTGCTGACGGCGCGTCCATCGATGCGCGCGAGCACACGGAACCCGGTCTGCGCCTCGAGCGCCGCGGACACCTCGTCGAGTTCGGCCCGGAGACCCTCCTCATCGAGGGGCTGCTGGTGCCACACGGGCACATTGACGCCGTCGAGGTCGCGTACCTGATCGAGGGTACGCACGATCTCGGTGGACACGTCGGACGGCACCTCGACCTCCACCTCGTCGACGGGTCGTGCGAACACCGCCACCGTATCGACGTGCTCTGCCCCGCGTCGCCGAAGCTCGTCCTCGACGTCGGGCCGATCGGAAGGATTCGTCCAGAACGTGAACTGCGAGGCGCCCCATGCTCTCGTCCGCGCCAGTGCGCCATCCACCACGTCGACGGCCGACAGCGCGGAGTCGACCTGCGAACCTCGCACTCCCCCGCCGAACCGTGCAGGATCCCGCACGAGGAGCAGATGCTCGCGCTCGTGCTCACTGTCGCGGGGGAACCACACCCACGCTGCCGCGGCGCGCATGATCTGGTCGGTGGTGTGGGCGCTCACTCGGCCGCTCCGACGAGCCGGGCGAACGCGCTGAGCCTGGCGACGCCCTCAGGCGTATACGGCAGGTCGTCGAGCAGCGCGGGCGAGTGGATCAGGTAGGCGACGACCTGTGCTCGGGAGATCGCGACGTTGAGGCGGTTCTGGAGCAGCAGGAACTCCGGACCGCGCGGCGCATCCCGACCGCTCGACGCCGCGAGCGAGGTGATGGAGACCACTGCCTCCTTGCCCTGGAAGTTGTCGACCGTGCCGACAGGGACGTCGGGGAAGCCGGCGTCGGCGAGCGCGTCGAGCACCAGCTGACGCTGCGCGTTGTAGGGCGTGACCACGATGACGTCGGACTGCGCGAGTGGTCGCGTCGACGCCTCGGGGTCGTTGTCGGTGAAGACCCGGCCGACCAGATCGGCGACCAGGCGGACGACCTCTGCCGCTTCCTCGGGCGATTGCGTCGCGTTTCCGCGGTGGCGCAGCGGGATGACATGGAGACCCACGTCGACACCCTCGAGCGACCGGAGTTCGGTTCCGGGTGCCGAGGCGAGCTGTCCCGCGTAGGCGAGCTTCGACACCGGAGCGGCCACGAAGGGGTGCATCCGCCACGACCGAGCGAGGAAGTAGCCGTACTCGGGCCGCACGACCGGATCGCCGTCCATCACCCAGCCGAGAGCGGACGTGTCCACCGGTTCGGGGTGGGCGCCCTGGCTCACCTGCGGGAGCTGCTGCGGGTCGCCGAGGAGCAGCAACCGTTTCGCTCCGGCCGCGACCGCGATCGTCGAGGCGAGCGAGAACTGCCCCGCCTCGTCGATCACGAGGAGATCGAGCCCGGCCCGTTCGACGCGCTGGGTGTTGCTGAAGTCCCAGGCCGTACCGCCCACGACCGCGCCCTCACCGGCGTGCTCGGCGAGGAAGGAGGCCATGCCGTTCTTCGGGATCACGGTGTATGACGGGTCCGCATCGGGATCCTTCGGCGCCTTCGCCACCTGGGCGGGCGAGACGCCGTCGGCGACGATCCGCTCGAGAAGCGTGTCGATGATGGCGTGCGACTGCGCCACGACGCCGACCTTGAAGCCGTGCTCGTTGACCAGACGCGCGATCACGCGCGAACCCGTGTAGGTCTTCCCCGTCCCCGGAGGGCCCTGCACGGCGAGGTAGCTGTGATCGAGGTCGAGCACTCCGCGCACGATCGCATCGATCGTGTCATCACCTGCTTCCGGGAGCGCGCCGCCCGAGAAGGTGCGCGGGGGCAGTCGGCGCAGGATGTCGGTGGCCGCATCCTGGGGGAAGCCCGGCGCGGCCAGGTGCACCGCGTCGGCCCACTCGTCGATCGCGCCCTGCAGCGACACCACCCGAGGCGGAGCCGCCGGAGTGAGCGCAAGCGGCAGCTCATCCCAGGTCTGTCCCTGCACAGCCGCTTCTGTGACGAGGTAGCCGTCGTCGAGCACCTCGGCGATCGTGACCGTGTGCGGTACGTGGACGGCGCGTGAGGGCACCTCGGTGTCGAACGGGGCTGGCACCTCGTACAGCGCGAACGGCTGGGCACCGGGACCGAGCGTGGTGCCGGGTGACACCTCGCCGCGGATCTCGATGTCCCTGGACATCACTCTCCGCCCCTCGATGATGCTCCACTCCCGGACGACCGATGACGACGGACGGTCTACCCGCACCACATCACGCGTGCCGTCCCACATCGTGACCGGTTCGCGCAGCCTCTGGAAGTGCGACACCCAGAAGCTCTTCGCTTCACGGGGGAAGTAGTCGATGGCCGCGGCCGCGATGCGGTGCACCTGTCCGTCGCCGCCTGCCTCCACGGCGCGCTCCGCATCGGCGAGGAGCGCGACCGATCGGGGAGACGGCTCATAGATGACCTCGTCCGCGTCGTCGGGGGGCGCCGGCGTGACGCCCTTCTCCCTCGCGATGTCGATCAGCCAGTTGCGCAGGCGCCGTGTCGAGACGCAGTCGTAGCGGTTGTAGTCGGCGAGGTCGGCGAGGACCGCGTCTGCTTCGGACCGCTGCCCGGCCGCGGCGAGCTCGCGGGCCGCGACGTACTGCACGATCGAGTCGTCACCCTTCTGCACGTCGCTCGTCCGGACGTCGTCGCCCATGTAGAGCGGCTCGAGCTTCTTGATCGAGTACGACCGGGAGCCCACCCTGACCGTCCGCAGCACGAGCGGATACAGATCGACGAACACCCCTTCACGGAGCAGCCGATCGACCTCGCCTTCGCGCACTCCGTGCCGCGCTGCCATGGCCACGAGATGCGAGGTCTCGTACGGGGCATAGTGATAGATGTGCATTCCCGGATGCGCCGCTCTGCGGGCATTGACGAAGTCGAGGAACGTCTCTAGCGCCCGCTTCTCTTCGGCGAACGTATGCGCCCACAGTGCCGAGTACTGGTCGGCGTTGTCCACCCAGCCGAAGAGGTAGTCGATCCCCCAGTGCGCCTCGCCGTCGGGAGCAGGCTCGGTGTACAGCGGGTCGCCCTCGAAATCGAAGAAGATGTCGCCGTGGCTGGGGAGCGGGAGCGTGTGGATGGCCTGCGCGTAGTGCACGTCGAAGGTCGGCACACCCTCGGTGTCAGCCCGCAGCTGCAGGCGGGCCTGGGCACGGAGCGTCTCGAACGTATCGGCGTTCATCCCCGTCGGCGCCTCGATCGCGCCGGCCAGGGCGTCGATCGTCTCGATGCCTGCAGCCCGGAGCCGAGCTCGCTGCACCGGACGCATCCGCGCCACCATCAGCAGGTCCCGGTGTGCGAGCACCTGCTCCTCGCAGGTCGCGCAGCGCCCGCAGGCGACCACCTGGAGGTCACCGCGATCGTCGCCCCAGGCCAGAGGAGCGCCCGCGGCGCCGTCGGCGATGCGGCGATCCGCGATGAGGGCGCGCAGCCTTGCCCTGCGCACCTGGAACAACGGGAGCAGATCGTCGACGGCGTGCGTGCTGAGCGTGCCGTCTCCGAGGATCAGGTCCACCTCGTCGGAACGGGAGATCCGCAGGCGGTCGAGCTGGTCGACATATGCCGCGAGCTGCATGAGAGCTGTCACACGGGCTTTGCGGGCGAGCTTCGAGTCCTGCACACGCCAGCGCCCCTCATCGTCTTTGCGCAGGAAGTCCGCGAACCCGACGAACTCGTCCGTCGCGAAAGCCGCCTGGAACACGACGAGCGCATCCGAGCGCAGTGCAGCCACCGTCTCGTCGACTGCCGCAGCGAGCGCTTCCGCGTCGACCGAGGACACCTTCTCGATGCGGTGCACGTTCTCGTCACCGAGATCGTGGATGTACCGGTCGAGCACGTTCTGCTCGTGCACGTCGCCGAGCTCGGCCGCGCGCTTCAGAGTCGCATCCTCCGGCTCTTCGACGGCGGGGACGCGCCCCAGCTTCGCGTCGATCGCCCGGGCCCACGCGAACTCGCACTCGGCGGCCGCCTTGAGGTCGCTCGCGCTCCAGATGACGCGTTGCGCCTGAGTGTCGATCCGCACGATGCTCCCGTTCTGTCGGATGCTTCGACACTATCCGCGGCATCGGACACAGGCGAAAGCGGACGGCTCCTCGACGCGCGGGTTCAGCGCCACCAGGTGTCGTCGGGCGTCACCGGGAGGTGTCGCTTGTGCTGCGTCGCGAGATACCTGGCCTCGATGCGACCGGCGACCTCAGGATCGACCTCGCGCCCCTCGAGGAAGTCGTCGATCTGCTCGTACGTGAGGCCGAGTTCGTCCTCGTCGGCGCGTCCGGGCTGGCCGTCCAAGAGATCGGCCGTCGGCACCTTGAAGGCGAGTCGGTCCGGAGCGTCGAGGAACTGCAGCAGCGAGCGTCCCTGCCGCTTGCTGAGCCCGGACAACGGGAGGATGTCGGCAGCGCCGTCACCGAACTTCGTGTAGAAGCCGGTCACCGCCTCCGCCGCATGGTCGGTGCCGATCACCAGCAGTCCGTCGTGACCGGCGAGCGCATACTGCGTGACCATGCGGACGCGAGCCTTGATGTTGCCGCGGTTGAAGTCGCTGATGTCGCTCGTGACCGCGAACTCGATGTCCTCCTCCACCCCGTCGACACCGTTCTGGATGTTGACCTCGACGGAGGAGTCGGGCGCGATGAACGCCAGCGCGGCTTCCGCGTCTTCGGCATCGTGCTGAACCCGATAGGGCAGACGCACCGCGAGGAACTTCGCCTCGCCGCCCTCGGCGCGCACACGCTCCACCGCGAGCTGTGCCAGACGGCCGGCCAACGTGGAGTCCTGCCCGCCCGAGATCCCGAGCACGAACCCCTTCGCTCCGGTGGCACGCAGGTAGTCGGCGAGGAAGCCGATCCGACGATCGGTCTCGGCCTCAGGATCGATCTCGGGCCTGACGCCGAGGTCTTCAGAGATCTGCTTCTGCAACGACATGTCATCCTCCGTCTTGTCCTCGACCAGTATCGCCCCTGCGTGTTACGTCCGGGTGACACCGCGGCGTTCGCATGCTCCTGCCAGCGAAGGCCTGAGAGAATGGACCGGTGAAGCTCCTCGTCGCTGCCCTCGATTCCGAACTGTCCGCATTCCCGGAGGAGCTCGACGGCTTCGACCGACTCGTGACCGGCGCCGGAAAGCTGCCGGCCACGTACGGCCTGACCCGCGCACTCGATGCCAAGGTCTACGACGAGATCGTGGTGGTCGGAACAGCCGGAGCCATCGAGCCCGGCCTCGAGGCGACCGTCCACGAGGTCGGCAGCGCGTTCCAGCACGACGTCACCGACCTCGACGGCGTTCGCGGGCAGCACGTCTCACTGCCTGCACGCGTCTCCACCGGACGCGACGGCGTGTTGATCGCGACCGGTGACCACTTCGTCGAGGACGCCGAGGTCACCGCCGTGATCCGCCCCTCCGGTGCTGCACTGGTCGACATGGAGACCTACGCCTTCATCTGGGTCGCCGAGCAGTTCGGTGTTCCGATCCGCGTGTTGCGTGCGGTGTCCGACCAGGCGGAAGACGGCGCGCTGACAGACTGGCGCGAGGCCGTCGCCCGCTGCAGCGTGCAGCTGCGCGACGTCATCCGCAGCGAATACGGCGTCTGACGCGCGACAGGCGGATCGCACTGGCCCGCGTCAGCGGGCGTCGATGATGCTGGGGCCGTTGGGCAGCGCTCGCACCGTGAGCTGCGCGGGGATCTGCTCCTGCATGGCCTCGACATGGCTGATCACACCGACGGTCCTGCCGCCCTGACGCAACTCATCGAGTGTGCGCATGGCCACGTCGAGAGTGTCACCGTCGAGGGAACCGAACCCCTCGTCGATGAAGAGGGTGTCCAAGCGGATGCCGCCCGCGCGTGCCGTCACGACCTCGGCCAATCCCAGCGCCAACGCGAGTGACGTGAGGAAGGTCTCACCTCCCGACAACGACTGCGGTGGTCGGGTCTGGCCGGTGAACGCGTCGAACACCACGATGCCGAGTCCGGAAGCCGCACCGCGGGCCGCGAGCGCGTCGGAGTGCCGCAGCTGATACCGCCCGGTGGACATCTCGTGCAGCCGACGGTTGGCCGCCTCGACGATCTCCTCGAGCTCTGCTGCGAGGACGAACGTCTCCAAAGTCATCTTGCGGGTGTTGACGCCCCTGCCCGCGATCGTGTCCGCGAGGTTCTGCAGCACCTCGAACTCCGCGGCCTCGTCGGCGCTGCGAGCCTGCTCGATCGCGGCAGAATCGATCAGCCCGCCGAGCCGTTCCGCGGTGCCGGCGGCCTTGGCTGCCTCGTCGACCGCCGTGGTCCAGAGGCTACGAGCTTCCGCTGATGCTCGTTCGGCCGGTGCCAGGTCGATGGGCTCTTCCGGCAGGGTGCGGAGTTCGAGGTCGAACAGCACGGCCCGCTCCTTCTCCCGTTGCACCGCGTGCTGCGTGATCCGCGCGTCCAGCGCTTCCTGGACTGAGAGCGGGCGCAGCGCCTCTTCCGCTGCTGCCTCGTCAGCGAACACGGAGTCCGCGAGACCGGCGTCGCGCTGTGCCTGGGCGCCGACGAGGGCCTCGGCCCTGCGCACGCGCTCGGAGATCGCCTGGCTCAGCGCACGCGCAGCCGCGACCTTGACCTCGTTGTCCGCCAGCCGTTCGGCGACCGTGGGGAATGCAGCCCGCGCCGCGGCGATCAGCTCCTGTGCCTCCGTGCGACGTTGACGCAGGACGGCATGCTGTTCGCGTGCCTCCGCCAAAGCCCTCGCGTCGTCTTCTCGTTCGGTGTCGAGATGCTCGAGCCGCGTCACGAGGTCCGCGAGCTGCGTGTCGAGCGCGGTCAGCGTCTCGACAGCCGCGCGGCTGTCCGCGAGAGCCGCAGCGGCCTCCTCGTACTCGGTCTCGGCACGTTCGACGTCGCGCCCGTCGGCGCGAGCGGTGGCGGCCGCGAGTTCGGCGCGGAGCGCAGAGGATCTGGATGCCAGCTCGCCTTCCCGCCGGGCCGCGGAGTCGCGCGCTTCTTCCGCGACGGCGATGTCCTCCGGCGAGACGGGATCGGCGTGCGTGGCCGGCGCAGGGTGCTCGAGCGAGCCGCAGACCGGACAGGGCTGTTCGTGTCGGAGCGTCGACGCGAGTTCTCCCGCCATGCCGTCCGTGCGGCGCCGGCGCAGCTCGGCCAGCGAGGACTGAGCCGCCGCATGCAACGCCGTCGCCTGCGTGAGCTCGACGTCTACCGAGAGCTCCGCTGTCCGCAGCCTCTCCGCCTCCCGCGCCGCCACGCGACGTGCGTCTGCGGTCTCCTGTGCCGCCCGTCTGTCCTCCACCCGATCTGCCAGGCTCCGCGCCGCGTCGCGCGATGCGTTGAGTGCGGCGACCTCTTCCGGCAGCGCGGCTCGCTTCGCATCGGCGGCCTGGATGCGTGCGGTGGCGACCGCGACCGCCTCCTCGGCGGCGCGCACCTCGGCGTCCAGAGCCGGTGCGCTCTCCTCGAGTTCCCGCGCCCGCTGCCAGGCGCCGATCTCCCTGGTGCGCTCCTGCGCCCACGCCTCGAGGTCGTCGTCGACGGGAAGCCCCATCGCCTGCCCGGTCACGCGGGCGTTCTGCTCCTCCAGGCCGGCAGCCTCGAGCGCTCCAGCCGCTCGCGCAGCGGCGGCGATCATCGGACGAAGCGACTCGGCGGCGCGCGACGCGGCGAGCTCGGCACGGGCGTGCTCGATCGACGGCGCCTCGGCATCGAGGCGTTCGAGGGCGGATCTGGCTCGATCGCGTTCCTGCTGCGCGCGTCGTTCCTCTCGGGCGATGGCGAGTTCGGCGTCGGCAGCGGTCGACTGTTGCTCGGCATCGGCGCGATCGGAGGCACGACGCTCCGCACGGTAGTCGGCGCGAGCCTTCGCCCGCCGGAGGGCCTCCAGCCGCTCGTCGATCGACGCGGGAGCCTGCGACGTCTCCGCCACGGTGTCATCGCCGTCTCCCGACAGCCCGCCGGCGACCACGAGGTTCTCGGCCTCGTCGATACGCGCCTCGACGGCGGCGAGACGACTGCCGAGCACTTGTTCGGCCGCACGGCGACGATCGTCGAACCGCGCCTGCACGTCTTCGAATCGTTGCGTTCCGAACAGCCGCCGCAGCAGTGCCTGGCGATCGCGGCTGCCCGCGAGCAGAAACTCCGAGAACCGGTTCTGTGCGAGCAGGATCACCTGCAGGAACTGCTCCCGACTGAGCTGAAGGATCTCATCGAGCTCGCCGGCTACGTCGACCGCCCGCGCGGCACGGCCGATCCATCCACTGTCCGTCCACTCGTCGAGCGACACGGTGGCCGCCTGCTTGGTCATGCCACCACCGCGCTTGGCCGGGCGCAGGTACTCGGGCGAGCGCGTGACGCGGTATCGACCGGCCGGCGTGCTGAACTCGACGACCACCTCTGAGGGATCGTCAGGCTCGCAGTGATCGCTTCGGAGGCGTTTCTCGCCGCCCTCGTATCGAGGCACCCCGCCGTACAGGCCGAAGCACACCGCATCGAGGATGCTCGACTTGCCCGCCCCGGTCCGTCCGGCGATCAGGAAGATGCCGTCGTCGGCGAAGGCGTCGAAGTCAACGGTCTGTCGCGACCGGAACGGGCCGAAGCCTTCGACCACCAGACGATGAAGACGCATCTAGACGAGCGCCTCGGCACGCACCCGCTCGTCGAGCACCGCGCGGATCAGCTCGCTCTCGGCCTCTGTGGGTCCGTGCCCGGCCCGCACGTGCTCGAGGAAGGCATCGATGCGGTCGGCATCGGTGACAGCGGTGCGCAGCCGCTGCACATAGGAGCGCTCGTCGACCTCGGCGGTCACCTCCGGCTGGTGCTGCACCATGGCGCAGTACGGGAAGCTCTCGCGAAGACGCCGCATGGGCTCGCGCTGCGGCACCGCATCGGTGTAGACGGCGCAGACCCAGTCATCCGCGTGCTGCGCGACCAACTCGGTGGACAGGATCTCGTCGAGCGGGCCGGTGAGGGTGACGAGCCGCCGAGGCACCGGCAGTTCCATCCACTCCACGCCGGCGAGTCCTTCGGCGTCGATGTCGACGAGCCAGCAACCACGGGGCTTGTGCTGCTCTCCGAAGCTGTAGTGCAGAGGCGCGCCCGCGTAGCGCACGCGGTCGCTGAGCTGCTGGCGTCCGTGGATATGGCCGAGCGCCACGTAGTCGGGTCCGTCGAACACGCTCAGCGGCACGACGTCGAGACCGCCCTGTCGCACCTCGCGCTCGAGCCCGGCGGTCGCGTCGACACCCGCGGCGAAGCAGTGCGCGATCGCCACCGCTCGGCCTCCGCGCTGGTCCATGCCGGCGCGGACCAGGTCCATCGCATGCGCCATGGTCTGCGCCTGCGTGCGCAGCTGACGCCCGGATGCATCGCCCTCGGGCCAGTGCTGACGCACGATGGCCGGCTCGAGGTAGGGGATGCCGTAGAAATGCACCGGTCCGTGGTCATCGGCGATGGTCACCGGCACACCCACCGCGAGGGGGTCTGTGAGCACGTGGATGCCCTCGCGGAGAAGGCGCGCCTGGAACCCGAGTCGTGCGGCGGAGTCGTGGTTGCCGCTCGTGACGATGACGCGGGCGCCCGTCTCGTGCAGCGCCACCAGCGCATCGCCCAGCAGCGTGTATGCCGCGCCGGACGGGGTGGCGGAATCGAAGACGTCTCCCGCGACGACGACCACGTCGACCGCATTGTCGCGAACCTGCGCGGTGAGCGACTCGAGCACCTCGGCGAGAGCGTCCATGGTCGAATTGCCATGGAACGTCCGGCCGATGTGCCAGTCCGAGGTGTGCAGGATCCGCATACTCACACGGTACGAACCCCCTCCGACATTCCGTCCGAGGCGTGCCGTGCGCGGCCCGCACCCGGCGCGGAGGAGGGAGCGGAAGGTCCCCTGACCCACCCTCGCCACGACGATCGGCACGCGGTGATGCGAGATGCGTTGTGCACCTTCACCTGTGCGGAGTGCAGGGCTGCGCGATGCGAGATCAGGGCTGCCCTCCGCCCGACAGGTGCCGGCTTGCCCCGCCGGCTGAGGGTTGTGCCCGCTTCGTCGTGACTACCGACTCCCGCTCTCCTCCTCGAGATCGTTCGACCAGTTCGCCTGCTGGATCCTGTTGTCGAGCTCACGCAACTCCTGCGCGACGGCGTCGGCGCGCGAGCGCAGCTGTGAGACGGGGAGTGCGGAGACCTGACGCAGCTCCGAACGCATCTGGCGGAGGAACTGGTCGTTGGCCCCCGAAGCGGCGGCTGCCGCATCCGTCAGCACGGAGTGCCGAAGACGGAGCACGTCGCGGGAGGCCAGCGCGTCGGTCATGGTGCCGTCCGCACCCAGATGCAGTCGCGCGTTGGTGGCGTTGATGCGGCGGATGAGGTCGCGCAGTTGCGTCAACGCCGCGTCGACCTCGACGATCAGGGCGGCGGCATCCTCCGCCGGTTCCTCGCCCTCCTGGTAGCGGGCGTTCGCGACGATGCGCGCCCGCAGCTGCTCGATCCGGCGCTGCAGGTCGGCGCGTGCGGTGAGGGCCTCGGCGAGTTTCATGACGTCATCCTCGCAGGGGCGCGGCGTAACAGTTCGTCATACGGTCGGAGAGTCAGCGAGTACGCAGCAGGCCGGCGCGCTCCGGGTGGGCGGCGAACCAGTCGGCCACGTACCAGCACACGGCATCGACCTTGCGATCGCCGCGCTCCTCGATGTCGGCCACCGCACCCTCGACGACCTTCCCCGCATAGCCGTTCCCGCGGAAAGTCGGGATCGTGAAGGCTCGGGTGAGGGCGATCGTGTGGCCGTCGTCACGGTAGTCGAGCACGCTCACGAGCTTGCCGTCACGCATGAGCGTGTAACGCGAGGCGTCCTTCTCGTCGGTCAGGATGAAGCCGCCGACGGTGTGCGAGATCGTCATTGCAACCACGTTACGCCCGTCAGGGACGCCCGGGCGTTTTGACATGAGACGTCACGATCGGACATAATCCCCCCATGACTACCAACGCAAGCCCCTCGTCCGCCCAGGAGGCGAACAGGACTGCCGGGATGATGATGCCCGGTCGCGTTGGCATGTGTTGCCGAATGTGTCGCTGAACGAACAGCCACCCCGCCTGACCTGAACCCCTCGCCATCTGCGAGGTCAGTGTCACCGAGCATCCACCCTTTGCTCGATTCCCGGCTCCGCCGGTCATTCATGCAACGCATCAGAGCCCCTTTCGGTCCGGGCTCACGTCCTGAGGACTTCATCATCATGTCGAACACCGCACTTCTCGAGCGTCCCGCCACCACCGCCGCCGTCCGCACGCAGCCCGAGACCGCCGCGCCGCTCTCTCCTGCCGGAGCCGACCTCCCCGCCGTGCGCTCACCCCGTGGCTTCGCCCTCTACGTGGGCCTGGACGAGATCAAGGCCGCAGAGGCCGGAGTCAGCCTCCCCCTGCTCGTCGATGCCCTGCGTCGCACGCTCGCCGAGCTCGCGCCGGGAGCCGAGACCCACGCCACTGTCGCCCTCGCGCCCCACGGTTCGGGAGGGCGCGACCTCGACGTCGTGCGCCTCGCACTGCAGGAGCCGGGCGCGATCGCCCGCACCAAGGCCGCCGCCGAGGAGGAGACCACCGACGAGGAGAGCGGCGTCACGGTCGACATCTCCCGCAAGCGTGTGCTGATCGACGGCGAGTCCGCAGCCTTCACTTACAAGGAGTTCGAGCTGCTGCAGTACCTGGTGCTGCGCGAGGGACGCACGATCGAGCGCAGCGAACTGGTGTCAGCGCTCTGGCAGGCACAGGACGACGAGACGCCGGGCGAGCGCACGATCGACGTGCACGTGCGCCGCCTCCGGGCGAAGCTGGGTCGCTACGAGGACATCGTGCGCACCGTGCGCGGAATCGGCTACCGCTTCGATCGGCACGCCGACGTCGTGATCCGCTACGGTCACGGCACGCCCTCGCCCGACCGGTTCTGAGCACCCAGGACTCCGGTGTCAGGACCGGAGCGTAGGGTGGGCGCATGACTCTGACGGCCGACCCCGCTGAGGCAGGAGCCGCTCGCTCGGAGGCCCCTCGAGAGACGGTCTACCGACCGCCGCACGAGCTCGATCTGCGCAGCACCGTGGGTATGCTCCGACGCGGTGGCAACGACCCGACGATGGTCATCGACGGGCCGGTCATCTGGCGGGCGATGCGCACGCCGCTCGGACCGGCCACCCTGGCGCTGCGAATGATCGGCGGCGAGGTGCGCGCGACGGCGTGGGGCCCCGGATCGGGTTCGGCCCTCGAGCTCGTCCCCGCCCTGTGCGGGGCGCACGACGACGCCGGGGACTTCGATCCGTCGCATCACCCCCTCATCGCCGATTCCGCGCGGCGGCATCCGGGACTGCGCCTGACCCGCACCGACGAGGTGTTCGACGCGCTCGCGTGCGCGATCATCGAGCAGAAGGTGACCGGCATGCAGGCCTTCGGCGCGTGGCGCTGGCTGGTCAGCCGCTTCGGAACGCGCGCGCCGGGACCGACGCCGCGCCCGATGTTCACCGCGCCAGCACCTGAGCAGTGGCACCGGATCCCTTCCTGGGCCTGGCACAGAGCCGGAGTCGAGCCACCGCAGTCTCGCACCATCGTGCGTGCGGCTGAACGCGGAGACCGCATCGCCCGCGCCGTACGCACGGCCTCCACAGGGGCTGATCGCGATCGGGTGCTCACGAGCCTTCCCGGCGTGGGGGTGTGGACATCGGCGGAGACCCGCATCCGCTCGCTCGGCGACCCCGACGCGGTGAGCGTCGGTGACTACCACCTCGCCCACCAGGTCGGCTACGCCCTGACCGGCACTCGCACCGATGACGACGGGATGATCGAACTCCTCTCCCCCTGGTCCGGGCAGCGGCAACGCGTCGTGCGCCTCATCCACGCCAGCGGTGTGCAGGAACCGCGACGGGGTCCTCGCCTCGCACCGGAGGACCATCGCCGCCGCTGACACCGGCACCTATGCTGGTGCCATGTCCCGTTCCATGCTGCGCATCCTCGTCACCGTCGGCCTTCTGATCGTCGGCGTCGTGATCGGGCTGATCTTCCAGAACGTCTGGCTCGGTGTGCTGCTCGCCGCGATCGTGTGGCTGGGCTGGTTCCTCGGGTACGAATCGCGGCGCGGCAACAACGCCGGCGTCAACGACGAGGACCACGGCATCGAGCTCTGACCTCGATCCCCTCGCCCGTGGGAACGCGGCACAGCTCAGTAGCGGCACAGTTCAGTAGTAGACGGCGAGCGGCCCTGACGGACCGTCGACAACGCGCACGGGAGTGTCGAAGACCCGTGTGAGGACGTCGTCCGTCATGATCGCGGCCGGCGCCCCGAACTCCACGACGGCTCCATCCTTCATGGCGCAGATGTGGTCGGCGTAGTGGCTCGCGAAGTTGATGTCGTGCAGCACGATGACGATCGTGCGTCCGAGCTCCTCCGACGCGCGTCGCAGGTGCTTCATCATCTGCACCGCATGCCGCATGTCGAGGTTGTTGAGCGGCTCGTCCAGCAGCACGAACTCGGTGTCCTGCGCGAGGACCATCGCGACGTAGGCGCGCTGGCGCTGCCCACCGGAGAGCTCGTCGAGATACCTGCCCTCCAGCGCGCCGAGGTCGAGGAAGTCGATGGCTCGACTGATGATCTCCTCATCCGCGCGGTTCAGCCGACCCTTCGAATGCGGGAAGCGCCCGAAGCCGACCAGTTGACGCACGGTGAGGCGCGTGACGAAGTGGTTCTCCTGGCGCAGGATCGACACGACCTTCGCCAGGTCCTTCGACTTCGTGGAGGCCACATCGAGTCCGGCGATCTCGATGGCTCCGGCGTCCATCCCGCTGAGACGCCCGATCATCGTGAGCAGAGTCGACTTGCCTGCACCGTTCGGACCGATGAGAGCGGTGATGCCGCCGGCGGGGATCTCGAGGTCGACGGGGCCGATCGCGACCTCGCTGCTGTAGTCCCGGCGGACGCCGTCGAGTGCGATCACAGCCTGCCCTTTCTGAGGATGACGATGAGGAACACGATGCCGCCCACGAGCTCGATCAGGATCGACACCATGCCCTGCGCGTAGAAGATGTTCTTCATCACGAAATACGCCCCGGCCAGGATGGTGAAGGCCGTGAGCACGGCGACCGGGAAGATCAGCCGGTGATCATGGGTATCGGCGAACTGGTACGCGAGCGTCGCGACCAGGAAGCCGAGGAAGGTCATCGGCCCCACCAACGCGGTCGAGGTCGCCATGAGCACGGCGACGAGGAACAGCACGATGAACAGCTCGCGCCGATGATCGACGCCGAGTGAGCGCGCGGCATCCGGACCGAGTGCCATCAGGTTGAGCCGGCGCGAGCGCAGCCACAGCAGCCCCGAGGCCGCGACCACCAGCGGGATCGCCAGCGGCAGGTACGAGGGATCGGCGTTGGACACGTTGCCGAACAGACGCGCGGCGAGCACGTCGAACTCGCTGGGGGTGAGCAGACGCTGCATGAAGGTGGCGATCGCGCCGAGACCGCCTCCGATCACGATGCCGACGAGGAGCATGATCTGCAGGTTGCCGTAACGACCCGAGAGCAGCCAGCCGTAGAGCGCCACCGCGAGGCCGACCATGATCGCCACCTGGATCGCGAACTGCCCCACGCCCTGGATGGCAACGATGCCCGCCACGCCGAACAGATACACGGTCGAGGTCTGCACCACCCGGTACAGCGACTCGAAGCCCATGATCGACGGCGTGATGATGCGGTTGTTCGTCACGGTCTGGAAGCTCACCGTGGCGACGGCCTGAGCGACGGCGACGAGCGCCATCACGGTCACGTCTGTCGCCCGGTGCTGAGCGATGCGCCAGAAGCCCGCGGAGCCGACGGGCATGGGATTCGCCCACGCGAGCAGACCGAAACCGGAACCTGCGGCGAGGACGATGAGGATGCCGAGCACGAGGAAGTACCGACGCCGCGCCTGCGGGGTCGTGAAGGAGCCCGCCGAACGGAGCCCTCCGGCAGTCGCCGCGTCGCTCATCGCGGCGCGCATCACGCCGCTAGCCACGTCGACGCTGCCTGAGCAGGAGGAGCACGAAGACCACGGCGCCGACGACCCCGAGGATCAGCGAGACCGGGACCTCGAAGGGCATGATGATCGTGCGCCCGATGATGTCGCAGACCGTGACGATCCCGATCCCCAGCAGACACACCCAGGGCAGGTTGCTGCGCAGATCGTCGCCGCGCACCATCGAGACGATGTTCGGCACGATCAATCCGAGGAAGGGGAGATTCCCCACGACGACGGTGACCACGCCGGTGGTGACCGCGATCAGGACGGTGCCGAGCAGGATGATCCGGTTGTAGTTCACCCCGACGTTGGTCGCGATCTCTTCGCCGAGTCCGGCGATGGTGAGTCGATCGGCGACGATGAAGACGATCACGCCGATGATGGCCACGATCCAGAGCATCTCGTACTGGCCGCGCATCACCGAGGTGAAGCTGCCGGCGAACCAGACGCCGATGATCTGCAGCGAGTTCGTGGCCAGAGCGAGGTAGGTCGAGAGAGCACCCACCACGGCACCGAGCATGATGCCGACGATCGGGACGATCAGGGATGATCTGAGCGCCACCCGCCGCAGGAACGCGAAGAACACCATGGTGCCCACGAAGGCTGCCAGTACCGCACCGGCCATCCGCAGCGGGAGGGACGGCTGCGGCACGAGGATCATGACGGCGAGGAGGCCGAGCCCTGCCCACTCCGTGGTACCCGTCGTGGTCGGCTCGACGAAGCGGTTCTGGGTGAGCAGCTGCATCACCAGTCCCGCCATGGCCATCGAGGCGCCGGCCAGGACGAGGGCGACCGTGCGCGGGATACGTGTGATCTGGAACATCTGCGCGCCGTCGTCCGCGCCGGCGATGTCGTACACACCCGTGAAGAGCGAGATCACGAGCAGGGCGGCGACGACGAGCACGCCGATGAGCAGCTTCACGTCGAAGAGCCGCCCGGCGTTGCGGGGCGGCGAAGCGATGTCTGTGGAGACCATGGTGGTGCGGCGGCGGCATCCGGATCACCCGGATGCCGCCGCGTCAGCTCAGTTCTTCGCGCTCTTCTCGAGGGCGTCGGCGAGGTCGTTCAAGAACGTGGTGTATGTCTGGATGCCCTCGTTCAGGTAGGTGTCTGTCGGCATGTAGACGAGCTGCTTCTCCTTCACGGCGGTGACCGAAGCGAGGGCTTCGGAGCTCTCGAGGATCTCGGCCGCCTGCACGTAGTCGGGGGTCTCAGCGGCGAACACCGCATCGCGGTCGAGCACGAGGATCCAGTCCGGGTTCGAGGAGGCGATGGCTTCGACGGAGATCTCGTCGCCCTGGTGGTCGTCACTCGCATCGTCCACCTCGAGAGCGGGCGTGAGTCCGAGGATGTCGTAGATCGGTCCCAGCGATCGGCCGACGGTCGGCGCGAGGTAGCCGATCTGGCCTCCCGACGTGTTGACGGCCATCACGGTGTCGGCGTCGTCGTATGCGGCCTTCGCGCGCTCGACGGCGGCATCGAAGTCGTCCACGAGCTTCTTCGCCTCGTCCTGCTTGCCGAAGATCTCGCCGAGCACCGTGACCTGGCGCTTGAGCTCCTCGTCGAAGGGCTCGCCGTCACGCGGCTCGAGGTCGACGATGGTGGCGTCGGGGACGAGGTCCGCGATCGCCGCGTTGTGCTGCGTGAAACGCTGGCCGCTGATGATCAGGTCGGGCTCGACGGCGACGACGGCTTCGAGGTTCGGCTCGCTGTGCAGGCCGATGTCGACGATCCCGTCGTCCTTCACATACGACACGGTCTCCGGCATGAGTGCCACGGCCCCGGCGGAGAGCTCGACGCCCCAGTCGGAGAGCGTCTGGAAGGTGCGGTTGTCGAGGGCGACCACCGATGCGGGTGGGGTGGCGATCTCCTTCGTGCCCGTGTTGTCCTCGATCGTGACGGTGGCTGCTGCCGGTTCGGTCTTCTCCGTTTCCTCCGAGCCTCCGGAGGTGCACCCGGCGAGGGCGAGGAGGCCGACGAGAGCGGCACTCGTAGCGGTGAGGGTTCTGGGCACGGACATGGAGAGACTCCTGTTCTGCGGGATCGGCGCGCACACGATGGGCGCCGGGGCGACGCACGGGGATCACCCGCGTCGTCTCATTTAGGTTAGCCTTACTTTATGAGCGATACGAAATCCGGTTTCTCGATCGAGCGTCGCGGCCTCGAGCTGCGCTTCCGCAACGTCACACTGAGCGCGCGTGAATGGCTGGCGCCGGACTTCGTGCGGGTGCGACTGACCGGCTCGGATCTCGCCGGCTTCGATTCGCCCGGTTCCGACGACCACATGCGCCTGTTCTTCCCCGCGGGCCCGACGGATTCCGTCGAGGAGCTGCGCGCCTCCCCCAGCCGCGAGTACACGCCGCTCGCCTGGGGCGACGACTGGCTCGACGTCGAGTTCGCGGTGCACGGCGACCAGGGAGTCGCCGCCCCCTGGGCGGCGAACGCGCCCCTCGGATCCACGATCGGCGTCGGCGGCCCCCGCGGGGCGGCCGTGCTGGTCGGCGAGCCCGGATCGTGGCTGCTGGTCGGCGACGAGACGGCGATCCCCGCGATCCGACGGTTCGCCGCGCTCATCCCCGACGGCACTCCTGCACGCATCGTGATTGAGACGGTGAACCCCGGCCGAGAGGTCGAGGTCGAGGCCCCGGTCGAGGTCGAGTGGCTGCACCGGGGAGAGAAGCCCTCCGGCTCCGCCCTCATCGCCTTCCTCGAGGGGCTGACGGCCGATGACACGGTCGGCCTCGACCCGTTCGTCTTCGTCGCCGCCGAGCAGTCGATCGTCAAGCCGGGCAGGGCACTGCTCGAACGGTGGGGCGTCGACAGTGCGAAAGCAGTCGTGAAGGGGTACTGGAAGCGCGGCGAGGCGGAGTACCACGCGCCGCACTAGTGCGACGTCGGCCGTTGCTGGGAGACTCGGCACATGGCACTTCTGGATCACCTCGGCATCACCGTGACCGACCTCGAACGCGGCAGGGCGCAGTTCCATCCCGTGCTCTCCGCCCTCGGGTATGTCAGCGGCGGAGCGAACGATCATTCGATCTCATGGAACAACGGCGACGAGACCGAGATCATCCTCTACACCTGGGATGACGACGCCACTCCGCACCGGCACGGCCGCGTGGGCTGGCAGCACATCGCGTTCGCGGTGCCCTCGCGCGAAGACGTCGAACGCCTGCACGCGATCGCGGAGGATTCCGGCTGGACGGCTGTGCGCGAACCCAAGGAGTACCCCCGCTATTCGGAGCGCTACTTCGCCTCCTTCGTCGAAGACCCCGACGGCATCCGGATCGAGTTCATGTACAACCCTCCTCGCGAGGCGAGTTGACTCCCGGGCGTGTCGCGCCCTAGGGTGGCAAAGCTGTGCCGATCGGTGCAGCACACCAGCCGAGGAGTCGACGGATGACCGCGCAGCGGAACCTCCCCATCGCCGCGGTCTTGCAGCTTCAGCAGAAGCGCAATGACCGCTACGAGTCGTACCCTCCGGCACGCGTCGTGTGACAGCATCCGCTCTCGCAACGCCCCGTACCGTCAGGTCCGGGGCGTTCTTCCGTTGGAGGCTCCCCTGACCTGTGGCTGAAGACCACCACAAGGAAAGGAATCATGGAGAGGCTCTCCGCACGGCTGCTGTCGTGGGCGTCACTGATCGACGAGAAGACACTCGCTCAGGCGCACACCACGGCCCGCATGCCGTTCATCCACCCGCACCTGGCGCTGATGCCGGATGCGCACCTCGGCAAGGGGGCGACGGTCGGCTCGGTCATCCCGACGCTCGGCGCGATCATCCCCGCCGCCGTCGGCGTCGACATCGGCTGCGGCATGATCGCCGTCCGCACGCAGTTCACGAGGAACGACCTCGACGGGCGCGAGCTCGCCGAGCTCCGGGAACAGATCGAGCGCGCCATCCCACTGTCGGCCGGCCGGTACAACCGCAAGGTCGTGGCCACGGCCGAGCCGCGCATCGCCGCGCTCGAGCAGCTGGCAGAGAAGAACGGCTTCGACCCCGCGCAGTACGCCGGGAACTGGCGTCTGCAGCTCGGCACATTGGGATCCGGGAACCACTTCATCGAGGTGTCGGTGGATGAGCTCGACCGGGTGTGGCTGTTCCTGCACTCGGGGTCGCGAGGCGTCGGCAACAAGATCGCCACCCATCACATCGGTGTCGCGCAGCGGCTCGCGAAGCAGTGGTGGATCGACCTCCCCGACCCCGACCTGGCCTATCTCGTCGAGGGCACACCGGAGTTCACGCGGTACATCCGGGAACTGCGGTGGGCACAGCACTTCGCCCTGCTGAACCGGGAGGAGATGATGGATCGGGTCATCCGCCAGGTGTCGGAGTTCCTCGGCACTCCGGTCGAGGAACAGGAGCGGATCAACTGCCACCACAACTTCACAGAGTCGGAGAAGCACTACGGAAAGCAGGTATGGGTGTCCCGGAAGGGCGCCATCCAGGCGGACGCCGGTCGTCCGGGTCTGATCCCCGGATCGATGGGCACCGCCTCGTACGTGGTGGAAGGGCTCGGTGACCCGCAGTCGCTGAGCTCCTCGCCGCACGGCGCCGGCCGGGAGTACTCGCGGTCCGCGGCGCGACGGACTTTCACTCACGAGCAGCTACGTGTGGCGATGGCCGGCATCGAGTTCCGTGACACCGACGCGTTCATCGACGAGATCCCCCAGGCGTACAAGCCGATCGACCGGGTGATGGCGGATGCCGCGAGCCTCGTGTCGATCCGGCACACGCTGCGGCAGGTCGTCAACGTGAAGGGCGATTGACCGGGACTGGGCGGGGCCTCCCCCGCCCAGTCCTTCCTGCACCGACGCGACGGAGAGCGTGTCATCCACGGATCGTGGGCAACCGATATCTTCGGCTCCTGCGCTCTGGCAGGCTTGCCGGATCGATGCGACGATGAGGGAGTGGGAGTCATGAACGACGCGCAGATCTGGACGATGATCGGGTCGTTCACCGTGCTGATGTTCAGCACGCTCACCGTCGTCTCGACATTGTTCGTCCGCATCCTCCGCAGCGAGATCGGGGGCCTGCGTACGGAGATGAACGGCCAGATCGATGGGCTGCGCACCGAGATGAATGCCCGCTTCGATTCCGTGAACACCCGCTTCGATTCCGTGAACACCCGCATCGACGGTCTCGACCGCGACGTGCAGGCGCTCGTCAAACGCACGTTCGGCCTCGACCGCGAGTGACGATGACGCCTCGACACAGCATCGGGGTGCACCCGGCCGACCGCCACGATGCCTTCCCGGAGAACCCGTGCGGCACGGCTGTCCTGCTCCTCGCCGGATCCAGCGGGCGTGTGGAGGTCGAGCGGGCGGAGATGCTGGCACGGCACGGCGCCCGTGTGAGGGCCATCCGCTGGTTCGGCGGCATCAGCCAGCGCCCGGCCCCGCACGAAGTGCCGATCGAGACCTTTGTCGAAGAGGTGGAGTTGCTGCGTCGTGACGCCGATCGCGTGGCGATCTTCGGAACATCGTTCGGAGCGGAGGCGGCGCTGGTGACCGCGTCCCTGCACCCGATCGATGCGACGGTCGCCGTCGCCCCGTCCTCTGTCGTCTGGGCTGGCAACTCAGAGGGGACCTGGTCGTCGCACTGGACCCGTCGGGGTACCCCGATCCCGTTCGTCCCGTTCGCTCCGTCGTGGACGCCGTCGACCGACCCGCCCGAGTATCGTGCTCTGTACGAGTCGAGCGTCGATCGTGACCCTTCGGCCGCCGCATCCGCCGCGATCCGGGCGGAGGACATCGACGGTGTCGTCGTGCTCGTCGCCGGCGGCGACGACCGGGTCTGGCCCAGCATCCGATTCGCCCGCGAGCTCGTCGAACGCCGCACGGCGAAGGGTCTGGACACGACGGTGATCACTCACCCGGACGCGGGGCACCGACTGCTGCTCCCCGGCGAATCGGCCGTGACCGCAGGAGTGACGATGGCGCGGGGAGGCTCTCCCGCCGCCGACGCGGAGCTCGGCGCACTCGCATGGCCGCCGATCGTGAACGCGCTCCACCTGCGGGCCTGACGCTCAGAGCGCCGGCGCGACCTCGACCTCCGGGGCACGATCGGTGAATGCGGTCTTCGGGACGAACACGAGGATCACGGAGGCGACGAGCGCCGTCACCCCGCAGACGATCCACACCGTGAAGTACCCGGCGAGCGAACCGGCGGTGGCATCCGTCGCGCCGGCGGTGCTCGCGACGCCGTGCAGGAGCGCGATGCCGAAGACGCACGACGCGATCGCTCCGCCCACGGTCTTCACCGAATTCGTCAGGCCCGTCGCGACGCCGGTCTGCGTGGCCGGAGCCGCGGAGGCCGCCGCCGCGGGGAGCGCCGCGACCAGTGCCCCGGACCCGAGCCCCACGACCACCATGTTCGTGATGACCTGCGCATAGGAGCCGTGGAACGGCAGGAAGAGGAGGAAGCCGATGCCGACCAGCATCGACGCTCCCATCAGCGTCACCCGCGGTGTGGCACGCCGCGCCACCGCCGGGAACAGCAGCGCCCCCGTGATCATGGCGATGAGGTAGACGCCGATGATCAACGAGGTGGCGAAGCCGGTCGTGCCCAGACCGTAGCCGTACACCGATGGGTCGGTGCGCGCGAACGTCGACAGCGGGGCCTGCGCGCCGAGCACGCTGACGCCGAAGAGCCCGGCCGTGAGGAACACCGGTCCGAGCGCGGGCGAGCGGAACATGCGCACGTCGATCAGCGGGTCTGCGCTGCGCAGCTCCCAGAGCACGAACGGGACCACGAGCAGCACGCCGAGGATCACCACCGCCCAGGACCACGGGTTGGTCAGACCGCCCTCCAGGCGGAGCAGGCTGAGCCCGCCGGTGAAGCAGACGAGGGCGAGAGAGATGAGCACGAGGCCGACCGTGTCGAAGACACCGCCGGTGGGCTCCGGCGATTCCTTGACCCCAAGGAGGATCACGAAGAAGCACACCACGATGAGCACGGCCGGGACCAGCAGCACGACGGTGAGGGGAAGCACGTCGATGAGCGCACCGCCGACCAGGGCGCCGATGATCGCGCCGCCCTCGAGAGCGGCGACGAGCAGCCCCGCAGCCTTGGCGGTGATCGACGAACGACCCTCCATGCGGCGCGAACGCGACCAGATCAGGGCGATCTCGAGTGGAAGCCAGACGACGTAGAAGCCCATCAGCGCCCACGCGGCGAGGAACACCGGGAATGAATCGGTGAAGGGCAGCACCAGCGCCGCGGCCGCCGTGACCGCGGTGGAGATGAGCAGCATGCGCTTGTGCCCGACCATGTCGCCCAGCTTGGCGAAGGCCGGGACGACGAGTGCCGACAGCATCAGCTGCGTGCCCTCGAGCCAGTTCACGTCGGCGTCGTGGATGCCCAGATGGCGGGCGATGTCCGTGAGCATCGGGGTGTAGTACCCCTGCAGCACACCGCTCGTGAACTCCACGAAGGCAAGGAAGCCGACCACGACGGCGAGGGTGCCCAGGGTGCGGGTGCGCGTCATCGCGTCTCCTGCTTCTGCTTCGGGTCCCCCGGCAGGCTCCGAGGGGAGGGTGAGATCACCCTAGCCGTTCGAGCAGCGCCCTGTGGAACCGCTCTCCCCGTTCCAGCGCGGCGATCTCCACGCTCTCGTCGACGCCGTGGATCGACGCGCGCTGCGCATTCGACATGTCCAGCGGCGCGAACCGATAGACCGCGGGTGAGAAGCGATGGAAGTGTCGCGAGTCGGTGGCCGCCATCATCACATACGGGACGGCAGGCACGCCGGGGAACGCGACCTCGAGCGCGTCGGCCAGCAGAGCGAATTGCGCGTTATCGGTCGATGATTCCGGCGACGGTTCGCTCGCTTCGACGACCTCGACCGCGACGAGCGGATCGCGGACCCGCCGGCGCACCCGGAACACCGTCTGCTGCGTGGTCTCCCCGAGCGCGATGCGCAGGTTGACGGTGGCCGAAGCCTGCGACGGCAGCACGTTCGCCGCGGTTCCTCCGGACTGCATCGTCGGCGCGACGGTCGTGCGCACGAGAGCGGCCGGTTCACCACCCAGCGCGGCGAAGATCTGCGCGGTCAGCAGCGGCGCAGAGCCGAGGAACCGCAGCAGGTGGCGAGCCGTGCCCGGCGTCTGCGCGGCCAACTGCGACAGCATCCGGAGGATCGCCTTCGAGGCACGGGGGCGGAAGGTCGTCGGGCCGAGTCGGTCGACAGCCCTGGCGATGCGGCGGACCGCCGTGAGGGTCGGCGGGGCCGAGGCGTGGCCGCCTTCGCCCCGTGCAGAGAGCCGCAGGGTCATCACACCCTTCTCGCCGACACCGATCATCGCGGCCCGTCCGGGAACGAACGGCAAGGGCGCATCGACGACGGCACCGCCCTCGTCGACGACGAGCCAGGGGACGATTCCCCGGTCGCGCAGCACCCGCGCGATCTCCTCGGCGGCGCGTCCGTACGTCTCCTCGTTCCCGCCGAAGGAGAGGTACACGTCGCGGGGCGGGACGAACTCGTCGGCGAGCAGATTCTCGACCGCCTCCAGGATCACGATCAGCGGCCCCTTGTCGTCGAGAGCACCTCGACCGTAGACCGATCCGCCGGCGATCACGCCCGCGAAGGGCGGGTGCGTCCAGGCGTCGCTCTCGTCGACGGGGACGACGTCGTAGTGCGCCATCAGCACGACGGGCCCCTCGTCCGCCGCAGCACTCCCGCTCCCCTTCCAGTGGAACAGCAGGCCGAATTCGGTGTGCCGTTCCAGACGCAGCCTCTCGTGCGTCAACGGGTAGAGCTCGGCGATCAGCGCGACGAACTCCTCGAACGGAGCCGAGCCGCGTTCATCGAGTTCGGCCGACACCGTCGGGATCCGGATCATCTGCGAAAGCCTCTCGGCGATGCCGGGGCGCACGGTCGATGTGGTCACAGCGCCATCGTACCCAGCGGCGGATCCGCTCATCGCGAGCCTTCCGACTGCGTTCGCGCTCGTCCGGCTCGGCGAAAAAGACGAGGATGGACCGAGACGAAGGAGAACGCACATGAGGATCGCCGTCGCAGGAGGAACCGGGACCGTCGGTCGACACACGGTCGAGGCGCTGCAATCGGCCGGCCACGACGCCGTCGTCCTCAGCCGATCCCGAGGAGTGGACCTCGTGACCGGGCAGGGCGTGGGGGAGGCACTCGCCGGCGCGGATGCGGTGATCGATGTCGTGAGCGTCGAGACCCTCAAGGCGAGCACGGCGATCGAGTTCTTCACCGCGGCGGCCGGGAACCTGTCCGCTGCGGCTGCCGACGCGGGTGTCGGACATCTCGTGCTGCTGTCGATCGTCGGGATCGACCGCATCCCGTACGACTACTACGCCGGCAAGATCGCCCAGGAGAAGATCGTCGAGGGATCCCGCGTGCCGTCGACGATCCTGCGAGCGACGCAGTTCCACGAGTTCGCCGGGCAGATGTTCGAGCGGGCGAAGCTCGGACCGCTCCACCTCGCCCCGAACGCCCGCACCCAGCCTGTGGCAGCCCGTGAGGTGGGCGCACGTCTCGCGGCACTGGCAGGGGCGGAACCGCAGGGCCGGGTACGCGACCTCGCCGGACCCCGCGAGGAGCAGCTGTCCGACATGGTCCGCGCTTTCGCTCGACGTCGCGGATACCGCGGCTGGGTGCCCACCGTGAACGTGCCGGGGCCGCAGATGGCGGGGATGAGGGCGGGCCATGCGCTCCCCGGCCCCGACGCCGACCTCGGGCACCAGGGCTTCGCCGAGTGGCTCGCCGCGCAATAGCGTCCTGGAGCCGGTCGGGGAACACGAAGAACCGGGCGGAGGTTGCACCTCTGGTGATGACGCGAGAGCGTCCGAGGAGGTGCGGATGGAACTGACCCTGGTGTCGTCGTCGTTCTGCGGCGCGTGTGCACGGACCAGGACCGTGCTGGCCGAGGCGGCACGCTTCCTTCCCGACGCGACCATCACGGAGATCGACGTCGCGCGAGACCCGGATACCGCCGAGAGACTCGACATCGAGGTCACACCGACGGTGATCATCCGCGACGCCAGTGGCCTCGAAGTGTTCCGCGCCGCCGGCGTCCCGACCGTGCCGCAGGTACTCACCGCCGCGGTCAGAGCGCTCCCGGCCTGAACCTCTTGCGGGCACGACGACCGCGGCGCAGACTGAGCCTCAGCGGCACCGGCCGTGTCGTCCGTGTCAGCCTCCTGGAGTTCTCATGCCCGCTCTCAACCCGTACCTGTCCTTCCGCACCGAGGCCCGCGCGGCGATGGAGTTCTATCAACGCGTCCTCGGGGGCGACCTCGTGGTGAACACGTTCGGGGAGTTCCCCGACATGGTGCAGGATCCGAGCCAGCGGGACCTCATCATGCATGCGCAGCTGGACACTCCGGACGGTCTGGTGCTGATGGCCTCGGACACCCCCGACGGCATGCCCTACGAGAAGCCGCAGGGATTCTGGGTCTCGCTGAGCGGGAACTCGCAGGAGACCACCCGCGCCGTGTGGGACAGGCTCTCGGACGGGGCGACGATCACCATGCCGCTCGACGTGCCCCCATGGGGCGGCCTGTTCGGGATGCTCGTGGACCGGTTCGGCATCCCGTGGATGCTGCACGGCGACCCGGAGGAATGAAGACTCCCCGGCTCAACGCGGCTGCACGGCACGACACGCGAGGTGCAGGGCGAGGCGCGCCTCCGGGTCGGTTAGATCGATCCCGAGAAGCTCCTGCACGCGTCTGATCCGCATGGTCACGGTGTTGCGGTGCAGGCCCAGCGCAGTCGCGGTCGCGGCGATGCCCGATTCGTGGTCGAGGTAGGCCGAGAGCGTGACGAGCAGTTCGCCGCCTCCCTCCCGCAGCGGAGCCAACAGCGATTCCGCCGCGGGAACGAACGTGTCGTTGCCGGTCCACGCGAGAAGGAGCTGCTCCAGTCCGAGACTGTCCACCCGTACGAACCATCCCGTCGCCGACCGCGATGCCGCGATGCGCGCCGCGTCGCCCGCCTCGTCGAGCGTCGTTGCGAGGCCTTCCGAACCGCCCTGGAGCGAGCCGACCCCGGTGGCGACGGCGAAATCGCGCAGCACCCCGAGATGCAGGTCCCGCAGAGCGGCGACGGCCCGCTCCACCTGATCCGGATCCGGCGACTCGGCGAAGGTCAGCCACCCGCTCAGTCCACGACCGGCCGTCGTCGCATGCGCCTCGCCGTCGATGGCGCTGAGGCCGGCGCTGACCGTACGCAGCAGCGAGAAGGAGTCGAGGCGGCCCCGTGCCACCATCCGGAAGCCGAGGTGATGTCCGCTGGTGCGCCACCCGCGCTCGAGCATCCGTCGTTCGACGTCGGCATCCGCCGCACCGTGCAGGTCGACGAAGTCCCGCAGCAGTCCGGACGACACCGCGACGTCGTTCACGGCCGCCACCTCGTCGATCAGGATGCGTGCGGCGACGGCGGGCATCGCGACCTCGGCCGCGACGGACAGCGACTGCACCTGCGCCTCACCGAGCCCCCGGCCGAACAGCACGAGCCGCAGACCGCTGCGCCCCGGGCTGTCCACGCGCACCGATGCGGCCGCAGCATCCCCGATGCTCGTCCGATCCAGCCAGGATTCGAAGCCGATCGCGGCGTGCAGCCGCTCGTCCAGGTGAGCACCCGCCTCCTGGAGCACGCCGGACGAGTCGATCAGCGCAGCTCCGACGCCGAGGTTCGCGGCGATGTGGCCGAGCAGGTCGGCCAGGTCATCGGCGGCGTACTCGAAGGACTGGGCGACCTTGCGCACCTGACTGAGCGTCAACGCATCCCGCGCCTCGATCAGCATCCAGCAGGCCCTCGCGAGCTGGATCGGTCGCTCGACATCGAGCAGGCAGAGGCCGATACGGTCTGCGAGGCGGAACGCGCCCGCGTCGAACGAGGCGGCTCCGGGGAGGGCGAGCCCCGAGTACCCGCGATCACGCAGGCGGCGCAGCAGTGCATCCTGCTGCCAGGTCGATGTCGGCGCTGCCGCCGTGATGATCGCGAGTCGGCCGGTGCCGGCTTCGACCAGCTCTGCCTCACTCGCCCCCACCGCGACGGCATCCCACAGTGCATCCGCGGGTCCGGCGACACGCCTGAGGGCGCCGTTCTCGGAGTGGGCGAGCAGCGCGCTCAGCTGCAGTCTCTCGTTCACGCGGCGTCCACACCCTCGAGGCCGTACGCCGAGGGCAGCACCTTCGCGCGTCGGTCCGCTCTGGCGTTCCACCAGGGAGGCGCCGGGATCGCGAGCACCGCCACCGTGCGCGCGAGCCGGAGCTCGGTCACCTCGAGGATCTCGCGCGATATCGCGTCGACGACCACGATGATCTCCGGCGCCGACGCCACGAGACGGCCATCCGTGAGCACCGCGAGGGTCTCGGAGCGGCTGACCACGCGATGGACTGCGCCGGTGAGACCGCTGATCTCCACCGCGTTCACGTGTGGATCGTGCGCCCAGGGCGATACCGAGATGATGCGACCCTCGGCGAGCAGTTCCGCCCCGAGGACGTCCGCGAGCAGAGGGAGGGGTGCTGCCGAGGCTGCGAGGTAGGCCCGGCCCAGTTCGAGCGCGTAGGCGAGGTGTCCACCGATCGCGTGCTCCGTCAGATCGCCGACCGTGAACCCGCCGAGCACGGCACATCCGACCCCGCCCGCCTGGACGATCGCCGACCGCACCACCCTCTCGGCGTCGATCGCGCGGTGCGCCTCGACGAGCGCGACGCCGTCGGACCCCGTGTCGCACGCGAACACGAGACCGGGCACCTGATCCACGAACAACGACATCTGGTCGAGGCCGGGCACTGCGCGACCGGTGCAGTCCGCGTCGACGATCACGTGTGAACCTGCGAGCGTCAGCGGAGCGAGGCCGTTCATGCCCCCGCCCTCGAGAGAGCAGACGGCCGGCACCGGATGGCCGATCCAGCGTTCGACCGCGCCCAGCAGCCGGGCGAACGGGTTCGCCCCGGGGAGCCGCTCACCGAGCAGCATCGTGGAGCCGACGAAGGCGACACCCAGGCATGGCGTTGCCGGGTCCAGCGCCGCGACCGGTGAGACCTCGATCGGCCAGCCCTCGGCTCCGGCGAGCATCAGCTCGAGCATGGTCGTCGAGCCACCGCCGCCGGAGCCGAGGAGCGCATAGCCGCGGGCGAGCGCCGTGAGGTCGTCGCGCTGCAGCATCATGCGCTCCAGCCTAGGGAGAAACGCCCTCACCCGCGGCCAGCGCTTCGATCGGAGCGAACTCCGCTGCGAGGCCGAACGCCGAAGGTCCGAAGGCGGCGAGGGCATCGGGCGTGCGCATCATCTCCGGAGTGGAGATACCCAGTACCCGGACGCGCTGACCGTACCGGAGCCCTTCCGTCGTGATGGGCTCGGCCGTCTCGTGATCGACCACGCAGATCAGGTCGGGGACGATCGCGACGAGCGTCTCGCCGCGGTGCGCGATGAGGTTCTCGTTCTGGAACGAGATCTCGAACGTGTCGCCCTCGTCCGCGCCCAGCGGTGCGATGACGGCTCGCCCCTTCGCGAATCCCTCGGTCGTGCGGCGTTCGACGTCGACGACCTTGCCGACGCAGAGTTCGCGCAGGTGCGGGTACAGGGTGGTCGAGAGCGTGCGGGCGATCGCCTCGAACGGCGAGCGATGCTCCTCGCGCGCGAGGCGGATCGCGCGACCGAGCGCGAGCGCCATCGAGATCGTGCGTGGCACGGCCGTCCTCCGCACGTCGGCTCCGGTCATCGCATACTCGGCGATGTGCCCGACGCCGCCGAGACGGATGGTGATCCCGCGGGCGAGCCACTCCATCTGCCGGTCGTCGTCGCCCGTGTCGATCACGACCTTCTCGCCCCGTTCGCCGGCGAGGGCGAGGGGCGATCCGTGCACGCCGTACACGGCGAAGGTCTCCATCGACAGCTCGGGAAACGCCCGTCCCATGCCGTCGGCGTCGACCACGGGAAGCCCGGTCTCCGCGGCGACGATGAGCGGGATCATGGAGTTGATGCCACCGCATTCGATCGGCATCGTCGCATCGGCCTTGCGCCCCAGGTGCTCTTCGAGCGTGCGCAGAGCCAGCGTGGGCTCCGTGCCCGCGGGGATCTTCTCGATCATCACGGTCGGCGCCCCCATCTGCGCGGTCGGGATCACGAACAGATCGTCGGGGAGCTCATCCGGGTCGAGGATCGTGATGCTGCCCTCGCCGAGAACGCGCTCGACGAGCATCTTGCCGATGTACGGATCGCCTCCCCCGCCGGTACCGAGCAGCGTCGCGCCCCTGGCGAGGTCGGGCAGGTCGGCGGCCGTGAGCTGCCAGCTCATACGGCGGCTCCCGCCGCAGCGGTTCCGACGGAGACGCTGCCATCGAAGCGGTGCGCATCCATGTCGTACCCGAAGTACCCGGGGCCGACCATCGCGAGCGCCGCCTGCGAATGCCAGCGCTCGTCGGCCGGAGCCGCGATCACCCGCACCCGCTGTCCGTAGCGCAGCGCCTCGGTCGTGATCGGCTCACCCGACTCGCCGTCGAGCACCATGATCAGGTCGGGCGTGGTCGCGAGGACGACGCCGTCGGCTTCCGCCACCAGATGCTCGTTCTGGAACTGCAGGGTCAGCGTCGCCCCGCCGTCGCCGTCGATGCGCGCGCGCCCCCGGGCGAAGCCGGTCGTGGTGGCCCGGTGCACGTCGACCACCTTGCCGTCGAACAGCTCACGCCCGCCGAGCAGATCGACGACGCCATCGACCGGGTCCGTCTTCGCGTCCCGCGCCGCCGTGATGCGCTCGCCGATCTCGATGCATCGGGAGAGCGAGCCCGCCACCAGCGACTCACGTGCGGCGGAACCCGACATCGAGAACCCGGAGATCATGACCGAGCAGCCCATCTCCACGCAGGCCACGCGGGCGATGCGCTCCGTCCAGGAGTTGTCGACCGTCTGCAGTACGCCGGTGTTGCCCTTCTCGTCGCTGAACGCGAGAGGGGAGGCGGTCACCCCGTAGAGGGTCGGGAGCACCATCTGCAGCTCGGGGAAGGCACGTCCCATCCCGTCGGCGTCGACGAGCGGCAGACCGAGTGCTGCGGCGGCCGCGATCGGGATGGTCGAGTTGACTCCGCCGACCTCGGCGCACGCGATGTGGGTGATCGGACGGCCGAGATGGATGCTGAGCGCCTTGACCGGCTCGACGACCTCGGCGAGACTCGGCAGCTTCTCCACCATGACGGTCGGTGCGCCCATCATCGCGACGAACAGCACGAGAGCGTCGTCCGGCACCTCGTCGAGGCCCACGACCGTGACCTCACCGGCGGCCAGCGCTTGACGGGCGAGGAGTGCTCCGATGTAGGGGTCTCCTCCCCCACCCGTGCCGAGGACGGCAGCACCGCGGGCGAGTCCGTCGATGTGCGCAGACGTGATGGTCCAGCTCATGTCACGCCCCCATGTCGAGGTCGCCGACGGCCTTCACGCGGATGCGCGTGGCGTTGCCCGGGAGGTACGGGATCGGAACCTCGTCGAAGTCGATGATCGATACCGTCGAGGGTTTCGCACCCGCCGCGATCGCCTTGTCGACGGCTTCCGCGCGGACTTCGGCGATCGTCTCATCGCGACGACCGGGCTCGATCGCATAGACCTTGTCGATCTCGCCGCCGACCTGGGCGATCGATGCGCCGATGGCGTTCGCGACCGCGTAGTTCTCCGGTCGGTGCACGGTGCCGAACAGGGGCAGCTCGTCGGGGAGCAGGATGGATCCGCCGCCGACGGCCACCACGGCGATGGGCTCCGGCGAGGTGCGCATGCGGTCGACTGCTTCGGAAACGCGCTCGGCGATGCGGGCGAGCACTCGCTGCACGAACACGGGGTCGAGGTGTGCGACCCTGCTCGCATCGCCCACCTGGGCGCGACCCGCGGCCACCGCGATGTCCGTGGCGGTGAGCGTGGAACCGCCGAAGACCAGGGCCTCGGTGGTCAGCCGGTACCCCACCGATGCCGGTCCGACCTCCGCGGTCTCCTCATCGACGATGCTGCCGCCGCCGATGCCGAGGGAGAGCACGTCCGGCATCCGGAAGTTGGTGCGGATGCCGGCGACCTTCACCTCGTTCGCCGTCTCCCGGGGGAAGCCGTTGATCAGCAGTCCGATGTCGGCGGTCGTGCCGCCGACATCGATCACGGCACAGTCGTCGAGACCGCTGGTGGCCGCTGCTCCGCGCATCGAGTTCGTCGGTCCGGAGGCGAAGGTGGCGACCGGGTAGCGGCGCGCGTACTCCTCGTCCATGAGCGTGCCGTCGTTCTGGCTGAGGAAGATCGGCGCCTCGATGCCCTGGGCACGCACCGCCGAGGTGAGCCCGTCGACGATCTCGGAGGCGAGCTCGCGGAGCGCGGCGTTGATGATCGTCGCGTTCTCGCGCTCCAGCAGCCCGATCCGTCCGATCTCGTGCGACAACGAGATGGCGGCATCATCCCCCAGCACCGACGCGACGATCTCGGCGGCCTGCACTTCGAGGTCGTGGTTGACCGGGCTGAAGACCGAGGAGATGGCCACCGAGCGGATGCCGTGCGCCTTCATGTCCTCGGCGTGCGCGCGGATCTCCTCGGGGTCGAGGGGCGAGATCGGCCTGCCGTCGAACTCGTAGCCACCGTGCGCGAGGTAGCTGCGGGCCTGGGTCGCCTCGACCAGCACCTCCGGCCAGTCGACCAGCGGCGGCAGTGCGCGCGTCGCCGGCAGTCCGAGGCGCAGGGCGGCGACGGGCGCGAGACGGCTGGCCTGCACCAGGGCGTTGATGAAGTGCGTCGTGCCGATCATCACGGCGTCGATGTCCGCACCGGCGAAGGCGTGTCCGACCCGCAGATCCTCGATCGCCTGGATGATGCCGCTCGTCACATCGGGTGTGGTCGAGTGCTTCACCCCCGCCAGGGTGCGGGTGCCGTCCATGAGGACGGCATCGGTGTTGGTGCCGCCGACGTCGATGCCGATGTGCATGATTCTCGCTTTCCGGTGAGGGGATGTCTGTCTCGGGGCCGGTCAGGCCGCTGCTGCCGCTTCTTCGATCGGGGCTGCCTGTCGCGTCGTGGCGACTCCGACCCCGCGCACCCAGCCGAGCTTGCCCGCCACGATGTACAGCACCATGGAGAGGAAGAGACTGAGCAGGGACGGGATGCCCCACGTGACGAAGTATCCGACGAGTGCCGAGACGAGCCAGACGACGATGGTCGCGGGCACGATGCGCGGTGCCGTCGCCGGCAATGTGCCGGCTTCTCGGGTGGCGTCGAGCTCGGGGCGCCAGCGACGCACGATGTAGTACTCGGCGACCATGATCCCGGCGATCGGCGGGAATGCGACGCTGAGCACGATCAGGAACTCGGTGAACTGGCCGAGGATGCCGACTGCGGCGAGCACGGACCCGACGATGCCCAGCACGATGGTCGTCGTGACGCGGTGCAGGTTCTTGCCGAACGCGGTCGAGATGAAGTTCACGAGTCCCAGCGTGGAGGAGTACAGGTTCCAGTCGTTGATCTTCAGGGTGCCGGTGAGCACGATGAACAGACCGATGAAGCCGACCGACGAGGTCACGATCGCGACGATGTCGCCACTGGCGGCCGCGTGGGCGAGCAGCACGCCGGCGAGCCCGATCACGAACTCGCCGAGCGAGACGCCGACCACGGTCTGCTTGACGACGTCGGCGCGGGAGCGGTTGAAGCGGGTCATGTCACCGGTGATGATCGCACCGACGATGAGACCGCCGGCGACGATGCCGGTCCCGGCCCAGACGCTCATGGTCGGGCCTGGGGCAGGACCGGTGAGCAGTTCGCCGATGTCGTGGCGGGTGAGCTCGGAGATGACCGACCAGCCGACCAGGATGAGGAACAGCGGCACGGTGATGTTCGCGAGCCACTGCATCCCCACGAACCCGAAGGCCACGATCGCGGTGACGGCGAGACCGAAGATGAGGCTCCAGGCCCACACCGGCAGGGCACCGGGCATGAGCGCGTCGAGAGACTGGGCGGAGATGGCCGACTGGATGCCGAACCAGCCGATCAGGCTGATGCCGATCGCGAGGCCGACCAGCGAGGCTCCGATCTCGCCGAAGCCGGTCCAGCGGGCGAGGAGTGCGGTGTTCAGGCCTTCGCGCTGGCCGATGAAGCCGACCACGCACATGATCACCTCGAGGATGAGCGAGCCGAACAGGAAGGCGAGGACGGCCTCGCCGAAGGTCATGCTGTAGCCGAGAGTCGCGCCGAGGAGGAACTGCGAGAGGGCCGAGACCTGTCCGAATCGCTGCACGGCGATTCCGAACCAGGGTTTGCGGGCCTCGGGAGTCACTCGGGAGAGCGCGAAGTCGTCTGCGTGCGCCGTGCGTGCCATGAGGATCCTTCGGGAGGAGGAGGACGGGTTGTGCGCCACAGTAGCGACGCTTCCCACGGCCCCGACATGTGCATATCGCACGAGAATCACGCGAGGATGTGCAGGTCGCACACCTAAGGTTCCTCTTCCTCGCCTGTCTCTTGTCCAAGAACGACGCCGAGACCCACGCTCAACGCCGAGACCCCCTCCTGCCGACGCGGGCAGGAGGGGGTCTCGGCGCCAGGCGTGGGTCTCGAGGACGGCCTGGGGCGCGTGGAGTCAGTGCAGCGCGTTGGTCTCGATGAAGGCGCGCAGGGCCTGCTCGTCGTCGCCCATCTCGGTCACGTGCTGAGGCGCATCGAGCATCTCCTGCAGCTCCGGCGCGTAGCCGAGCTCGACACCGATGGCCTCGTGGAGCGTCTCTGCGAACTTCTCGGGCTTCGCGGTCTCGAGCACGAGCATCGGCACGCCGGGCTCGACATACTCGCGGGCGACCTTGACACCGTCGGCCGTGTGCGGGTCGATGACCTCGCCGGTCGCCTCGTACACCGAGCGGATGGTCGCCAGTCGATCCGCGTGCGTCGACGTGCCGCTGACGATGCCGAACTCTTCGAGGAAGCGCTCCTTGTCGGCGGAGAAGTCGAAGTGGCCCTGCGCCTCCAGATCGTCCCAAGCGCCGACGACGCGAGCGGGGTCGCGGCCGACGAGCTCGAAGATGAAGCGCTCCAGGTTGGACGCCTTCGAGATGTCCATCGAGGGACTCGACGTGGCGAGGGTCTGGGCGGCGCTGCGCGGTCGATAGACGCCCGTGCGGAAGAACTCGTCCAGCACGTTGTTCTCGTTAGCTGCGAGCACGAGACGACGGATCGGGAGTCCCATCTGCTTCGCGAAGAAACCGGACAGGATGTTGCCGAAGTTCCCGGAGGGCACCGTGAACGACAGCTCTGTCCAGCCTCCGGCATCCGTCGCCCGCAGCCAGGCCCAGAAGTAGTAGACGGTCTGCGCCGTGATGCGTGCCAGGTTGATGGAGTTCACCGCGCCGAGGTGCTGGGCGCGCTTGAAGTCGAGGTCACCGGCGAGCTTCTTCACCAGGTTCTGGCAGTCGTCGAAGACGCCTTCGACCGCGATGTTGTGCACATTCGCGTCATCGAGCGAGAACATCTGCGCCCGCTGGAACGCGCTCATGCGGCCCTGCGGCGACAGCATGAACACGGCGACGCGCTCCTTGCCGCGTAGCGCGTGCTCCGCCGCCGAGCCGGTGTCTCCCGAGGTGGCGCCGAGGATGTTGAGCACCGCGTCGTTGCGCTCCAGCGTGTACTCGAGCACCTGGCCGAGGAACTGCATGGCCATGTCCTTGAACGCGAGCGTCGGTCCTTCGGAGAGCCCGACGAGCGTCAGGTCGTCGTCGATCGCGCGCAGCGGCACCACACCGTCGGGGAAGTCGGCGTACGCGGCATCCGTCATCCTGGCCAGGTCTGCACGGGGGATGTCGGTGGCGAACAGCCCGAGCACCTCGGTCGCGAGTTGCGGATACGTCAGCGCACGCCAGCGCTCGAGCGTCTCGCCGTCGACGGTCGGCATGACCTCGGGCACCGCCAGTCCGCCGTCGGGCGCGAGGCCCTCCAGAAGCGTCTCGCTGAACGACTGCGGCTGCATGCCGCCGCGGGTGGAGATGAACTGCACGTTGGCTCCTCGGCTCGGGACTCGGCCCGTCCATTCTCGCAGGGTGTTCCCCGTCGAGTTGACGCGATGACGGAGGCGGGCGCTGCACTCAGAACAGCGAGGTGGGCAGTGCCCCTTCGTGCTCCAGCAGCCAACGCTTGGTCTCGAGCCCGCGACCGACGTCGCCGCCCGAATAGCCGCCGAGTCCGTCGCCGGCGACGACCCGGTGGCAGGGGACGATCAAGGGCACGGGGTTGGCTCCCATGATCGAGCCGATCCCCCTGGCGGGCACCGCGGTTCCGCTGCGTGCAGCCAAGCCGCCGTACGTGATCGTCTCACCCTGCGCGACGGTCTCGTGCAGGGCAAGGAGCACAGCTTTGGTCGCCGCGGTCTGCACGCCGAGGTCGACCGGCACGTCGAAGCACCGCAGCCTGCCGTCGAAATAGGCTCGGAGTTGCGCGAGAGCTTCCGTGAGCAGCGGATCGGCGCCCGGCTCGGACACCACCACACTCCCGTCGGGCGGAGTCGACCGCCACGTGACGCGGGTGATCGCCCCACCGTCGCTGACGACTCCGACGACGCCGACCGGAGTCGCGAGCGTTCCGAAAGCCGACATGCGTCGAGAGTACCGCCCGTTCCGGACACGCAGACCGGCCGAACGATCACGGCGCGGAGGAGCGATCTCGCGGGGAGAGGGTATGGCGCCCCGCCGCTTCCGGCGCGACCCTGGATGGTGGCATCCCTTACCGTGCACGATCACCATCTCGCTGACAAGGAGCACCCTATGAACACCACCACGGCCGCGCTCGACCTCGCCGATGTCCGTCTGCACTACGAGCTCCGCGGCGAGGGACCGCTGCTCGTCCTGATCGGCGCGCCGATGGATGCCGACGCCTTCGCTCCCTTCGCCGACGAGCTCGCCACCGATCACACCGTCCTCACCACCGACCCGCGCGGGGTCAAACGGAGCATCCTGCACGACCGCTCGCAGGGCTCCAGTCCCGAGCAGCGCGCCGATGATCTCGCGGCGCTCATCGAGCACGTCGATCGCGGACCCGCGAGCGTCTTCGGCTCCAGCGGCGGCGCCGTGACCAGCCTGGCGGTCCTGCAGGCGCACGGCGACCTCGTATCCGTCGTCATCGCCCACGAACCCCCACTCCTGGAACTGCTGCCCGACCGCGTCGAACAGCGCCGCCTCACCGACGAACTCCGGTCGGCGGCGCTCTCCGGCGACCGCGTCGGCGCCTGGAGGCTCTTCTTCGCGCAGGCGAACATCCCGATGCCCGAGGAGGCGCTCGTCCAGTGGTTCGGCGGCGAGGTCGATCCGCAGCATCACGCCGACGAACAGTTCTGGTTCCGTCACGAGCTTCCGGCCAGCGTGCGCTGGGAGCCCGACCTGGAGGCACTGCGAGCGCGCACGGCCGACCTCGTGCTCGGAATCGGCCGGGAGTCGGTCGGCCAGCTGTGCGAACGCACGACGACTGCCCTCGGGGAACGGCTCGGAGTCGAGCCGACCCGGTTCCCCGGCGACCACACCGGATTCGTCGATCACCCCGGGGAGTTCGCCGCGCGTCTTCGTGAGGTGCTCGACCGCTGAGGAACGCCCGCCGATCGAGGCCATCGAGCGCACGACCAGCTCGACGGCCTCGACACGTCAACCGCGGCAGAGCTGATGCCAGAGCGCTGCCCAGTGCTCCGGGCGCAGCTCACGGGGAAGGCGACACTCCCTCGCCCCGGCTGCCGCCACTGCCCGCCGGGCCTTGCCCATAGGGATGCGTGCGGCGGCGGCCACGACCGCGGCGAGGCTCCCCCCTCGGCCCGTGAACATCGCGCGGACGAACGCCTCGTACCGCTGCCGATCCGATACCGCGACGAGAGGCGACCCCCGACGGGTGATGGCGAGCAGACCGCCGTCGACACTCGGCTGCGGTGAGAAACCCCACGCGGGGACGCGCCCTTCCAGGGCGAACTCGAACCACGGCGCGGACTGCGCCGTCATCATGGTCGCGCCGCCCACACCGGCGCGCTTGCGCGCCACCTCCCATTGCGTGAGCAGCACCGCCTCGTTCCAGCGGTCGCCCGAGAGCAGGCGCCGCAGGATGGGCGTCGTCGCGTGGAAGGGGATGTTGCCGACCACGGTGTCCGCATCGAGCGGGTGCCGTGTGGCGTCGGCGATCTCGATGCGCACACCGGGCAATGCCCTGCGCAATCGGTGCACGCGGTGCTCGTCGACGTCGATCGCGGTGAGCGGTCTGCCCAGATCCGCGAGCACGCGAGTGAGCGCTCCGTCGCCGCAGCCGAGTTCGAGGATCGAGCCCGAGGTACGACCGACGAGGGCGGCGATGCGGGTCAGGGTCGGGCGGTGGGTGAGGAAGTTCTGGCCGAGTTCGTGACGGCCGCCATGGATTGAACGAGGCATGAGTGCGCTCCAGAAGAAGAATCGGAGCACCTCGGAGGAGGGAGACGACGCGAAGAGGCGTCAGTGAGGACTGCCCGTCCCGAGGTGCGATGACATCTCGGTGGACGGCGCGCAGATGCGTGCGGAGAGCGAGCGCGCCGTCAGGCGCGGCGGTCGCGGAACACGAGAGTGCGCCCCATCACGGGCGCTGCGCATATTGTTCCCATGTCTCCCAGCATATCCGCCCTCAGATCCAGCCGCGCTCCTCGGCCATCAGCACGGCCTGCTGACGGGTTCCGACCGAGAGCTTCCCGAGGATGACGGAGATATGGTTGCGCACCGTCCCCGGGGCGAGTGAGAGCGCCCGTGCGATCTGGCCGGTCGTCTCCCCACGCCGACCGGCACGCAGCACGTCGAGCTCGCGGTCCGTGAGCGGTGAGCGCTCGTCGCTCAGCGCATCGGCGGCGATCTCCGGATCGACATAGCGGGCGCCAGCCGCGACCCGGCGGATGACAGCGGCGACCTCGTCGGCCCCACGGGACTTCGGCAGGAAGCCGGAGACACCCGAGGCCAGGGCACGGCGCAGCACGCCTGGACGCGCGTGACGGGTGACGACCACGCACCGCGTCGCGATCGCCCTGTGCAGCTTCTCGGCCACCTGCACGCCGTCGAGCCCCGGCATCTCGAGGTCCAGCAGACACACATCCGGCTGAAGTCGCAGAGCCTCGACGACCGCCTGCTCGCCGTCCTCGCACTCGGCGATGACCTCGATATCGTCTTCCAACCGGAGGAGGGCTGCGAGCGCGGATCGGATCATCGCCTCGTCATCGGCGAGCAGCACCCGGATCATCGAGCCTCCTCCGATCCCATCGGCACAGTGACGACGACGACGAATTCGGTGGCCTCACGCCGGACATCGAGAGTTCCGCGCGCTTCCTCGATCCGCCGCCGCACACCGTCGAGGCCCGATCCGTCGTGCTCGATATCGGCGTCGACCGCGACATCATTCGCGATCTCATAGCGCCAGTCGTCGCCGACGCGACCCAGCAGGAGGCGTGCATACCGTCCGCCGCCGTGTCGGAGAACGTTCGTCGTCGTCTCCCTGATGACCGGACCGAGGGCGGATGCCGGTGCGGCGTTCGCATCCGCATCGATCGTGGCTCCCACATCGAGGCCGGCCGCCGTCAGGAGATCACGGGCGTTGGCGAGTTCGTCTCCCAGCGGCACGGAGCGGAAGCGCGTCGCGAGGTCTCTGGTCCCCTGTCGCGCCTCGTCGACGCTGATCCGCGCCGCACGGAGTTGCTCCATCCCCGCATCGGCGTCACTCGGCAGCAGACGCTCGGCGAGCTCCAGCTGCAGCGCGATGACCTGGAGGTGATGCCCCTGCAGGTCGTGCACGTCGGTCGCCACCCGGAGGCGTTCCTGCGTGGCGGCGAGCCGAGCCTCGGAGGCCCTGGCGCGATCGAGGGTGATCAAGACATCCCACCACCACAGCGAGGTGACCGTCATCACGGGGAGGAAGACGGTGTAGGCGGCGGTGAAGAGGAAGGGCACCTCGGGAGCGACGTCGAGGTGCGAGTCGACCACTGCGAGGGCGGCCAGGACGACCGTCGCAGCGATGACGACCTTGTATCGGACACCCGGCTGCCAGTTCAGCAGCACGATCGACTGCACGATGGGCATGAGGGCGAGCTGCCAGCTCCCGATCAAGCCGCCGGCAGCCGCACCATAGGCGACCGCGATGAGGAGCGGTGCGCCGAGGCGCATCCAACGCACACCCGGCTCCGCGTCCAGACGATGCCGATAGTCGAGGAGCAGCGAGACTGTGGAGGCGACCCAGAGGATTCCACCGCCTCCGACGATCACACCGCCGATACCCCGGAGGTCGACCGCGAGCGTGGTGACCGTCCACGCAGCGACAAGCGCGAGTTCGAACATGATGACTGCGGACGCCGTGTACCACCAGGTCGCGGTCACACCCCGCGACAACTGCCTCGCTCCCGGACTCGGCCCGACGGAGGCAGGGGGCTCGATACGACTGCTCACGCTCCCCACGATAGGGCCGTGACAGTTGTCACGGACGCGTCGTGCGATCTGCCCGGGAAGCGATGACGGGCCGACACTGCCGCCGAAGGGAGCATTCGGCTGGACTGGAGCCATCGCATCGGAGACTCCGATCGCACCGACAACCGGGAGTATCCCATGAACCTCATCGAGACCTTCCAGAACCTGGTGGCCCAGGTCCCCGAACTCGTGCAGCCGCTCATCGTCGCCCTCGCCGGCGCGATCCCCTTCATCGAGGGTGAAGGGGCGGTGAGCATCGGCATCATCGGCGGCATCTCTCCGGTGATAGCCGCGATCGCCGCGATCGTGGGCAACTTCCTCTGCGTCCTGGTGGTAGTGATCGTCAGCTCCGGAGCCCGACAGGCCGTCGTGAACCGTTCGCGAGCCAAGACCGCGGCGCTCGCCGGTGCCGGCGGCGGCACGATCGACGAGCCGGCCGCGGATGCGGCCGACACTGGTCGCGGCACCGCGCGTCGCGAGAAGTTCCAACGTGCGTTCGAGCGCTACGGCGTTCCCGGGGTGAGCCTGCTCGGACCGCTCCTGCTGCCGACGCAGTTCACCGCGACCATGCTTGCGGCTTCCGGCATCGGCAGGGCGCGCATCCTCTTCTGGCAGGCTCTGGCCATCATCGGCTGGACCACCGTCGTCGCCGTCATCGTCGGAAGCGCGGTGTACGCGATCCGCTGATCTTCGTGAGGAGACTGGATTCAGAATATCTTGAATTCAGTCTTTTCTGTACAGTTGAGCTGTGACCACCGCTCTCGCCTCCCTCACCCACACGGCAGCAGTCGCCCGTCTGGGGCACGCCCTCTCGGACGCCACCCGGGCCGGTGTGCTGCTGGCACTGCGAGAAGCGCCCCGATACCCCGCCGACCTGGCCGATGCGCTCGGCGTCTCACGCCAGGCCATGTCGAACCACCTCGCCTGCCTCCGCGGATGCGGGCTCGTCGAGAGCGTTCCGGACGGACGCCGAAGCAGCTACCGACTCGCGGATCGCCACCTCGCTCCAGCCCTCGACATGCTCATGCGGGTCACGCTCATCGTCGAGCCGGACTGCTGCTCGGGTGAAGGCTGCACCTGCTGATGACCCCCACGGCAGCCGCGACGCGCCGCGAGACCCTCCACCGCCGCATCCGCCTGATCGTCGGAATCACCATCGGCTACAACCTGATCGAGGCGGTCATCGCGATCGCCGCCGGATCCGTCGCCTCGTCAGCCGCGCTCGTCGGCTTCGGACTGGACTCCACGATCGAGGTGCTCTCCGCGGCCGCGGTCGCCTGGCAGTTCACCCGCCGCGATCCGGAACGCTGGGAGAAGCCGACTCTGCGCGTGATCGCCATCGCCTTCTTCGCACTGGCGATCTATGTGACGGCGACGTCCGCGACCGCGCTGGTCACGGCCGAGCGCCCCGAGCACAGCACGATCGGCATCGCTCTGACCGCGATCAGCGTCGCGGTCATGCCGTTCCTCTCCCTCGCCGAACGCCGCGCGGGGCGAGAACTGGGTTCGGCCACGGCGGTCGCAGACTCGAAGCAGACCCTCATCTGCACCTACCTCTCCGCCGCGGTGCTGGTCGGGCTGGTCGCGAACTCGCTGCTCGGCTGGTGGTGGGCCGATGCGGTCGCCGGTCTCGTCATCGCCGCCTTCGCGGTGCGCGAGGGCCTCGAGGCATGGCGGGGCGACGCCTGCGCGACGTCGGTCGGGATGCTGCTCGAGAACGACGACCACGACCATGACCACAACCACAACCACGACCACGACAACGACAACGACGACGCACGCTGAAGCCGCCCCCAGGGGCGGCACCTAGGCTGAGGGGATGGAAACCGCTCCCCCGACGTCGGCTCGGGATCTGCTAGGTCGGACGGTTCTCGTCACGGGCGCGAACGCGGGCATCGGCTACTGGTGCGCGGAGCAGCTCGCCGCACGTGGCGCACGCGTCGTCCTCGGCTGTCGCTCCCCCGAACGCGCGCGCACGGCGGTCTCCTCGATCAGAAGCCGGGTGCCGGACGCCGACCTGCGCGTGCTGGCACTCGACCTCGGCTCGCTCGGAAGCGTGTCAGACGCAGCCTCCGGAGTGGATGAACGCCTCGACGCGATCATCTGCAACGCCGGCGTGAAGGCGGCGGATCGGGCGGCGCGCACGAGCGACGGCCACGACCTCATGGTCGGCACGAACTTCCTCGGTCACTTCGCCCTGGTCGCACAGCTCGAGGCGGGGCTCGCTCCGGATGCCCGTGTGGTCGCGGTCGGCTCGATCGCCCACCGTTTCGCACGCCTCGACCCGGCGACGCTCGACGACCCGTGGACCGGTTCCTCACTGCAGCAGTACGGGCGGTCGAAGGCGTCTCTGATGGCTTTCGCGTTCGAGCTGGCACGGCGCTGGGGCGGCTCATCCCGCTCGGCGGTCTGCGCGCACCCGGGCTATGCGGTCGACCCGCTCACCCCTCAGCGCCCCGGCCTGGCGGCGGTGCCCGGATTCGTCCGCGCGCTGGCGGCACCGACCAAGATGCTCGTGCAGGGCAAGGATGGCGGGGCGCTGCCGATCGTCCATGCTGCGACATCGGCGGAAGTCCTCAACGGCGAGTACTGGGGTCCCGGCGGTGTGCTCGAGTTCCGCGGAAGCCCCGCGCGGGTGGCGGCGTCGGAGGAGGTGCGCTCATCCGAGGTGGGCGCGGCGCTGTGGGCGGCGGCCGAGCGCCTCACCGGGGTGCCCTTCCCGACGTGACGGCGCCGGGTGTCCGACCCCCGCGACAGGATGAGGCCATGATCACGCTGCTCTCCGCGCCGTCCAACCTCGGCCTCCGCCCGCCACAGCCCGGCGCGGTTCCGGGTGCGGCGAAGGCCCCGGAAGCGCTGCGCGAGGCCGGGCTGTTCAGCCGATTCGCCGCGTTCGGCGCCACCGACTCGGGCGTCGTCCTCCCCGGACGCTATGTCGACGATGCCGCGACGAGGCCCCCCGGCCACGTGCGGAACGAGGTCGCGATGGTCGATCACGCGCGACGCCTCGCCGCCCGCATCGGTCAGGCGTTCGACAGGGATGAGGCGCCGCTGGTGATCGGCGGCGACTGCTCGATCCTCCTGGGTGCAGGCATCGCCTCCGCCCATCGCGGCGGGATCGGACTCGTGCACATCGACGGCCACACCGACTTCCGCCACCCCGGCAACGACCCCGACAGCGCGAGCGTGGCCGGGGAAGACCTCGCCGCGGCGGTGGGACTGCACTGGCCGGCCATCGCCGACATCGACGGCAGCGGCCCTTACTTCCCTGCCGCCCGCACCGCGCACATCGGCCACCGCGACGACGACGAGCAGCAGCAGGAGGCACGCGCCGTCCTGGGGACGGTTGCTCCGGCAGCGGAGGTCCTATCCCGCGGAGCACAGCGGGTCGGCGCGGAGTGTGCCGCAGTGGCAGGGCCGGCCTACTGGCTGCAGCTCGACGTGGATGTGCTCGACCCCTCCGTCATGCCCGCGGTCGACAGTCCCGACCCGGGAGGGATCGGCGCGGCGGAGCTCACCGCACTGCTGCGGGAGCTCGCGCCGCGCGCCGTCGGCGCCTCCGTGACGGTTTTCGACCCCGACCTCGACCCCGACGGGCGCTACGCCCGCCTGCTGGTCGATGTCCTCTCGGAGGGACTCCACGAGCTGGGAACCCTGACACCGCGCACCTGACGACGGAGGCGCGGGATCAGGCGTCCGACTCCGCGATGGGATCGGTCATGACCCGCACGCGCGCGATGCGTCGGCGGTCCATCTCGGCGACCTGGATCGTCGCACCGGGAACCTCCACGGTGTCTCCGACCACGGCGAGGCGTCCCAGCTGCTCGGTCACGAAGCCGGCGATGGTGTCGGACGATCCGCGCGGCATCGCCAACCCGGTCGCCTCTTCGAAGTCCTGCAGGTTGAGTCGCCCGTCGATGCCGTCGTCCGCCGAGATGAACACCTCCGCGTCGTACTCGTCGAAGATCTCGCCGACCACCTCCTCGACGAGGTCTTCGAGGGTGACGAGACCGTCCGTCCCGCCGTACTCGTCGACGACCACCGCGATGTGATGCCCCTCGGCCCTCATGCGGGTCAAGGTCGGCAGCACGCGCGCGGTCGAGGGGATGTAGGGGATGTCGCGCATGAGCGCGCTCAGCGGACGGGTCGGATCGTCGGCGGCAGCCTCGAACAGGTCGCGCACGTGCACGAACCCGGTGATGTCGTCGATCGAGGTCTCCGACACGGGGTAGCGCGAGAACGGCAGGTCGCGCACCTGCGCGATCACCTCTCCGACCCGCGCGGCCTCGTCGAGGGCGACGACCTCGGGGCGCGGCCGCATGACCTCGCTGACCTGGCGTCCGCGCAGGGACAGCACGTCGTCGAGGATGCGTCGTTCGTCATCCGGGAGCCCCTGGTGGCTGGCCACGATGTCGCGCACCTCCTCGTCGGTCATCTCGTCGCTGGTCTTGTGCGGATCCCCTCCGAGCAGCCGGACGAGGGCGTTGGTCGAGACCGAGAGCAGCCAGATCACCGGACGCATGATCGTCGCGAACCCGTTGAGGGCTGGCGCGACCGCGTAGGCGAACTGCGCGTTGCGCTGGATCGCGAGACGCTTCGGCACGAGCTCGCCGAGCACCAGCGACAGGTACGCGATCACGAGGGTGAGCACGAGCGTCGCGACGGTCAGCGAGAGGGCGGGCGTCAGCCCCCACGACTCGAGAACCGGTGCCAGGGACGGCGCGATCGACGTCGCACCGTATGCCGCCGAGGCGAAGCCCGCGACGGTCACACCGATCTGCACCGCGGACAGGAAGGTGTTGGGATTGCGAGCGAGGGAGGCGACCTTCGCTCCACGACGACCGCGCTGCCCGATGGCGTTGATCTGACTCTCACGCAGCGTGACCAGCGCCATCTCCGTCGCAGCGAAGACACCGCCGATCAGCACGAACGCGAGGACGAGGGCGATGTTCCAGAGCAGGTCGCCCATCAGCGGGCCGCCTCGTCTGTGGTGGGGTGAGCGCCCGGGACGAACCGGGCGCTCGTACTGTCAGAGTCCGAAGAGTCAGAACAGCGCTGCGCGCTCAAGAATGCTCCTTGTTGTCGGTGGTGTTGTTGGTGTGGGTGGTGGATTCGGTGGACGAGACCTCGTGGCCCGAGGCCGGGACGCGACGGGTCTTGATCAGGCTGGCCACGGTGGCCACGGCGATCGTCGCGCCGATGAAGAGCAGCGAGAACCAGATCGGGATCTCGGGGGCCCACTCGACGCCCTGGCCGCCGTTGATGAACGGAAGCTCGTTGACGTGCAGCGCGTGCAGGACCAGCTTGACGCCGATGAACGCGAGGATGACGGCGAGGCCCTGAGCAAGGTAGACGAGCCGCTCGAGCAGCCCGCCGATCAGGAAGTACAGCTGACGCAGACCCATGAGCGCGAAGGCGTTCGCCGTGAAGACGATGTACGCCTGGTCGGTGAGGCCGTAGATCGCGGGGATCGAGTCGACCGCGAACACGAGGTCGATGAAACCGATCGCGATGATCGTCAGCAGCATCGGAGTGACGAAGCGCTTGCCGTTCTTCACGACGGTGAGGCGGTCGCCGTTGTAGTCCTCGCTCACCGGCAGGTGACGACGCACGAAGGTCATGAACCGCCCGTTGGCCGGGTTGCTCTCGTGGTCGCTGAACGCCTGACGGTAGGCGAGCACGAGCAGCAGAGCACCGAACAGGTAGAAGATCCAGGAGTAGTTCTCGATGAGCGTCGCGCCGATGGCGATGAAGATTCCGCGCAGGATCAGCGCGATCACGATGCCGATCATCAGCACCTTCTGCTGGTACTTCTTCGGCACGGCGAAGCCGGTCATCACGATGAGGAAGACGAAGAGGTTGTCGATCGACAGCGCCTTCTCCGTGAGGTAGCCGGCGAAGTACTCGCCGCCATACGTCCAGCCGGAGACGACGCCGATACCGACACCGAACAGCAGCGCGAGGCTGATGTAGAAGATCGACCAGCGGGCCGATTCACCGATCGTCGGCTCGTGCGGCGTGCGCACGTGCGCGAAGAACTCGTAGACGAAGAACGCGATCGTGACGGCGATCGTGATGATCCAGATCAGGGGGGTGACGTCCAAATTCGGGCTCCAGACTCGGGGTACGACAGTACCGCCAAAGTCTTCTCCATTCCATGGAACATGGAACCGGTGGCCCGGGATGCGACATGCATCCGTAATGACGACCCCACCGTGTCGGAGTACTCCCCTTGGGTTCCCCCAGATTAGGAGAACACCCTTTGCGCTTCCTGTGGATCTGCCGGGAACGTCCCGCTCCGAGCGAGGAAGGAGCGTCGGCGATCGATGCGGGAGCTGCTAGTCCCTGATCTCAGGCCGGGTGAGCTCCTGCTCCTCGGCGCGATCGATGATCGCGGGGAGCACTTCATCGAAGAACGTCACGAGCACGGCCCGGGTCCCCACGGCATCACGCTCGAGGATCGCGCTGCGCAGGGAGTCGACGAATCCACCGACGCCCTCCCAGTCGAAGGCATCCCTCGCGTGCTGACCGAACCGGCGGATCTGCGGCCCGAGGCGTTCGATGATGACCGCCCGCGAGGCGTTGCCCTCGATGCGCGCGAAGCCCGTCGCCGTGCCTCGCAGCGCGACACCGAAGCCGGCGACGTCGCGCGACTTGATCGCAGCGGACATCTCATCCGCGAGCTCGGCGAGGTACGCGAGATCGTCATCCTGGATGAGCGGCATCACGTGGCGCACCGATCCGATCCAGATGTCTCCGAAGAGGTCGACCGCGTTGCGGACCTGATCGAGGTCGATCGGCGCGACCCGGGTGTAGCGGTTGCGCTGCATCTCGACGAGGCCGTGGTCTGCCAGTCGGTCGAGAGCGTGCCGGATCGGAGTCTTCGAGGTTCCGAGGCGCTCGGCGAGCTCATAGTCACGCAGCCGCTCTCCCGGGCGCAGCTCACCGCTGATGATCGCGTCCTGCAGCCGGTTGTAGGCCTCATCGCTCATCGACCTGCGCTCGAGGGGTCCGCCTGAGAGTGCCACTGCCTTGTCCTCCGCTCGAGCACGCAAATGTAGTAGAGCCTGAAGTTCTACCTACACTGCAATGTATCGCATCCCGCGTAATCGCCGTGAAAAAACAGGGTCTTGGAGGTGGTGATGCGCGAGCTGACGGCATGGGGCGAGCGGCACCAGGTGATGTTGTACCTGACGTCCATCGTCGTCGGCGCCGCGATCGGTCTATGGGCACCTGCGAGTGCTCCGTGGTGGGAGTCTGCGATGACCCCTGCCCTGGGCCTGCTGCTCTACGCGACGTTCCTGAGCGTGCCTTTCTCTCGCGTCGGGCGGGCCTTCACCGACTGGCGCTTCCTCGTCACGCTGCTGATCGTGAACTTCGCCGTCGTGCCGCTCGTGGTGTTCGGCCTGACCAGGTTCGTCGCCACCGACGAAGCCGTGCTCCTCGGTGTACTGCTCGTGCTGCTCACTCCCTGCGTGGACTACGTGATCGTGTTCACCGGCCTCGCCGGTGGCGACCGCGCCCGGCTGCTGGCGGCGACTCCACTGCTCATGCTGGTGCAGATCCTCCTGCTCCCCGTCTACGTCTCCCTCATCATGGGGCCGAGCGTTCTGCGTTCGTTCGATGCCCGCCCTTTCGTCGACACGTTCCTCCTCCTGATCGTGCTGCCGCTCGGGCTGGCCGCGCTGACGCAGCTGACGGCGAGGAGACACGCGTTCGCTCGGGCCGTCGAGCAGGGATCGGCAGGGGGAATGGTGCCGCTCATGATGCTGACCCTGTCCACCGTCGTCGCCTCGCAGGTGGCGGACCTCGGCGAGGCATGGGCCGGCGTGCTCGTGACGGTTCCGCTCTTTCTGGGATTCGCCGTGATCGTCGGGCCGCTCGGAGCCCTGGCGGCACGCGTCGCACGACTCGATGCGCCGGGGCGGCGTGCCGTGGTGTTCAGCGCCGTCACCCGCAACTCGCTCGTGGTGCTGCCGTTGGCACTGGCTCTTCCGAATGCTTTCGCGATCGCCCCGCTCATCGTCGTGACGCAGACGATGGTGGAACTGATCGTCATGGTCGTGATGGTGGCGCTCGTCCCACGCCTGGTCCGGGGCGACTGACCGCTCTCCACCCACAGCCGATATCCCGCCCGTATCGCGTCGCTCGACGTCATCCGCGGCGTGGCCATCATCGGCACCCTCACGAGCAACATCTGGCTGTTCCGCGCGTTCTTCGGCGAACGGGTCATCGACATCTGGTGGGATGACCTGCTGTCGGCCGCCTCGAACGGCAAGTCCCTCGGGCTCCTGCTCCTCGACGGAGTGCTGAACTACATCTTCGTGGTGCAGTTCGACGTGCTCCGGGCCTATGCGATCCTCGGTTTCGTGGTCGCCTTCGTGCTCCTGCTGCCCGAGAAGCGCCAGTGGATCTTCATCGGGGTCGCACTGACCGCGCACATCACCCTCATGCTCATGCCGCTGTTCACCGCCGATGGCACCTTCATGCTCCCGGGGCTCGTGTTCCCGGGAGACGCGGGCGATTCGAGCGGCCAATCGGGGTACTGGGCGACGGTGCAGGCGAACTCACTGACCGTGTTCTCCGACCTCACCATCGGCACGGACACCGGGTCCATCCTTTCGCTCGGGCTCGTGCTCTTCACGCTGGGCGCGATCCTGTATCGCCACGGGCTGTTCGAACCGCGAGGGGCACGCCTGCGCAGGTGGGTCATGATCATCGGACTCGGCATCGGTCTTCCGCTGGAGCTCACCTTCTTCCTCGCGCAGGACCAGTTCGGGCTCGACCGGTTCCTCTCCGCTCCCTTCGTCGCCTTCGGCATCCTCGCCCTGATGGCCGCGTTCTACCAGAGACACCCCATCGGGTTCGTCGGGCGGCAACTCTCCCTCGTCGGACGGATGGCGTTGAGCTGCTACGTGCTGCAGAACATCCTCGGGAGAGTCGCGCAGCAGCTGATCGGTCACTCGCCGCTGTCGACGACGCTCGACCCACTCGTGGGAACCCTCGTGATGTTCCTCGGCATCGCCGGCATCGTCGTCCTCTTCGCGAACCTCTGGTCCCGCCGGTTCCGGAAAGGACCGCTCGAGTACATCTGGGACGTCAGCTTCCGATTGCTCACTCGCAGGCTGTCCGATCTCACGAAACATGTCGGACCGTGAGACGCAACGCCCTTGGAAAGACGGGCGTCTGATCTGCCGCCGAGGCTGCCTGTTGTCTCACGAAGCGCGTCGGAAAGATCACGCCTCACCCTCAACCTGCCTAATACGTCGGTCGCTCAGTTTCGGTGCAGCGGGTTTTCGGCAGGGTTTCGGTAGGCGCGCGGCCAGCGTGTCGTGTGGTCGACCGGCGGCCCGGGAGTGCTGCCGTAGACGATCGATACTGGTGGGCGTTCATGAGGCTCGGACGATCTGCACAGTCCGAGCGCCGCCGTCCCTCACGCCCCGAGCGTCTGCACGACCTTCTCCGCCGTCTCTTTCGCCGAGCCCGGGTTCTGACCGGTGACGAGATTGCCGTCGATCACGGCGTACGACACGAACGGCAGCTTGGCCTTCTCGTACAGAGCGCCGCGTTCCTTCATCATCTCCTCGGCGTTGTACGGCACGAGCTTGTCGACGCGGGCGAGCACCTCTTCCTGCCAGGCGAAGCCGGTGAGGCGGCGTCCGTCGACGAGCAGCGAGCCGTCAGTGAGCTTCACGTTGAGCAGGCCGCAGTAGCCGTGGCAGACGGACGACACCACGCCGCCACGCTCCCAGATCTCGCGCGTGAGGCGTTGCAGGCCATCGTTGTCGGGGAAGTCGTACATCACGGCGTGACCGCCGGTGTAGTAGATCGCGTCGAAGTCGGCCGCGTCGAGCTCATCGGGGCTGAGTGTGTTCTCGAGCAGCGCCATCTTCGCCGGATCGTTGTGCCAGGCGCGGGCGACCTTGTCATAGTTCGGGAACTTCAGCGAGCGGGGTTCGAGCGGCACGGCGCCACCGTGCGGGCTGACGATCTTCTGCTCATACCCTCGTTCGGCGAACACCTCCCAGGCGTGGGCAAGTTCGCTGAGCCAGAGGCCTGTCTGGTGCTCGGTCGGGTCGTCGTAGTGCGAAACGTTGGTGACGACGTGAAGGATGCGCTTCGTCATGATTCCCCCCTAGGGATCTCAGAGTGCCGCCGTGACGACGGCGAAGGTGGTCCGAACGCGGTTCTCCACGTCGGATTCAGGGTGAGGACGGAACTTCCCGTCAAGGTGCAGGAAGGCGAGGCCGTGCGCCATGCTCCACAGCGCCGTGGAGAGCGCGTCGGCATTGGAGGACGGATACAGCCGCGCGGCGACGCCGGCGAGCAGGTCGTGCAGCGCGGTCGACGCCTGGACACGGTCGGCGTTCTCGGGGTCGCACTCATTCCCGAACATGAGGCGGAATACGGCGGGACGGCGCAGCGCGAAGAACACGTACGCCACGGCGAGGTCTGCCACGACGTCGGGCCCGTCCTCTTCGACGACGGCGCGCAGCTCAGCGCCCATGTCATGGAACCCTTCAACGGCGACCGCGGAGTCGAGGGCCGTCCGGTCGGCGAAGTGTCTGTACGGCGCCGCTGTCGACACCCCGGCGCGACGAGCCACAGCGCGCATCGAGAGCTCTTCGCCCTCTTCGATGCTCTCGATGGCCGCCTCGACGAGTGCCTCACGCAGATTGCCATGGTGGTAGGTGGTCATTCCGCACTCCTCGATGTGAACGGTGCTAACATAACACGTCGACACACGATTGGGGACACATCATGCAGACGATTCTCGGAGCGGGTGGCCAGATCGCGAACGGCCTGGCACGCGCGCTCCACGGCACGGACGAACTGCGACTCGTGAGCCGCAAGCCCCACGCCGTGAACGCCGACGACGCCACGGCATCGGCCGATCTCACGGACGCCACGCAGACGTCCGACGCCACGGTCGGCAGTGACGTGATCTACTTCACCGCAGGCCTGCCCGCTGACACAGAGCTGTGGGAGAAGCAGTTCGAGACGATGCTGCGCAACGCGCTCGACGCCGCCCGGACCGCGGGGGCGAAGTTCGTCTACTTCGACAACACATACATGTACCCGCAGGACGCCCGCGTCCAAACGGAGGACACCCCGTTCGACCCCGATGGGCGCAAAGGCGTCGTCCGCGCACGCATGGCTCAGATGGTGCTCGATGAGATCGACCGCGGCGAGATGCCCACGCTCATCGCCCGGGCCCCGGAGTTCTATGGACCCGAACGCACACAGGGATTCACGAATTCCCTCGTGTTCGACAGAGTGAAGCAGGGTAAGCGCCCACTTATCCCCGTCCGGGCCGACACACGACGTTCCCTCATCTGGACGCCCGACGCGAGCCGCGCGCTCGCCGCGCTCGGCTCGACGCCCGATGCGTACGGTCAGACCTGGCATCTCCCGGTGGACGCCGCACACCCGACATATCGCGAGATCATCGCCACGGCCGACCAGGCGTTCGGAACATCAAAAAAAGCCATCATCCTCCCCAGCTGGGCGCTTCGCGCCGCCGGTCGCATCTCACCCGCGGCCCGGGAGATGGGTGAGTTGTTGCCCCGCTACCACCAGGACAACATCTTCAGCGACGCGAAGTTCCGCACCGCATTCCCTGACTTTCGGGTGACAGCCCTTCGCGACGGCATCGACGCGCTTGCCACAGAGCACTGACCGCATCGCCCCTCTGACGACCACCGCCCCAGTCAGGCCTCACGCGACACGACGACACGCGATCTGAGATTCCGACACTTTTCGTGAGATCGGACACAGGCGCTCGATTGTTCGATCTCACGGGAGTTGTCATGAGTTGAGACACGCGAGACGCGGATTTCCGCAGGAGAGCTCAGCCACCGTGAGAAGCCGTTGTCTCACGAGAGGTGTCAAAAAAGTGAATCGCTGATCCGCGGATGGTCTTCAGCTACCCGAAGCGGGAGTCATCGATCGAGCGCGCCATCGAGTTTGCGCAGGACGGTCTCAGGCAGTGTGCGGCGACCTTCGGGCCTGAGAACCCGAACCTCATTCGTTCGTTCACCCGGGCTGGGAAAGTCCGAAGCGAGAGGCGATGAGTGCTCGGCGGTATGTCTCTTTGAGGCTTGATGAGAGGCGCTCGCTGCTCATGTATTCGAGCGGTCCTTCACGAAAGGGCCGTCGCACGTAGTCCTCGGTCTCCGTTGGCGCGTCCCTGAGGAGTGTCGCGTAGATGCGAGAGCGGTTGGTGCGTCGCTCGACCTGTTGTCGCTGGACATACCCGCCCACGAAGGCCAGAACGCCGCCGACAAGCGCACCGACAGCAAGGCACCGATGGACATGCTACGAAGGTAGAGCCACGGACCGACATCAGACCGATAGCGCTACTGCCCCAGCGAACTTGACGAGCGGGTCCATGCCGCTCACGCCACCGTTACGGCGAGACGCCGGCAGACGCAGACCCCGTGTCGCGGGGCACCATGTCGCGGCTGCCCACGCAATGAAGCAGCGCCGGCACCGTGCCTATCTGCCTAGGCATCGATGTCGAACGCCGCTTCGTACTCCGCTCCGTCGATGTGCTCGTAGACGGTGGTCGGCCGCATACGGCTCCAGTGATGACCAAGGAGTATCGAAAGCCCAAGCGGCCCGATTAGGAACAGGTGCAACCGCCTGACGCCCTTGAGTCTCGATCGCACTTGATTGCGCACCTGCGTCGCGACCGAGTTTGCGATCCCCGGTGTGGCGATCGACGTCGCGTCAATACTTGGTGTGCTGACGACAAGGATCGAGTCAACAGGGAGATCTGATGCACGAATCCAATCGGCCGCATCGTCAGCACCCGGATAGGAGATCTGGAGGACGATTGCGAGATCCTCTCCCTTCCCCACAGGCACCTCTTCGATTTCAAGCGGGAAGGGCTCTGTGGGAGCCTCTGATGTCCACAGCTGCGCGTGTTGCCTAGTCGCCACAGTGAACCCGCGCACGCCTCGGAGCTCGGTTCCAACAAGGAAGCCCACGGCCTGACGCATGAAGCCGGTCACCAGAACGCGACCAGGCTTCAGCGGACGAAAGGTCCCTCTGATGTCCGACGCAAGCTCACCCCAGGTATATGGAGCGTTCGGTCGAACGCGTAACCACGGCGTGCTTCCTTCCATCCTCCCGACACGATCGATCGAAACAGACGACTCTCTGGCGGCCGGATCGTAGTCGACGATGGCCACGGAAACAGTGCCCCACGGTTCTGACCTGATTATGCCCATGTCATCGACCGCTTGTTTGATGGACTGCAGATCAAACATACGTTCGCCTGCGACTACGCGATCGTGCACCCAGGAGAGCCCCAGCTCGATCGCTCGGTCATCACTTTCGAGCCCATTCGCTGTCATGAGAAGTTTGACTTCAGTTCGCAGGTGCTCCGCGTCATACCCCGATTCGATGTAGAAATCGCTTAGAAAATCACCAAGCTCACCAAGGTCGACGTCTGCTTCATGCGCCCACTCCGCTCGGGCCAGTCCGCGCTTCGATCCCGGACCGCCTTGAAGCGCCCGGGGAACGAGGCGGCGGTCACGGCTGTCACGATCTTTCAGAAGAACATCCGCGGAATCGATCTGACGGTTGGTCACGAGCCAAATCTCCACGACGCCGTCCTCGGCCTTGAGCCTGCGATGCGTCGCTATGAGGTTGCGGAGAATCGGCTCTCTCGCGAGGTAGTCAAGGTTGAGTGGTGAGCTTGCGTCAACCGCGTACTTCACCTGCATGTAGCTGTGGGGCGGCGAAGACCGATACAACACGACGTCATCTGCGTTGCCGGCATCGCGTGCTTCGACCCCGACCGCAACGAGCCTGTTCCCAGCGCGGCCAGTGGCATGTTCATGCAGAAGTTGCAGACACGCGCGCCATGCCACGAGCCACTGGTACCGGTCGCCAGCGATCCGCACACCGGTTGCGCTCGGCATTTCTGTCATCATGGCGACTCCTAGTGGAGGTTGAGAGCGACTGAGGAGACGGCGGTCCGGAAGAAGGGGCCTCGCGCCGCGATGCTTGTGTCCGCGCTCACGACACCTTGTATCTGGTCCACCATGAGAACGACGAGCGCAATGGGCGCGCGCACCTGCATTGCGATCGCCTTCAGACTGGCGATGTCAGTCTTGCTTGCAGGCAGCAGTCGCGGATGTGAGTGCCATTCGCCGACGTAACCGAGGTCTGAATCGTCTGTAGCCTTCAGGTAATCCGCCAGTATCCGCGTTGCCGGACTCTCACGCCGCCAGTACCCACTTCGGGTCGCATCTCGATCTCGGACCTCGAGGAAGGAGTCGACTATGACCTCTGGGCCTGCTCGCCACCCTGTCAGGATGCCACCGGTCTCGTGCGGCAAGGACTCACGCGCATGACGCGAGGCCAGCGCAAACGAGGCTCGTGAAGCGCGAACGACCATCCCCTCGTTACGCATAGACATGAACCGCGCCGGCACCGGAGGATGATGGGTCTAACAGGAGTCGAACCGCAAGCCGGGAGGCGACCCCCGCTGCCTCGTTCACGGCGTACGGCGGAGTCATCGAGACCGGATCACCGCAACCTGCTTCGAAGACCAGAGCGTTCGACTTCTCGAGGTCGGCCGCTGGAATCGGGTCGCGGCCTATGGGAGGGATCACATCGGTGCGAACGATTCGACCCTCATCTTGCAAAGATGCACTGATGATATGACTGCCAAGCGTTCGCGCTGCGTCCGCCAGCATTGCTGATGCGGCGCCATCCGCGGTCGCGTCAACGACGAGATCGAACTCGGCGAGCAACTCTGGCACTTCATGTGGCGCGCGCAACGGACGCAGATCGACTTCAACCTCGGTCATGTTTCCGGGCCGCCGCTCCAGCAGGTACTTGATCGCGAACGCCTTTCGCTGCCCGGCCAGCTGCGGTGGTGCGAGATGGCGGACAGAATTTCCCGGGCGGAGTATGTCAGGGTCTCTCACCGTGATGTGCCCGACACCGCTTCTTGCCAGGTAGTCGCAGATGAAGGATCCGATGGCTCCGGCGCCAACGACCAATACCCGCTTGCTGCTAAGCAACGGGGCATCACGTCCACCACGCAGCCCTAACGTAGCGACCGAATTGGATGCGCTCGGCACCGATCTCAGGCTTATGCCATCCGAATTGTACGAAAGCAGCAACGCAATCGCTCCGGCCGCGCCTCCTCTCGAGTAACGGAGCAGAAGTAGGTCAATCGCGCCACGACGGGCTTCTCTTTCGAGCATTGCCACGGCCCTCTGGTCAAGAAGGTCGAGGAGCTCACCCCAACTACGCGGTGGTCGCTCCGGTTCTCCGATGTCTGCCACGTAGCCATAAAGCCGGTGGCGCCGCTGGCTCGCCTTCCTCGGCTTGACGCCTGAGCCGGCCAGTTCGATCCGCGGGCCCTGAACCTTGAAACGGACCAGCCGGTTCAGGAGCAAATCGATCGCTTCGTCATAGATAACCAGCAGGGATTCCTGGATCGGCTCAAAGTACCGTTCGAGATCCATGTCGGGAGCATCAGCAGGCCACCCAAGCGTTGTTGCCTCGAGCCATCGCTCAATGGTCGCGACGAAATCATCAACGTCCAACCATGGAAGACTGCCGCGCCCGGTCTCCGGATACAAACACATGGCGCCGTCAAGCTCTCTGTGCCAAGAGGCCGGAAGGTCCGCCGGGGGAAAGACCCTGGGCGGCGCAAACGGAAAGTCAGCGTCAACGCTAACGATGACGTTATGGCTGATCTCACCGGTGAAGAGTTTCTTCGTCAGCTCTGATCTCGCCACGAGGCGCCAGCCGCGTGACTCGAGTCCTTCAATGAACTCAGTTCGAGTTGCCTCGAGCCGCTCGCCCCAGACGGTCATCCGAAGCGCCGGTCACCGGCCGGGACCATTCGCTCTCCTGCGGTAATCGGACCGGCCAGCGCCTTCTTCTTGCCGTCGTCACCGTAGCCCGCTGGCATGGGAAAGACGGTTTCATCGTCGCCGTTGTCGCCCAGTATGGATTGGTACCCGAGCGCTGAGAGGCCGAGATCGTCCTCGCGGAAGGCCGCCCTCGCAGTTTCGGCAGCAGCTTGAAAACGGTCACGAGCCTTCTCCCACTGAAGGTCGGTAGCACGGAAGCTGGCGTTGTGGCCAAGCATCGTCGGGTCCGGTAATTCACGGCCCCAACTGACCTTGTCTCGAAGGTAGCTCGCGATACCCTCCAAGCCTGTGACGAACGCGTGCGCCTGAGAATCCCATTGCACGGTGCCCCGTGAACAGGCGTCATACAGCGCAAGCTCGACAAAAAGCCCGCCAGGGCGCGAATCGAGGATCGCTCTGCGGGCCTGTCGTAGAAGCTTGACGGTTGGCACGTACACACCATCCATCGCTGCGTTCATCTCGGTCTTCAGATCGGTGAGCTTTTCAGGGTTGGTGCTCTGCCACTCGTCCGAATCCTTCTTCGGGATCTCCCAATAGCCGTCGTAACGTGAGCGAGCCGGCACGGCATCCACGTAGAGGCCGTCGTACTCAGGGAACGTGACCTGCAAGGATCGCGCCTGGCGTCGCACGCGCGGCGCGCCGGAGTCGTCACGGCCATACTCGGCGTTGAGCACCTTGAAGAACGCGTTGAGGACCTCTTGGCCTGACACGTTCGTATCGATCGTGTCCATTCGGCAGAAGACGTCGACGTCCTTCACGCGCCGGATTGACACATCTCGTTTGTACGACCCAATCAGCACCGGCGAAAGCCCCCAGTCCCTAAGGGAATCGGCGGCCGTCAGCGCCTCGCGGACTGACTTATGAGCAAGAGGTGCGTTCTCCTTGTCGGTCGACGAGGGCTCGATCATCGTCAGCGCGGTCGCAAAGCAGTTGCTTAGATTCGCCATGTCACTCCCATCTGTGGGGCATCCCCAGTTCGATAGGAACATGCTAGGGGTGAGGTCCGACATTGGCTTAGTTCCCTGACTGACATCGGGTGTGAGAGGCCGGTCGGCCTCATCGAGACGGAGCCTGGCAGTCTGCGGGGCGATGCTCAATGTTGACGCACCATCCGCCACAGGTGCACGTGCGGTAGCTTCGGAACCATGAGCGACGATGTCCGCGATGACGAATCCTTCTGGCTGAACGCCGGAGTCGATTATGCGTATCGACGGTGGATAAATCCCGCCAAGCTGCTACTGGAAGACATCTACGAGCTCGGGCAGGCCATAGTTCAGCACGGACCTGGCGCAGCAGATGACATCGCCGTGGCTATCGAGTCACGGAACACTAGGCTGATCCGCCACTAGCTGGCGAACCAGCAGGGCGGGGCTGCGCTTCCCGCCGGCGTTTGATTTCGAGCGAGGAGACAGATGCCAAGCGACGTCGGATTCTGGTGGACTTCAACTGGTTGGTGGATTCGTCCAAATACTGCTCGTGATGTCATGAACATCCTGGGCGCGATCGGCGTCTACAACGCCCGTCAGAGCTTCAGTTGGCGCGGTATGTCCAGTGCGGACTACCGTCTCACATCGTCTCTGCAACGGAAGCTCGGGACCGAGACATCGGAGACCGAGATGCGCGCAGCTGAAGTCGAGCTCTTAGCGGCAGCGAGAGACTGGGGCTTGGGAATCGGCCCCGGCGGGTATGTCGATGACCTGCAGCTCCTCGCAGACCTGCAGCACTACGGGATCGCGACCAGGCTACTTGATTTCACGAGCAACCCGATGACGGCCCTCTGGTTTGCCTGCCAGTCACCTAAAGCACCCGGCGCCGCGAGGAGCGGAATTCTCCTCGCGCTCAACACGACAGGCATGCGCCAGATCTCGACCGTCCCCACCGGCCGCAGCTGGGGCTCCCTGCATAACCCCACCGGATCGACTTTGCATGACGCTCTCCAGGACCCGACGCCATTCCTGGTGCGATCCGCTGTCCCCAACGAGCGACTCCGAGCCCAGGAAGGGTTCTTCGTCGCCGGAGCGATTCCCCCTCCTCGCGGGGAAGTGATCGCGTCGCCTTCGGGCACGAGGGACTTCCGCATCCAGAGGATCGACCCGTTCGAGGCGATAGACGTACCGTGGGTGCGCGGAGACTCAGCGAAGCTTGCGGCTAGCCTCAGTGCTGACAGGCAGCGCGGGCATCCATCCGCACTGCCGTTCGTCGCGGTGATCATCAAGGCCGGTTTGAAGAAGAAGCTGCTGCGCTACCTCGAGAACACATACAACCGGACCGCAAAGATCCTGTTCCCCGACTACGCAGGCTTTCTCGAGTTCCGATCCGAACCCGCCGCTCGTGACACCGTCGTAGATTGACCCACCCCTTTGATAGCAGGCTGGCTACGAGGGAAGCATGCTCCGCGTTCAGGTGAGGTCGTGTTGGGTGGTCCGGGTCCTGAGCTGAAAGTCATGACGCTCGTCCCAGATCTCAGCCCGACGTCACGTGAAAGATCCAGCCTGATTCCACCGTCCAGTGGAAAAGATGTCCCGTGTTGCCGTAGAGCCACAGATCCGTCAGAACCTCTGGAGCGCGGAACTCGCCCCAGGTGAAATAGGACGGGGATGTGGGCAGCAAACCGCCACGCGTCCCAGTGGCCGCCATATGGATGAAGAGGTGGGTGCGGGCTGCGCCGTACTCTTCGCGCTCGCGTTCGAGCTTGGCGAGCTTCTTTGCGATGATCGGGTCGTTGGCGAGATAACCGGAAAGCTCGGTCAGATACGGCGCCTCCGCGTTACTGGCGCCGGCGTTTGCGCTCATCACTATGACCCGCGGCGGATCCATCGGTCCAACGACCCCAGCACGCACGACAGGATGAACGTCGAGCATTCCCTCTGTAGTGGCGCCTACACCCACCAGCCGGTTGAGCTCCGCAGCAACCGCTTGAGCCACCTCATTCAGATCAGAGCTCTCCCAGCCGCGCTCGAGATCCAGCTGCCATGCCATGCTGCCTAGGTACTCCCGCTCCACAGCCGCCTCGAACCTTCTCGTGTGTGCCTGCGACCTCTGATACTTCGCGTCGAGCGACCGGGTTACCTCCACTATCTCCACGAGGCCGTCGTTGCGCTGCAAGATGATGTCGGCTGCACCGTTCCGACCGCTTCCGCCGCCAGACTGGTCATCACCCACGACCGGTCGCGCACCGGTGAACGCGTGAAGAAGAAGCGCGGCCACCGGTTCCCCGCTCCCGACCGCAGCAAAGGCATCCTGCGTCTCACGGATGCTTACGGGCGTGGCGTGGCTCAGCGCTTCTGGGAATGACTCGCCACGAGGGCACCATCCTTCGGTCAGAATGCGTGATCGTGCCTCGTCAGAGAAGCTCATTTCCCGGTCCACCCATTGCTAAGCGTGTGCGCCAACTGGCGCGCCCCTAACATAGTTCGGCCAAGCTCAGCCGGTAGGCGAAGGCCTCCTCGTCGAGCGCGCCGCCCGAGCCCCGCCGTTCCTGCAGCTAGCTCCCGCTTTCGGGGACCTTGACGGTTCGCCCGGCGCGCGAACGCGAGTTCCATCAAACCGTGGCGGTACGGTCCGGTTTGTGGGTCACCTAACTCAGCCCGCCGAGTTGATGCGGGGCCTTTGGCGTCATGGTTTCCGCGAGCGTGCTGTGCGACGAGTCAGACCTGCAAAGCCGACTCGATGCTTCCTAGAAGCTCGTTCAAGAGCTCGCGTCTGTTGGGATCGAAAATCTCGCGATCAGCACTCAAATTCGCGACCCGCTGAGCCACTGCAACCTTGTCGGGCGAGGCTACTCCGTTCGCTGTCGCCCATAGTTCAACCGCTTTCGTACGCAGGCTCTCGGGGAGCGCGCTCCCGTCGAGTTGAGTCTTGGTCGCCGACCAGCAGTCAGCCTCTTCCACGACGCACTGAGCGTATACATCCGGGTGGATCAGGTCCTCAAGCTCGAGTGCGCCAGCGCCATCTGTCTCGTTCAACACGAGCACACGGCTGGGGTCCACTCCAGCCCTGAGGAGTTTCTTCCGGTTCTCCAATCCGCCGGGATCGCCATCCACGATGAAGGCAACCTGTCCTGCCTGGGACACAAGCTCCGCCACGCGCACCGAGGCAACGCTAGACAGCCCTGGGACAATCTGAAACTTGATCCGCTCACGGCCAGCGGCTTGCCGAAGCAGGGTGGGCAAGAGGATCGCCTCGCAGGGCCCCTCTCCGATCAGCGCGTGACGAGCAGGCGTGAACGTCGCCGCGACAGCGCCCATGCTCTTGAGCAACGGCGAGAATCCGGCACCTGCCTCCCAGAACCCATTGCGCAGCAACGATGCGCCCGCGTCGATTGGTTCCACTACGCGCACTCCGTTGCCAAGATCGTGCGGAAGGCAGCCGAATGAATGCGTCGTGTACAGCACCTTCGATGTGTACTCTTGTCGCGCAAGGACCCCGACGAGGTCGGCTTGCGCGTCGTAGTGAAGGTGAGTCTCGATCTCATCCGCAAGCAAGATCGGACGACCGCGACCACCATGGGTGAACGCGAGCAACGCAGCGAACCATCGCAGTCCATCACTCCGATCCGCAAGGCTCGAGTACCCCTTGTCGTTCGGTGTCGTCACTTGAACGACCAGAAGGCCATTCTGAACATCGATCTGCAGAGCGATTTTCTCCTGGTTCCAGCTCTCCGCGTAGACCTCTCGTAAGCGATCATTCGCATGCATCCGGCGGGTTGAAACATCGGCGTAGTTGGCGTCTCGTACTTCCTGGCGCAGTGCGACGAGATCGAGTTGAGCCAGCCGCGCAAGGTGTGCCAGAGCCGGGCTCGGTTGGTCTGCTTCGGACTCGAGGTCGTACTCGGATCGTAGATTGTGGTCCTCTGGCCCCAGGAGCCGCATTTCGGGAAGGCGGGCGAGAAGTACGGCCGCTGCAACGGCGGCCGGTTCGGGTTCCGCCGCTTCTTGGACACTCGCTCTCAGGCCCGCGACGAGGCTACGCAGCTTATCCGGCCATACCGAAATAGCTTCGTTCGGGAAGGCAGCGGCGTCGATTGCTCCTGCCTCTAGGACCCCCGCAGCCCCCTCTGCAGAGTCAGCAATGACGTCCAAACTCCCCACGGCCGTCGGTATCTCACCGTCCGCGAGAGTCGCGATGACGCTGTCGATCAAGTCAAGGTCAACCGCGACATACTCAGCCATCCTCTCGAGAGCAGGCCTCAACTCGCCCATCAAATCGCCGAGATGCACCCGAGGCACTGGATCCCTGCTCGGCCTCGACGGATGGAAATCGATCACTCGCCCGTCAGCGCCCATCTTCGAGACGATGATCTTCTCCACATCGCCACCACCGCGGATGTGCGCAATTGCTTGCCTGTCTTCGTCCTCCAGTTGGAGTTGCCAGCGGAGAGAAGGAACCGTATCAATCGATCGTCTCGGGTGTTCGGAGCGATCGAACGGCTCGTCGTGGTTCAGGTGGGTGAGCGCCCGTAGCAACGAGCTCTTCCCGGCTTCGTTCGGCCCGACGAACGCAATCAGGTCGCTATGCAGCTTGACTGACGTCGGCGCAAGGAAACGGCGATATCCCTCGAGCGTGAACGTGATGAGTTTCATGACGCGTACCGGCGTGCCTCTCGGTATGGAATGTCCTCCCGAATCTAGCGCCCACACGCCGAATCATGCCCACTCTTCTGGAACGAACGAGCGCGCGTCTCTTCGAAACAGATGAGCAAACGGCATGGTCACCGTCGCAGGCAAGTACGTGCCGTGTCTGACCGATTGCACGCGGCCCATCGGGGCGCGGAGCCTCCACGTCGCGTATCCCTCTCTTGATCCTTGTGCTCGTGATGGACAGCGATTTCGTTGACGGGCGGCTAGAGAGCTCGGCCAAACACCGCCTCCGGTGAGAGGGCATTCGGATCCTGGCGGTAGCGCGCGAGGATGTGGACGAATGAGCGTTCGTCCCGGAGGCCGACTCCACTCAGGATCGCTGCCTCAGCGGCCTGCTGATCGACTGTTTCGTACGTCATCGTGTGATCGAAGTAGAAGTCCTCATAGAGCCCGGCGTTGAGATGGAACTTTCCAGTATTTTGCACGTAGGTGTACAGGCGCTTCTGGTCACTCTCTAACGCAACCCAGACAGGCACGCCGTCAGGGTTCCTCACTAGGTAGAGATTCATCGTCATCACCTCCCTTTTACATCTTGCTCCATCCGGACGGGTGCAGGAGGTCGCTCGAGCGACGATTCGACGCGGAGCGACGTGTCCGCAACGGTGTCCGTGGGGTGATCGCCTAAGTACTCCGATGAGACTTTCTACAGGAAGATGAGATTTCTACAGATCCGGTGAGACAGGACATCGATGCCTGCGCTCAAGATTCCGTGATCAAACCGTTGCATTCGTTACCTCGCCGTTATACAGTGATCGCACGGTGAATGTTTGCTGTGGCATCCACCGCATGTGATTGCAGGACACTCTTGGTGCAAGGGACAAGGGCCGGTCGGGAGCCTCTCCGACCGGCCCTTTACTGTTCGCACTATTCTGTGAGGATGACCGATCGCAAGCTCGCCCTGGAGGCCTGGGAGAGCCTGTTCCGCGCGCAGCACGAGCTGTTCACCGAGATGATGGGCGACTTCGAGCACAGCGATATCGCGCAGGCCGAGTACGACGTGCTGCTCACCGTCACCCGCTCCCCCGACCTCACAGCGCGGCTGCGGGACATCACGGCGAATATGCTCATCAGCCAACCCAGCGTCTCGCGACTGGTCGACCGCATGGTCGCGCGCGGTCTCGTGGCGAAGTGCCCCGACCCCGACGACGGTCGCGGCGCCCTGATCCGCGCGACGGACGAGGGGGCACGGGCCTTCCGCTCGCTCGCCACTGTGCACGGACGCTCGATCGCCGAGCGCATGTCCCGCCTCGACGACGACGAGCTCCGCGCCCTGCGCGACCTCGCGGAGAAGCTCCGCAAGGGCTGACGTCCGACTCTCCTCCACAGCTTCTCTGGGGAGGATGAGTTCCCCATGGGGCACGGGAGATGACGTCCGCCGCGGCGACGCCGGGCGCTTTTCTGGCAGGGTGGGGGCGAAGGCGCGCATCACGGCGCGCCCGAGACCGCCCCCTCGGGGGGAATCAGGGAGGTCATCCATGGAGATCGCCGGAATCGTCGGCATCCTCGTCATCGTCGGAATCGCCGTCGTCGTCGCCGTCGTCCTACTGCTCGTCCTGCTGCTGTTCGCGCGCAGCTGGATCAAAGTCGCTCGCGCCGACGAGGCACTCGTCATCTCGGGACGCAAGCAGAAGGTGCAGACGGCCGTGCTCTCGGCCGACGGCTCGAGCAGGTCCGAGATGTCGGAGTCGCCGGTCACCGTGATCGTGAACGGCAAGTCGCTCGTGAACCCGATCACGCAGCGTCACGAGATCATCTCGCTGCGTTCACGTCAGGTCTCCCTGAACGCCGAAGCGCAGTCGCTCGACAGCGTGACCCTGAACGTCGACGGTGTCGCGATCGTGAAGATCGGATCCGACCCGATCCTGGTCCGCCGCGCAGCCGAACGATTCGCCTCGCAGGACAAGGCCATCGAGCAGTTCACCACCGAGCAGCTCGAAGGTGCGCTCCGCGGTATCGTCGCCACCCTGTCGGTCGTCGAGCTGATGCGCGAGCGCAAGAAGTTCTCGGACCAGATCGCGGCAGACGTCTCGCAGGAGCTCGCCGAGCAGGGGCTGATCCTCGACTCGTTCCAGATCAAGGGCATCACCGACAAGGTGGGTTACATCCAGTCGCTCGGCGCTCCCGAGATCCAGGCGAAGCGCCAGTCCGCCGAGATCTCGCAGACCAACGCCGACCGCGCGATCAACCAGAAGAACATCGCCAACCAGGAAGCGAACCTGATCGAGCAGACCGCGCTCGACACCAACACCGCCAACGCGGACTCCGGCATCGGCCGGGCGCGCGCCGAAGCCGAGCAGGCCGAGGCACTCGCCCGCGCGCAGGCCGAGCAGGCGGTGCTGCAGCAGCAGGCCGAGAACAAGCAGGCACAGCTCGACGCCGACGTGAAGCGCGTCGCCGACGCCCAGCGCTACGAGGCGGAGACCCGCGCCCAGGCCGAGCTCTACACACGCGAGCGCTCGGCCGAAGCCGCCGCGATCGAGCAGGTCAAGCAGGCCGAGGCCCGCACGCGCATCGCCGAACAGCAGGCCCAGGCCGACAAGGCCCGCGCCGAGGGTGAAGCAGCAGCGGCGATCGCGAAGGCCAGCGGTGAGGCGAATGCCCTCCGAGCCCAGGCCGAGGCCGAAGCAGAAGCCCGCCGCCTCCGCGCCAGCGCCGAGGCCGACGCGATCCGTGCCGAGGGTGACGCCCGTGCGGCAGCCCTGGAGGCGGAGGCCAAGGCCATCGCCTCGAACCAGGACGCATTCCTCTCGCAGCGCGTCCTCGAGGTGCTGCCGTCGATCATGGCCGAGTTCTCGAAGGGCTATGCGGCGATCGGCAACGTGTCGATCATCGGCAGCTCCGGCGAAGACGGCGCATCCACCGTCGTGGGCGCCGACAGCGCCAAGGCGCTGGCCTCGGTGTTCGACAGCGTCCACTCGGCTACGGGGCTCGACCTGGCCGGCATCATCCAGGGTCAGGCCGTGGGCCGCGGCTTCGGCGCAGGAGTCGCAGAGGCTTCGGCGGCCGCGCCCACGCCGCGCGTCGCGACGCCGACCACGCCACCGCCGCCCGCGCCGCCCGCGGAGTAATCGGCGCATGACGGCGGATGCCGCGATCGATTCGGTCGCGGCATCCGCCGTTTCTCCGACCGGGCAGACTGGACGGATGACGCGCGCCGCCTTCGACATCGCCACGATCGGCGCCGGCCTGTCGTTCGCCGGCGCCGTCGAGGAGCTCTCCGCCGCCCTCGACACGAGTTCATCCGTGGTGGTGACCGCACCACCGGGCACGGGCAAGACCACCCTGGTGCCTCCGCTCCTCGCCTCGCGAACCCCCGGTCGGGTGGTCGTCACCCAACCGCGCCGGGTGGCCGCACGCGCGGCCGCTCGCCGACTCGCGCAGCTCGACGGCTCGCCTCTCGGCGGGCGCGTGGGATTCACCGTCCGCGGCGAGCGCTCCGCGGGAGCCGACACGAAAGTCGAGTTCGTCACGGCGGGGGTCCTCCTGCGACGGATGCTCGACGACCCGGGACTCGACGGCGTGGGCGCGGTCATCATCGACGAGGTGCACGAGCGCGCCATCGAGACCGACCTCCTCGTCGGTCTGCTCTCCGAGGTGCGCGAGCTGCGGGACGACCTGACGGTCGTGGCGATGTCGGCCACCCTCGACGCCGCCCGGATCGCCGCCGTCATCGGAACCGACGAGTCCCCTGCGCCGGTCGTCGACCACGACGTCCCGGCCTTCCCCCTCACCGAGCGATGGGCTCCGAGTCCCGTGCCCCGCATCGACGAACGGGGAGTCACCCGGGGGTTCCTCGACCACGTCGCGAGCATCACCGCATCCGCAGCCGCCGAACTGGTCCGCGAAGACCCGGAAGCCGATGTGCTGGTCTTCGCCCCCGGCGCTGGTGAGGTGTCGGAGATCGCGCGACGCGTCCGCTCCCTCAGCGACGCCTTCGACGTGCGCGAGTTGCACGGGCGGATCGCCCCGGCGGAACAGGACGCCGTGATCCGCGGCCGCGCGCCGCGCGAGGTCGCCCGCATCATCGTCACCACCTCCCTGGCCGAGTCATCTCTCACCGTGCCGGGTGTACGGCTGGTCGTGGACACCTGCCTGTCGCGGCAGCCCCAGCGTGACGCGGCCCGTGGCATGACGGGTCTGGTCACCACCGCCGCCTCACGCTCCTCGTGCGTGCAGCGTGCCGGACGCGCCACCCGGCAGGGCCCCGGCGCCGTGATCCGCTGCGTCGACGAGCGCACTTACGCCGCGGCTCCCGCTCGTCCGTCGCCGGAGATCGCCACGGCCGACCTCGCCGACGCCGCCCTCCTCCTCGCCTGCTGGGGCGCACCGGGTGGCGCGGGTCTGCGCATGATCGAACCGCTGCGAGCCGACAGCCTCGCCGACGCCGTGGCCGTGCTCCGCGGACTCGGCGCGATCGACGACGACGGTCGCGCCACGGCAGACGGCCGAGTGCTGGCACGTATCCCGACCGACCCGCGACTGGCCAGGGCGCTGCGGGACGGCAGTCCCGTGGTGGGGAACCGACTCGCCGCTGAGGTGGTCGCGCTTCTGAGCGGAGACCAGCGCGTCCCCGACGCCGACGTCGCCCACGCTCTCATCGCACTGCGCGGAAGTCGGACCCCCGACGCTCGCCGTTGGCACGAGGACGCGCGTCGCCTGGAGCGGATGGTCGATCCGACGCCGGACACGCGTTCGGGCCTCGAGGGAGTGGGTCTCGTGATCGCGCTGGCCTTCCCTGACCGTGTCGCCCACCGCGTCGAGCGCTCGGAGTCGGGCGCGACCTTCCTGCTGGCTTCGGGCACCCGGGCCGGGGTCACCGGTCCGCTCGCCGCCGTGGAGTGGCTGGCCGTGGCCGACGTCACCCGGGCCTCATCGCGGGCGGCGGCGGGCTCCGGCGCGGTCATCCGATCGGCGGCGGTGCTGACGGAGGGGCAGATGGAGAGCGCGGCCAGCCACCTGATGACAGACCGCATCGAGGCCGAGTTCGTCGGAGGTCGCGTGCAGGCCCGCCGTGAGCGCCGAATCGGGGCGATCGTCCGCTCATCGGTGCCGGTGCGGGCGGCGGCGTCGGAAGGCCGGGATGCAGTGGAGCGGGCGCTCCGACGCGACGGACTCGGCATGTTCACCTGGTCCGAGAGTGCGGATGCCCTGCGCCGCCGACTCGCGCTGCTGCGACGCGAGCTCGGCGAACCCTGGCCCGACGTGTCGGACTCGGGGCTGCTCGAATCGCTCGACACGTGGCTGGCGACGGAGCTCGATGCCCTCGCGTCCGGCGCCCCCGCCAGCCGGCTGGATCTCACGTCCGCCCTTCGCCGTCTGCTGCCCTGGCCGGAAGCCGTGCACCTGGATACGCTCGCCCCGGAACGGCTCGCCGTGCCCAGCGGGTCCCGGGTGCGCATCACCTACCCGGAGCCCGACGGCGACGCGACCGCACGCCCCGTCGTGGCAGTGAAGCTGCAGGAGTGCTTCGGCTGGGCGGAGACGCCGCGGCTGGTGGACGGACGCGTTCTCGTGCTCTTCCACCTGCTGTCCCCGGCGGGGCGGCCGCTCGCCGTCACAGACGACCTCGCCTCCTTCTGGTCCGGTCCCTACGCCCAGGTGCGCGCCGAGATGCGCGGCCGCTACCCCCTGCACCCATGGCCCGAAGATCCGTGGGCAGCGGCGCCGACCAAGCACACCAAGAACCGCGCCGCACGCTGACCCGCACCCCCGAGCCGGTCTCAGCGAGTTCGCCGCCGCAGCGTGAGGGCGGCAAGCGCCAGGGCCCCGACGGCGAACGCCACGACGATGAGCAGCGGACCGAACACGTCCGCGCCCTCGTCGCCCGCCGCGACCGCGTTGATCGTGTCGATCGCGTAGCTGAGCGGCAGCCAGTCGGAGATAGCGTGCAGCACATCGGGCATCTGGTCTCGGGGCATGAACAGACCGCCGAGGATGATCTGCGGGAACACCAGCAGCGGCATGAACTGCACGGCCTGAAACTCGGTCTGGGCGAGCGCGCTCGCCAGCAGCCCGAGCGCCGTGCCGAGCAGAGCATCGACAACCGCGACGAGGCCGAGCTGCCACAGCGGCCCGTCGACGTCGAGGCCGCACACCGCGACCGCGAACGACACCGTGATCACCGCCTGCAGCAGGGCCATCAGCCCGAACGCGAGTGCGTAGCCGAGGATGAAGTCGGCCTTCTCGAGTGGCGTGGTCATCAGCCGTTCGAGCGTGCCGGAACGGCGCTCGCGCAGGGTGGTGATCGATGTGATGAGGAACATCACGATGAACGGGAACAGCGCCAGGATCGCACCGCCGAACTGGTCGAACACACCGTCCTGCTCGCTGAACAGCCAGGCGAAGAGACCGACGAGCAGGCTCGGGGCGATGAGCATCAGGGCGATCGACCGCGGGTCGTGCCGCAGCTGCGTGAGCACGCGCCCGGCGGTCGCGAACAGCCGACGGCCGTTCATCCCTCGACCTCCTCATCCCGCTCGTGCGCCTCTCGCCGCGCCCGCCTGGTGGTCGCGGCGCCGGCCGCGCTGTCGCGCTCGATCAGAGCGAGGAACGCGGCTTCGGCGTCGCTCGTGCCGGTGTCGGCGAGCAGCGACGATGGTGTCGTGTCGGCGATGATCCGCCCTTCCCGCATCAGGAGCAGCCGGTCGCAGCGCACAGCCTCGTCCATCACGTGGCTCGAGACGATGAGTGTGACGCCCCGGTCGGCAAGGCGGCGGAACAGGCTCCACAGCTCGGCACGCAGCACAGGGTCGAGGCCGACCGTAGGCTCGTCCAACACGATGAGCTCCGGGGCGCCGATCAGTGCGACCGCGAGCGACACCCGCGTCGCCTGGCCACCGCTCAGCGAATCGACGAGCTGCGCCGCCTGCGCGCCGAGACCGACCTCCTGGATGACCCGGTCGACATCGCCCTTCGGCGCTTTCAGGAGCGAGGCGAAGTAGGTGAGATTCTGCCGCACGCTGAGATCGCCGTAGACCGAGGCGCCCTGCGTGCCGTACGCGACACGATGCCGCAGCTGGCGGGAACCGCCCGGCTCACCGAGAACGGTCACGTCGCCCGACGCGATCCGCTGCACCCCGACGATCGACCGCATGAGCGTGGTCTTGCCGCACCCCGAGGGACCCAGCAGCCCCGTGATCTGGCCGCGGGGCACGGCGAGGTCGATGCCGTCGAACACACGAACGGCCCCGCGCCGCACGCGCAGCTGCGTGATCTCGACGGCAGCATTATTCATCATGCGATGAATTATGCGCCTCCCGCTCGACGGCGTCAACGGGTTCTCCAGAGCGCAGCAAGGTGGAGCGCCGTAGAAGGTGCAGAGCAGAAGGAAGTGGAGCTCAGCCGAAGAGGTAGCGCTGCACCGTGGGGCCCAGCCGTGCGACGAGGTCCTCCACCGGGGCGGCAGCGAGCGCAGGGAGCTTCAGCACATATCGGGCAATCAGCATCCCGGCGATCTGCGAGGCGACGAGCGATGCCCTGAGGTCGGCGTCGTCGACGTCGAGGCTCCGCGAGATGCGGGAGAGGAGCTCACGCGAGAGGAATCCTGCCAGCAGCGGTGTCGTCACCCGACTCCCGATCGCGGTGCGCAGGAGCATGACCCCGCGCCGGCGCACCTCGGGCTGCTCGAACGCCTCGAGGACGTATCGGATCAGACGTTCACCGACCTCGTCACGCGGACCCGCGAGGATCCCCGGCACATCGATGTCCGGACGCAGCGGGATGCCCACGGCTTCGGCGAAGAGGTCGGCTTTGGTGCCGAAGTAGTGGTGCACGAGGGCGGAGTCCACCCCGGCCCTCGCGGCGATGGAGCGGATCGTCGCTCCGTCGTAGCCCTTCTCCCCGAAGTCGTCCACGGCGGACGCGATGATGCGCGCGCGCGAGTCCGAGACGCCGCGGGGACGGCCACGCCGCCTGGGGGGCTTGTGCTCGGTCATGCCCGTCAGCCTATGATGCGCGGCGATGGCACGGCGCGCCGGTCAGTCGAGCAGATGACGCAGATAGCGCGTCGGATGCTCGAGGAACGAACGCCAGTGGTTCACGATCTCGAGGTCGTCCCACTCGGCCGGGCGCACACCCCACTCGCCGACCTCGAGGATCTTCGCTCCCGGCAGGGCCGCCAGCACCGGCGAGTGGGTGGCGCACAGCACCTGCCCTCCCTCGTCGGCGATGCGTCGGAGCACGGCGATCAGGGCGAGGGTGGAGTTGAAGGACAACGCGGCCTCCGGCTCGTCGAGGCAGTAGAAGCCCGGCTCGTCGAAACGGCTCTCCAGCAGTGCGAGGAACGACTCGCCGTGGCTCATCTCGTGGAACGGCACATCGGGTGCGCTGGTCGACGGGTTCTCCTCGAGGTAGGTGTAGAAGGAGTGCATCGTCTCTGCACGGAGGAAGAACCCCCAACGGCTCGAGCCCACTCCCCGCTGCAGCCGCAACCACTCGGACAATGGCGATTCGGTCGCCCGCGTGGTGTGTCGAGCCTGCCGGGAACCTCCCTCGGGTGAGAGGCCGTACGCGATCGCGACGCCCTCGACCAGGGTGGACTTGCCGCTGCCGTTCTCGCCGACCAGGAAGGTCACCCCGGGGTCGAGGTCGATCCCCTCACGCAGCACCTGGGCGACCGCGGGGATGTTCGTCGGCCACCCCGTGCCCGTCGTCGGCGCCTCATCGTTCGGACGGACCGCGACGACGGGCTGCTGCCGTCGTCGCCGAGAGGTCGGCTCCCAGAACGCATCCATCGTGATCCCTCCCCGTGTGGCGTCTCGGAGAGGCTACCCGCATCCCCCGACAGGGACACGGGAAGGAGCCTCAGCACTCGATGACGTTGACAGCGAGGCCACCCTCGCTCGTCTCCTTGTACTTGGTGGACATGTCGGCCCCCGTCTGGCGCATCGTCTCGACGACGGCGTCCAGCGAGACGTAGTGGCTGCCGTCGCCGCGAAGGGCGAGCCGCGCAGCGGTGACGGCGGTCGAGGCGGCGATCGCGTTGCGCTCGATGCACGGAATCTGCACGAGCCCGCCGATCGGATCGCACGTGAGACCGAGGTGGTGCTCCATCGCGATCTCGGCCGCGTTCTCGATCTGCCGGTTCGTGCCGCCCATCACCGCGGTGAGGCCGCCGGCCGCCATGGCACAGGCGCTGCCGACCTCGGCCTGGCACCCGCCCTCCGCGCCGGAGATCGACGCGTTGGCCTTGAACAGCGACCCGAGCGCCGTCGCGGTCAGCAGGAAGCGACGGATGCCGCGGCGACGGTTCGCCTCAGCGGTCTGCTCCTCGTCGAGGTCGCTCCCGTCGCTCACCGCACGCACGTCCGACTCGAAACCGAGCAGCGCACTGCCGACCAGCTCGCCGTACGGGGTGACCGCGTTGCCCGCCCCGAGCCCCGAGTCGGCAAGGAAACGCCACCAGTACATCGCGACGGCTGGGAGGATGCCTGCGGCTCCATTGGTCGGCGCGGTGACGACGCGACCGCCCGCCGCGTTCTCCTCGTTCACGGCGAGCGCGAAAGCCCCGAGCCATTCGCCGGGAAGCTCGCGGTGCCCGTCGGCTTCCACCTCCTCGAGCTGGCCGCGGATCACACCGGCACGCCGCTTGACCTTGAGGATTCCGGGGAGCGTGCCCTCGGCGTGGAGGCCGGCATCGACACAACCCGACATCGCATCCCAGATCGCATCGAGCCCGGCAGCGACCTCCTCTTCCGAGCGCAGCGATGTCTCGTTCAGTCGCGCCACCTCGGCGATCGACAGTCCGTTCTCGTCGCAGAGGGCGAGCAGCGACGCCGCATCCGCGTAGGAATACGGGAATCCGGCGGTCGCGAGCTTCGCCTCCTCGCCGTCGCGTCGGATGAAGCCTCCGCCGACCGAGTAGTAGGTCTCCTCGGCGAGCACCGCACCCGAGTCGTCCCAGGCGGTGATCGTCATGGCGTTCGGGTGCCCGGGAAGCCGGGTGCGCGGCGCGAACACGATGTCGTCCTTCGCGAAGGGGACGTCGTGGGTGCCGTCGATGCGGATCATGGCCTGCGCGGGCAGATCGGTCCAGGCTGCACGGACGTCGGCAGGATCGCAGGTCTCCGGCGTGAGACCGCGCAGGCCCGCGACGACCGCATCCGGGGTGCCGTGCCCGATACCCGTCGCTCCGAGCGAACCGTAGAGGGTGCTGCCGATCCGGGCGACCTGGGGAAGGATGCCCGTCGCTGTGAGTCGCCGAGCGAAGTCGAGGGCCGCTCGCATCGGTCCGACCGTATGGGAGCTCGATGGCCCCACTCCGATGGAGAAGAGGTCGAAGGCCGAGACGTACGCTGTCACCCCTCCAGGCTACGCCGGATTCACCACTTCGGTTCACCGCGGTTAACTCATCAGCGCGTCAAGCCCCTTCCCGTCCTGCGTGTGCGGAGCCATCCTGTTCAGACCACATCGTCGAAAGGGGTCATCATGACCGACACCACTCCCGACTCGGAGACCACGGACGAGGCCTCCCCCGAATCGCAGACCCCCACGCCCACGCCGTCGTCGGACACGAGCGAGGGCGAGGTCACGACACCCGCCGAGGCGGAATCGCCAGAAGACGCCGACCCGAGCGAGGTTCCGAGCACCGAGGAGCTCGAAGAGCCCAGCACCGAGAAGGCCCCGGGCGAAGAGCCCAAGGCTCCGAAGCGCGATGAGCCCGAGCCCGATCACGAGGCGGTCGGCATCGGCGTGATCGACACGGAAGAGCCGCAGGCCGACTGAGCTCCCGAAGAATCCGGAGCACCACAGAGGCCCCGTCCTGCTGTCATCGGCAGGACGGGGCCGCGGTCGTGAACGGGGTCCCCGCTACTCGACGAGCTTGCCCTCGGTGTCGACCTCCCGCATGAGCTCGGCGATCTCAGGCGAGATCTCAGGGATCGCCTCTCGGGTCACACCGTCCTTCGGCGACCACACCAGGTTCACCTGCAGTGTCGGGTCGGTGTCGGGGAAGTCGCTGCGGTTATGGCATCCACGGGTCTCCCGACGTTCCAGCGCCGCCTCGAGGGTGGCGCGTGCAGCGAGCGCCGACGCCTTGAGATCGAACGCGTGCGCGAGGTCCTGGAAACCCGCGATGTCGGGGTGGATGCCGATGTCCTCCATGCGCCCCTCGATCATGTCGAGGTCGGCGAGTCCCGCGCGCAGCCCCTCCTCCGAGCGCACGACTCCGGCGTACTCGGTCATCAGGTTGCGGATCGCGCGCTGCAGCGCGCGGACGTTCTCACGTCCCTCCGCGGCGAGCAGGTCGTCGATCTCCGCACGCGCCTCGGCGACGGCCGTCGCCGACCGACGCTGCGCATCCAGCCCGGCCGCATGCTCCATGGCCGCCTGCCCCACGATCCGCCCGTAGACGAGCAGCTCGATGAGCGAGTTGCCCCCGAGTCGGTTGGCGCCGTGCAGTCCGCTGGAGGCCTCGCCGATCGCGTACAGGCCGTCGACATCGGTCTGGTGGTCTTCCGGCCGCACCCACACACCGCCCATCGAATAGTGCGCGGTCGGTGCGATCTCGATCGGGTCGGTGGTGATGTCGAGCATCTGCAGCTCCATCATCGTCTGATAGACGCGTGGCAGGCGGGTCATGATCGTCTCGCGCGGCAGGTGCGACACGTCGAGCCAGACGCCACCGTTCTCGGTGCCGCGACCCTCCTGGATCTCGGTGTACGCCGCGAGCGCGACGCGGTCCCGCGTCGACAGCTCCATCCGCTCGGGGTCGTACTTAGCCATGAACCGCTCACCGAGCGCGTTGCGCAGGATGCCGCCCTCGCCGCGAGCCGCCTCGGAGATCAGGGTTCCCGCCGCGCTCTCCGGCTCGATGATGCCGGACGGGTGGAACTGGACGAGCTCGGGGTCGCGCAGGCGAGCTCCCGCGTCGACCGCCAAGCGGAAGGAGTCGCCCGTATTCTCGTCACGGCGGGAAGAGGTGCGGCGCCAGATGCGGTTGTGTCCGCCCGCGGCGAGGATCACGGCATCCGCGTGGATGAGGTAGCGGGTGCCGTCGGCCTGGTCGAAGCCGTAGGCCCCGAACACGACGTTGTCGCGCACCAGGAGGCGGGTGATGTAGACGTGGTCGAGGATCGGCACGTCGAGCTGCTCGGCCTTGCGCACGAGGGTGCGCTGGATCTCGAGCCCCGTGTAGTCGCCGGCGAATGCCGTACGCCGGAAGGTGTGAGCGCCGAAGAACCGCTGCGAGATGCGGCCGTCGTCTTCACGCGCGAAGTCCATGCCCCAGCGCTCGAGGTCGCGGATGCCCCGCTCGGCGCCCTGAGTGACGATCTCGACCGTGTGCGGGTTGGCGAGGAGGTAGCTCTCCTTGATGGTGTCGGCCGCGTGCTGCTGCCAGCTGTCCTCCGCGTCCATCGTGCCGAGCGCGGCGTTGATGCCGCCGGCGGCGAGGGAAGTGTGCGCGTCCTGCCGCGGCCGTTTGCCCACGGCGAGCACGTCGACGCCGTGTTCGGCGATCTCGATCGCTGCCCGGAGACCCGAGCCTCCGGTGCCGATGACGAGGACGGTGGTGGATATCTGACGTTCGCGCGTAGCCATGCGGTCCACGGTAGTTAGGGGAACCTAATAACTCCAATGCATAGTTCGACTTGAAACGATGCGGGTAGGCTATGGCCATGAACCTCGAGCAGCTCCGCGGGTTCGTCGAGGTCGCACGTCTCGGACACTTCACCCGCGCCTCCGAGCACCTGCACCTGGCACAGCCGTCTTTGAGCCGGCAGATCTCGACGCTGGAGCGCGAGCTCGGCGCCGAGCTGTTCCACCGCGCGCGCGGCCATATCGCCCTCACGGCCGCCGGCGAGACGCTCCTCCCCCGCGCACAGCGCATGCTGGCGGAGGCCGATGCCATCCGCGACGAGATGGGCGAGCTGGCGGGACTCCGACGGGGACGCGTGCGCCTCGGCGCCCCTCCCACCCTCTGCATCAGCCTCGTCGCCGAGGCGATCCGCTCCTTCCACGCCGCGCACCCCGGCGTCGACCTGCATCTCACCGAAAGCGGTTCTCGCCGCCTCGTCGAGGAGCTCGCCGTCGGCGCCGTCGACATCGCACTCATCACGGAATCCGACGGCCCTCCACCCTCGGGGTTCAGCCTCACGCGGATGCCGCTGCTCACCGAGGAGCTCGTCGTCGTCTCGGCCGCGACCGAGCCGCCCGTATCGAGCTCGGCATCCATGACGCTCCTCCACCTCGCGTCCCTCCCCCTGATCGCACTCGACGAGACCTACGAGCTTCGAGCCACGACCGAGGCGGCCTTCCGCGCCGAGGGCCTCAGGCCCACCCATGTGCTCGAAGGCGCCGAGATGGACGCGGTGCTGCGTTTCGTCGAGCGCGGTGTCGGCGTCGCGGTCGTGCCGGCGATGGTGCTCCTCGATCGCCCCGCCCTGCGATCGGTCCGGCTGACGCACCCCATGATGACCCGCACGGTCAGCCTCGCCCACCGTGCGGATGTGACACCGGCCGTCGCCGTCGCCGCGATCCGCGACGTGATCGTCGCGACCGCCGCCGAGGTGGCCGACCGCGACCCGGCGATCACGAGCCTGCTCACCTGACGACGCGGGGCTCATCCTCAACGATGAGTCGGCTCGTTCCCGACAACGCAGAAACGGCCTCCACCGGAGTGGAAGCCGTTTCTCACTGTCTCAACACAGTGTGCGCCCGAAGGGACTCGAACCCCTAACCTTCTGTTTCGGAGACACGGCCCCGTTCTGGACCCCTGAGCGCTCCCTGATCCTCGCCGCAATGTGGTGTCAGGTGGAGCCTGACGCTGAAATCGCGAACCTGGTGGGGTCGGCATCATGAGCCGTCAGACGGTCGAAACGCTCGATTACATCGCGTTTGCGCGTCGAGTTATCCGCGCCGCCGGAGAGCGTTGCGCCGAGGCCGACGACTTCGAGTTGGCCGAACTCATCACCCTCCGGGATGACATCGAAGCCGCGATCACTCGCGCCGTCGTCGGCCTCCGCAACCAGGGCCACGCCTGGCAGTACATCGGTGATGCCCTCGGGATCAAGCGCCAGAGCGCACAGGAGCGGTACGCAAAGGCGTGTGCCGCATGAACGCCGTACACGAGATTCGGAGACAGAGCAAATGAATGATCGGAAGCCGCGCCCCCGCCACGACCCCAACGCGGGCACCGCAGTCATGAGTGCGAGTCAGGAGTTCCGCGACGGCGCTGCGACCGAGTACGGCGGCCGCGTCTACATGGCGGGCACCACCGCGCCAGATGTCGATGTTCGGAGCCACTAAATCCAAACGCTCTACTTATGATGAGGCCGTGCGAAGGGCGCGGCCTCATCCAGTTAATGAGGAGTACACATGCTGAATGAGGCATGGATCGCCGAAGTCGATGGCTTCTTGGCGCACCAGAAGGCGGGAGGCAAGCCCGAGACGACACGTCGGGCTCGCCGTGACCACCTTTATCACCTTGCCCGTCGTCTCGACGTGAAGACCCCGTGGGGCGTCGTGGGCGAAGACCTGATCGCATACGTCGGGAAGCAAGAGTGGGCGAAGGAGACGCGCCGGTCCCGCCGCGCGACCTTCCTCGCGTTTTGGCGGTGGGGAGTCGCGACGGGGCGGTGCGAGTCGGTGGTCGCGGAAGTGCTCCCGATAGTCCGCGCCACGCCCCCGCGTCCACGTCCTGCTCCGGATGCGGTCTATCGGGAAGCGCTGCTGCGCGCGCCCGCCCGTGAAACGCTGATGCTACGGATGGCTGCGGAGATGGGGCTGCGCCGGTCGGAAGTCGCCCAGGCGCACACGCGCGATCTGCTCGATGACTTGGTTGGGTGGTCCCTCGTAGTCCACGGGAAGGGCGATAAGGAGCGTGTAGTGCCGGTGCCCGGTTCACTCGCGCGTGCCATCCAAGACCTTCCGAGCGGATATCTGTTCCCCGGCGATTGGGGGCCGGGACATCTGTCCCCCGCCTACGTGGGCAAGCGCATCCGCAATTTGATGCCGGATGGCTGGACGATGCACACCCTGCGCCACCGGTTCGGCACGCGGGCGTATGCACTTCGAAGTGACCTGCTTCTCGTGCAGGAGCTACTGGGACATGCTTCGCCTTCGACGACAAGGCGATATGTTGAGCTTGATCGCAAGAGGATGCGATCGCTCGTGGAAGACCTGGAGGCCGCTGATGTCCGCTACGCCAATGCCTGACGGATCACGCAGAGCCACCCTCGCCGAACGCGTCGCGTGGGTCATCGTGTGTGGCGGCCTCGTGTTGTTCTTCGTTGCTCTCGTCGTGTTCGGCAATAGCTCCGACGAGCCCGACGCCCCGACCGTGTGGATGGTCGTTGGCGGCGGGCTCGCGGCTGTTGCGCTCATCCCGGCGCTACTGCTGACCGGTGTCCGTCAGCTGTTCCCGCTCGGCGCGGAGTTGCGCACGGGTGACCACGGTCGGGACAGCGCCGGTCTCGACGTCTCGTAGCGCCTCCGGGGCGTGCTCAGCGAGCGCGCCCCGGAGTACCGCAATCTCCTCGTCCTTGCGAGAGAGTGTCCCGTTGGTGTTCGCCTTGATTGTCGCAATCTCCTTGTTCTGCTGCGCTTGCATCGTTGCCAAGCCGCCGAAACCAGCGAGCAGCGTGAGCAGCGTGAACAAGAAGTTCATGAGCGTGGCTGTCGCGTCGGGCTTGACGATGAGCAGCAACACCACGCCGATCAGGCCGAGACCCGCGAGGATCGAGATGATGAGGAAGATGGTTTGCTTGTTCATATGATTCTCCGGGGTCTACTTGTTGGGCGCGCCCATATAGGCGCAGAGGAAGTTGAATGTGTCCCAGGAGACCTCGGGCACCTTTGCGAGCTCGGGGAGCGGCATGAGGTCGGTCGCTCCGATGTTGCGGAGGAACGCGACCTGATCGCGGAATGTGTTGTACTCGTCGGGCTTGGTGAAGTTCGTTTTGCCTCCGGTGCGGAGGTGCACAACGATCCCGTTTGGTGCGGAGACGATGGCCTCGGCCATGATGATTCCTTCCTGTGCGCCTGCACTGCCGGTGGCGGCGGCGGGGAGTGCGCGGACGATGGGGTAATTGCGGATGTTGGGCAGTTCGAAGTGCCAGGGCTCGTACTTGTAGGGACGGATGAGTCCGGCGTTTTCGAGGCGGCGGACCCGTTCGGGTGTGGGGGTGATGTCGAGTGCGCCGAAGCGGACGTGTGCGAGGCGCTGCGATTCGTCGTCGGGGTTGTCGGCGGGGTTGAAGCCGGGGAGCCGGTCCGCCCATCCGTCCCAGAAGTACTTCTGCAGGCCGTAGAGGCGTCCCGCGCCGCCGTCGTTCACGGGCGGCGATCCGGCTTCGATCCACGCTTCGACGAGGACGCGACGGCCCCACTTTCCCGGTTGCCCGGGCAGCGGGATGATGTCCAGCGCGCTCATCGTCCCTCCAGGGCGTCGAGGCGCTGCGCGAGGAGGTCCACAGCCTGGTGCAGCTGCGCGCACTGCGCCATGAGAAGGGCGATGAAGTCGATGCTGTCGGGCTGGTCGGTCACCGTGGTGTTGCCGTCGGCATCGGTGTCGTAGGTGTAGACGACGAACGGTTCCTGGTCGGGGTGCTCGGCCAGGCGCTCGGCGATGTAGCCGTACCTCCAGGAGCCATCACCGTGGCGCATCTGGTACCGGCTGAGCGTCGGCCAGATGTCGCCGAGGCTGGCCGGGTCGATCGCGCTGATGTACTTCTTGTAGCGCTCGGAGGATGCGTTCTTCGCGAGCCGCCCGTCACCGTTGATGTACGCGACCGCGTAGCCGGACGTGGCCGGCGTCGCGTTCGGCACGATCACGTGACCGCCCACCGACATGTTCGCACCGGTGTAGATCGTCTGCGCGGTCGCCCACTGTCCACTCGCCTCACCGAACCGCATCCCACCGTTGTCGAGCGACGTGTGCGTGTGAGCCGACGGCGGGAAGGTGGAGGGCTTGCCGCTGATCGATCCCCAGGTGAGCGAGATGGCGGCGACCTTCGTGTCGGTGTAGTTCTTCGCTGCGGTGAGCGCTGCGGCGCACTTGGACACGATGTAGTCGCGGGTCTTGTTGATCGCGAGCCACCCGGTGCGGCGGTCTTCGGTGCCGTCCAGGACGCTCATGCCGTCGGCGGCGGCGGTGGTTCCTTCGTTGCCTACGTAGGACTCGGGCATTAGATCACCTCGTTCTTCCATGTCCCGCCCACGGGCGAGTCGGTCCAGCGCTCACCGGCCGGGATGAGGATCCAGGCGGCGGCGGGTGTGTCGGTCGTGCGTGACGTCACGGTCACGGTGTCTGTGTCGAAGTCGAACCGCACCGATTCAGCGATGCCGGTTTGGATCGGTGTGCCCTCCAGGAGCACGCTGAGGGTCTGGTCGGTGCGTTCGGTCCAGGTGGGTATCGCGGACGCGCTGACGGTGCGCCCGCGGCCCTGCGCGCGGCGCACGATGCTCTCCGCACGCCCAGGACCGGGATACGGGGTATCGGGCACTTCGACCTGGATCACCTTCGTGGGATTCGCGGTGAGCGCGAACGCATCGATACGCCGCTGCTCGATGCCGTCGCGATCGGTCCAGACGTACTCGTACACGGCACCGTCGAACCAGGCGTCATCCTCGCGGCTGAGGGTTTCGTCGGCGGTCTCGATGTTCACCGCGTGCCGGTAGGTCTGGTTCCCGTCCGCGCGGTAGTCGCTGTTGCGGAGCGTCCACCGTCGCATCTCGTCGCACACGAGCCGGAGTCCTGCGGCCTTGAGTAGAGGCTCCAGGAATGCCATTCCGGAGACCCCGGCACGCCATACCAGCGACTCGGGCGGGCGCTCGACAGCCGGGGTACGCGACGACGACGAGGCGTGCGCCGCCGCCGACCATGCGAAGTCATACGTCACGGTGTCGGCTGTCGCGCCGTCGAAGTACGGCACAACCTCATTGCCCTCGTAGAACATCACCGCATCTACGTACGGCTGCTGGCCCGCTGCGGTGGCCTGGTACCCGAAGTGCACGCTCGCGCTCGTCGCGGCGACAGGCGCTTTCGCGATCACGAACGGGCGGCTCCACGCAGACCCCGACACGGCGAGATTCGCGCCGGTCACCTGCGCGATCGTCACGCCCTGCTGATCCTTGAAGTGCACGCGGGCGTGCACGGTCGAGGCGGCGCTACAGATCATGTGACCGGCGAGTACGTACCAGCGGCCCCCGGTGACGCGGATACCCGACGCGGCCGCATAGTCGGCGTAGCTGATCCCTGCGGCGTTCGTCGTCCACCTCAGACCGAACCCGGACGGCGGATCGAACGTCACCGGCTGACGCGACACCGCCGAAGCGTTCGTGCCCGCCGTCCACCCGTCCGCGTTGACCTCAATCGACGGATTCGTGACGAGGTTCGTGATCGGCCAGTAGGCCGTCACGTTGGCGTCCTCCGTGCCGGATGCGAGCATGAAGTCCCGGTACGGGCCGAGCCTGCTGGTCTGCTCCGTCACGAACCCTGTCGCGTCCAGACGCCCACCCACGGGGATCGTGCCGGTGATGCGGAAGATGGGGACCACGCGCACCGCGCCAGGCAACCGTGCCACCGTCGCCGACACCCGCGTGAACTGCCCGGACGTGACGGTCGCAACCACATCGGACGTGCCGAGCGACGTTCCGCCCGCGTCGAGCTGCTGCACATAGACCCGCCCGACAGGCGCGGTGATCGACGACGGGCGCACCCACGCCGAGACCGTGATCGCGGTGCCCAGCGGTGCCACCAGGAGGTTATTCGTCGCGGTGCCACGGACGTCAATGTAGGTGCTCGCCGTGGTCGCCTGAGCGCGCAGGAAGGTATCGATGCCCTCGCCACCGACGTTCAGACCGACAGTCGTCGTGGGGGTGAGCGTCGGGCTTCCCGAACCGGACTGGGACGCCGCCCACACCGCGGCCGATGTGCCGCGCGGACCCTGCGCCCGGTTCGGTGCGAGCCCACCCACACGGCCGAGAACGTAGTCACAGACCGCCCGCAACGATGCCTGATACGTCCGCGGCGTGCCATCATCCACGAGCTGCGCGAAGTCCCCCAGGAGCGCCTCATCCGACGCGAGAGTGATCGTCACCGTCGACCCGGCCCTGTCCGGCTTCGCGATACGGATACCAAGGTCAAAGGATCGATTCCGCGTGGCATCCGCGAGCACGGCGTCCACATCGATCACGACGCGGCGCGAGTCTCGCGGGTCGAGCTTCGTCAGGAGCATCGGGTCTTTCACCGCGATAGTGATCTCGCCCTCGACGTGCGGGATGCGCGATGCGTCGAGGCCCACGCCGCCCGTGCTCCCCTCGTCGAGCGACAGGCTGATATCGCCCGCCACGTCCAAGACGCGGGCGGTGTAGATCGGCTTGGATACGGAGGTCATGACTGGACCTCGTGGAACGGAACCGAAACCGTCCACACCGAGCGCGTCTCGTCATCGAGGCCCATCGAAATGGAACCCCCGGCCACGACGAACGACATCCCCACCTCGGGAACGTCGGGATCGGTGAGGGTGAGCACCTGGGGCACGCGCAGGATCGCGAACGCGGCCCACGCCGCCGCGCGCGTTGCGAACACGAGCGAGAGGGTGCCAGTGCGCATTCCTGCCGGGCGCAACGTGATGTCCGGATCGGTGCGACCCATCACCGTGTGGACAATCGAGCGCGCTTCGCTCGAAGCTTCGTAGCCATCGACGACGGTAGGAACGATCGTTCCGGAGGCGTGCGTGATCGTGGTCATCGGTTCCACCCGTCCGGGGTCAGCACCTTGGTTCCGACCTTGAGCACGGTCCCGGAGATGCGACGTGCCGCCCGGTCCCATTCGCTGGTGTCCACACCCACCCGAACTGTCGAGTTCCCGTCCGGAATGCCGTAGATTTTCCGCTCGATGGCGTCCACGTTCTCAGTCGCTCGGCCCGTCTCGGCGTCGATGTAGATCTGCTTGCCATCCGGCAGTGTCACCACGGTGTCGCCGAACTCATCTACCGTTCGTGTCGCGCCCTCGGTTCGGTCCGCCAGGAGCCGCAGTGAAGTCGAGTAGACGTCGGCTTGCTCGGCTCCGGCGTTCATCTCTCCAGTGAGAGCGGACAATGACTCTCCCCCGACTGAGACGTCCTCTCGCATTGTGCGCATGTCGTGGCTGAGCCCTCGGATATCACCGCCCGTCTTCTCGAGGGCAGCAGCCACGGTCGTCTCCTTCTGCGCCAGGGACTCACGGGCCTCGGCCAATGCGTTAGTGTCGCCAGCCATAGCGAGCAAGGCGACGGACTCGGTTACTCCCCAGTCCTTCGCGTTCCGCTGCGCCGCGGCATACTGCTCTTCGTCGGTGATAATCGCCCGCGCTCTCTCCACGAGTTGCGACGCGTTGAGAATGCGTCCTCCTGCCTCCACGTAGGCATCGGCCCACTCTGCGGCGCGTTCACGAGACTCCTGCTCGGCTTCGTTCATCGCCTCGAAACCGGCGACGCCAAGCCCGATCCCGGCTGCCGCAAGTAGGCCCGCCGCCGCCCCTGCCGGGCCGAACCCGGCGAACGCGTTGGCGGCCACTTCCTGGAACATGTCCGCGATTGACTCGGCGCTACCGTCGAAGGATGCGGCGGCCTCCCGTGCGGTGCTGTTGGCTTCGTCCCTGAACTCCTCAGCGCCTTCCTTGGCATCGTCGAAGGATCGCCGCGAGGTTTCGCCGATGTTCTTTACTGCGTCATCGGCTTTCCCTGCTGCGCGCACCATGTCGCGGAACGACGCCTCCACCTTGTCGCCGGAGCGGCCACTGTCTCGGGCGAGGTCGTCGAGAGCTTCGCTGGTGTCGTCGAGCGCCTTGGAGAGGTCTTTGACATCACGTTGCGCGGCGCGCGTGTTGGCGGCGATATCGATGCTGAGGGCCATTACTCCTGTTTCCCTTCGAAGGCGGTGGCGATGGTGCGGACGGTGGTCTGCACCCAGAGGGCGGCGAGGCGGGGGATCATCTCGCGGGCGGCGGGAAAGAAGACGTAGCCGTTGCTGTTGCGCGGTTTGAGCGCACGCGTGGCGTGACGGGTGACCTTGTGCGGTCGACCCTTGGGTCCGCGTCGCTGGTAGCTGGTCTTGCGTTGCTGGTCAGCGCCGAACTCGATGGCCGGGTAGTCAGCCTTGGGGGCGAGCCCTCCGGAGAGAGCCCGCCCTTTCGAGGCTGACTGGATGCGGACGTTCTGATTCGAGACAGACACGACGGACGTGTCCACAATGACGCGGTGTTCGAGCCTGGTATCGGCACGTTCCGCAAGCGCCTTCTTCCACTCGGGGGCGGCGATGCGCTTCGTCTCCTGGCGGTTCATCTTCGCGATGGTGCGATCCAGGGCACGGATCGCGTAGATGGCCGCACGGAGTTCAGGTGACTCCTTGGCGTCGAGGCGCATCGTCGTCCCGCTCGTCCTACGCGGCGGCGATGGTCGGCTGTCCTTCGACACCCAGAGTGACGGAGGCCGTTGCCACCTGGTCAACCTGGCCACCGATGGAGCCGGGGGCGATGAAGGCAACGACGGTGATCGTAGGAGCCGTTCCAGTCGCCGCCTTCTTCGGCTTGAACTTGAACGTCTTGCGCTCACCAACGTGCTCGAAGAGATACGAACTGAGGCTGTTCGGGGTCGCCCAGTCCTGCGCATACGCGAGGAGCAACGCCCACTCGGGCGTCGTCGGGAATGCATGGGTGCTGGTCGGGGTCAGGCCTTTCCAGCGGGCGATGTTCGTCGAGGGGTCAAGCTGCACCTGAGATACGTGCGCCTCGTAGTTGTCCTCTTCGACCAGGAGTTCGCAGTCGTTGAGGATGATGGGGACAACGGGAGGGGTGGACATGTGGCTACTCCTTGGATGCGATGACGGTGAGAGGAATGTCGAAGGCGAGCCGCGCGCCGTACCCAACGGCGGTGGCCTGTTCGTGCGAGAACCGGGTGTCGAGGTAGTCGAGGGCGGCTGTCGTGATGTCGTCCAGCTGGTCCCCGGCGCGGTCGAGGTCGAGGTGTGGAGAGATGAGCGTGAGCAAGAGACCGACGTTGCGGTGAGACTGTGGAGCGGCTGGCGTCCGGTCGTAGCTCTTGGCGCGGATGAGCGCGGTGGGCTGCGTGATGTCGTCAAGCTCGCGTTCTGTGGCGATGACACGCAGTGCAGCGAGCGGAGGGATGTCGGCCCAGTCGGCGCCCAGCTGCGCTTCCACGTCCTTGCGCACGCTCATGCAATTGCCCCCAGAGCGCGTCGAGGACGGAGAAGCTGCTTTACCTGCCAGTCGAGCGGGAAGGCGCTGATGCCGTACCCGCCGCCGTCGAAGTCCCCGCCCGGGGCGGCCTTCGAGGAGTTGTAGGTGTTGCGCGCCTGGAGTGCCTGAGCGAGCCGCCAGCCGTCCGGGATGGAGGCTCCCTCAGCGAGGGCGGGAGCGTAGGCGAGGCAGGCTTCCTTCGCGGCATTCAGGTAGAGCGTTGCCGCGTCGTCGTTCATGGGGACATCCGGCCACAGGGTCGGAAGGTCCTCATCGTCGGCGGTGAGCCATTCAGCCATCGTCTACGCTCCCGTCTCTCAGGCCGCGACCGTGACGGAGCGGACGGCCTTGGCGTTGTTCGCCAGGGAGGCGTAGTAACCGAAGACCGCGATCTCGGTGGCCCCCTGGCCCGGGCGCACGCCGTCCACGCGGATGGGTGCCTCGCCGCCCAGCTGCCAGAAGGTGACGGCCTCCTTCGCGCCGACAATGACCTTGCCCGCGCCGACCGGGGCCGGCATGATCTTGAAGCCAGCCATGTCCCCTTCCTCCAGGCCGAAGCCCGCGTTGAGGAAGGCGAGCACGTCGTCCTTCGGGGTCAGCACGATGTCTCGCCACAGCTCGGGCGACACGAGGGAGTAGGCCGGGCGGTTCTCGCTGCCGATCACGTCGAGCGCGCCGTCCACGATGGCCGCGAGCCCCTTGGCGATGCCAGCGGGGACCGACCCCGGCGCGGTGGCCGTGGCTGCGCCCATGATGGCGGCAAGGCACTTCGCATCGGCCTTGCGCTTGTAATCGTCGCCCTGGTGGGTGACGTAGCTGGAGATGACCGCCTGGTCGTTGAAGTCGGTGTAGCGACGGTCGAGGGCGTGGCCCCCCGCGAGGCGAGCCGCGTTCACGTCCACCGGCTCGGTATCGAGTGCGTTGCTCGGAACATCGGTGACGTTGCCTGTGTAATCGCCGACCTCGGGGGACTTACCCTCCACCCAGCGCCATCCCTTCATCGTGTAGCTGGTCAGCGTCTCCTGAGTGACCAGCGGAATGAAGCGCTGCTGATAGGGCAGCTTGTCCCAGAGCTCGCCGAGGTAGCCGGTCTGCTGGGTATCGACTCCGATGGTGACAGCGCCAGGGCCGGAGTGCTGGAGGTTGGCGATGGCGAACAGGTCACCCGCTCCCGCGTAGGGGGCGAGGTCGTCGGGGTTGTTGCGCGCGAGGGCGGCGAACATGCCGTCGAGGGTCGGGCGGGGCGTGGCGGTGATGCCGTCGCCGGGGACGATGTTTCCCATGAGTGCTTCTTCCTTGTCGTTGTCTTCGCCCTCGGCCTTTTCGTCGGCTTCGGGCTCTTCGGTGATGGTGGTGACAGTGGTCGTGGTGCGGGTGATGCGCTTCTTGCCGTCGCCGAGGTCTTCGGCCTCCTCGGTGGTACTTGTGGTGGACTCCTCGCCCGTGCCGTCGCTGTTGGTCTGCGACCAGCTGGAGGACGATTCGGACTCGGCGGGCATGTCGTACCCGTGCACCGTCACGGTGTCGTCGGCGGCGAAGAGGGCGGCGGACGCAAAGGCACCTTCGGTCACGAGTGCAGCCCCCGTGAGGCGAGCGCGCACGGCCCGAGCGCCATCGCGCACCATGTCGGTGACTTCCGCCGAGAGCTTGCGCAGTGCGCCCGGCTTCGGCTTGCCGAACGCGTCGAGGTTGTCACGGATGTACGCATCGCCTTCGTCGGTGTCCGCGATCCGGAACTCCGAGTACACGCCCTCGGCACGCTTCTCCAGGAACGTGGCCCGGCCTACCGGATCGTGCCGGTTGTGGTGCCGGTTGAGCCCGACGACAGAGGCGTCACGCGGCAGGTCGATGTTGTCGGCGCCGAACTCAATGGGCTCGGCCCCCGACACGCTGGTCCGCGAACGCTCGCCGAACGGGAGCAGGATGCCGCGCAGGATGCGCGTGGCGGGGTCGTAGGAGAAGTCTCCGTGATCGGTCATGCAGCTGCCTCCTCAGGCGTCGTGGCGTCGGCACGATTGGTCGCGCCGTACGTGTCGTTCGGGGTCGCGGTGAGGTTCGAGCGGTTCAGGCGGATGACCTTCTTGGGATCGCCGGTCACGTCTTCCTGCGATAGGCGCGCTTCGAACGGGGCGATCCAGTACTCCAGGTCGTCGATGATCTGGTTCCGAGTGCCCTCCTGTGTGACGTACGTAAGCGAGGAGGTTGCGGTGGAGCCGTCGAGATACGACACCGGCAGATTCATCGCGTTGGCGATGTCGATGCGGGCGGCGTTGCGCCCTTTGTCGTACAGGTCGGCCTCAATCTCGCCGTATACTTCGAGTTCGAGGGAGGCCGGAAGGAAGCCGACTGCGCCGTTATCGCTGGTGCGTGCCGCCGCGAACGCCTCCACGTACTGCTGCGCCTCTTCCTGTTCCACGCCGTTGTCCTCCTTCTCGTGGAGGACTACGAGGGGGATTGGGTTGCGGACGCGGCCCACCCATGCGCGCTCCATGTAGCGCCAGCCTCGGATCGTGTCGCGGGCTTTGATGAGTAGCCCGTCATCCGGTCCGGCGAAGAGGATGACGCCGCGTTCGTCCGTGACCGGCTGCTGGTCGATGGATACTCCCGTGGGAGATGCGGTGTCGAATGTCCAGCGGTGGCGGGCGAGGCGTGCGGCGTCGATGATGGCTCCGGCCTCATCGCGCTCGACGAGCCACAGGGTCCATCCGGTGAACACGGTGTCGTCGAGTGACCACGCGAATCGGTGCCAGCACGTCTGCGTGGTGCGTGTTGCGGTGAGCCATGCGGGTTGCTGCTTGTCGGCAACGAACTCGCCGTCGATCATCTCGCCGAGCTCGAACACGAGGTCGGCGAGGCGGCCGACGATGACAGCACGCCCGCGACCGATGGGCTGCACGGCCATCGCCGTTTCGCGTGTCACGGCGTCCGCCGTGGTGGGGCCGTAGATGTCGGAGTAGACGAGAGCGGCCAGTTCGGGCGCGGGCGAGTAGGGCAGGATCGGCAATCCCGACAGCACGTTCGCTGCCGATGCGGGCGAGCCGAACAGGAAGCGCGAGAACCAGGACATGCGAGAAAGCTATCCACGATCTTTGTAGGTAGTCAACAAAGACCTGTGGATAACTTTGTAACTAGCTCATAATGATCGGGGCGAAGGACTTCCCTGCGGTGGGATCGGGGAGTTTGTAGAGCGCCGCCGCCGTGGCCTCCAGTGGCGTGATGTCGAACTCGGGATCGGCAACCGGGGTGCCGAAGAGGACAGCTTTACCAGACGTGCGCTTAACGGCTCCGGCTGCGGCCTTGTCCAAGGGCTCTTGTTCCCAGTGGCGCACGTCGCCGTGTCGTAGCCCATTGAGGAGCTTGGTGTGCGCGACACTCTTCTCCCCGAAGCGGATGAGTTGCGACTGGGGGCGGGGGCGGGCGTCCCGGTTGAGCTCCTGGATGATCGCCTTCTCCTGCGGAGAATCGTCATAGATGATCGGAAGGCGAAGCTGCTTCCAGTACTTCCAGAGGGTTGCAGCCATCCGGGCATTACCCTGCTGGTGGTGGATAATCTTGATGCCGATTCGCGGGGCGCTGTCGTCGTCACCGTCGAGCGCCCAAGCGGCGCGAGCGAGGTCGCCCGCATCGTCGGGCAGGTACCACGCCACAGCGATGGATGCCCAGAGCCCTCCGGGGTGGACGGCGAACGCGAGCGACAGCGGTGTGACTCCGGTGGGCACGGGGCCGCGTTCGGTGGTGTCGCTCCACTCGCCGCCGATGATGGTGTCATTGCCCGCCGCCTTGCCGAAGTGGCCGAGGTATTCCATCGAGAATCGCAACCAGCCGAGGATGGCGAAGTTACGGCGGATGGTGGCGAGGTTGGTGAGGCCGTCGAGTCCCGGGTGCAGTCGTTCGATGAGTTCACCGGCTCCGGCCTCCCACGTCTCCAGCTTCTTCTCATCCATGTCATCCGGCACGCCGTAGCGAATACGGCCCGCCGTGAGGTCGTGGAGGGTGGCCCAGAAGTGGGAACCGTCGCGATACTTACCCCCAGTACCGGCGTAGACGAGCTGCGCGCCGGGGCGGGTGTCGAAGGAGGGCACGACCGCGCCCACGATGTCATCCCACATCTCGGGCTCGGCCTCGCCGGACTCATCGAGCACGAGGATGTCATAGGCACCGGAGCGCACGTCATCGCCGTTGGGCGAGAGGATCGCAAGCTTGGACCCGTTGGAGAACTCAATGCCGAGGTTGCCGTTGCCTTCAGTGAGCTTCACGCCCATCGTTTTCTCGCGGTAGGTCTTGTCGCGCCACTTGCGGAGGATCGAGTCGCGCACGTCGAGCTTGAATCTTTCGCCCGCCTTCTTCGCGGTGGTGAGCATGGTGTAACCGGCCATGTAGACGGCGCGCATCCAGCACCGTCCGAGGAGGATGCACCACAGGCTCGTGGTCTTCGAGGAGCGGCGAGGTTCGAGGATCGCGTTGAGGAAGCTGGCCTCGTCGGGGCCGATGTCGTCCGGGTCGACGGGACCGCCTGTGCCGATTACGTCGGCGGTTCGGAGCATCTGCGGTTGGAGGTTTCCGAGGAGCCCCCCAGGGATGATGCGACGGGGAACGAGTTCGTTGATGATCCATGCGCCAACCAGGAACTCGGCGCGAGACTGGTAAGTGCTGTGCAGGGTGGATTCGTCCAGGGGGTCGCGGCCGGAATCGCGAAGCTCGTTCCACGCATCCTCTTGGAGTAGGGGATGTTCGAAGACCTCTTCGGGTAGCTCCACCCCTGCCCAGTCCTGGGGGGGGATTTCGCTGCCGGAGGCGGTAGTTGTGACGCCGCTACTCAAAGAAGCGGCGTCGGACTCTTCGAACGTTGGTGCGATCAGACTGGCCATGTTGTCTCTTGGTTGGTCGGCACGTTGATGTGTCGGCGTGCGTTGGTGATGGATGCTCCCTCTCGCCCTCCAGCTGCGCGGTTGCCGACGCACTGCCCCGTGCGGTGGCGGTGCTCGGGTGCAAGCTCGTTGAGTGCGGATGCCCGCGCGCCGGGCAGGTGCCCCACGTCGAAGGGCTGTCCGGGCGCGATGGGTCGGCGGCAGCGCCAGCATGCGACGGCCCGCCCTGCTCGGTGTGCGGCGTGCACGCGTGAGCGGATGACCGGCGCGTTGCGTCGGTACTCGGGTGTCTGGTGCTTGGCGCCCATCGGTCAGTGCCGCCCGTTGGCGAAGCGCCCGATGTAGATGGCACGGTCAGTGAGCATGTTCTCTGCCGCATTGATGAATGCGCGTGCAGCGTCCAGGTACTCCGGCCCGTCTTCGACAAGGCGCGTCCGTGCGCCGTCCAGTGTCCGTGCCGCGTCGTGAAGCGAGCGCGCGGTGTCCCGAAGCCCGAGCGTCTTGGCTTCGCCCCGGAGGTCGCGTGCTGAGTCCACGAGCGTGGTAAGGCGGTTGATGGTGGCTCGGCATGCGTGAGCCTCTGCCTTGGTTAGGGTCATCGGTCGAGCCCTTCCGGGCATACACCGCAGTCACACGGCCCTGTGTGCTCGTACGGTCGTGCGCACAGGTGGACGCGGTGGCCCGCGCGCTCGCTCGTGACCCACGCTCGGGCACACTCACCGCTGCTCGCCATCGAGACCGCATGCTCTGCCACGAGGACGGCACCAGCTGCGGCTTCGCGAGCGATGCGCTTGCGCTCGCGAAGGTCGAACGCGATCCAGAGAACCAGAATGGCGACGAAGAGAAGGGCGACCCACAGGGCCGGGAAGTTGTCTGGGGTGTTCATCTGCGTTGCTCCTTGGGCTGATACGTGGGGCCGAGAATCGCGCGAATCTCGGCGATGGTGGGCTGCTCGACGTGGTCGCGGTCTTGGCGTCCGTCTCGCCGGTGGTGCCCGCAACTGCACCAACCGGATTCGAGGTAGCGGTGCGGATCGGTCATACGACCAGAACCTCTTCGTTGGCTCTGGCCTCCGAGCGGGTGACCTGGTAGCCGAACGCCTCGACTCCGGCGTGGTCGCGGATGACCTGCACAGCGTCGAAGATCGTGGCTTCGGGATCGGTCAGCGTGACGTGGAAGTCGCGGTTCATGTCGTACATCCAGTAGTGCTTCGTCATCGTCTTTTCGCTTTCTCGCGCGTTCAGGTAGGTAGGGAGAGAGAGTTAGTTGAGTAAGAGGGTTCTAAGGGCGGTTCTTAGAGCGACAGCAGTTGTCACCCCTGGACGCCTGTTTCTGTCACCCCTGGATCGACCAGGGGTGACTTAGGTGTCACCCCTGGTTTCGAGGCCTCCCCCTCTCTCCTCCGTGTACCGAAGCGCCGTCGTCAGCACGTCGTAGACAGTGGGCCGGTAGCGGGGGTCTAGGTGCTCCACCCACCGCTGGTCGCCCTCGCGAATCAGGTCGCACGCGCGAAGCTCTTTGATGGCTCGCTGGACAGTGCGCTCGGAGCATTCGAGGCGTTCGGCAATGGTCGAGACATGCGGGTAGGCTCCGTAGCCCAGATCGTCCGCACGATCCGCCAACTGGAGGAGCACCCGGAACGGCGTACCGTTGCAGACGCTGAGTGGGAGGTTCGCCGCCCAGATGTACGCGTTCAAGCTCATGTGCCCATAATTTCGACATGCGCACAACACGCCGACGCATTGAGTGCGGCGTGTCGAGATATTGGGCGCGCTACACTGATCGCATGAGCATGACAGTCACATGGACCCTTGGTGAACTTCTCGCGAAGGCGCGCAAGGATGCGGGCCTCGATCAGACTCAGCTGGCGGCGGCGGTCGGCGTCGCCCGCAACTCGCTCTCCAATTACGAGACGGGACGCTCGATGCCGCAGTTCGACGTAACGGCCCGAATCGCGGCGGCGTGCGGCGTGAGTCTCGAATGGCTCGCGACGGGCGTTAACGCAGAAACGGCCTCCACCGAAGCGGAAGCCGTTCCTTCACTGTCTCAACACAGTGTGCGCCCGAAGGGACTCGAACCCCTAACCTTCTGATCCGTAGTCAGATGCTCTATCCATTGAGCTACGGGCGCCCGGCCCGCTCAGCGGGCCGTAGAACAGCCTACAACAGTCCCGACGCGAAAGCGAAACGAGGCCTCAGTCGTCGGCCGATGCGGCCTTCTGCTGCTTCTTCCGCCTCTTGGCCTTGGCTCTCTGCTCCGAGGAGAGCGCCTGCAGGTCGACGAGCCGAAGGGCCTGCATCCGGGCCTCGCGCATGCGGTTGTAGTCGGGATCCTGGTCGGGGCGCATCCCCTCGACACGCAGTCGACGGTCGAGGTTGTGGCGCACGTCGGCCCAGGCCGCGCTCCTCGCCTCCTCGACGATGGCGGCGAGCTGCTCCCGGTCCTGCATGATCTCGCGCAGACGCACGGCGACGCCGGTGGACTGCTTGGCCCGACGGCGGAGGTTGCGCACATCGCGATCGCGGTAGTCGTGCGTTCCCACCGGGTCGGAATGCCGGCCCCTCGCCCGCTTGCGCAGGGCGGTGACGGTGGCCGCGGCTTCTTCCGACTCCTCTGCCATGGCACGGAGCGCCTCACGCGCGTCGTCGATGTACTTGTCCATGTCGAACACGCCGTCCTCGGCGATGGTGCCGATGAGGATGTGGTTCTTGACGGCCAGGCGCGCGGCAGCGGTCGCGATCGCGACGCCTTCGGCGATGGCATCCGCTGTCCGTCCCACCGGTACCTCCTCTCCTTGAGCGTACCGGTATCGATGCGGCCCGGTGTCGGCCAGAATGGTCGGAATCAGCATGCCCCAACCATCCGACATCCGCGGGTTCGCGCCCCGATCACGCCCTGCAGGAGACGCATGAAACACCTCGATCTCACCGGGGGCACCACCGTGATCACCGGAGGCGCCAACGGGATGGGCGCGGAGATCGCACGCCGGCTCGCTGCCCGAGGAACATCTCTCGCGCTGGTCGACCACGACACCGCGGCTCTTGCGAGGATCGCCGAGGAGCTGCACGACGCACGCGTGACCACGCACGTCGTCGACCTCCGCGACGACGACGCCGTCTTCGCAGCCGTGACGGACATCACCGCGTCGCACCCGCGGATCAATGCGCTGATCACGTGCGCCGGCTCCTCCATGCTCGGCGACATCGACCAGCTGACGATGGAGGAGATGCGCTGGCTCACCGACGTGAACCTCTGGGGCACCGTGTCCGTCACCAAGGCGCTCCTCCCCGCGCTCCGCGCCGCCCCTGCCGCCCACATCACCCATCTGGCGAGCGTCTACGCCCTCGCCGCCCCCGCCGGACGGATCCCCTACGCGGTGAGCAAATTCGCCGTCCGCGCCTTCTCGGAAGCACTGCGGCACGAGCTGGAGGGCACCTCTGTGACCGTCGGCGCCGTGTACCCGGCAGGGGTGCGCACCGGGATCATCCTGCACGGCCGCTATGCCGCGGCGATCGACCCGAAGGTCGCCGCCCGCGCCGCCGCCGCCCAGGCGGAGATGTACCACACCGAGCCCGCAGACGCGGCGGCGCGGATCATCCGCGCGACCGAACGACGGGCTGCACGGACCATGGTCGGCCGCGAGGCGCGCCTCATCGATGTGCTCACCCGTATCGCGCCGGCGTCGTACTGGCGTGTGATGCGGCGGCCGCTGCGCGAAGCGATCGACACCACGACGCCGATATCCTGACGCCGATGAGGCGCACCGCCTCAGCGGACGACGCCCACCCAGATACCCGAGGCCCACGCCTGCTGATCGCCGTTGCAGCCGACCGATCCGGGATATCCCCGCACCACGGCCATGCAGTTGGCGAGGAACTCCGGGTCGCCGCCGAACAGCGACCCGTAGGCACCGGACGACGTGAGCGAGCCCCATACACGGAACTGATAGATGTGCGCGAGCTCGTGCGCCATCGCCCAGTTCAACCGGCCGGCGCCCCAGCTCGCGATGTCGGCGCGGTACTTGATGTACCCGTTGCTGTTCGCGCAGGCCGGGGCGTTTCCCCCCGCACAGGACGACGATTCGTAGAGCCCGACGCCTCCACCGCCGACGAGGTCGAGCGCCGCCCGCACCCGCGCGTAGCCGTCAGGGCCGCTCGACGACCACGCCGGCCCGCCGGGGCCCGAGCTCTGCGCCGCCTGCCACGAGGCGACCTCCGTGCCGACCTTCTCGGTGAGCGCGTGCACGGTCGCCGTGGCCGCAGCGACCGTGTCGGGGTTCTCCTTCTCGGCGGCGACCGTCTGCTGTGCCGAAAGCGCGGCAGCACGGTGCGCGGCGGTGTCCACCCGCCCCTCCGCACCCTTGAGGGCGACGGTGAGCGCCTGCACCTCCGCGAGGAAGGCGGGACGCTGGGCGAGGACGGCGGCACGCTCCGCGGTGTCCTGCTCCGCGCGGTCCACCGCACCGTCGAGGTAGTCCGTGCGCTGTCCGGCATCGTGGTACTGCTCGGTGAGCGCGGTCAGCTCAGCGACGGCGGACGCCCTCTCCTGCTCGAGGCCCTGGGATCTGCCGATCATCCCCGAGACGAGGAGCACGGAGGCCGCGAGCGCGACGGCCACGGCGCGACGCATCACGGGAGGAAGCCCGTCGTGTCCGCGATCTGCGCGTCCTGCTCGGCGAGCTGAGAACGCAGCGCGGTCAGCTGCGCGGCGAGCTCCCGGTTGTCGTCGCGCGTCATCTTCAGCGCATGCTCGATCCGCACGATCTCCGCTTTGACCGCGGCGATCGATTCCAGACGCTCCTGATCGGCGATGGCGACGACTGTGATCCCACCGACAAGTAAGAGGCATCCGACCGCGACAGCAAGACCTCGCATCTCGCTCCCCAGGACAGCGCACCAGTTCCGGACCGACTCCGATCGCCCCAATATACAACCGGAGGCGCCTCCGCAGGACCTCACCTCGGGGGGGGCGCGGACCCGCGAGGCTCAGACCGTCAGGTCGCTGCGCGCCGCAAGCCGCCGCTCCGCCGCGGACTGGCCGCTGGCGAGGTGCGCCGGCACGATCCGACGCAGCGCTTCCGTATCCCGCGCCGTCATCGCCTCGAGGATGATCCTGTGCTCGTCCGCCATGGCGAGCAGGTCGTCGTGCTGACCGAACAGCCAGCGCAGACGGGTGAGGAAGACGGCGATCAGCTCTCCGAGCATCTCGTTCGCGGCGAGTTCGACGGCGACCTCATGGAACTCCGCCGCCGCGATCCTCGCCGCCTCGGAATCCTCGGCACGTGCGGCCGCGAGCTCGCGCTCGTACGCGGCACGGATGCGGGCGATACCCGCCTCGTCGTGCCGCTCCGCCGCGAAGACGAAGATCAGCGTCTCGATAGCCTCGCGCACCTCTGCGAAGTCCTGGATGTCGCGGTGCGTGAACTCCCTCACGACAGCCCAGGTACGAGGACGCGCGACCACGATCCCCTCGGCGACGAGCGTGCGGATGGCTTCGCGGACCGGAAGGCGGGACACGTTCAACTCCGCGGCGATGTCCCGCTCGACGAGTCGCGCACCCGGCTTCCGGTGTCCGAGGATGATGTCGTCACGAAGGATGCGGGTGACCCGCACCGACTCGAGTTCCCCGCCTGCTGCTATAGCCCCCGCCATCTGGGCATTGTCGCACCCCTGCCGGTGTTCCTCAACTTTTGGTATCCCAAGGCTCCGCGCCGATGGACCCCGACGACCGGGCGAGAGGATGCGTCCCCCCGCCCGCATCGATGCTCAGGGCAGACGGTTCGCGCGTGCGAGGTTCTCCGTCAGCTCTTCCGCGTTCTGTCGGACCACATACGCCGGACGGTCACGCTCGACCCGCCACGACTCGCTGAGCGGTCCCACGTTGACGGTGTCGAACCCTGCCTCGTCGTAGAAGCGGGTCACGAAGGCGACAGCCTCCGCATCATCACCGGCAGTCGCCAACGCCCGCCGGTTCGGCGTGCCGGCAGGAGTGCCGTCCGACGTGATCTCCGAGGCGAAGATGTGGTTGAAGGCCTTCGCGATCTTGGCGTTCGGGAGCGCGCGCTGCACCAGCTCCGACGTCGTCGTCTCCCCCTTGTCGAGGGCTTCGATGTGCCCGTCCCGCTCGAAGTAGTAGTTGTTCGTGTCGAGCACGATCTTGCCGGCGAGTTGCTCTGCAGGCAGGTCGTCGATCGCGCGGAGTGGCACCGTGACGACCGCGACGTCCGCAGCGGCGGCGGCATCCTCCGCAGTGGCGGCGCGAGCGTTCGGGCCGAGCTCGGCGACGAGGTCGGCGAGAGTCTCCGGTCCCCGCGAGTTCGCGATCACCACGTCGTACCCGTTCGCGATCGCCACGCGTGCGACCTGGCTGCCGATGTGTCCTGCACCGATGATTCCGAGAGTTGTCATGTCGGGACCAACGCCGGGCGCTCGAGGCTATTCCCGTCGAGTCCTCCTACGACGGCTCAGACGTCACGGAGCAGGCTCTCCTCGGTGCGGCGGTAGCCCAGCTGCTCGTACAGGTCGATCGCTCCCGTGTTGAAGCCGAAGACGTGCAGACCGATCGAGTCCGCACCGAGCCGGCGCGCCTCCCGCTCGACGGCATGCATCAGTTCGCGCCCGTACCCTCTGCGCCGGTGCTCGGCGGCCACCTCGATGTCCAGGACGAACACATGAGGACGACCTTCGCGCTGACGCACGCCGACCCACAGGATGCCGACCTCCGTCCCGTCGACGGAGGCGGTGAAGAGCTCCTGCCCCGCGGTGTCGAGTCCGTCGGGAAGCTCGGCGATCATCTGACGATGCGACTCGGCGAGCGCCTCCTCCGGGGTGTAGCGACCGGACTCGACGAGGTCGTTCGCGAACCCCTCCTCCGATGCGGCGGCGAACGTCGGGAAGCGCTCCGGGATCATCGGCGACACGTCGACGTGGGAAGCGACGTCGCGCGCCGGGAGCGGCTCGAGCACCATCTGAATGGAGGCCACCTCGAAGCCTCTCCCGCGCGCGAACGCCCGACCGGTCGAGTCCTGCGGGAACAGCTGCATGCCGACCTGCGTGGCGCCCTCTTCTCGCGCGACCCGCAGGATCTCTGCGAGCAGATCGTCGCTGTGCGCGTCGGTGAACGGCTCGTCGACGACGAGGTCGAGGAGGAAGAGCTTGTCGTCCCGCAGATTCAGCAGGAGCGTCCCGACCTCCCCTTCCGCGTCCATGACCACGCGCATGACCCGCGCGGTCGCGGTCGCGGCGGAGTCCGGGAACACCTCGCCGAAGAGCTGATCGACGTGGGCGACCGCGTCGACGCCGGGGCGCCGGTCCGACGCCCTGTTGCCGTCGATGAGACGCTTCCGCGCGGCGGACCGCCATTCGTCGAAGCGTTCGGCGGGCAGAGGCATCAGCTGCACGGACATGCGTCCATCCTGCACCTCAGCTGCGGGTGAGCGCGTCTTCCGCTGCGACCCAGGCGAGCATGGCGCACTTGACGCGTGCGACGTACTTCGACACCCCACCGAGAGCTGCGGCATCTCCGAGCAGCTCCTCATCGGGTTCGATCTTGCCGCGGGAGCGCATCGCCTCGCGGAATGCGGCGATGCGCACCTCGAGGTCTTCGACGCTGAGCCCCTCGGCGAGCTCTGCCAGCAGCGAGGCGGATGCCTGCGAGATCGCGCAGCCGTGTCCCTCCCAGGCGATAGCCTCGATGCCGCCGTCGGCTCCGCGGTGCACCTGGAGGGTGATCTCGTCGCCGCAGGTCGGGTTCAGCTGGTGCGACTGCGCCGGGATCTCCTCCCGCAGCCCATACCCGTGCGGGGTGCGCGAGTGGTCGAGGATCAGCTCCTGATACAGGTTCTGCAGGTCGCTCATGCGCCCCTCCGGAAGAAGTCGATGGCTCCGGCGACGCCCTCGATCACGGCATCCACCTCGGCATCGGTCGTGTAGAGATAGGTGCTCGCCCTGGTGGATGAGGTCACGCCGAGCCGGCGGTGCAGCGGCTGTGCGCAGTGATGGCCGACGCGCACCGCGATGCCGAGATCGTCGAGGAACTGCCCCACGTCGTGGGAGTGGATGCCCTGGACGTCGAAGCTCGCCAGTCCCACGCGGGGCAGGTCGATACCGGCGCCGAGCACGCGCACCCCGTCGATCGCGCTCAGACCGTCGACGAGTCGTCGACCGAAGGCCGCCTCATGCGCGGCGATACGCGGCATCCCGACCTCGGTCAGGTAGCCGACCGCTGCGGCGAGCGCGATCGCCTGCGACACCCGCTGGGTGCCCGCCTCGAAACGCTGCGGCGGCGGAAGGTACTCGGCTTCGGTCGTGGTGACCGTCGTGATCATCGAGCCGCCCGTCAGGAAGGGCGGCATCGCAGCCAGCACCTCGCGGCGGCCGTAGAGGGCACCGATCCCGGTGGGTCCGAGCATCTTGTGTCCGGACAGCACGGCGAAGTCGACGTCGAGGGCGCGCACATCGAGGGGCAGATGCGGTGCCGACTGGCAGGCGTCGAGCAGCGTCAGCGCCCCGACCTCACGGGCGAGCGCGACCAGCTGCTCCACGGGATTGATGACTCCCAGAACGTTGGAGACGTGCGTGAAGGCGACGAGCTTGGTGCGTGCCGTGATCAGCTCGGCCGCGGCGTCGAGCCGCAGGGCACCGTCGTCGTCGAGGGGGATCACCTTGAGCGTGGCGCCGGTGCGGGCCGCGAGCTCCTGCCACGGGATGAGGTTCGCGTGGTGCTCCATCTCGGTGGTGACGATCTCGTCGCCCTCTCGGAGCCGCAGGCGCTCCGCAGCCGCACCGCCACGCCCGAGCGACGCGTTCGAGAGGGAGTACGCGACGAGGTTGATCGCCTCGGTGGCGTTGGAGGTCCAGACGATCTCGTCGTCGTCCGCGCCGACGAATCGGGCGACGGCCGTGCGGGCGTCCTCGAACAGCTCGGTCGCCTCGGCAGCGAGCGTGTGCGCACCGCGATGCACGGCCGAGTTCATCGAGGTGGCGAAGTCGCGCTCGGCGTCGAGCACAGCCACCGGTCGCTGTGACGTCGCCCCGGAGTCCAGATACACCAGCGGACGCCCGTGCACCTGTGCACCCAGGATCGGGAAGTCGCCGCGAATGCGCCGCACCTCGGCGTCGTTCAGGGAGGCGATCACGTCGAGACCGGGAGAAGTGCTCATCCCTCCATGTTCCCACCTGCGGACCGGGGGTGGGCGCGACGGGTCAAGGGCCGCCGAGAGTCTTCGCGTCGGCGGCCGCGTCGTAGCGGTCCTGCGCGTCACGTACGTCCTCGACATGCGACTCCGCCCAGACCTGCAGCGCCTGGAGCGGCGCATACAGCGTGCGCCCGAGCGGAGTGAGCAGATAGCGGGAGTGGCCGTCGTCTCCGACGCCGCGCTCCAGCATGCCGTCGCGTTCCAGGGCGCGGAGCGTGTCGACGAGCACCTTCTTCGTGATTCCGTCCATCCTGGTGTGCAATTCGCCGAAGCGCAGAGGCTGCTCGTGCAGGAGGACGACGATCATCGCGGTCCATTTGTTCGCGATGCGCGCGAGTGATGCGCGCGACGGGCAGCTGGCCGAGAACACCGTCCACGTGTTCGACATCCGCTGCCCCTTCCGGTGACGTTGAAGTAACCGCGCCCCTGCCGAGACGCTGGATGCTCCACAGTACCGACCCATCGAGAAGGAGCATCATGTCGGCGATCGACGTCGTAGGACAGTACGGTGCGGCCATGGCCGCCGGAGACATGGAGGCGCTGGCGGCGACCTTCCATCCGGATGCCGTCTGGCACCAGCCCGGAGCGAACCAGCTGTCAGGAGATCACGTCGGCCCCGACGCGATCATCGCGCACCTGGGACGGTTCATGCAGCTGAGCGGGGGCACGTTCGCCCTCGAGACGGAGTCGGCGACCGAGAGCGGTGCCCTGGTATCCGCCACCGTGCGATTCCGCGCGCAGCGCGTGGGGCACGATGACCTCGATCAGCACGTTCTCGATCAGCACGGTGTCGACGTGTTCCGTGTCGCCGACGGCCGCATCGTCGAGGTCTGGCTGATGAGCGAGGACCAGGAAGCGGAGGATCGCTTCTGGGGTACGGCCTGATCCGTCCCCCGATTCGAGCGACGCCGGGTGGTCGCGGACCTCGACCGCCCGGCGTCCGCGCCTCTAAGCTCGTCCCATGATCGCCCAGGACACGCTGTTCACCTTCGTCGTCGCGGCGTTCATCATGGTCGTCATCCCCGGGCCGACCGTGCTCTTCACGATCGGCCGAGCCATGGCGCTCGGCCGGATGGGCGGATTCCTCAGCATCCTGGGCACGGCGGTCGGATCGATCGTGCTCGTCGTCGCGGTGGCTCTCGGCGTCGGCACCGTGATCGCGCAGTCGGTCGTGCTGTTCACGATCGTCAAGGTGCTCGGCGCCGGCTACCTGATCTTCCTGGGCATCCAGGCGATCCGCCACCGGAAGGACGCGGCGAGAGCCATGGCCACGGCGCCGGCGAAGCGCTCGGGCTGGCGGCTTCTCACCGAGGGCTTCGTCGTCGGCGTCACGAACCCGAAGTCCATCGCGTTCTTCCTCGCGATCCTCCCGCAGTTCGTCGATCTGCATGCCGGATCGGTGCCGGCGCAGCTGTTCCTGCTCGGGGTGGTCGTCGTGGTGATCGGCGTGAGCTGCGACGCCGTATGGGTGCTCCTGGCGAGCGCCGCCCGTGACTGGTTCGGCCGCTCGCCCCGACGTATTGAGGCGATGGGGGCAACCGGTGGCGGGCTGATGATCGCTCTCGGCGCTTTCCTGCTGGTGTGGAGCGAGAAACCCGCCACCGCGTGAACGCTCGAACTCACATCCTGGCGTAGCGGGCCCGGGCGATGCAGAAGACGCCGTAGACGGCGAACCCCGCGCCGACAGCACCCAGGACGAGTCCGCCGAGGGGCAGGTCGAGCAGACTGTGCAGGGCGGCATCGAGCCCCGCGCCCTTCTCCGGGTCCTGCGTGACGGCGGCGACGACGAAGAGCACCCCGGTCACGGCGACGGCGGTGCCCTTGCCGAAGTAGCCGATCACTCCCAGGGTCACGATGCCCCTGCGGGCGACTCCCGATGGCAGGTCGAGCAGCTTCTCGAAGCCGCGGGTGAAGCCGCCGACGATGAACCCGACCCCGACCCCGACGACCGAGAGCCCTACGACGACCAACAGGGCGACGCCGCCGGGCGCCGAGAGCAGCACCGCGCTCAGGGTCTTCGACGCCGTCTCGGAGTCGGCATTGCCACCCACGGCGTAGATCAGGGCCATGCCCCCGACGATGAGGTAGGCGGCGGCGATGCCGAACAGCTTGACGCGCTGACCCCACTTCTTCGTCTCGGCCGGATCGGCGGCGAGGAAGGCACTGGCGATCTGCCACACGGCGAGCGCGATCAGCCCGGCGGCCACGAGCACGAGCAGCAGCCCTCCGATCGGGCTCTGGCGGATCTGCTCCATGGCCCCGTCCTGGTCGGCGTCACCGGAGGCGCCGGCCGCGATGGAGATCGCCACCGAGCCGATGATGACGTGGATGAGACCGAGGACGACGAAGCCGGCACGGGCGACCCGTCGGAACGTCGACGACCTCTTGGCGACGCGCGCCGCGTTCTTGACCGTGCTCATCGTTGAAGCGTATCCGTCGTGCGGAACCCCGCCGAGGGGCTTGATTTCGCCTCGCCTGTCGCTCCCGCCCTGTCGCTCCCGCCCTGTCGCTCAGGCGTGCGGCATGATCGGCTGCCGGAGGATGGTGCGCAGCTTCGCCGGATCGGCACGGCGCAGGTCGCTCAGGTAGATCTCGTGATGGAGCCCCCGCATCTGGAGCCCGTTGTCGGGGATGAAGTGGTGATGCAGCTCTTCGAGCACCGGTCCTTCGTCGTCGAACGGTCCGACGTGGAGTGTCTGTACGCAGCTGCCCTCGTCGAGGGTCTGCAGCCGCACGGAGTCGAGCGCAGGGATCGGCTCCCTCTTCTTCACAGCCTTCTGCGACACCGACTCGACGGCTGCCGCGAACATCGCGGGGGTGATGTGATCGCCGACCATGATCATCATCGTCCACATCCAGGCCGACTTGTCACGTCGGGAGGTGAACGACTCCATGTCGGGCGCATGCCAGAGTCCCTCGAGCGGCATCACGACGGTGTCGATGCCGAGGTCGTTCCGACTCGCGAACTTCAGCGCGTATGCCAGGGGGAACAGCGCCGACACGGCGTCCCGATAGGCGGGCGCGGTGTTCGGGTCTCCTGCCCCGTCGATCATCAGGTACTGCAGGGGCGGCACCTCGACGACGCGGAACTCGCCCCGCTTCGCCCGGTACGCGTCGAGTGTCTTCTTCGGATCGATGGCCGCCATCACGTGCCTCCCTGGATCGTGCGCTCAGTGTCGCACGGGCCACGGACACGGGGTGGGTGCGCACGCGCGCCCACCCCGCCGGCCTCAGGCCGGTTCGACCGGAAGCCAGAGCTCGCACGACGCGGAGTCACCGCTGAACTCCAGGTAGCGCACGATCGACGGGCCTGGGCGCAGCCTCCACGGGTTCGACGGGAACCACTCCGTCGCCGTGGCCGCCCACAGCGTCTGCAGAGCGGCGGGGAAGGGCCCACTGGCGGCGAAGACCGCCCACGATCCCTCGTCGACCGGAAGCACGTCGAGGTCTTCCGGAACCGATGTCGTGCTCTGCACCGCGACGCCGTGCAGATACCTCAGCAGCGAGCCTTCCGGGGCGTCGGGTTCGACGTCTGCCGTGACGGCCAGGATCCCCGAGGGCTCGGCATCGCCGAGGGTCTTGAGCCGCGCATGCTCCTCGGGCGGGATGGCCGCGATGTGCGCCTGGATGTGCGGATTGGCGCCTTCGTGGATCAACGGAACCTCCACGGCGTGACCGACGAGCACGAGCGCGGGCCGGTGGGTGATGGTGACGTGCATGGGGATGCTCCCTTCCACGCTCAGGCGGAACCGGAGCGAGGGTTGTGTACGGAGAGGACCCCCGTCACGGCGCGCATCGGCCGGTCCGATGCCGTGCACCGCGCGGAAGGCGCGAGCGAACGCCTCGACCGAGCCGTATCCGTGGCGCACGGCCACGTCGAGCAGGCTCGGAGCGCCGGCTGCGAGTTCCGCTCCCGCGTGCGTCATCCGGCGACGACGCACGTACTCCGAGAGCGGCATCCCCGCCAGCGCCGAGAACATCCGACGCAGGTGGTACTCCGTCGTGCCGTTCTCACGGGCGAACGCGTCGATGTCGATCTCTCCCGCGACACCGTAGGTGTCGACGAGGTCGACCAGGGCGTTCAGCGTGCCGATCATGGGGTCCTCCTTTCCCCACCATCGTCGCTGCGCATCTCATACGCCGACCCGACTTCTCCGGTCGGATGCGATCGGTTCTCCGTCGACGCCCGGTCAGAGCTCGACGGGAGGTGCCGGCTCCGTCTCCGACTCCTCGGGATGACGGGCCAGGTTCACGATCCCGGCGACCAGCCCACCCCAGACCGTGACCATGGCGATGATCATCATGACGACAGCGATCGGAGTCATGCGCTCGCTCCCTTCGTCGTGGTGCTAACGGCCGGGATCGCGGACGTCTCCGCATCCGGCTCGTACTCCTCTTCGACGAGGAACTCGTCGTACTCGGGATCGTCCTTCGCGTGGGAACGGCCGCTCCACGGCAACGCCGACAGGACCAGGGCCAGCACCACGAGGGCGATCACCATGCCCCATCCGAAGACGGCGAGGAACCAGGCCGGATAGCCGCTGTACGGCTCGGACGTCTTCGCGATGAGCTCGCTGATGAAGAGGTACCCGAGTACGACGGGTGCCAGCACGCCGACGAGCAGCTTCCAGATCGCGCCCACCCGGAAGCTCGATCGACGATTGAGGTGCTCGACCAGCACCGGCAGCTTGTGCAGCAACCAGGCCACGATGATCACGGCCACCAGGGCGACCGCCATGATGCCGAAGGAGTTCACGAAGGCATCGACCGTATCGAGGACGGAGAGCGCCGTCGTCGTCGAGAACAGCGCCATCGAGACGATAGCGAGCGGGATCGCCACGGTCAGGGTCGTGCGCACACGCGCCCAGCCCAGCTTGTCCTGCAGCGCGGCGACGATCACCTCGAGGATGGAGATGAGCGAGGTGACTCCGGCGAACACCAGAGCCCCGAAGAAGAGGACGCCGATGATCGATCCGCCCGTCGCCTGCGACACGATCGTCGGGAACGCGATGAACGCCAATCCGATGCCGGAAGAGGCGACTCCCGCCACCTCGGTCCCCTGCGCCTGCGCCATGAAGCCGAGGGCCGCGAAGACACCGATGCCGGCGAGGATCTCGAAGCCCGAGTTCGCGAAGGCCACGACGAGTCCCGAACCGGTCAGGTCGGTCTTGCGCTTGAGATACGAGGAGTAGGTCACCATGATGCCGAACGCGACCGACAGCGAGAAGAAGATGTGGCCGTACGCGGAGGCCCAGACGCCCGGGTCGGCGAGTGCCTCCCAGTTCGGGGTGAAGAAGGCGTTGAGGCCGTCCATCGCACCGGGGAGGAACAGCGACTGCACCACGAGGATCGCGAACATGACCGTGAGCAACGGCATCAGGATCATGTTCGCCCTGCCGATGCCGCGCTTCACACCCAGCGCCATGATCACGATGACGATGAGCCACACGACCACGAGAGGGATGCCGACCTGGGGGACGAAGTCGGTCGAGACGCCGACTTCGGCGACGTCCGCCGAGCGCAGGAAGTCGGCGAAGAAGAAGTCGTTCTCGTTGCCCGCACCCCAGGTGAGCTGGGCCGAGAACCAGGTGTACATGGCCGCCCACGCGATGATCACGGCGTAGTAGACGGCGATCACGACGCAGATGAGCACCTGCCACCATCCGAGGGGCTCGGCAGCACGGTGCAGACGACGGAAGGCGAGAGGCGCCGATCCGCGGTATCGATGACCGATCGCGTAGTCGAAGAACAGCAGCGGGATGCCGGCGGTCAGCAGCGCGCACAGGTACGGGATGAGGAACGCCCCGCCGCCGCCCTCGTAGGCGACGTAGGGGAACCGCCAGATGTTCCCGAGGCCGACCGCTGAGCCGATCGCGGAGAGGATGAACACGTTCCGCGAGCCGAAGGCTTCGCGTTTGTGGGTCTGCGTCGTGGCGGAGGACATGCGGACGAGGCTACCCGAGGGCGACGCTCCGTTCACAGTCGGCAGCAGTTTTCTGGACGGAGGGCAGTGAACCGGAGCGCAGTGAGCGGGGCGCACGGGTCGGGAACGAGAAAACCCCCGCCGGAGCGGGGGTTCTTCTGCGGAGACGAGGGGATTTGAACCCCTGGTCCCCGTGAGGGGACTCCACCTTAGCAGGGTGATTCTGACGGAAGTGCGGCACCGAGACCCTGAACCTGATCAGCCGAGGAAACTTCTGCTTTTGGCGGATGAACAGGGATTATCAGGATGCACCTGACGCACTTCCGGCACGCGAGAGATCGCCTGAAACAGTATCCTCGCGATACCCGGGGACACCTGGGGGACACCTGGCGCCGCCCGGATCACCGTGCTCGTCACAAATTCGGGCCCGGGCCTATCCTGTTAAACAAATGGTCTGCACCGCTCCGCTGTGACCGACGGGTGGCGCCACTGATAGTCGTAATTATGTCAGTCTGATTTTGGGCAGACTCCTCCTTAACCATTGGCGTTGGGCGCTTTTTGCTACTTGCTCCGCTTGGCCCGGATCAGCCGAACGGCGAGCTTGTTAGCTCGCTTCGACAGAAGGGGCAGCAGCCGGCAGGTGACCTGGCCGGCTGCGATCAGCAGAGCAGGCAGCAACAGCGGATCCGAGAACAGGCTCGAAAGATCCACGTTGCGACCTCCCCTCTGGGTGGTCCGTCCACGGAACTGTGGCCGGCGGCACGCGGCATGAGCCGCGAACGCGTTCCGTGTGCGTGTACCCCAAGGGTCAGGCTCACGGCTCACGGATGGCTCTTAACGACAAAACCCGGCTTCTAGGCCGGGTTCGAGGCGCACTTCTATCGCGCACCATCACTCTAGGAGGTCCAATGGGATCAAAAGGCAACGACACGCCAACGGAGGGCCTCACGCAGAGCTGCTTACTCTGACGCTAGGGGGTGACAGTACTCTGCTTGTTGCGCGCCGCGCCGACGCGAACCGCTCTCCTATTTCTGCGAGCGTCGCTTCGAGCTCATCGACGAAGCGAGCAAACGAGCTGTCTCCTCGCGCTCACGCCCTGACGAGGGAGATGTGATCGCGCTGAGCCGGGCTGCCGGGTCGAGGGCGTTCTTCGTCTTTTCAGCTCCCGCCTCTATGGCTGGCGGCGTCCACGCCTCCGGCTGCCGGTACCTTTTCGCAAGACGGTAGATGTTGCGTCGAACCTTTCGAAAAGTCTTGAAGTCGATCGTCTCTTCGACGCGAACCGTTAGGACTCCTCGCTCTGTGAGTTCCGCGAGGCCTCGCTTCCGGCTAGATCGCGAGATCCCGTAGCGTTCCTCGAAGTGGGCGCCAGCGATGAAGAACTCCGGATCGTCGCTACGTGTCAGCGCGAGCGAGCATAGATACATCGCGATCCCTGCGCCGGACAATTCCCCTGCAAGTCCTCTCGTCCAGAACGAGCGAGGAACAGGGATGTACTGTTCAAGCCCGTATGGGGGAACGTAGAGGTTCGGATCTCCTGCGGCCGTCTCGGGCTGAGATTCGTTGCAGAGGATGATCTCCAGCCGGGTACCCGTGCTGCGCAACTGAACGAGACCACGATCCGCGAGTTCGTGCAGTGCATCGCGGATTGCTCGCGCACCGACCCCTCCTGGATCCTCTCTGCCAAGTAGCTCCGCCCAATAGGGCGCCACTCGATTCGTCACGTAGGGGGGGCGCGCGGTGACCCAGATCAACGACATCAGCAGAGCGATTCGCAAGCCGCCGCCTTTTCCGCCGACCTCCCCAGAGGTTCTCAGGAGAGCGGCCAGAGGTGTCAGCGCGTCACTGCCCTCCGGGCGCTCTACGAAAGAACGGCGAAGAGGGCAAGTGTCTCGCCTTACGTCCTTAGCTAGTGCGTTCACCATCGCGTCCGTCCCTTGATCTTTGCCCTAACCGCAGTTCAGGGCTAAACTGGCGTGAGTACTGATGCGCCGTGACGAGGGGTACCTCTATAGGGGTCCCGTTAGGGCTATTATACATGTTCGGTACGGGTATAAACAGAGGTCCCGATGACTGAGGGTTGCGCCCGGTGGTCTCCTTGTGTATAAGGTCAGGCGGGGAGCATGTTCCCTAGTTTCTCGGCCTTCTGCTTGGTCTCCACCGCCAAGTTCAACACCCAAGACGGCCAGGGTGATACAGCCCGTGCACATCTGATGCGCACTTACGGGCTCACCCCCGCAGAAACGGAAGGCCAGCCGTTGAGAGTCCACACCTCAGCGGCTGGTCTTTTTTGTGGTCCAGTACCTTCGGCCGTGGTGTCGAGTCGTGGCGAACTTGATCCAGTCCGATCGCTTCTGCTGCTATGCCGCGACTGGCACAAGACCCTGTAGGAGCCCTGTGAGGTCACGAGACGGAACCGCTAGCTCCTCCGCCGCGCGGCTCAGCGACACGCCCTTTGGCCCGAAGAGGACTTTGCGGAGAAGCTGCGACGATTCGGGGACGATGCCGTCCGGCTCGCTGCTTCGGTAGCCGGCCTTCGACAGCGTCACGACCGTCGAGCGGTACTGCCAGTCGTTAAGCATCTTGAGTTCGTGGAGCCTGTGGGTCATCGCCATGGCGGAGACCTTCCAGTGCTTCTTGGCCGCGAGTATCTTTGGCATGCTCGCACTCCACATCGCCTGGGCATGGAGTCCGGTGGCGGGCATCAGGAAGGCTGCCGCAAAGGCGTTGGCTTCGGCTTCACGCTCTCGCGAGTCCTTTGGCGTCATGTCTCGTTCATCGTGAAGCACGAGGTGGCCCAACTCGTGAGCTACATCGAACCGCTGCCGCTCCCCGGACTTAGTGGTGTTCACAAACATGTAAGGCACAGAGTCGCGGAAGAAGCAGAAGGCGTCGATGTCGGTGTAGTCGTGAGCCAGCGACACGACCCGAACGCCCTTGGCTTCCAGCAGGTGAATCATGTGAGCGATGGACTTGTCTCCGAGACCCCACAGCTGACGGACCATCTCGGCAGCCTGTTCTGGCGAGAACTTGTCGTATGTCGGTATCTCCGGGTTTGGCAGCTGGAAGTGACGATCGATGACATCGAACAGCTCGAGAGCGAGGGTCGCCGACGATAGAACGGCGTCCCTCTTGGTCGCGGAGGTCTTCGAGAGCTTGCGGAAACTCACTGCCTCGACAGGGACGGGTTCGACCTCATGTCGATGGAAGTACTCGAGTGAGACGTCGAGCGTCCGTGCGATCTTACGGAGAGACTCATCGGAAGGCTGCTCAGTGCTGTTGTTCTCGTAGTTGGTGAGAGACCGCAGCGAGACTGTGCTCTCTTCGGCAAGCTTGGTGAGCGTGAGGCCGCGACGTTGGCGGGCGAGCTTTAGGCGGACTGGACTGAACATTCGGGGACGTCGTGATTGTGATGTCAGTCGCGGGGCTCGACTGGAACGTCGATATCACCGTCGTCATCCAGGTCGAAGGCGCTGAGGTCACCCACACCCTCAAGCCCGGTCATGTTGATGAGGTCACTCCACTCGACAACACGGTCGGAGACATCCATCCTCGCCGGGCGGCCAAGACCGAGCTGGAGAAAACTACTTCTGGGTTTACGTCCGTAAAGCACGAACCAGAGCGGAGCCTCCTTGAGTTTCTGGGGAAGCTCATCGTCGTTCTCGACCCACTCGGGCAATGGGAGGGGTAGCTGAGACTTCGGGCGGTCGTTGTCGAGGGAGTGCTGCGTTGCCGGGCCTTTGCGGCGAGTTTTTGGGCTGACTCGAGGATCCGGGTCAGAAACATGCTCGGCCGAGGAGAGAGCGAGTTGACACTTTCCGTCCGGGTTGAGGAGGCGCGGCTGCCCCATCACGACGGCCTTTCGCCAGCCGCGTGCGACGAGGATCTGCGCGAGAAGCTCGAAAGTGTCATTGTAGAGATCTGTCCCCGCGGCGTTGGGCGGCGCGAGCTCAGAGCGGTTGATAGCTCGGGCCAATCCGGGACGGAAGGCGGTTTGAAAGTCGCTGGAGTACAGGTCGAGCTCAGCGAGGCGATCTTCATCGCCGGCTCCTTCTTGGGGAAACAGATTCAAGATCGTCATGGGACGCCTCCTCGCTCGATGCGTGAAACTCTACCGCATGTGTGGTCCAAAAATACGCATAACACACCTTTTCTCGTCACTGGGGTTGATGTGCGGCCTCCAGAAGCTCCTCCGTACCTGTTTTCAGCCGAAGGTCGGTGGGGTGTGTTAGCTTTGTCCCAACACGGCTAGCCGCTATCTCTTCACCGAGAGGCGGCTAGTTTTCTTTTATGACGCATGACAGCAGCTACGCTAAGCCGTTCAAGACGGTGCGCGAACAGGTTGCCTTGCTCGCGTCGCGGGGCATGGATGTTGGGGACCAGGAGACAGCGGAAACGCTGCTAAGCCGCATCGGCTACTACCGACTGTCGGGATACTGGTATCCGTATCGAGAGCGAGAAATCGACGGTGTCGGTAACACCATCGTGAAATCTTCCGTCCGGCCCGGAACGACGCTCGCCCATGTCTGCTCGGTGTACGACTTCGATCGCGAACTCCGTGCCTCCCTGTTTGATGCCCTGGAAGCAGTTGAGGTAGCCCTTCGGTTTCAGGTTGGGCATACGCTAGGACGGCGAGACGTTTTTGCGCACCGCCAGCCCACTGCCTTGGACCCCGGATTCGTCTTGGCGCCGGCGCAGGCGGAGTCAGGAGAAACAACCCATTCGGGCGTGGGCGCGCAGGGGGACGCCAAGACCGACCCAGTCGAGCAGGTCCCCTCAAAGACGCGTCATCAGGAATGGCTGGAGCGCTTCGATGACCAGGAACGCCGTTCCCAGGAGGCGTTCGCCACTCATTTTCGTTCCAAGTACGGCCCGCACCTGCCGGTGTGGGTGGCGACCGAGGTCATGTCCTTCGGCACGCTCGCGCAACTGTACGGCGGCGCCGCACAAGATGATCGCGAGCGGATCGCTGCCAGCCTGGACCTCATCGGCAAGGACGGCAAAGGTGATGCAACACTGCTGTCGAACTGGCTCAACCACATTCGTTACATTCGGAACCTCTGCGCGCACCACTCGCGTATGTGGAACCGCAGTTTCGACGTGGAGCTAGCTTCCGCAGCTCACATCCCCGACCTAGCCCATCTCGCCAGCAAGTCACAACGCCGTCTGTACGGCACGATCTCCGTACTCACGTTTCTGCTGGCGAGAGTTGCGCCCGCGGCCGACTGGAGGACGCGCATCCAACCTTTCATCCAGTCGCGTACCGACAAGCTGGGGCTTGATCTTGACGCACTCGGGTTTCCACCCGGGTGGGAAACCGCTGACATGTGGCGAGAGAACTATCAGAGAGATCCGAAAGTAGCCCAGCGCGTCAGCCTGTTGGCCGATCTCAACCTGGCCAGCACCTCGACGATGCGAGAACTCCTCCACAGTCGCGAGCCCAAGGAACGCCGCAGTTGGCTGAACTATCTTCGAAGTCGCCATGCCCTGGTGTGGGTGACAATGGGCGAAGCGAAGCTCTTTCCGTCGTTCCAGCTCGATCACGACTCTGGGAACATTCACTCCGTTGTCGGCGATATCAATGCTGATTTCTATGCTCATCTGACGACTGACGGGGCTGAGGCGGAGGATGCCCGATGGCAGATCTTGGAATGGTGGACTACCTCACCGTCAGCCAGCGCGGACACACCAGTCGAGCAACTTCGGAAGGGCACTCTGACCCTTGAGGGAGCGCAATCCACCTACCTTTAGCTGGATCGCAGCGCTCGGCGCACGCTGGACGCACCCACTCCGAGTACACGGCCGATGCTCTCCCAGCTCGCGTGTTCGGCGCGCATGCGCTCCGCGGTCGCGATCCGCTCGGGCGTCATCACGCTCGGACGGCCGCCAACGCGGCCCTGGCTGCGCGCGAAATTGAGGCCACGCTGCGTGTTGTCTCGGATGGTATCGACGCGGAGCTGCGCGAACACCGCAACGATGCCGTAGAGCGCCCGCCCCATCGGGGTGGTGGTGTCGATCAGGGGCTCGCTAAGACTGACGATGTTTACCTGGCGAGTGTCGAGATCCTGCAGCGTTTCAATCAGGATGCGCTCACTGCCGGCGAGACGGTCGAGGCGCCGGACTTTGAGGGTGTCCCCCGGTCGGAGGTAGTCGAGACAGGCGAGCCACTGCGGTCGGTCGGTGACTCGGCTGGACTCGCCGTGGTCGACGAAGACGCGTTCGCAGCCGGCGGCGCGCAGCTCGGCTTCCTGCGCCTCGGGGTTCTGGTCTCGTTTCGAGACGCGGGCGTATCCGACTTCGTGTGCCATGCCGAAAACGGTACTGCCGATGTTCCGGCGCGGTTAGGTTTCGGCAGGGGGTTTCGGCGGATCGTTTCACGGCGTGTCGCGCACCTGAGCGGCGGTGCCGGTCGTCCCACCGAAAACGATCGATTTCGGCGGGCGCTGAAGCCATATTCGCGTGACCCATGCAGCGCGAGCGTCCCAGCACGGGGAGGAGATTCACGCGGACATGGCAAACAGATGACTACGGTAAAGACGAGATGAGTTTGCGGAGGTCAGGCACCAGGAGACTGTCCACGGGGAAGCTCAGGGCGGGGATTCAGGATGATCTGAATGAGGCCCAGGCCGACGCCGATGCCGATGGAGATATCCGCGATGTTGCCAATGAAGAGGTTGCCGTAGGCGAGGAAATCGGTCACGTGACCGACGCCGAATCCCGGCGGGGCAAGGAGGCGATCGATGAGGTTGCCCACTGCTCCGCCCCAGACGAATCCGATAGCGACCGCCCACACGATCGACTTGGATCGCCACGCAGCGTAGAGGAGTGCGATCGTCGCTGTGGTTCCGATCACAGTAAACACCCACGTGCTCCCCGACCCGAGCGACATGACTGTGCCGGGATTGAATGCCAGCTGGAGGCCCAACAGGTCACCAACTAGGGGAATGCGCTCGTGCTCGCTGAGCCGGGTCAGGGCTAGAGCCTTCGAACCCTGGTCGATCACCGTCATGCTGAATGCGACCAGGAGCGCAACAACCAGCCTCCGACCTCGATCCCGCCTCACCAGGCGCCACTCATGCGGTAGGTATGGCGGGCGCCAGCACGGTGCTCCGGTAGGAGTGATGAGGTGTGCACGAGGGGATTCCTGACGTTGAGCGTTTGTAGTCCAGACGCTTCGGATCGCGCCCATTCGGAGGATCTGGCGCCGCACTCGATAATACATCCAAGCGTGTATATTCATTGAGTGCTGACTATTACTACTCGCTTGGACGTGATGAATCGCCTCGGCCGCGCTATGGCCGACTCGACGCGATCACGCATTCTTATGTCGCTGCTTGACGGCCCGATCTATCCGGCGGCGCTCGCCCGCGAGCTGGGCCTGAGCCCATCGAACGTCTCCAACCATCTCACGTGCCTCCGTGACTGCGGCATCGTCGTGGCAGAGCCCGAGGGGCGGCGCACTCGATACGAGGTCGCAGATCCTCGGCTGACCACGGCGCTGACCGCTCTACTGGATACGACCCTGGCCGTGGATCACGAGGCCGAGTGCATCGACCCCACGTGCACAGTTGCGGACTGCTGCACGATGGAGGTCAGCGCATGATCTTCCTCTCCATCCTGCAAGCAGTTGGTCTGTTCCTGGTAACGAACATCGACGACATCATCGTGCTCTCGCTGTTCTTCGCCCGAGGTGCGGGCCAACGAGGTACAACGACCCGGATTCTGCTCGGACAGTATTTGGGGTTCGCTGGCATCCTCGGCGCCGCCGTACTCGTTGCTCTCGGCGCAGGAGCGTTCCTCCCTCCTGAAGTCATTCCCTACTTCGGCCTCATCCCCCTGGGTTTGGGTCTCTGGGCGGCATGGCAGGCGTGGCGCAATCGCGACGACGACGATGACGACGAGGGCAAGATCGAAGGAAAAAAGGTCGCGGTCTGGGCTGTGGCCGGGGTCACCTTCGCCAACGGCGGTGACAACATCGGCGTCTACGTCCCCGTGTTCCTCAGCGTGGGTCCCGCCGCGGTCGTCGCGTACTGCGTGGTGTTCCTGGCCCTCGTTGCGGTCCTGGTCGTTGTCGCAAAGTTCATCGCTACTCGTCGACCGATCGCGGAGATCCTGGAACGTTGGGAACACGTGCTGTTCCCGCTCGTTCTGATCGGTCTGGGCATCTTCATCCTGGTTAGCGGTGGCGCATTCGGGCTGCGATGAGTCGAGCACGAGTGACGCGGTTGCCTGACCCGGAGCAGGTGACCACCAGGGCGAGCAGCGGGGCACCTCCTGCTGCTCGCTCGCGTGCTGCGTGGGCGATGGTCGGTGTCGGCGTGTGCGTGATTGCGGCACTATTGCTGATCGAAATTTTCGCGCCGACGTTCTTCCCGGTTTCCCTCCCGACCCGCGCGCAGGACGGCCTCACACTCGCTGTCAGCGTCCTCATTGAGTCGATGCCATTCGTCACGCTCGGCGTGGTCTTGTCGATCATCGTGCAGGTGTGGATTCCCGCCGGGGTGCTCGAACGTTGGATGCCGCGACGGGCATGGCTGCGTCGGATGGTGCTCTCGCTCCTGGGCATGTTCGTCCCGGTCTGCGAATGCGGCAACGTGCCGTTTGCTCGGGGACTGCTGATGCGCGGCTTCACTGTCCCGGATGCGCTCACATTCTTGATCGCAGCCCCGATCGTCAACCCGATCGTCATTCTCACGACCCACCAAGCCTTCGGATTCGATGACGGCATCCTGATTGCGCGCCTTCTCGGCGGCTACGCGATCGCCAACCTCATCGGCTGGCTGTACAGCCGTCACCCCGATCCGGGAACTCTACTCACTGACCAGTTCCGTGATACATGCGACAGAGCCGCCCACGAGTCAGGCAGCCGTGGCCGCGGTCGGCGCAGCCTCACCCAGTTCGTCGTCGAGTTCCGCGCAGTCATGCCCGCACTCGTGATCGGCTGCGCACTAGCCGGTGCCATTCAGGTGCTAATCCCCCGTGAGGTTCTCCTGTCTGTCGGATCCAATCCAGTCATGTCGATCGTGGCAATGATCTTGATCGCGATGGTCGTATCGATCTGTTCGAACGTGGATGCGTTCTTTGCCCTGTCGTTCGCGTCATTCTTCTCCGCAGGATCAGTCGTCGCCCTCCTCCTCGTCGGCCCCCTCGTCGACGTCAAAATGCTCGCTCTCCTGCGCACCACGTTTAGCACCCGGACTCTCGCGGGCATCGTGGCTGTCGTGCTCCTCGCAGCCTTCACGATCGGGCTGGGACTCAACGTATTGGCGTAGCGGCGATGACGGGTTCCGAGTCGATGGATCGCCATTCGAGCCCTCGAGGCTCCGAGTGGATAATGCCCGATGGGGGGACAAGCCAGAAACGCCTGCCGAAAGCAGGTACCGGCGAGCACTAGCGGCAGGCGTCTAAGGACGTGGGATGCGAGCTCGCCGGAAACGATCGTTATCGGCTGCCTGGCGGTCGACCTGTGGTGCTCTTGTTTGTGGTGAGCCAAGATGGGGGCCATGCCTCGCCTCCGTTACGCTTCTGCGACAGCTCTGGTTCTCGCGTCGATCACGCTTCTCTCTGGCTGCAGTACTGACCTGGTCGGATTCTCGGACCTTCAAGGGGAGAGAGAAAGCCGCGATGAGTTGCCGGAACTCACGGACTATGCGTATGACGACGTCGACGTATCGACGAGTCGCTACGTCGGGGAGCATGCGGGCACTTCGCTCTGGCTCGCTCGCGGCCTCGAAAACTCAACCGTTTGTCTTGTCGCGGACGCAGGCAAGGATGAGTGGGTGGTGGGCTGCGGTGGCGGCACGGTCGGGGTCGACGGTCTGGCAGGCAAGTACCAAGTCGTGGTCGACGGAGTTCAAGCACCGGAAGGGGCGGTCAAGATCTCCGAGAACGTCTACGCCTGGTAACCGTCCAAACTGTCTACCAACGTCACCTCATACCCCGGACGGGGCAGAGACGAGCGGGACAGTCCGAGATCAGCCGAAAGCCCTTGTCGTTTGGCGGTTGCGGCGAACGTTTGTGACGGGAACTCCTAGGCAGGCACTAGATCGCGCCGTAAATGATCGATTTCGGCGGGATCAGTGCTGCACTACGGTGCGAACCGCGGTGCCGACGGTCAATCGGTCGCTATGAACCACGCGGTCGCTTTGGTCCCAACAGGAGTTTCAGCACGCGCTCGGCGTTCTTCCGGGTCTCGCCCCGTCCGAAGGTCGCCACCATCGCTAGGAACACTTTGAGGCAGTAGCGGGCACTGACTGCAGTGGCCAGGGCGACGACTGATGCGGGCGGGGCGGCGTCGAGGAGCTGCGAGAGGTAGTCGGGCACCGTGTCTCCGAACTGGCGCTAGCGCCCCGTCGCCCGGCGCCGGTCAGGAAAGACAGGTCAGTTAGGGCTTCTGGTGGGCGGACTAATCCGCAAGCTGCGATCGAATCAGCGGACATCTTGCCCCGACCCACGGGGAGGACGGGAGATGACGGCGCGAGCGCAGACCACCTGCGGGGAGACAGGGTGCCGGTCCCGCCGGCTTGCAGCCTCTCCGCCGATGAGACAGGGTGCCGGTCCCGCCGGCTTGCAGCCTCTCCGCCGATGAGACAGGGTGCCGGTCCCGCCGGCTTGGGATCTCATCGATACCCCGCTACGCGGGGTATCCCCGCTGCTACGCAGTCGGGGTATTGCACCCTCCGCTGCTATGCAGACTTGGAGGGATACTGCTTCTGCGTACATTCTAGATCGGCTGACGGACAGTCGCACCGAAACGATGGCGGTCTCAACCCACCAACGCACCACGAGGGTAGATGATGCGTTGTCGTGGAGGCTGGGATGAGTGTGGTGACGTCGCTGCCAGCGGCAGTACAGGACGTCGTGTGGCAGGCATGGGGCGAGGGCATCTGCGCGACATGGTCTCCATCCACCACCGCCCCGCCACCGTGACCGACCGGCTCGAGCCGGGTCATTGGGAAGGTGACCTCGTCATGGGCAAGCGCCCGAGCGCGGTCGCGACCCTCGTCGAGCGCACCACCCGCTACCTGAAGATCGTGCCGCTGCCCGACGGGATCAAGGCCAAGGACGTCAGCATCGCGGTCGCCCGCGCCCTGTTCAACGTCCCACCCGGCATGTGCAAGTCCCTGACCTGGGACCGCGGCCGCGAGATGGCCGACCACGCCTTCCTCAGCGCACTCATCGACGCCCCGGTCTACTTCTGCGACCCCCGCAGCCCGTGGCAGCGCGGCACCAACGAGAACACTAACCGCCTCCTGCGCCAGTACCTCCCGCGACGCACGAACATGAACGCGACGAGTAACGACGAGCTCGAACGCATCGAGAGGCTCCTGAACGAACGGCCTCGGCAGGTCCTTGAATGGGCGGCGCCGACGGAGAGGTTTCTTGAGACCGCAGCGGCGGCTCGAGAATTGCGCCGGTCGATGAGCAGATCCGACGCAGGCGTGCGAGCTGTAGCTGAGGAATGAAGCCGGGGCAGGCAATGAGAATCGGCGACTGTGATGTGTCTCTGCGAGACCGCCCACCGGGGATACCCCTTCGAGTCAGGAGGGCGACCAGCGTGGGCGTGGCGCCGGTCTGGGCGCAGCCACGATCACATCGGGCTTGTCACGTGGACGATCCTGAGTGGGCCTTCTTCAGGTGTGGGCGTCTCGAACCCGTCGATGTACGCGATCGCTCGCTCGCGCGACACAGCGATGTCGTCCGGGCCGGAGTTCTCGCGCTGGGCCAACCTGCCCAGGAGGATCGACCGCCTGGTGTCCAGGTAGTAGACGACCGGGACGACGCCGAGGGGGGCGCAGAGCCGCCTGAACTCATCGCGCGAGGCACGGGACCAGAACGAGGAGTCCACGACGACGCCCTTCCCCTGCTTCACACAGTCGACGAGCTTGTCCTGGAGCGTTCCGTTGACGACCTGGCGCGCGTCGTCGCCGATCGGGTGCGTCCGGTGCCCGAGGGCCCACGCCTCGCCGTCGAACGAGACCCTGACATAGCCCCGGGCCTCCAGGCCACGCGCGTAGGTCGACTTCCCCGATCCAGCCGGACCGCACATGAGGATGACCTGGTCCACGTAGCCAACCCTATGCGGGCTCAACGCAGGTGAGGGACGAAGGCGGTGACGCCCGGGTAGGAGTCGAGGCCTGCATGATCACCTACGGCCGGCATCACCCGGAAATCCGCTTGACCATACCGCCGTGCCGTAAGCCGATCCCCTACCGAGACACCCCGCGCACGCCCACGCGGCGAGCCTGTGAGTTGGGGCGTTAAATGTCGCGCTCCTTTCGGCGTTACCTGTCATCGGAAATTTCAGGCGAGCTGGTCGTGAATGCGTCCAGGAACGTCCGACCTTGGACGCCCAGCGTGGCTTTCGAGCCCCGGGGATTGCGGGCTGCTGTTGCTCTACGGGCAAGGACGCCGACGCCGACGCCGACGCCGACGCCGACGCCGCTAGCGTCTTGAAGGACCCGTCTCCGTCAGCGTGATTAGCCGTCCAGAGATCTCGCTGAGGAATCGCTTTCCGGTGTCGGTGACGGTGAAGGTCTTTCGACTAGCTCCGGTGCGGTGGGCCTCGACCTGCGTACTGATCAGGAAGCCGGAGTTCTCTAGCCGTTGCAGGGTGCGATATAGGCCCCGCTCTGTAATCCAGCTGATCGCGGCGTGGATGAGGACGGCTGCGCGGTAGATGACCGCGTGCTTGTCGTAGCGGGTGGCGAGCCCTCGCCATTGCTTGGTGTGGCAGAATCGGCGCTCGATCACGTTCCGGTTCCTGTAGTCGGCGGCGTCGAGTCCGACCGGGCGGCCGCCTCGTGACCCGCCACGCTTGCGATGACCCTTCTGGTCGTCGGGCTCGGGGATCGCGGCCTTGATTCCACGGGAGCGCAGATGGCCGCGGATCGCGCGGGACGAGTACGCCTTGTCGGCGCGGACCGCCTCGGGTCGGGTGCGCGGCCTACCGGTGTCGCGGCCGACGCGCAGGTGCGCCATCAGCGGCAGGAACATCGGCGAGTCCCCGGCCTGCCCGGGCGTGATCAGCGTGACCAGAGGGAGTCCGTTGCCGCGCGTCGACGACGATCTCGGCGGTGATCCGGTCGCTGATCGACCAGCCGACGATGCGGCGGCTGAACGCGTCGATGACGGCGGCGCAGTAGACCTATCCGTCTCTCGAGCGGTGCTGTGTGATGTCGCAGAACCAGAGCCGGTTGGGCGCGTCAGCGCGGAACTGCCGCTTCACGAGGTCCTCGTGCGTGGCGGTGTCGGGCTTCCAGCCGCGCCGCTTCCGGCGGTGCGAGACTCCGGCCAGCCTGCCCAGTCGCATCAGCCGCGCGAGACGCGCTTGCGGCTGACGTGAACGCCGAGTCCGAGCCGGAGCTCGGCGAGCACCCGCGGAGCACCGTAGGTTTCCCGCGAGTCAGAGTGGATCCGGCGGATCGTGGTCGTCAGTTCCGCATCCGCGATCGCGCGCCGTGACGGCGGCCGGCTCGCCCATTCACCCGGTTCCGGCGCCGCAACTCGACGAGCTCCTTGTGCTCGTCGGTGGTGACCCCGGCCTTGCGGCCGGAGTCGACAGCGTCACGGTTCATCCAGTTCCGAAGGCAGGATTCGCTGATCCCGAGGTCACGCGCGGTCTGCGCATCGGGATTGCCCTGAGCAACAAGATCGAGGGCTCGACGCCGGAACTCCGGCGGGTGGGCAGCAGGCATGTCACGGACTCCTTCCGAGACGATCATCGCCTCAAAGTCGGTGTCCGGAAAAGCGGGTCAGGCTCCGTTCGTCAGGCAAATGTCTTGCGAAATGTCTACGTGGGGTCCATGCTGGCGCCAGAACGAGTTTCGTTCGCGCCTCTGCTTGGACCACATCGTCCTGGTGGGTTCTACACCTCCGACCGTCGAACAAACATCGGCAGTGGAGTTATAGCGACTCAGCGTAAATGGGAGGGGGTGGTGAGATGGTGACCTCATGTGCGGACCTGCGCATCGCTCAGCAGATGGATCCGCGCTCGATGTCGGTCGATCTGTCCCGAGCGGGCGACGAGTACGTTCCTGAGGCGAACCTGCCAGGCATCGACTCGGAGTCCATCGAGCTGGGTGGGCGGCCAGCCGCTCACCGTCCGCGCGGTCAGCGGCCCAGTCCGGGACCGCCGGCGCGAAGTGGTTCACCGCCGAACGGCCCCCACGGGCAATTCATGCGGCTGCTGGGACTGGCGCCCGGCATCGACAGCGACAGCGTCACCGCCAGTTGCGATCTGGGCGTCCTGCGGGTGGTGATGCCCATCGAGCAGCCCGCCGTCCGGAAAGATCCCCCTGAAGCAGCCTGCTTCCTGACTCTGGGCACTCAGCCCTGCGCCTGCGCCGATCCTGGCGCGCTCTTTGACGACCCCTGCAACGTGTCTCACGTGACAAGAAAGGAACAACCATCATGGCCAAGGCAGTAGGAATCGATCTGGGAACCACGAACTCCGTTATCGCCGTCTGGGAGGCCGGCGAGGAGAAGGTCATCCCGAACGCGGAGGGAGCCCGCACTACCCCGTCGGTGGTCGCTTTCACCGAGGACGGTGAACGGCTGGTGGGGCAGCTTGCCCGCCGGCAGAGCATCCTCAACCCGAAGGGCACCATCTCGTCCGCCAAGCGGTTCATCGGCCGGTCCTTCGACGAGATCAAGGAGGAAGCCAACGCCGTCGGCTTCGACGTCGTGGAAGGCCCCAACGGCGAAGCACGGTTCAACATCCGCGGCAAGCAGTACGCGCCGGAGGAGATCAGCGCCCAGGTGCTGCGCAAGCTCGTCGACGACGCCAGCAAGTTCCTCGGTGAGAAGGTGACCGAGGCCGTCATCACCGTTCCCGCCTACTTCAACGACGCCCAACGCACCGCGACCAAGGACGCCGGACGCATCGCCGGGCTCGAGGTGCTGCGCATCATCAACGAGCCCACCGCCGCCGCACTGGCGTACGGAATGGACAAGAAGAACCACGAGACCATCCTGGTTTTCGACCTCGGTGGCGGCACGTTCGATGTCAGCCTCCTCGACGTGGGCGACGGGGTCGTCGAAGTGCGATCCACCGCGGGTGACACCCACCTGGGCGGCGACGACTTCGACCGCCGGCTGGTGGACTACTTTGCCGACGAGTTCAAGAACGAGAACGGCATCGACCTGCGCAACGACCCGCAGGCGCTGCAGCGACTGTTCGAGGCGGCCGAGAAGGCGAAGGTCGAGCTCAGCTCGGTGTCCCAGACCCAGGTCAGCCTGCCCTTCATCACCGCCGACGCCAGCGGACCCAGGCACCTCACCATGACCGTGAAGCGGTCCAAGTTCGAAGACCTCACCGCTGACCTCGTTGAGCGGTGCCTCGGTCCGGTGCGTCAGGCGATGGCCGACGCGAAGGTCAGCGAGAACGATATCGACGAGGTCATCCTCGTGGGCGGTTCCACCCGCATCCCCGCTGTCCAAGCGCTCGTCAAGCGGCTCACCGGCGGCAAGGAGCCGAACATGACGGTGAACCCCGATGAGGTGGTCGCTGTGGGCGCCGCCATCCAGGCGGGCGTCCTCAAGGGCGACGTCGACGACGTGCTGCTGCTGGATGTCACCCCGCTGTCGCTGGGTGTGGAGACCCGCGGTGGCGTGATGACGAAGATCATCGAACGCAACACCACCATCCCCGCCCGACGCAGCGAGGTGTTCTCCACGGCCGAAGACAACCAGCCGTCGGTGGAGATCGTCGTCCTGCAGGGCGAGCGGGAGAACGCCGCAGACAACCGGGTGCTGGGCCGGTTCCAGCTCACCGGCATCCGCCCCGCTCCTCGCGGTGAAGCGCAGGTGGAGGTCACCTTCGACATCGACGCGAACGGCATCCTGCACGTGACGGCGAAGGACAAGGACACCGGCACCGAGCAGGGCATCACCATCAGCGACACCTCGAATCTGGACCAGGGCGAGATCGACCGGATGATTAAGGAAGCCGAGCAGCACCGTGCTGACGACCAGGCGCTGCGCCAGGCCGTGGACGCCCGCAACGAGCTGGACTCCGCCGCCTACCAGGTCGAGCGGGTACTGCGTGAGCTCGGCGACGCTGCACCGGAGCACGAGCGTGCCCGCGCGGAGCTGCTCATCACGCAGGCCCGCGAGGCAGTGCAGAACAACGTCGGCGAGCAGGAAGCGAAAGAGCGCACCGGCGAGCTGCTGCAGGTTGCGCAGTCCCTTGCTGCGGCCCGCGCGAACGCCAGCCACGCTGAGCAGCCCGCTCAGGACGACGAAGACGACGTCGTCGACGCCGAATTCGACAAGTAGCACGGAGGGAGGATCGCGATGGTCGAGGAGCAGAACGAGGACACGCGGGCCGTGGACCTGCTGAACGACGACCTCACCGACGTGTCCCCGGAGGAGATCCGCGCCGCGCAAGCAGCGGTCGCCGCCCAGTTGGAGACGGCCGAGGACCGGTGGCGCCGGGCGGCGGCGGACTACGACAACCTCCGCAAACGGATGGCGCGCGAGATCCAGACGGTCCGCGAGCAGGAGCGGCGGCACACCGCCAAAGCCTTCTTGCCCGTCGTCGACGGGCTGGACCGGGCGCTCAGCTTCGGGGTGGACCTTGACGAGGGCGTTCTGGGTGGCATGCAGGCCATCCGGGCGCAGGCCGCTGATGCGTTGCGCGCACTCGGGTACCCCGAGATTGTCATCGACGGTGCGGAGTTCGACCCGCAGCTGCACGAGGCGGTCTCGGTGGTCGAGGATGCCAGCGTCCCGCCGCGCAGCATCCTCGCCGTCACTCGCCCCGGGTTCGGAACGCCTGAGCGGATGCTGCGACCGGCTGCGGTCGTGGTCACCCGCAGGCCGGATGAGGAGTAGGAGATGGCGGAGGATCTCTACAGCGCGCTCGGGGTCTCCCGGTCGGCGGATCAGAAGGAGATCCGCCGCGCCTACCGGGAGAAGGCCCGCAAGTTCCACCCGGACGTCAACAAGACCCCGGGGGCGGAGGAGACCTTCAAACGGATCAGTGAAGCCCACGATGTGCTGTCGGACCCGGAAACCCGCTCACAGTACGACCGGTTCGGTGAGAACTTCCGGCAGTACGCCGCCGCGGACGCGGCTCGCTCCTCCGAGCAGCCGCGCCGCAGCGGGGGCACCCGATACACGTGGAGCGGGGGCGGCGCGCAGAGCTCGAACTGGGAGGACCTCTTCGGGGGCGGCTTCGGTGGTTTCGGTCGCGGCGCCGACCACACCGCGGAGCTGGAGATCACCGTCGAGGAGGCCTACCGGGGCGGGCGTCGCACCGTGCAGGTCGCGTCCCCGTACGGCGGCGCGCAGGAGTACACCATCGACATCCCAGCGGGCGCTGTCGACGGGCAGCGGCTGCGGATCTCGGGCGCAGGCGGAGCGGGCGCCGATGGACAGGACGGGGACCTGCTGGTCACGCTGCGCGTGAAGGACAGTAAGCGGTACCGGCTCAGCGGCGCGGACATCGAAACGGACCTTCCCATCTCACCGTGGGAGGCGGCGCTGGGCGCGGATGTCAGCGTGCCCACCCCCGGCGGCCCGGTCACCGTGCACGTTCCGCCCGGCTCGTCCACTGGCAGGCGGCTCCGCCTGCGCGGGCAGGGGATGCCCCGCAGAGGACAGCCGGGAGACCTGTATGCGCGGGTGAAGGTCGTCGTTCCGCGCACTCTCAGCAAGAAGGAGAAGGAGCTGTTCGAACAGCTCCGCGACGAATCGTCGTTTGATGCCAGGAGAGGATCATGACCTCACATCACCTGCCCGTCCGTGTCGCCCGGGCCGACCTGGCGGCGACCGCCGTGGCCGCAGGTATCCACCCGGATACGCTGCGGAAGTTCGTCGAGCTGGGGCTGGTCACCGCCCACGTCGACACCAGCGGCCGGCTGTGGTTCGCCGGTACCGTCCCCGCCCGCGTGCACACCATCGTGCGTCTGCACTCCGATCTTGCCGTGAACTACGCCGGCATCGCACTCGTGCTCGACCTGCTCGCCCGCATCGAGCAGCTCGAGCAGCACCGGACCATCCGACTCGAAGGAGACACCCCATGGACATGAACTCACTCACTCAGAAGTCGCAGGAAGCGCTCACCTCGGCCCAGAGCATCGCGGTCCTGGCCGGTCAGATCGAAACGGACGAGGAGCATCTCCTGCTCGCACTGCTCCAGCAGGAGGAGGGGCTGGTTCCCCGACTTCTGCAGACAGCGGGTGCTGACGTGGAAGCGGTACGCGCCGACGTCGAAGCGGAGATCGCCCGCAAGCCCAGCGTCTCCGGGTCCTCCCCGCAGACCGGTCAGGTGTATCTGAGCCGCAGCCTCACCTCCACCCTGGAACGGGCGGAGCGGGAGGCAAAGCGGCTGAAAGACTCCTACATCTCCGTGGAGCATCTCGTTCTGGCCCTCGCCGACGACTCCTCCAACCGTGCCGCGTCCCGCGTGCTGCGCGGGCACGGTGTCACCCGGGAGAGCTTCCTCAGCGCGCTCACCAAGATCCGCGGCAACCAGCACGTCAACTCCGCCACCCCCGAGCAGACGTACGAGGCGTTGGAGAAGTACGGCCGTGACCTGGTCGCTGACGCCCGGTTGGGCAAGCTTGACCCGGTCATCGGGCGTGATGCGGAGATCCGCCGGGTCATCCAGATCCTCTCCCGCAAGACCAAGAACAACCCCGTCCTCATCGGCGAGCCCGGTGTCGGAAAGACCGCCATCGTGGAGGGCCTTGCCCAGCGGATCTTGCGTGAGGACGTGCCCGAGGGCCTTCGCGACAAGACCGTGTTCTCGCTGGACCTGTCTGCCCTGGTCGCCGGCGCGAAGTACCGGGGCGAGTTCGAGGAGCGAATGAAGGCAGTCCTGGCAGAGGTGAAGGCAGGGGAGGGACGCATCCTGCTGTTCATCGACGAGCTCCACACTCTGGTGGGGGCGGGAGCCACCGAAGGGGCAATGGACGCCGGCAACATGCTTAAGCCGATGCTCGCCCGCGGGGAGCTGCACCTCATCGGTGCCACCACCCTCGATGAGTACCGCAAGCACATCGAGAAGGACGCTGCCCTGGAACGCCGGTTCCAGACGGTGATGGTCGAGGAGCCTGACGTGGAGGACGCGATCTCCATCCTCCGCGGCCTGCGCGAACGACTGGAGATCTTCCACGGTGTCCGCATCCAGGACAGCGCATTGGTCGCTGCCGCCGTGCTGTCGCACCGGTACATCTCCGACCGGTTCCTGCCCGACAAGGCCATCGACCTCATCGACGAAGCCTGCGCGCGACTGCGAACCGAGATCGACTCAATGCCCGCTGAGCTCGACGAGCTGACCCGGCGGGTGACCCGCCTGGAGATCGAGGAAGCGGCGCTGTCGAAGGAAACGGACCCTGCCAGCAAGAAACGGCTGGAGGAGCTGCGCCGGGAACTGACCGACCTGAAGGCGGAGGCGGACTCCAAGCGCGCCCAGTGGGAGGCGGAGCGTCAAGCGATCCGCAAGGTCCAGGAGCTGCGCGGTGAGCTGGAGCGGCTGCGGCGGGAGGCGGAGGAAGCTGAGCGCTCCTACGACCTCAACCGTGCCGCTGAACTGCGGTACGGGGCTATCGCTGACGCGGAACGACGCCTGCGCGCCGAGGAGGAGCGTCTCACCTCCAAACAAGGCGGGCAGCGGCTGCTGCGGGAGGTGGTCACCGAGGACGAGATCGCCGAGATCGTCGCAGCGTGGACGGGGATCCCCGTGGCCCGGCTGCAGGAAGGTGAACGCAACAAGATCCTCACCCTGGACGCCACCCTCAAGGAGCGGGTGGTCGGTCAGGATGAGGCCATCACGCTCGTCAGCGACGCGATTATCCGTGCCCGCTCCGGCATCCGCGACCCGCGCCGACCCATCGGCTCCTTCATCTTCCTCGGCCCCACCGGTGTGGGAAAGACCGAACTGGCCAAAGCGCTCGCGCAAGCACTGTTCGACAGCGAGTCGGCGATGGTCCGGCTGGACATGAGCGAGTACCAGGAACGTCACACCGTCAGCAGGCTGGTCGGTGCACCTCCCGGGTATGTCGGGTATGACGAGGGAGGGCAGCTGACCGAGGCGGTGCGCCGCCACCCGTACAGCGTGGTCCTTTTCGACGAGATCGAGAAAGCGCACCCGGACGTGTTCAACACGCTGCTGCAGGTCCTTGACGACGGCCGCATCACCGACAGCCAGGGACGCACCGTCGACTTCCGCAACACCATCGTCATCATGACCTCCAACATCGGTGCCCATCACCTGTTGGGCTCCGATGGGGGCGCGATCCCCGACGACGTGCGAAACAGTGTGCTCGGTGAGTTGCGCGCCCACTTCCGTCCCGAGTTCCTCAACCGGGTGGACGACATCGTGGTGTTCTCGCCGCTGGGTCGTGAACAGATCCGGGACATTGTGGAGCTGCAGTTCACCGACCTGCGCTCCCGGCTGGCCGAGCGTCAGATCCGCATCGAGCTGACGCCCGCGGCACGCCAACTCATCGCCGACCGCGGCTACGACCCCGTGTACGGTGCGCGTCCGCTGCGACGCTACATCAGCCATGAGATCGAGACCCGACTGGGTCGTGCGCTGCTGAGCGGGGAGGTGATGGACGGGTCGACGGTCACGCTGGACGTGCACGACGGCGACCTCGTCTTCAACATCGCAGCGCCCGTCGAAGAGGAGGACACGGCGTGAGCGCGATTGTGACCTGCCCCAACTGCGGGAAGAAGAACCGTGTCCCCGCCGCCGCGTCGGGGTACCCGCGCTGCGGCGTCTGCAAGAGCGCCGTGCCGTGGATCGTCGATGCGGGCGATGCGGACTTCGCCGAGGTGGTCGAGAAGGCCCCGCAAGTGGTGCTCGTGGACTTGTGGGCGACCTGGTGCGGACCGTGCCGGATGGTCAGCCCTGCCCTCGAGAAGGTCGCCACGGAACGTGCCGGCAAGCTCAAGCTGGTGAAAGTGGACGTGGACGCCGCGCCGGAGACGGCCCGCAAGTTCTCCGTCCAGGCGGTGCCGACTCTGCTCATCCTCAACCAGGGGAACGTGCTCTCCCGCCAATCCGGAGCCGCCCCGCCGGACGTGCTGCTGCGCTGGGTGGACGAGGCGCTGCAGAAGAAGGCTGACTCGGCCGGTGCTGCTCGATGAGATATGTCGACCCACACGTCGCGCTCATCCGCCCGGTCCGTCCCCGGACACCCGGGTCATGTGGGGACTGCGTGGCGGCCGGCACGCCCTGGCTGCACCTGCGGATGTGCCGCACCTGCGGGAAGGTCGGGTGCTGCGACTCCTCCCCGATGCGGCACGCCCGCACGCATGCGCTCACGGCGGGGCACCCCATCGTGCGGTCGCTGGAGCTGGGGGAGAACTGGAGCTGGTGCTACGTGGACGAAGCGTACCTATGAGTGACACGCCCGCCGCCAACCGCCGCCAGGTCGCTCAGGCCGAGACGCCTGACACCATCGGCGCCTTCCCGCGGCTCAGCGACGAGCAGATCGCGGTGCTGCTCGTACGAGGGCAGCGCCGCACCCTCACCGACGGGGAGGTTCTCATCCAGCCCGGCGAGCACCCGTCCTCCCTCTATGTCGTCCTGGAAGGGCACCTGCTGACGGCGGACACCGAGCTTGCGGCGGATCCGCGTCACTCCGATGAGTCGTTGGCGGTCGAGGTGCACGGCCGCGGCCGGTTCGTGGGGGATGTCGGGCTGCTGGAAGGACAACCGTCTTTCGTGTTCGTCTCCGCCATCGGCGCCGCCGAGGTGGTGGAGGTGCCCGTCGATGAGCTGGAGGCCATCGTCACCTCGGACCCGCTGTTGGGTGAGATCATCCTGCGGGCCTACCTCATCCGCCGCTCCCTGGCCATCGGGGCGGGAGCGGGCCTGCGGATCGTCGGCTCCTGCTTCTCCCCGCAGACCCGGGATCTGCTGGACTTCATCGCACGAAACCGGCTGCCCCACCGGCTGGTGGACCTGGATGACGACGAGAAAGCGGAGCGGCTGGTCCGTCAGCTCGGCGCCACCGTCGCCGACTTCCCGCTGGTGATCCTCGGCGGCTCACGCACCGTCCTGGGTGCCACCCCGGCACGGCTTGCCGAAGAGTTGGGGATGCGCCCGCCCGCCCCACCGGCCACCTGCGATGTGGTGGTGGTCGGCGCTGGGCCGGCTGGTCTTGCCGCGGCGGTGTACGCAGCCTCCGATGGGTTGTCGGTCTACCTGTGCGACACGGTCGCCACCGGCGGGCAGGCGGGAACGTCAGCGAAGATCGAGAACTATCTGGGGTTTCCTGCCGGAATCTCCGGCACTGAGCTCGCCGACCGCAGCCTCCTGCAAGTGCGCAAGTTCGGTGCCACGTTGGACATCCCGACCACGGTCCAGGAGGTCGTGGAAGATGAGGACTGCTTCCGGGTGATCTTCCAAGATGGCAGGGAGGTCACCTCAGATGTGGTGGTCCTTGCCACCGGAGTGCGATACCGCTCGCTTCCCGCCGCGGGGCTGGACCGGTTCCAGACCTCGAACGTGTTCTACGCGGCAACAGCGCAGGAAGCGCAGATGTGCGTAGACACACCTGTCGCTGTTGTCGGCGGCGGCAACTCCGCCGGCCAGGCGGCGCTGTTTCTTGCCCGCACGTCCTCCCGTGTGCACCTTGTGGTGCGCGCCGCGGACCTGGGAGCGGGAATGTCCAGGTACCTGGTGGACCAGATCCAACATCACCCCCGTATCAACGTGCTGCTGTCCTCGGAGGTCGTGGAAGCACACGGCGGCAACCGTTTGGAAGCGGTCACAGTCCGTCACGGTGACGTGCTGGAGAAGCTCCGCGTGGGGCACGTGTTCGTCTTCATCGGCGCCGCTCCGGCGACGACGGGATTGAAGGTCGATGTGGCACGCGATCCTGACGGGTACATCCTCACCGGCGCGGAGGCGGAGCTGGCCGGCGCGCGGACGGAAGGAAGCCCCCGCTTCTCTTTGGAGACCACCATCCCCGGGGTCTTCGCTATCGGCGATGTGCGGCACGGGTCTGTGAAGCGAATGACCTCGGCTGTGGGTGAGGGCGCCAGTGTGGTCCGGCAGATCCACGAGTACCTGAACGAGGGTCGTCACAGTCGGGTGTGCGCATGAGCTCCGACATCCAGGGACACCTGACGCCGCACGCCGCCCCGAACCCGGCAGCCGTGGGAGAACCCGCGGATCCTCCGGTGGCCCATGCGGGCGTAGCGGGCGAGATCCGCTCGACGTTGCGTCGAATGAGGTGGTTTCGCCGCATGCCGGTGCTGCATATCGCCGAGGAACGCGGCGAGGGCCCGACGGTGCTGCTGCTGCACGGTATCGCGTCCTCGTCGGTGACGTTTCACCACGTGATCCCGCTGCTCGAGCGCACCCACCGCGGTGCATCGCCATCGACCTGCTCGGCTTCGGCGAGTCGCCGGCGCCAGAGTGGGCCGATTACACGGCGTCGGAGACGGCACCGTGGCGGAGCACTTCAACGAGTACGACAAGCGAGATCGCGCCCTCCAGTTCGCGGCGGAGCACGGCGTCTCGATCGATCACTGCTGTGCCATCGGTGAGAGTCGGTCCGACCTTCCGCTGTTCGCCGCCGTGCCGACATCACTCACTCTGAACGCCGGGCCCCGGCTCGGGCGGCCGCGTCCGCTGCCGTTGACACGAAGGACCTGCGCGACGTCATCCCCTGGCTCGAGGCGTGGAAAGCCGCCCTCCACTGAACTTGGGCGTTCGCGGCGCAGACGACCGTAGCCGATCCCTGAGGTGTGTACACACTTGATTCGCCTGTGGAAAGTTTGGCTGCTCAGTGCTCTTGTGACTGCGTACCGGGTCATCGGTTGTCAAGCGTCGGCTCTTCTGCTCAGGTAGCCGCAACGATCAGTTTGATCGCCGCGGCAAGGTATTCCGCGGACGCGCCGACGCCGTTCTCGGCAACTTGTGCAGGAGTTCCAGCGGCGACGACTGCGCCGCCATCATCGCCGGCGCCGGGTCCGAGGTCGATGACGTAGTCGGCTTCTGCCACCACGCGCATGTCAAGTTCCACCGCGACGACGGTGTTTCCTGCGTCGACGAGGGTTTGCAGATGCGTGACGAGCCGGTCAGCGTCAGCGCAGTGCAGGCCCGAAGTTGGTTCGTCGAGAACATACAAGGTGTCCCCTCGTTGTGCGCGCTGTAGCTCGCTTGCGAGCTTCACGCGTTGTGCCTCACCTCCAGAGAGCTCGGTTGCCGGTTGTCCGAGTCGCAAGTATCCGAGGCCCACGTCTGACAGTGCAGCTAGTGAGCGGGTGATGTCGTCTTCACCGTCAAAGAACGGGTGGGCTTCCTCAACGCTCATCGCGAGCACGTCAGCGATGGTGCGCTCCCGCCAAGTGATCTCGAGGGTCGAGGCTTTGTACCGGGTCCCGTGACAGTCGGGGCATTCGGTGTACACGGATGGGAGGAAGAGTAGCTCCACCATCACGGACCCTTCGCCCTCACAGGTGGGGCAGCGGCCGCCGGAGACATTGAAGGAGAAACGGCCGGGCTTGTACCCACGCGAGCGAGCCTCGGGCGTCTCAGCGAAGCGTCGACGGACGTGGTCGAACAAGCCCGTATATGTTGCAACGTTCGATCGGGGGGTTCGTCCGATGGGTCGTTGATCGATGTTGACCACCCGCCGGACCCCCTCGAGAGAGCCGTCGAGGACACCGTCGAGCCGCTCTGGGGTATCGGCAAGGAGCAACTCGTCGCCGGTCGGTTCGTCCTCCGCCGGAGTGCTGTGACCGAGGCGGTCACCGACGAGAGCCGGGAGGGCCTGGCTGACCAAGCTCGACTTGCCGGAACCCGAGACTCCGGTGACCGCGGTGAAAACACCCAGGGGAATGTCGATGGAGACGCCGTGCAGGTTGTTACGAGTCACGTCCTTCAAGTGGAGCCACCCGCGCGGGTCGCGAGGGGTGTGCGGGGGCAGTCCACTTCCACCGAAGAGGTAGCCGCGTGTCACTGAGTCCTTGACGTCGGCAAGCCCATCGGTAGGGCCGCTGTAGAGAACGCGGCCGCCGTGCTCGCCCGCGCCGGGGCCGATGTCCACGAGCCAGTCCGCGTGCCGCATGATATCGACGGAGTGTTCGACGACGAACAGGCTGTTTCCGCTTCTCTTGAGCCCGTCGAGGATCTTCAAGAGCGCTGTCACGTCTTGTGGGTGAAGGCCTGCGGATGGTTCATCGAGGACATAGACGACGCCGAACAGGTCGGAGCTGAGCTGTGTGGCGAGCCTGATTCGTTGCAACTCGCCACCCGACAGGGTCGGGGTGGTTCGACTTAACGACAGATACCCGAGGCCAAGATCGGTCAGTGGGCGGAGTCGCTCGATCAGCCCGGAAGCGAGTCGAGACGCAGCGGCGCGCTTCTCCGGCGAACGGTTTGCGGTGCGGCGCACATCGGGTGCGGCGGCGTGCGCGGACCCTCCGGCGGCGATGCGCTGCTCCGTGGCTGTGCGACGGGAATTGGCATGCAGCACAGCACCATTCGGAACGGTCTCGGCCTGTTGCGCTTCCGCAACAACGTCGGAGAGCATGTCAGCAAGCTCTCGAAGCGGCAACTGCGAGAACTCCGCGATGTCCAGGCCCTCGAACGTGACCGAGAGCGCTTCAGGCTTCAGCCGCTTCCCGTGGCAGACCGGGCATAGGGCAGCGTCGAGGTACTGCGCGACGCGACGCTTCATCGACGCGCTCTTCGAGTTCGCGAATGTGTCCAACACATACCGGCGGGCTCCGACGAAGGTGCCCGAGTAGCTCGGCTCGACCCCGGCCTTGGTCGCGGCGCGAGCCTCAGCAAGCGTCAACCGGGAGTGGACCGGAACGAACGGGGTCTCATCCGTGTAAAGGATCCAGTCCCGGTCTTTTCGTGGCAGATCTTTCCATGGCACGTCAACGTCATAGCCGAGGGCCACCAACACGTCGCGGAGCTGGTGTCCGTGCCATGCCGTCGGCCAGGACGCGATCGCGCGCTCCCGGATCGTGAGCGACGGATCCGGCACCATCCGCTCCTCGGGCACCGCGTAGACACGACCAATGCCATGACACTCCGGACAGGCCCCCTGCACCGTGTTCGCAGAAAAATCCTCCGCGTAGAGCATCGGCTGCCCATCCGGATAGTCCCCGGCGCGGGAGTACAGCATCCGCACGAGACTGGACACCGTGGTGATGCTTCCCACCGTGGACCGGGCACTGCGTCCTCCACGCTGCTGCTGCAACGCCACGGCCGGCGGCATCCCGGTGATGGAGTCAACATCGGGAACGCCCGCCTGGTCGATCAGACGGCGAGCGTACGGCGCCACCGACTCCAAATACCGTCGCTGCGACTCCGCGTACAGCGTCCCAAACGCCAACGATGACTTCCCGGAACCCGACACACCCGTGAACACCACTAACGAGTCCCGCGGAACGGAGAGGTCCACATTCCGCAGGTTGTGCTCCCGAGCACCCGAGACCCGAACCTGCGCGTCGGCGGCGGGTGAAGAATCAGACGAAGTCATGACCGGATCATAGTGGAGAAGGATCGCATCTTCATCGCCGACAGCTTGCGTGCGGGGTGGTCGCTGCGGAAGATCGCGGCCGAGCTGGGACGGCCGGCGTCGACGATCAGCCGGGAGGTTCGCCGGAACAGTCACCCCCGGTCGGGCGACTATTGTCCGTATGCCGCGCACGACCGGGCGATGGCGCGTCTGCCGCGGCCGAAGGCGGGGAAGATCGCACAGAATCCCGAGCTTCGGGACTACATCCAGCGCAAACTGGAGATCCGATGGAGCCCCGAGCAGATCGTGCACTCACTCAAGCGGGACTTCCCCGACCGACCGGAGGTGCGCGTGCCCACGAAACGATCTACCTCGCCCTCTACGTCCAGGGACGGGGTGAACTGCGCCGGAAGACCCACAAGCAGGCTCAGACTCGCCAGCCGCGCTACCGCGCCCCATGGTGATGATCAGTGATCGACCGGCTGAGGTTGAAGAGCGAGCCGTTCCAGGCCACTGGGAGGGCGATCTCATCATCGGGAAGAACAGCGGTTCCGCGATCGACACGCTCGTCGAGCGCACGACACGGTTCACGATGCTCGTCCACCTGCCCGACGACCACGGCGCCGTCACCGTCGGCGCCGCATTGGCACACACGATTCAGCGGCTCCCCGCGCACCTGCGCCGTTCTCTCACCTGGGACCAGGGCAGCGAGATGGGCAAGCACCGGTCGTTCACCATGTCGACCGACATGCCCGTGTACTTCTGCGGCCCCGCCTCACCCTGGCAACGCGGCTCGAATGAGAACACGAACGGTCTCCTGCGGCAGTACTTCCCGAAGAGCACCGACCTGTCAAAGTACTCGGCCGAGACGCTCGAGATGGTTGCTCATGAGCTGAACACGCGACCCCGCAAGACTCTCGACTGGGACACTCCCACTCAACGGATGGCGTGTCTGCTCAGCGCCAGGTAAGGGGCTCGGCCCGGGGCTGTCGCTGGGGACAAGAAAAATGCTAGACACGAGGGCATGACGATCTATCCGCACACGCACGCCCTTGGGCGAATCGATGTTCTTGATCTCCCCGACACCCCGGCGCTCAGCCGTGATGTCACTCTCGATGTCGATGCAGTGCAAACCGCGTGGCCTGAATTTGAAGGAGCTTTTGACTCGCTGCAGGGCCGCAAGATGATGGGGCTCGTCTTCGGCGGCAACGATATTTACCGCTTGTCATCCGTGCGCCTCGACCGAGACACCGCCAACTCACTCAGCCTCGACGAAACGACGATCCACGGCGGCCCCTACCTTCGCCTACGACTTCGTGGCAACGCACCTGAAATCTACGGGCAAATCGCTCCAGCATTCGATGCTCTCTTCGCCCTTGCGGATCACGACGATAACCGACCGCACATCGAGTACTACAAGCGAGAGGGCGAGGTCGACTGCCTCGTTCCAATCCGCCCCATCGCACCCTGATTCGACTCTCGAGTAACGATAGAAGTGCCCCTTCCGGCGAACGACCGGAAGGGGCACTTTCGTATGCTCAGAGGACGTCGTGTTGCAACGACCGCTGGAATCCGCCTAGTCTCAGGCGGGGAGCTTAGAGGCCGGGACGTCCAACTTTTCGATCGTGGGTTCGCTGAACAGTTTGCCGGCCAGAATCGCGGGTCACCCCCCGCGATTGGGAGACACGCCCTAGCTCTGGGCCTCGCCGAGGCGCGCTTCGGGCGTGAGCTCGACGCGGAGACCGCCGCCGGTCGCAGCCCGGGCAAGAGCACGACCCAGCGCAGGTGCCTGCTTGAACAAATTGTGACCGGCCACAAAAAGGACAGAGCCTGCCTCCCACACGGCCACGCCGTCCTCACTCCACGGGAGATCGGTCACCCAGCAGTGAAGGAAGTCGCGCGGCTCTGGGTGGAGACCGGGCAGCGCCCGTGTCACGTATTCGCGTGCGCGTTTGTCCAGCGATCGAATCGCCGCCGGGTCGATGAAAGTTCCGTCGTCGCGGACGCCGACGGTGTCGCTGAGTCCGACCGAATAGTTGCTGTTGCCCGGTAGCGGCGTCGCGTAGACGCCGACTTCGCCGAAGACGCCGCTGCTGTCCTGCAGGCACGCGACTCGTTCCGGGCCGGCGGCTTTCACGTCGAAGGTCAGCCTGACGTGTGCGGCAAGGCGAACCGGCAGCGACAGGCCGACGCTGCGTGCCAGGCGGGCGGTTTCGCGGCCGGCGCACACGATCACCTTGGAGTAAACAGCCCGGTCGGTGACGCTGCGCACCTCGACCGTCCCGTCGGCGCGGGGATCGATGGAGATGACCTCACCGGTGGTGACCGCATCTGCGAGGGCACCCGTGAGTGCCGTGATCGCGGCGCGGGTGCGGATCGCGCCGCCCGACTCGTCGAGCACCGCTGGCCCCGAGTACCCAGCAAGCAGCGGCATCCGCTGGGCGACCTCGGCCGCATCGATCTCGTGCGCTTCCACGCCGCCGACCTGGTCGAGCACCCGCAGCCGCGCCAGGGCGCTGTCTCCGATCGCCAGGACACCGTCTGATGAGACCAGCTCGACGTCGAAGTGTTCGGACCACTCATCCCATACGCCACGGCTTTCGCGCGCGAAAGCGACGAGTCGCGGGTCGTCGTGGGCATGCCGGAAGATCCGCGACTCGCCTGCGGACTGACCCGTCCCGGGCACACCAGCCTCGTACAAGCGCACCGGCACGCCCTGCTCCCGCAGCGCGTACGCCGTCGACAGACCGACGATCCCGCCCCCGATCACTGCTACCTCGGGTGAACGCGTCGTGGCAACGCCGTCGTCAGTTCCTGTCATCGCGGTTCCCCGATCTGTTTAGGCCGCAAGAGAAGGGGCCGCTGCCACGACGTCAGCGGGCTGTGTAAGCCCGAAGTCACCGAGCGCAGCGACCCCTCCTTTCTGGGCCAGTACTCCCCGGTCTGTGGTGTCAGGCGGGGAGTTTGGAGCCCAGGACGTCCAATTTCTCGATCGTAGGCTCGCTGAACAGTTTGCCCGTCTGCTCGCCGAGAGCGGCAGCGACTGCGCCGGACAGGTGCGCGTCGCGGCCGGCGTCATCGGGGAACACGTCGAAGATCCCGAAGGAGGACGGGCCGAGACGGATCGCGAACCACGCGATGGTGGCCGGTTCCTCCTCGACGAGCCCTCGCCCGATGCCGAGGAATTCCTGGACCTCGTCTTCCTTGCCGGGCAGGGCCTCCACCCTGACAAGCAGTCCCTTTGTCACGCTCATGACGTCACCTCTTCCTGGGTCGAATTGCTCGCAAATTTCGCCACGATCGTGTCGCAGAACGCAGGCAGGTCGTCGGGTGAGCGGCTGGTGATCAGGTTCCCGTCGACCACGACGTCCTGGTCGACGACGTCCGCACCGGCGTTGCGCAGGTCTGTGCGGATGCTCGGGAAGGACGTCAAGGTGCGACCTCCGACCACGCCAGCCTCGATCAACGTCCACGGACCGTGACAGATCGCCGCCACGGGCTTGCCACTCTCGACGAAGTCGCGGACGAAGGAAACGGCGTCCTTGTCGACCCGGAGCTGGTCGGGGTTCACCGTGCCGCCGGGAAGTAGCAGGGCGTCGTAGTCGCCCGCCGAGGCGTCGGCGACCAACCCGTCGACGGTGAACGTGCCCGCTTCATCCAGGTCGTTCTTACGGGCCTTGATCTCGCCGTCGTGGATCGAGAGGACCTCGGTCTGAGCGCCGGCCCGTTCCAGTGCTTCGCGGGGTTGCTCGAGCTCAACGCGTTCGACTCCGTCGGCGGCGAGGATCGCGACCCTCTTGCCCTGAAGATCTGCTGCCATCTCAGTTTTCCTTCTTTCCGTTTGACATGCCGGGCTTGATGAGGACCTTGGTCCAACCCTTGGACCTGGCGTCGAAGTTCTTGTAGGCATCGGCGGCTTGGTCCAGCGAGATTTCGTGGGAGACGATCCAGGAAGGGGTCGCCTTGCCGGCCGCGATCAAGTCCCGCAGCCGGCGGTTGTACCGCTTGACCGGGGCTTGACCGCTTCCCATGGTCTGCCCCTTGAACCAATGTGTGCCGAAGTCGATGGCTGCCTTGCCCTGCCTGGCAAGGTCATCCTTGCCTCCAGGGTCCTGGGGGATGAACACGCCAACGGTGCCGATTCCTCCGGTGAAGCGGACCGAGTTGATGAGCATGTTCAGCGTGGCGGCGGTGTCCTCGTTGCCCTGCGGATCGTGGGCCTGGTAGCCCACGCATTCGCAACCACGGTCAGCTCCGAGCCCCATCGTCTCGTCGAGAACAGCCTGCACGGGGTCGACCTTGGAGTCGTCGATGGCAATCGCACCGATCTGCTCGGCCAGCGCGAGCCGGTCAGGGTGGCGATCGACCACCATCACCTTTGCTGCGCCCTTGATCATTGCGGACAGGGCGGCCATCAATCCGACCGGACCCGCCCCAGCGATCACCACGCTGTCGCCGGGGATCACGCCGGCCATCTCGGTGGCGTGGTAGCCGGTGGGGAAGATGTCAGAGAGCATGACGTAATCGTTCTCCCTCTCCTCCGCATCCTCGCCCAGGCGCAGCGCATTGTGGTCACCGAAAGGCACACGGAGCAGCTCCGCTTGGCCACCGCCATAGTGACCCATATCGGCGAACCCATAGGCCGCACCGGCGAACGATGGTTCGGGCTGGGTGGTGAGACAGTAGTTGGTCAGGCCACGTTCGCAGTTCTTACAGAATCCGCACGAAATGTTGAACGGGAGCACAACCCGGTCTCCGACCCTGACCTTCTCCACGCCACTACCGACCTCGATGACCTCCCCCATGTTCTCGTGACCGAACGTCCGGCCTACTTCGAAGGAGGTCCGCCCCTCGTACATGTGGAGGTCCGAGCCGCAGATGTTCGTCGTCGTTACCCTGACCAGCACATCGGTGGGTCGCTCGATCTTCGCGTCCGGGACCTCCTTCGTGCTGACCTGACGGGGCCCCTCATACACCACTGCTTTCATGTCCACTCCGATCCGATTGTGTTGCTCGATGTCTTTCTGGCAAGGCCTCTCCGACGCCGGCCCCATCGCTAGACAGCAAACGCCCCCAGGAACCACGTGTCAACGGGCTCGCCTTGGGTTGATGTGTAGCGATCGAGCCGGTATAGTGCCCGGGTCCGATGTAGGAACTGGTGACATCGAGCGTGGCTAGCCCGGGAGGGCTGGTCTGGAAGGATGTCACCAGTTCCTACACGACACACAATCCCAGGACGTCGGGCATCTCTATCTCCTCGCCGGAACCGCACGCGGCCAGGGTCATCATGAGGACAATTGCGGCAGTCACGCCGGCCACACGCTGTGCGTTCAAGGCAGCCATGCTGAGCTGGTTGGTGAAGCCCGTAGACTCAGCTATTGACACCGCTAGCCGTCTTCGGGGGAAGACTCGCAATATTCGTTGTCGCGACGGCGGCTCGCCAACCGTGACTCTTTCTCGGGTCGTTGGTGGGCCGTCGTTCTCGTGGAGTGAGTGCCGAATCGACGCTGCGAGATTCGCTGGCCGGTTCCCCGATGCGGCCCACCCCCACGACCCCGATCCTGACGGCAAAGGCACAGGAGTGATCGGGATCCATCCCTGCACCGTGCCAGATCTCGTGGCCGGTTCGTATGTCCGCGGGGACCGAGTAGGTTCACGTCATGGGGACACTCGAATACAACAGCTCCCGGCCGCCGATTCAGATCGACGACGAGACGCTGACGCATCTGAAGATCGTGATCGGCACCAAGCTCCGCCGCCAAGAGAGCTTCATGATGACCTGGCTCCCCCGCGACGAGGCTCCGGCCAGTCGTCTAACGATCTGGATGCATCCGAGCATCCCCCTCATCTTCGCCTTCGACGATGCCCTGCTGCGTCTCAGCGACCCCGCACGGATCGAACGGATGATGGAGCACGTCGCCTCGCGGGGTGAACTCGTCCTCGACCAGCTCCCCTGACGACCCCGTCCCCCCTGGCCGAGCGGACCCCGGGCGCAAAATTAGCCTTGTGCGGCATGGGGAAAGGTGGGACTGTTGTTTCGCGTCTGCGACATCGATGGGTGGGAGGCACCTTCCTGGGGACCGGTATCTTCGACGCGGTCGGGCGGTTGCTTTCCCTCCCCCAGAGTCTTCAGCAACCGCCCGATCACCAACGCCCGTCCCCGCGCATCGGGAGACGGCGTCCCGTGGTCACAATCCTCCCGACGCGCGTTGGTTTTCGACCGCGCGATCTCGTGCGGCACCGGTTACCTCTGCCGCTATGGTGAGCGTATGGCGACTCTCTACTACGGGGCATCCGATGATGCGATCCATATCGATGACCGTGCTCTCGCGCACCTGAAGATCGTCATCGCAACCAAACTCCGCCGCAACGAGTCGTTCTCTCTGTCCTGGAAGCACCCCGAAGGCGAGCCCGGCGGGCGCTCCACGATCTGGGTTCACCCCTCGATCCCGCTGCGGTTCGTGTTCGACGAACCCGAAGCCCCTCAGATCAACGTGAAGTGGGTGGAGCAGCTCATGCACACCGCGAACTCCAGCGGCGGGATCATGCTCGTCGACGAGGTCCTGGAGACGCCCGAGCTCGAGGCCAGCAACGCCTAGAGCAGATCCCAGTTCCCCGACGCGCTCAGCGACAACACCGAGTCGTCCGAGTCGTACGTGACGCTCTCATCGGTGATCAGCACCCGGCTGCGCGGCGTGATCAACGCTCTCACCTGGCGGCCCTCCATCGTCGTGAACCGCACAAATAGTCCCGCCGTCGCCACGGCAGCTTCCAGCTGTTCGCACAGCGCATCCACGTCCTGTGACGGGGACACCACGAAACGAGAGCCGTCGATGCTCACGTGGGTCTGCTCCACCGTCCGCTCATGCATAGAGAGCACCGTACGACAACCCCGATCCGTCGGCGAAAGGGGTTGCGCGAGCAGGTCACGTTAAGGCAGGTGCCAGGTCCTCTTCCGCCCTGGTGCCCTCCGCCGGTTCCGACACCACAAAGAGGCCGGCCGGCGAGTTCGCCGTGAACGCCAACGCATCTATCCACGCGCGATTGACCGGGGGTGTCCGGCTCCCGTAGTACTTGAACACGAGGTTACTGCCCGGGTGGATCCACACCGTCGTCCGGCCGCCGCCGATGCTGACATCTTCCCGCCAGGTGAACGGGAACGGCTCCCCGCGACGCAGCTTCGCCGTGATGACGAGCTGAACATGAGTCAGAGCGCGGTCCTCGATCTCGACCTTCTGGTCGCCCTCGTACGTGAACTTACCCATAACCAGCCTTCCTGCCGGGTGCATCACCAGTATCCCGCACACGCCCCTCGCCGCCTGCCTAAATCGGACGACCATGCCGGCAAAGTCATCGGCCTCGCCGACACGATCACCATCGTCACGTGGAGAGCCAACGGCAGCGCTGACCGCCTGCGTCTGGGTATCGCATGAAGCACGGGGTGCCCGCCATACAGGTCGAGGCACCCCGCTCGGAGTGGGCACCAAGGAGGGGGGACGGTGCAACCACTCCGTCTATGACGAATCGAAAAGCCGGGTAAGAGAAGCACACTCCAAGAACTCAACGCACGCAAGACACGAACTCGCGAGTGTTCAAGCTGCCGCGCCCAACCGAATGGATGCGTCGATCGGCCAAAATCGCCCACCAGAACCCTCTTTCGGAGAGTGTTACCGGCTACCAACCTGAGCACCCAGGACGCGCCAGTCGAAAACGATCGTTTCTGGCCGGACGGCGACGGCATGCGGAAGATCAGTCTGCGATACCCGACCGGGTTTGGGTCGGGCGTACGCTGATGATCTCGATCGCAGACGACAGGACGGCGACCATGGGTGACTCGGCACAGAGGCCGCGCAGTTCGCTGCTCTACGTGGAGGATGACGCCGACATCGCTGCGCTGACCGTCGAAGTGTTGGAAGACGTGTACGACGTCGAGCATGCCTCAGACGGCGAGACCGCGCTCCGGTTCGCGCTGAGCCGGCGGTATGACGTCATGGTGGTCGATCGACGACTCCCCGGCATGGACGGCGTGGATTTCATCCGTGCCGTGCGCACGGCCCACATCACGACCCCCATCCTGATGCTGACCGCGCTCGGTACCGTGGACGATCGTGTCACCGGTCTGGACGGCGGAGCGAACGACTACCTGGGGAAGCCCTTCGATTACGACGAGCTGCTGGCGCGTCTCCGTGCGCTGCGGCGCGCGTTCCGGGCTGATGGGGGGCAAAAAGTATCCGGTGCCCGAAGGGAAAGTAGGGGCACCGGATACGTCGTGAAACTTGAGGGTGTTACTTGTCGGTCAGAGAGTCCTTGACGTTCTGACCGGCCTTCTTCGCGCCAGCCTTGGCCTGGTCGGCGTGACCGTCGGCGGTGGTGGACTTGTCGTTGGTTGCTTTGCCGGCGGCTTCCTTGGCTTTGCCTTTCAGATCTTCGGCGGTGTTCTTGATGTCGTCTCCGATACCCATCGGATTCTCCTTTCAGTGGACTGACGGTTGGGTCAGCGGTCGGTGTGGTGGGTGGTGTCGTCCTCGAGCTCGATCTCTTCCTTGCGAACTTCGGCGCTGACCTGCTCGGTGTCGGTCTTCGTTTCGGTGCCGATGCGGACACGCTCGACCGGTACTGTTTCCTTCGCGATCACGGGGCGTTCTTCGGTGAGGACGACTTCGTGCTCTTCTTCGCTGATGTCGGGGCCGTCGAGAGCGTCGCCGACGTTTCCGTCAGTGATCGGCTCCCGCTCGAGGCGAACCTCTTCGTGGCTGACGGGGACGGAGACGGTCTCCTGTTCGGTGACGACGTACTTGCGGAGGCGGGCTCGACCGGTCTCGACCCGTTCGGTGCCGACGTGCAGCTGCTCCTCGGACCGGGTCATCGCGTCGTCGGTGGTCGGGCCGGAGGTGTCGTACCCCTCGACCTGAGCGGTGTTACCGTCTGCGGGAGCGGTGGCAGGAGCACCGCCGTGTCCGTAATAGGTGTACAGCTCGTTTTGTTCTGCGTCGGTGAGGTCGGTGCCCGAGTCGATGCGCGGAGCGTCTTTGACGACGTCCTTGGTGTGCGGGACGCGGAGTTCCCCGTCGACGGCGTCGGCCTGGTCGAGGGGAACGAACGATTCGGAGGTACCGAACAGGCCGGTCACCACTGTCGCCCAGTTCGGGCGGCCGGTGGTGGGGTCGACATAGATCTGGCCGACCTTTCCGATCTTGTTGCCCTCAGTGTCGGTGACGTTGGCTCCGATGAGACTGGCGATGTTCTGTTCGCTGATCATGCGATGCTGCCGTTCGTTCGTTCGTTGATGGGGCGGAGGGAGAGAAACGCTTAAAGACGCGGATGTCTGCCGCAGGGTCAGCGGCCGAGTCCGACGCGGTCGACCTTGCGGTGGTAGCGCATTCCTGCGAGGCCGCCGAGGATTGCGCCGAGGAGAGTGACCACGGCAGCGCCGAGGGCGGTGAGGATTCCGGTGAGGGAGGTGGTTGTCCTCCCGGAGATAGAGGCGTACTGTATGCGACCTTACATAGTAAGGCTCCGGCTCTGGCGTTGTTCGAGATCCGGCGGGCCGTGTACACCGTAAGGCTGCTCGGTGCAAGGGTCCTGATGAAGTCGGGTGCGGGGGTCTACAACAGGATTCACCGATCGGTTTGATCGGTCCGCGAGAGGAGCACTAATGTCGGACAACTATGAGACGACCAGCCCGAGCGGCTCGGACGTACGATCCCCGGATTCCTCAGGCAAGGTGGACGCTGCCAAGCAGGAAGCCTCTGACCTGAAAGACACGGCCACGTCGCAGGCGAAGGATGTTCTGGGTACGGCCAAGGATGAAGCGGCTTCTGTCGTCGGGGAGGCGAAGACTCAGGCGAAGGATCTGTACGCGCAGACCCAGCGGGAGCTGTCGGAGCAGGCCAACACGCAGCAGCAGCGCCTCGCGGGAGGTCTTCGCTCGGTCAGCGACGAACTCAGTTCCATGGCCACTAACTCCGACGGCAGCGGCGTCGCCAGCGATCTGGTCCAGCAAGTCTCGGGTCGCCTGTCCGCAGCCGCGACGTGGCTCGGTGACCGCGATCCCGGTTCCGTGCTCACGGAAGTCAAGCGTTATGCCCGCCGCAAGCCGGGCACGTTCATCCTCGCCGCAGCGATCGGCGGAATCGTCGTCGGCCGCCTCACTCGCGCTCTCGCCGCGAACGCGTCGGACGAGAAAAACGCCTCATCGGCACCAGTGTCGCCGCCGCAGCAGGTGCACCCGGACCCCTCGGTACCTGTCCCTGTCGTGAACGACCTCGGCGCGGGCGGCACCCCCGTCTACACACAGACGGCTTCTAGCCGTCCGGATCTTCTCGGGGAGGGCGGCTATGACCGACCCAACGCCGTCTGAGGCGAAGGCCGCGTCGACGTCTATCGGAGATCTGCTGGGCGAGGTCTCCCGTGACATTTCGACGCTCATGCGCCAAGAGGTCACGCTCGCCAAAGCGGAGTTGAAGGACTCGGCAACCAAGTCCGCCAAGGGCGCAGGCCTCATGGGTGCCGCCGGCTACGGAGGGCTGATGGCGGTGTTCTTCTTGTCTGTCGCACTGTGGTGGGCACTGGGGACCCTGATTGGCGGAGGCTGGTCTGGCGTCGTCGTCGCCGTTCTCTGGGCGATTATCGCCGCGATCCTGTTCCTGGTGGGACGGACTCAGTTCAAGCAAGTCAAGGGCGCCCCGCAAACCGTGGACACCCTCAAAGAGATCCCCGAAACGCTGAAGAGAAATGAGGAGAACCGATGAGCGATTCACCCGATGAGATCCGCGCCGACATCGAGCGGACCCGCCAAGACCTCGGCATGGATGTGGACGCGCTGGCCGACAAGGTCTCGCCGTCGAAGATCGTGGACCGGCAGATCGACAAGGTCCGCGGAGTTTTCGGCTCCGTGCGGGAGCGTGTGATGGGCGCCGCAGACGACGCCGGCTCCTCACTGTCGGGCGCTGGATCTCACGTCGGCGACGTGAAGGACCGCGCCGTGGCCAAAGCGGAAGGCAATCCGCTCGCGGTCGGATTGATCGCTTTCGGTGCCGGTCTGGTCGTCGCCTCGCTGATCCCTGCATCGTCGAAAGAGAAGGATCTCGCTGCCACGGTGAAGGAGCAGGCGCAGCCGCTGGTGGACGAGGTCACAGACGTCGCGAAGGAAGTCGGCGAGCATCTGAAAGAGCCCGTGCAGGCCTCCGTCGAATCCGTGAAGGAATCGGCGCAAAACTCCGTCTCCACGGTCAAGGATGAAGCACAGAACGCCGCCGGTGAAGTGAAAGACCAGGCTCAGCACGCTCGCGAGAACATCTCCGACAACTGACCTACACGGATCGGGCGGGCCCGTCATCAGACGGGCCCGCCCCCCACGATGAAGGACTCGCGATGAGCAGCAAAGCCCCCTCCACCGAACGCAACGCCCCGGACCCCGAATCCACCAGCAAGCCCGACTCCCCGGACGATCTGCACAAGAGGTCCTGGAAGTACGTGTTGCGGAAAACGATCCGCGAGTTCTCTTCCGATCAATGCACCGACATCGCCGCGTCGCTGACGTACTACGCGGTGCTGTCGGTCTTCCCTGCCCTCATCGCAATCTTCTCGCTCCTCGGTGTCGTCGGCCAAGGAAAAGCCGCCAGCGACGCAGTGCTGGGAATCATCGAGCAGGTCGCTCCCGGTGACACGGTCGACACGATCCGTGGGCCGATCGAGCAGATCGCCGAGTCTCCGGGTGCCGGTTTCGCTCTCATCACCGGTATCCTGCTGGCCATCTGGTCGGCATCCGGCTACGTGGGCGCGTTCAGCCGTGCGATGAACCGGATCTATGAGATCGAGGAGGGCCGGCCGTTTTGGAAGCTGAAGCCCGCCCAGCTGCTGGTCACAGTCATCATCATCGTGCTGCTCGTTCTCGCCGCGATCATCCTCGTCGTCTCCGGCGACGTCACCAAAGCGATCGGCGATGCCCTCGGCATCGGCGACGTTCCCCAAACGATCTGGTCCATCGCCAAGTGGCCTCTGCTCGCCTTCATCGTGGTGTTGGTCGTCGCGATCCTCTACTACGCCACCCCGAACGCGAAGCAGCCCAAGTTCCGGTGGATCAGCATCGGCGCCCTCCTCGCGATCATCGTCCTCGCTCTGGCCACGCTCGCATTCGGATTCTACGTCGGGAACTTTTCCAACTACGACCGCACCTACGGCTCTCTCGCCGGCATCATCATCTTCCTGCTCTGGCTGTGGCTCGCGAATCTTGCGCTGCTCTTTGGTGCGGAATTCGACGCCGAGCTCGAGCGCGGACGCCAGCTGCAGGCCGGAATCGCTGCGGAGGAGGACATCCAGCTCCCTCCCCGCGACACCCGCAAGAGCGATAAGGCCGCCGAGAAGGAACAGAAGGACATTGAGCAGGGCCGCCAGCTCCGCGAACAAGCGGACTCGAACGACGCGGACGCCCCACGACACGGATCAGGGTGAGCCCGGAAAACAGTAACCCATCACCGGACCCGCGGCGCGGAGGCGGAAGATGCGACCGCACTCGTGGAGCCGCAGGGCTATTGGGTCATGTCTCGGTTGAGGCGGTCGAGAAGAACCTCGAGCGACACCTCGAATTCCTCATCGGAGCGGTCCTCGCTGAGCAAGGACCGCAACCTCCGCACCTCCGGTGCATCGTGCAAACCGACCTGGCCGTCGCGCTCGGGGATGTCCGCGTCCCCTTCATCCAGGGGCTCTTCCACAGGACCGGTTTCGGCCCCGCGCACCGCGGACTCCAGGAGGAGCTGGCCGAGCAGAAAGCTGCTGAACGCGCGGTACGCGTCGACCGCTTGAGCGTCGGTGAAGCCATGACCCAGAAGGGTGCGGAGGAACATGTCCACGACCTCGACACTGCGCAACGGAGGACGCAGCCACGGAGCGGCAGGATGCCGTGTAGCGACCAGAGGGAACGCGTGAGGATGATCGATCGCGATCTGCCGCACCTTGTGGGCAACATCCTGCAGGAACCCTTGCCAATGCTCGGCTAGCTCGTCATCCAGGTTTGAGGTCAGCCTGCCGAGGAGCAGAGCGATCACACCCTCCAGGAGATCCTCTCGCCCATGCACGTATCGGTATAGGGACATTGCCTCGACACCCAACTCTTGGGCGAGGGAGCGCATCGACAACCCCTGGGCGCCCGAACGGTCAATCTGTTCCAACGCCGTCTCGACGATGAGTTCACGGCTCAGGCGGCCAGCTGCTGACCGTGAGCGTTTCTTGCTCAGTTCCTTCGACATAACGCATCTCTTCCCGTCGGCTCAAGTGACCCGCTGCGTGTGACTGCGGATGAGACCGGCATACGCCCACGTTAACCCCGCTTCACGGCAGGAGGGCGATATCTGCCCGGACTTGTGAGCGGGTTGCTGACCTCACTCGTCACCCCAGATATGTAGGGGATTCCCTACGTCGAGCTGACTTCGGTGCACGGATCTTGGGGTCGGCGCGGTCGCTACAGCAGCAGAAGCCAGAGAAGAGCTGCAAGGTTCGCGAGGGCAGTCGCTGCCGGGCCAATCGTCTTGATTCGATCGCGAATGATCGCGCCAATTCCTGCATCCGCTGCTTGGACAGCGGTCCTTGTGTTCGTCGATGAAGTCGACTATCGCTTGTGTGGCCGGTCGAGTTCGGCCGCGAAGAAAGCCGAAGCCGCCTTCAAGATCTCGTTCGCCCGCCGCAACTCGGCGTTCTCCCGCTTGAGGCGCTTGATCTCCACTGTCGCGTCAGTCGTCACACCGGGCCGGTCGCCCGCGTCGACCTGCTCCCGGCGGATCCAGGTGCGGATCGTTTCCGGCGACCCGATCCCGAGCATCTGCGCGACCGCAGTCATCGCGGCATACTCGCTCGGATAATCGGATCGCACCTCGGCGACCATACGGACAGCGCGCTCACGAAGCTCGCGCGGATACTTACTGGGACGTCCCATAAGACAGATCCTTCCAAGGAATCCTGTCTCCGGACACACCGGGGCGAGTCACTGCGGTAAGTTGCCTGTAGCAAACGCCGCGCCGCTGCAGTTAAGCCACCATGCCCACCTTTTGGGGGACATGGATGGTAACGTTTGGTTAGTAGCTGGGGCTACTTGCGGAGCGTCTGGGGCGCTACGCCACACGCAACGAGGCGATGTCACGTTTCTGTGACGAGCCCTCTCGGAGCCTCGGTTTTGGGGAACTCATCGTTTCGAGAGGGCTGCTCCCTCGGCTCGAGAGTTTTCGACTCGCAATACTCAAGGCTGGACCACGTAGTATCGTTCCCACTCGAGTGAGGGTCATCCTGTGGGTGCTTCCAGGACTTCCTCGAGGAACGTGATGCCTCCGGAGCTGTTGGCTGACTCCATCAGCGCGTGGAGCCATTGCAGGTTGAGTTGCGGGGGTTCGAGCTCATCGAAGGTGAATTGCAGTGGGATCGACGGGTGTAACCAGACGGTGCTACGCCCTTCAGGGTCCCCTTCCGGATGACGCCAGGACAGGATGAAGGACTCGTTGCGGCGGAGCTTGGTGGCGACGATCACTTTGAGGTGTGCGAGGGCACGCTCCTCGATGTGGATCGGCGCTTCCGACCCGCCGTAGTGCAGTGTGCCCATGGTGGACGACATCCATTCTCGGAATGACAACTCGGTCACATCGGCGAGAGGCTCGCTATGCCTACGGTTGCCCTTCCAGGTGAGTGGGCGGGTACCAGACCCGCTGCCCGTCCACCGACGCGAACGACGTGAGTGTGTGAGGTTTGGTGGAGGTGGCGCTCATGATGTCCTCCACAGAAATGTGGCGAACGAGCAGCGCATCCGCGATGAGAGACCGGTGGCAGCGCCACGGGACCGCTTCCGCGCACATGATCGCCACAGTCTTCTCTTTTGCTCGATCGATCAGACGGTCTATTCCACGCGCGAAGGGCTCGGTTTGCATGTAGTCGGCGTAGCTTCGGAAGCTTTTGTTGCGCCAGGCGCCGTTGATGCTCTCCACATTCACTGGGGTGTGGCGGAGACCGCCGAGTTCTTCCATCCGCGCATAGTGCAGGCCTGCGTCCGTCAGGCTTTCCTCAAGCGCCTGCGCGCCGAATTGCGGGTTATGTCGGGAGCCGGGAACCGTCCGCACATCGATGAGTTGTTGCACGCCGTTGTTTTCGAGCAGCGCTATGAACTCCTCGATCGGGTGTGTGGAGTGACCGATGGTGAACACTGTCGAGGGTTGCATCCTGCTCCTGAACGGTTGCGAGCGGTCGGTTGCGACCGGGGAACTCCTCGCACCCAAGGGGTCCCCCGGTCAGCCGATCAGCGGCTCGCTCCCTTGCGCGGCTTGAGGAAGACGTCGGGTTCGCGCTTTTCGCGCTTGGCCGCTCGCTTTTCCTTGATCGACAGCTGCGACCTCCCCGACGAGGATCCCGAACCTGCTCGTGCTGGTGCCGGAAGCGGCGTACCTGGTGTTCCCGCTGTTCTTTCTCTACCTGCACGTCCTACCCCGAATCGTCGGGCCTGCCGCCGTGATCATCGCGACGCTGATCGCGGTTCTCGCCCTCGGGCTGCATGGCGGCTTCACCGTCGGCGGTGTGATCGGTCCCCTCGTTGGCGCCGGCGTGGCGCTCCTCATCGGTCTCGGCTACCGTGCACTCGCCCGTGATGCCGTCGAGCGGGAAGCACTTGTTGCCGAACTGCTCGCCACCCGTGACCGGCTTGCCGCGACCGAACGCCAGCAAGGCGTCCTCACCGAGCGTGCACGTCTCGCGCGTGAAATCCACGACACCGTCGCGCAAGGACTCTCCAGCATCCAAATGCTGCTTCACGCCGCTGAAGCCGCGGACGGACCTTGGCCCTTGATCGTGGACACGGTGTCGGTTCGATTATGCCGCTTCCGCGAGCGTAGCGGAGCGCGCGGCTTCGTAGGCGTTCGGGCTGATGTTGCCGATCGCGGAGTGGCGCCGGCGAGTGTTGTAGCGGTTCGCCCACCGGAACACGGCCCGGTAGGCGGTGGCCTGGTCCGGGAGTTCGCGCTTGAGCGTGGCGTTGAAGCTTTCCGCGAGTGAGTTGTCGGCACTCGTGCCGACCGCGCCCGTGGACTGGGTCACGCCCAGCTGCTCGCAGAGCGCGGCGTAGGCCTTCGAGGTGTAGACGCTGCCGTGGTCGGAGTGGAAGATCGCGCCGACCAGCGACCCGCGGTCGCGGTGCGCGGCACGGAGGGCGTCCTCGATGAGTTCGGTGCGCATGTGGTCGGCGACTTGCCAGCCCGCGAGCTTCCGGGAGCCGAGATCGATGCAGGACGCGAGGTAGAGGTTCGTGCCGTCAGCGATAGGCAGGTAGGTGATGTCGCCCACGTAGCGGCGGCCGGGGTCGCCGACGGAGAAGTCCCGTCCGATCAGGTCGGGGAAGCGCCTGGCGGACTGGTCCGCGATCGTGGTCTTCACCCGTCGTCGCAACCGGATCCCCGCGAGACGGTGCTCACGCATTACCCGCGCGACGCGCTTGTGATTCACCCGCTCCGCCACGGGCACACCGTCGTTGAGGTCGGCGGTGATCCTGGGTGCCCCGTAGGCGCGGTCGCCGCCCTGAGCGGGGTCTTGCAGCACCCGGATCCGCGCCGCCAACACCGCGTCGTCTGTCGCCTTCGCGGCTCGCCGCCCGGCGGAGTCCAGCCAGGCGTAGAACGACGAGCGGGCGACCTCGACGACCTCACACAACCGCTTCACGCCGTAGGCGTCCTTGTGATCCTCAACAAACTGGAAGCGGTTCACCAGTTCGTCTCCCCGGCGAAATACTTCGCCGCCTGACGGAGGATGTCCCGCTCCGTCTCGAGCTTGCGGGCCTCGGCCTGCGAGGCCGCGAGCTCGGCCTCCAACCGGAGGACCTTCGCCGCCTGCGACTCCGGTCGCCCCGTCGCCCCCGGCGGCGACGCAGCGGCAACCGTGACCCCGGAGCCGAACTTGTCGACCCACTCTTTCAGCGCACCCCGAGAGATCCCGAGATCCCCGGCGATGCCCTTGAGCGTCGCACCCGGCGTGAACTCATACAAGTCCACCGCCCGCTGCCGGAACTCGTCCGTGTAGTTCTTCCTAGCCATCCCTTGGATTCTCGCTTCCCCAGCATCGTGCTGGAATCAGCGAGTCCAAGATCAGGGGTCAAGCGCCAAAGATCACGCGGTGACCGTCGCCATCCCAGGCGACACGCTCACCGAGCTACCGATACACCACTCTGCCGGACACAACCCATGCCGCGAAGTCCTCGAATGGCCGCATCGCCCAATGAACGTCGGTGTTCGGCGTCGAAAAGTGCGGAGGCTGTCTGCGTCGGGTGAATTGAATGCCCGTGACACCCACACCCTGGCGATTGAACCCGGTGACCAGGTTCCCGCCGTCAGCGACGCACAGCTCTGCTGTGATCAGTTGAGGGCAGAGGGATGCTTGGCTAGGGCCGTGACGTTCATGTCCATGTAGGGGAAGAGCGGGAATCCGGCGAGGATGGTGTGCAGTTCGTCATTAGATTCGACGTCGAAAATGCTGACGTTGGCGAATTCGCCCACAATCCGCCAGATGTGCTGGAACTTACCGTTCTTCATGAACTCCTGGCCGTACTCCTTCTCACGGCGCAGGATTTCCTGCCACTCCTGCGGATCCATGTCTTTGGGCGGGGTAACAGTCATCTGGACCATGTACTTCATGTGATTCTCCTTGGGTGTTGGCGCGTCAGATATCGGCGGCCGGGACGGTGCACGTAGTGGTTGGTTGAAGCGTGGCGGCCACAGCGTCGGATCCGCCAGCAAGAACTATTAACAGCAGTAAGAGGGGCCCAATCCGGGCCCCTCCTACTGCTGTTCTCCACAGAATCGCTCCTGCACCACCCGCGACGCAGGCGACCTGCCTCCTGGGAATCAGTAGCTGACACCTTCTCCCGACGCGCGGCTTCCGCGATCGAGATCTCACCCTGAAGCACTCTCAACACAATGCGGATCTTCTTCTCCGCCGGGATCACCGGGGGACGACTCATAGTTCTTAGACCTTCCAGTAGGGGCATTGCCTCAGCAACTAACAACCCCTGCCACTAAGTCTGACGCGCGACACCGACTACAAGGGCCGTAACGTCATCGAGCGCCGCTACTGCCACCTCCAGCAATGGCGTGGACTCGCCACCCGCTACGACAAGCATGCGATCGTCTATCGCGCCGCAGTGATCCTCAACGCCGTCACCGCCTGGACCCGGCAATTGTCAGACACGCCCCAGGGTCGTCAGACAATGGCTGCACGGAGTCCCGCGGCGGCAGCACCGACATCGGGAGCGCCGTAGATCGCGCCTCCCGCCACAGCCACCTGCGCACCAGATTCCTGCACCGAAGCGATCGTCGAGCTATTGATGCCGCCTGCGACTGAGAACGGCACGCCCGAAGCTTTGCCGTCCTCGAGCAGGGTGGCAAAGGTGAAACCCTCTTCGGCCTGCTCGTCGAGGCCCGCGTGCATTTCGACGAACTCTGCTCCAAGTGCAACGACCTCTTTCGCACGCTTCGCCTTGTCGCTCACGCCGATGAGATCGACCACAACGCCCTTACCGTGCTTCTTCGCCGCCTTCACAGCACCGGCAATCGTGCTGTCACCGGCGCTACCGAGGACCGTCACGAGATCGGCACCCGCAGTGAAGGCAATATCAGCCTCGAGCTCGCCGGCATCCATCGTCTTGAGGTCGGCGAAGACGACCTTGTCGGGGTGGGCCTTCTTGATCGCGGTGATCGCCGAAAGGCCAGCACTCTTGATAAGCGGGGTACCGAGCTCGAGGATGTCAACGTGCGGCGCGGCGGCAGCAGCGAGTTCGAGGGCGGCCTCGGTGGAGAGGGTGTCCATGGCAAACTGCAGTTTCATTTGGATTCCTTTCGTGCAGTGGTTTGAATCATTCGAGATTTGCGTGGCGAGGCCAGAGCTCATCAGCGGTCAAGCCGGAGCGGCGCCAGAGTGTGTGGAAAAGCGCGTCGCCGAGGACAACGACCAATTGCTCGAAGAGACTGCCGGCATACTGCTCAGATGCCGCTTCAGAGCGATCAAGCTTGCCGGCAGCCGGCACGACTACCGTGACGGCTGCCAGCGTTGCGAGCGGAGAGTCTGGGACTGTTGTAACAGCCGCCACCCGGGCGCCAGCATCGACGGCAGTCTGTGCCGCGCGCACGATGCCGCCCGTCGTTCCGGAACCGCTGGCAGCGAGGAGCAAGTCACCTGGTTCGATCGCAGGAGCGGTGACCTCCCCGACGACGTGGACGGCCAGGCCAAGATGCATGAGTCGCATCGCGGTCATTCGCAGCGCGAGCCCCGATCGGCCTGCACCCAGCACGAAGACTCGCGGAGCAGCGTCGACGATGTCCGCGAGCTCCGCCAATCCCGCCCGGTCGCGAGCGATCAGTCTGTCGGTGGTGAGTTCGAGTTCGCGGGCGATGCGGCTGAGCGAGTTACCCACACCGATTTCGAGGACATCCATCGCCCTATCATCACAGCCGACGGTCGCGTTGGCTCCCCCGCAAAGGAGCAGGCCCACCTACCCGTAAGAATGGGCCTACCTGAGTGGGTAGGTTGTCACCATGGACCTCACCGAACTGGCGTCGCCCGCGTCACGTCAGCATGTCGCCGACCACGCCCGAATCGTCGCCGAACATGCTGACCGGCACGCAATCACGCTCGAATCTATGCTCGCGCTTCTGCGATCGCCCCGCCTCGATGACCGCGCAGCACGCAACATGGCGATCGAGGCGGCAACGAGCGCCTTGATCGGGCTGCGCGCTGTTACCGATCAGGAACGCAGCAGCATCCTCGAACCCGTCGTCGGTGCGTTCGCCCGACTGCAGAGCGACCTGCTCCCCCTCGTCCGGTTCGGCGATCTCGACGTGCAGTTCGTTGAGCCGCCCGCGACCGGTCGTGCACTCCCAGGAGAGGTCGCGCACGCGGCGCGCGCCATCGTCCGCAGCTCGGTGCTCGCATTCGCGGATCGCAGCGAGGCTCGGCGGGTGCGCATCCAGTGGGACTGCGACGGCCTAAATCTCCTGATCGGCATCCGAGATGACGGGGCCGGCGAACTTTCCGCACACGACGACTCGATCCGCCCAATCGTCGAACGCGTCACAGCCCTCGACGGCGCGATTGCGGTCTCCTCAACACCCGGCTGGGGGTCCTCAGTCGACATCCGGCTCCCCCTCGATCCGCCGGCGGAACCCGAGCCACTTCCGGAATTCTCACAACTCTCCATGCGCGAACGAGATGTGTTACGGCTTCTCGCATCGGGAGCGCGCAATGCCGAAATCGCGGAAGAGCTCCTCATCTCCGTCAACACGGTGAAGTTCCATGTGTCGAACCTTCTCCGGAAGGTCGGCGCGCGCAATCGGGCGCAGCTTGTTGCAACGTCGAGATGATTTTCACCAGCGGTCACCCGTGGTCTAGGGCGTGTCTGACAATTGCCGGGTCCAGGCGATGACGGCGTTGAGGATCACTGCGGCGCGATAGACGATCGCATGCTTGTCGTAGCGGGTGGCGAGTCCACGCCATTGCTGGAGGTGGCAGTAGCGGCGCTCGATGACGCTGCGGCCCTTGTAATCGGCGGCATCACACCCGACGGGTCGTCCGCCGCGTGACCGGCGGCGCTTGCGGTGGCCTTACTGGTCGGACGGTTCGGGGATCACGGCCTTGATGCCGCGGGCGCGCAGGTGCCCGCGGATCGCGCGGGATGAGTACGCCTTGTCGCCGCGGACCGCGTCGGGTCGGGGCGGGGGCGGCCGACGGGACGAGCGACACGCAGGTGCCCCATCAGCGGCAGGAACATCGGCGAGTCGCCGGCCTGCCCCACTGTCAGCAACGCGACCAGCGGGAGGCCGTTGCCATCGACGAGCTGGTGGATCTTCGTCGACAGGCCGCCGCGGGAGCGGCCGACCGCGTGATCACGCGGCTCGACGCCCGGATTCGTGTAATTCGATCCAGCCCCCTGTCAGGCGCTTCGTGTTCGTCGCGTGCTGATCCGCACGAACGATCGTGGAATCCACCGACAGCGACCAATCCACCAGCCCCGCCTCGTCCGCGGCGGCAGTCAGCGCCGCGAGCACCTTGTCCCACGTGCCTTCCGTGGCCATGCGGTGATGCCAGGTCCACACGGTCTGCCACGGCCCCAACACGTCCGGCAGATCCCGCACCGATACCGGTAGACGATGCCCTCGACCATCAGGCTCGTGACTCTGTCACTCTGATTTGGCCCAGGGATGTCGCTTTGGTCTGGCCCATGTTGCGACGCGCCGGGGTGTTCATGTCGGTTTGATTTGGCCCAC